>JAGDZK010000048.1:0-51379 GCA_049115935.1 Bermanella sp. | reverse complement strand
TTGAGGTGGCGCATTCTACGCACTTAAGGATTTGAGTCAACCACTATTTGAAAATGATTTTCTCTTGGAGCGTTCTATAGATTAGAAGAGGTTTTCCTATGTGCAAGCTTGCTAGGTAAAAATTTCAAAACAAATATGGCAAGCACTATTAGTGTCATGGTACTGGCCAATAGGAACCCTGCTCTTACTTGCCACCAAAGGTGGATCAGAACCAATACAGCAACTGGGTATATAAGCAGATGTAAGGTTTTCCATTTTCGCTTAAGGCGACGCTGCCAGCCTTTCGTTGATGTGAGCGCTAAAGGTAGCATTAATACAATCGCCAATGCTCCTACCAATATATAAGGGCGTTTTTGAATATCAGCTGCTAACTCAGAAAACTCAAAACCCAGAATCAATACTGTATAAGCCAGCATATGCAATAAAGCATAAAAGAATGCCGTAAGGCCCAATCTGCGTCGCATTGGTTGTAAGTTTATTTTAAGCCAGCGCTTTAGGTGTCGCACGGATAACACAACAAACAAAAAACTCATGGCCCATAAGCCTAATGTGTGTACAACAGCCTTTGCGGGCTCTGGGCCATAATAGAAAATATCTCCTGCAAACTGCACTTGATAAAAGCCATACCCTAACTGAGCCAAAGGAAAAAAAACCAGTAGCCATATAAGCAAGCTCAGGAACGCCTGCTTATTCATCTTATTGTTATTCATTAATAATTCCGGGTTAAATCCATGCCTTTGTATAGATGAGCCACTTGCTCTTGGTAGCCATTGAACATCTGAGTAGGTATACGCTTTAGATTAAAGAAGCTTGTTGGCAATCTTCGTTCACTGGCCTGACTCCAGCGTGGGTGATCAACTTCTGGATTTACATTGGCATAGAAGCCGTACTCGCTAGGAGCAATCTGGCTCCAAGTGGTTTGCGGCATTTCATCGGTGAAACGGATTTTTACAATGGACTTAATGCTTTTAAAGCCGTATTTCCAAGGCACAACCAAGCGGATAGGCGCGCCATTTTGATTAGGCAGTGATTTGCCATATAAACCTGTGGCCATAAACGACAATTCATTCATGGCTTCATCCATGCGTAAACCCTCGACATAAGGCCAATCAATGGTGGAGAAAACGCTTTTTTGACCACTTAAGTTTTTAGGGTCGTATATAGATGTGAACTCAACGTACCTGGCTTTAGATGTTGGCTTAAACTGTTTAAGCATATCCGCCAGCGAGAACCCGACCCAAGGAATCACCATTGACCATGCCTCAACACAGCGCAGGCGATATATGCGCTCTTCCAGTTGCTGTTTCTTTATGATGTCCTCAAGGGTGAATTTTCCGGTAACTTCAGCATGCCCTTCTATTTCGATGGTCCAGTCTTGGGTTTTAAGCTGTGATGCGTTTCTAACTGGGTCTTCTTTACCCGTGCCTAATTCATAAAAGTTATTATATGAGGTAACCGCCTCTTCAGGTGTGAGGGTGTCTTTAGCGCCGTACGTGGTAGTTTTAAAGTCTAGCTTATTGGCAAACAATGAGGGAGAAAGGCCTGCAAAGGCAGTAGCCGCTAAGCCATATAACCCTTTCTGCATAAATTTTCGACGATCACGGTAGATAGACTCAGGGGTGACATCTGCTTCGGTGAGTTTAGAGCTGGGTTTGAATTCATGAGGCTTGATGATCATGTCTGGTCTCCTTGAGATAAGGATTAGACCAGACATATTAAGAAAGTTCGATTAACTTACTTTTGAGCAGATTTGCGCTCTTTAAACATTTTCTTAGCGGTTACAACCGGGCCTGACAAACCGTAGATTAAGAAAATAGCCAGAAGGATTAATGGCGGATCAATTGCCACCACAGCAAACACACCCACAACGGCAAGCATGGCCACAAACGGCACCTTCCCTTTAAGGTCGAAACCTTTAAAGCTGTGATAAAGAACATTGCTCACCATTAAGATACCAGTGGCACCGACCACAAGCGCCATTAGGATGGAGACCTGCTCGCCTGTCACACCGTAATCATTGAGCGCCCAAACCGTACCGGCCACAATGGCTGCAGCAGCGGGACTTGCTAAACCTGTAAAGTAGTTTTTATCGGCAGTATCAATTTGAGTATTAAAACGCGCTAAACGCAAAGCAGCGCCTGCCACGTAAATAAATGCAGCAATCCAACCCGCTTGGCCCAATGACTGTAAAGACCAGCTAAATGCTACCAGCGCTGGTGCCACACCAAAGCTCACCATGTCAGCAAGTGAATCGTATTCTGCACCGAATTCACTTTGTGTATTCGTCATGCGAGCAACACGACCATCCAAACCATCTAAAATCATGGCAATAAAGATAGCGATTGCGGCTTTATCAAAGTGGCCGTTCATGGACGCAACCACGGCATAAAAACCGGAAAACAAAGCGCCAGTGGTAAATAGGTTTGGCAGTAAATAAATGCCTTTGCTACGTAGTTTTTCTTTTGCCGAAACCGGCTCTTGATCTTGGTTCAATGAAACGACCTTCTGTTCATCTGCTTGAGACATATTAGACCTGTTAATAGTTAACGCAGCGGGATTCTACTTGGAATCGATTGCGCTTCATAGGCCTCATATAACCAGAGTCTAGCTCTAATTCACATTTATTGCTTTAACCAGTCTTCACTGACCTGCCAAAAAGCATTCACCAATGGATGACTCATATGTTGATTTACCACGCACAACCCCACAGAAAAAGGCTCTAAACTAGGAGTAATATTCAACACCTTCACTTTTTCGGCTATGGGGCTATTGGTTAATACCAGCTCAGGTACAACCCCAACGCCAAATCCAAGGGCCACCATAGACACAATGGCCTCATTACCTGACACCTGCCCATAAATATTCGGCTTTATACCCTGTTGCTTAAACCAGCGTTCAACCCTGACTCGCCCTAAACCTTGTTCAGACAAAATCATGGGCACATATTGCCAATTAACGTTTGTTTCGGCCAAGGCATCCGCAACAGGGCCTGGCTGATTCGGCGCGATAAAAGCCAAAGGGACTTGAGTAACGGGTTTAAATGATAATCGCGAGGATAACTGATCGGGCCGAGCCGCAATGGCAATATCCACTTCACCATTTAATGCCATATCAACTGCTTGTGCAGCATCACCTGTTCGCAGGCGAATATCTACATTGGGGTGGCGTTCACGAAACGCCCTTAATAAGTCGGATAAAAAGCTGTAACTGGCTGTCACCGTACAATATAGACTCAACTCACCTTGTAACTCACTGGCCTGAGTATGTAATTGACGCTGGAACTGTTGATATTGCTCTAAAGTGCGCAGCGCGAACTCTTTAAATTCAGACCCTGCTTGAGTTAAACGTACATCGCGGCGATCACGCTCAAACAAGCGTTGACCTACTTCTTCTTCGAGCTTTTGCACGACCCGAGAAATAGTCGACGCAGAGGTATGGCATTTTTGTGCAGCCTGTCCGTAATGCAGGGTATCGGCCAGCACTATGAACTGGGATAAGTCTTTAAAATCCATAAAATACTCAAACCATCATTGATGGGTTACGGCCTTCGTAAAACTCAGGCCTAACCCATCCTACGTGAAGTGGAATAATGCATAAGGAGTATATTGCATTTCCTGCAATAAGCTATTTCAAATATAGCGTTTTACGCAACAGCGTTTTTTGCCTACACTGCACGGGAATTTTACATATCCACTCATTGATAGGAGTCACCCCATGGGTCAGAACTACTTCAACACTCTAAATTTACGCGAGCAGCTAGACCAACTTGGTCGTTGTCGTTTCATGGACCGCAGCGAATTTGCTAACGGTTGTGAAGCGCTTAAAGGCAAAAAAGTTGTGATCATCGGTTGTGGTGCACAGGGCCTTAACCAAGGCCTTAACATGCGCGACTCTGGTCTAGACGTTTCTTACGCACTGCGTGAAGCGGCGATCACTGAAAAGCGTCAATCTTGGAAAAACGCCACAGACAACGGTTTCACGGTTGGTACTTACCAAGAGCTAGTACCTACTGCTGACCTAGTATGTAACCTAACACCTGATAAGCAGCACACTGATGCGGTTACCACTGTTATGCCTCTTATGAAAAAAGGCGCGACTCTAGGTTACTCTCACGGTTTCAACATCGTTGAAGAAGGCATGCAAATCCGTGAAGACTTAACTGTAATCATGGTTGCACCTAAGTGCCCAGGTTCTGAAGTACGTGAAGAATACAAGCGTGGCTTCGGTGTTCCAACACTTATGGCTGTTCACCCAGAGAACGATCCACAAGGCATTGGTCATGAACAAGCTAAAGCTTGGGCGTCTGCCACTGGTGGCGATCGCGCTGGTGTTCTAGAAAGCTCTTTCGTTGCTGAAGTTAAATCTGACCTTATGGGCGAGCAAACTATCCTTTGCGGTATGTTGCAAACTGGCGCCATCCTAGGTTACGAAAAAATGGTTGCTGACGGCATCGACGGCCCATACGCTGCCAAACTCATTCAATTCGGTTGGGAAACGGTAACTGAAGCACTGAAAATTGGCGGCATCACCAACATGATGGACCGTCTATCTAACCCAGCTAAAATCAAAGCATTCGATATGGCTGACGATCTTAAAGTGCTAATGCGCCCATTATTCCGCAAGCACCAAGACGACATCATGACCGGCGAATTCTCTCGCACCATGATGGAAGACTGGGCGAACGATGATGCGAACCTGCTAAAATGGCGTGAAGAAACAGCCGAAACTGGCTTCGAAAAAGAAGCAGCGACTGACGTTGAAATCGACGAGCAAGAGTTCTTCGACAAAGGCATCATGCTAGTAGCGATGGTTAAAGCGGGCGTTGAACTTGCGTTCGAAACCATGGTTGAGTCTGGCATCGTTGAAGAGTCTGCTTACTACGAGTCTCTACACGAAACTCCACTGATCGCCAACACAATCGCTCGTAAGAAACTTTACGAAATGAACGTGGTTATCTCTGATACTGCAGAATACGGTTGTTACCTGTTCTCTCACGCGGCTGTTCCTTTGCTACGTGAAGAGTTCATGCCTAACATCACTACCGAAGTGATTGGTAAAGGTCTAAACCTTAAGTCTAACTCTGTAGACAACGCACGTTTAGTTGACGTTAACGAAGAAATTCGTGAGCACCCAGTTGAGTGGGTTGGCCAAGAACTTCGTGGTTATATGACTGACATGAAACGTATCGTAGAAGCGTCTAAGTAATTTTTTAATTACTTAGAAGCTAAAGCGATTCGAAAGAAACCGCTGCGGTAACGTAGCGGTTTTTTATGCCCCATAAAAGAACAAAGTGGCTACATGACACTATTTAGACAAGCTTGAAGCCATCGTAGAAGCATCTAAGTAATCATTAGTTAGCTGATATAGAAAACCGCGATGGCAACATCGCGGTTTTTTTTGAGCCTCGTAAAAGAAGAAAAGTGGTTACATGACACTATCTAGACAAGCTTGAAACATATCGTTAAAGCAATCTAATACTTAATTATTAGTTTACAAAGGATAAGACATTGCGAATTTTTATATCGAATAAATACTTCATGCTTCTTGTCGACTCACATCTCACATCTCACATCTCACAATTTTAAAACCCTCACAATCTAAAGAACGGCAATATCTTTCACGACAGTAAGCAGTACAAAAACCCAAATAAGTCATTTTATGCCAACTTTGCTTCTTAAGTCGTTTTCTTACATACATTCAAATATGAACTCATATAATACTTGGTATTAAATAGCCAAATAAGTGGCTTCACTGTTAATGATCATATGTAATAAGAAGCCCGTCAGTTTACTTTTGGGCTGTCATAAAACAGACATATCTCTATAAAAGTGATGCACCACAAATACATAAACGATGATTTTTAGCAAAGAAACGGCTAAAGATGATCTAAATAATAACAATAACAACTTAGCACCATTGACCAAAAAGCTGGATGCACAAAATAATACCGAGCCAAAGGATTGATATGCACTTCATAATGCCACTGTGTTTGATTACCCTGTTCTTCATGACGCCTGTTCATGCAGAACAAAGCCTTTTACAAGAAAGTTTAGATACCGCTGAGAAAACCCAAAAGATGGGGCAGAAAAGTCAGCAAGTAATCAATCAACTCGCCAAGCAACAGCAGCAGCTACTAGATCAGTATCAAAAGTTATTGCGTAAAACCGAGTATCAAAAAGAATACAACCAAGAGCTACTCATCTTAAAAGAGGAGCAAGCAGACAGCATAGCGACACTCCAACAAAAAATTGAAGACGTCAAATTAACCAAACAACAGTTATTACCGTTATTGCGGGAAATGACAAAAACATTAGAAAAATTCATCCAATTAGACTTGCCTTTCCACAAAGAAAATCGCTTAACCGGCATCAACGACTTAAAAAAATTATTAAGCCGAAGTAGTGTGACTATCACAGAAAAATTTCGACGTGTGATGGCCTTTTATCAAGCCGAAAATGATTACAATTATGACCTAGAGGTTTACCGTGACAGTGTTAAATTGGATAACGAATCACGTTCCGTCCAGATACTGCGCGTGGGTAGAAATGCTTTATATATGCAAACACTTGATGGGCAGTTAAGTGCACTATGGAATAAAAACACGCAAGACTGGCAAATACTTAATAATGAATTTAACCGCCCCATTCAAAAAGCCATAAGAATTACCGGCCAAAAGGCCGCACCTGATTTATTAACGCTACCCTATTTAACATCGTTAGAATCGAATAAAGGAGAAAAATAATGCTAAATCATTTATCTCGATTCACTATACTTTGCTTGGTATTCATAACGGCCATGACTGTCAATGCCGATATTTTAGAAGACAACAGCATTAAAACCTTAGATGAACTTTTAATAACCACAAAAAAATTGCAGCAAAAAGAGCAGTTAATTTATAAAGAAAGAGAGGCTCGCTTTTTACGTGAAAAAAATCAACAACAGCAGATAGTTGATAACGCCAAGTCAGACTGGGAAAAACAACAAGCCATTGCTAATCCTCTTTTAAATGCAACTCAAGAACAAAAAAGAAAGCTAGATAACCTGCAAAAAGAGTTAGACAAACATGTCAGTGAATTAGGTGATATTCATAGCCTTTATAGTCAATTTAGTGGAGATTTTATTGCTCGCCTTCAAGACTCCTTAGTTCAGGCGCAAATTCCTGAACGCCAAAAATCTCTAACCACACTACAAAAAAACCAAGCGCTAGCTAGCATAAAAGATATGAAGGAATTATGGCTTTTGGTTATGGCTGAAATGACTCACTCCGGAAAAAATTCGACTTTTAAGGCAACGGTTGTTACCCCTGAAGGTAAAAGCTCCAAACAAGACGTAATACGCATGGGCACATTCAGCGCATTTTCCAATGGTCATTTTTTACGCTATATCCCTCAAAATCAAGAGCTACTGATCATTGGCGAACAACCCAGTGAACATAGCTTAATGAATACCTTCAGCTCAAAATCTCTCGACAATAAACAAGGCAAACAAAATGCGGAACCCGTATTAAGTGTCATCGACCCGACACGTGGTGAATTACTTGCCCTACTTGGACAAAGTCCAAGCTTATACGAGCGCTTATTGCAGGGTAAGGAAGTGGGCTACGCCATTGTTATATTAGGCGCGATTGGAATATTAATTATTTTATATCGCTTAATCTTCCTTGGGCTTGTTTGGCAAAAAACTAACCTGCAACTTAAAAACCTAGATCAACCAAACAATGGCAATCCGTTAGGGCGCATATTTTTACAAGTAAAAGATATGAAGCCAGAGCAACGTCAAGATGACGAGAGCTTACAACTGGTATTAGACGAAGCTATTATCAAAGAGCTGCCAAGACTCGAACAAGGTCATAGTTTAATTAAATTATTTTCGGCCATTGCACCTTTACTTGGGCTACTGGGTACCGTTATAGGAATGATCGCTACATTTCAAAGCATCAGTTTATTTGGCAGTGGCGACCCCAAATTAATGGCATCCGGTATTTCTCAAGCCTTAGTGACAACTGTGTTGGGATTATTGGTTGCCATACCATTATTGCTCGGTCACAACATTCTTGTTTCATTTAGTAAAATTTTATTACAAATTCTCGATGAGCAGAGTGCAGGTATATTGGCGAGAGAGCGAGAGTTATCCCAAAGCATTTTCAATAAAGAAGTAGAGAAACATGCTTAACGAATCGTTAATCGTTTTATTTCAACAGTTCTTTGAACAGGGAGGGAGTATTATCTTCGCTCTCTTTCTTTTAGCCCTGATTTTATGGACGCTCATCATAGAACGTTTTTACTTTATTAAGGTGACTTACCCTAAATTATCTAAAGATCAGCTAAATAGCTGGACCATAAGAAAGGATAAACAATCTTGGAATGCTCACAAAATTCGTGAGTTACTCATTTCAAAAAATAATGCTCGATTAAACCTCTGGCTATCCAGCATCAAAGTCTTGATTGCTGTTTGTCCTCTATTAGGTTTGCTCGGAACGGTTAGTGGTATGGTAACGGTATTTGATGTCATTGCAGTAACAGGCAATAGTAATGCTAGAGCTATGAGTGCTGGCATTTATAAAGCCACGCTTCCTACCATGGTTGGGTTATGTTTAGCATTATCCGCATTGTATTTCAGCCACAGCATTAAACAATTAGTCATGAAACATAGTGGGCAATTTGAAGATAAATTAAACGTAAGCACCAATACTCATCAGCATACTCAGGGGGCTTTATGAGCACTCGCCGCCATCAAATTCAACAGGATGAAAGTGATTTAGATATTACCCCCATGTTAGATATTGTATTCATTATGCTTATCTTTTTTATTGTCACCACTTCATTTGTGAAGGAATCAGGCATTGAGGTCAATTCACCTTCTGCAGCTACCTCTGTGAATCAGGATAAAGCCAGTATATTCATCGCCATTAACGATAACGCTGAAGTTTGGATCGATAAGCGACAAGTAGATATCACTACTGTACGAGCAATTATTGCACGACTTCATAGCAGCAACCCTGATGGGTCAGTGGTTATTCAGGCGGATAAACTGGTATCGGCCGATAAACTGATGACAGTAATGGATCAAGTTAGGCAAGCTGGTGTGCATAATATTGCCCTGGCCGCGAAGAAAAAATAATGCGTATCTTATTTTCTTTACTGACATCTGTATTTGTAGTCATTTCATTATTTTATTTAATTATTGGTTTGATTCATCAGGATGTCCCTCTACTTGAAGCAGAAGAAGCACTGGTTAGGGTAAATATTGAAAGCGTAAAAAAAGAAAAAGATGAAAAAGCGCCTAAACCTAAAAAAAAGACAGATATTGAACCCGAACCAATCCTAAAAAGTGAAATTGATCTCAGCATTGCTCCTAGCGTCAATAACTCGAATCAACCCTTGATCAACCTAAGTACGGCCCAAACGGATTTTCAATTTCAATCGAAAGATATACCAAGATTTCAAGAAAACTGGATTCAACCAAAAGCATCCTCTCAATCAGGTGCAAAAGCATTAGGGGAAGAAATTGGAAGCACCCCTGAAGCATTACGCAAGGTTATTCCCATTAGCACTCGACAACCACAAATTCCTAAAATTGCATGGGAAAATAAAATTAATGGCTGGGTGTTAGTATCATTAGAAGTAAAGCCTTCAGGTCGTACCGAAAACATACAAGTTTTAGATGCCTACCCTAGAGGGGTGTTTGAAGATGAAGCGGTAGCAGCCGTTAGCAGCTGGCTATACGAAACATATACGGGTTCGAATCGTAGGTTACTGCAAAAAATTGAGTTTCAATGGAAGTATTACCCATATAACTGGGAATAAAAAACATGATGAAATCTTCTAATACCAGCTTACTATGCCAAGCACTTATCTATGTATTCATTTTGAATATTGGTAACGCTTATACTGATCAATATGAAAGTTATAGTATCGTTACGCCACAAAAGAAAACAGCTGAAGAAGCCAAAAAAACCATCGAGGAACTAGAAGAAGGCATCAGTACATTAAAAGATAGCTACACCCGTGATAGCACGGCTCGGTTTCTAGCTAGGCACTATGCACAAAAAAAAGGTGAAGGCAATATTGAAAAGGCCTTAGCCTATTACCAACAAGCATTGTCTGGGAGTGGATTGTCTGATATTGCCAAACAAGAAATGATTATTGAAGTCATTGATATTCAGTATTTTTTAAAAGACTACAACCTCGTTACTCAATCTATTAAACAATACCAATTATTAGGAGGATCACTCTCAATCGACCTTCAATTAAAATTAGCATTGAGCCTCCACTTCTCCAACAAACCACAAGCCGCTATTTTTTCAGCTGAAAAATTATACGAATTTATTAGAACAACATTATTTAATCACGCCATTGATCCCTATGTTAACCCTAAACTGGATATGAGCACTGAACAACTCACACAGCTTTTATTTATCTTCTTCGAAAATAAACGCTATACAACCAGTATTGAATTACAAACCATAATTCTAGAGAAAAATAATTTGGTTTCTGATCATTGGATTAGACTCAGTAAAATTTACTTGGTTGATGGCCAAACAGAAAAAGCCGCTGACATCTTGTTACTCGCCGCTCAAAAAGGCATAGAATTAGAGCAAAAACATATATTGTTATTAAGTGATTTAATGGCTCAAAATAATAACCCGTATATTGCCGCTCGATTTTTAGCACAAATGATCAATGAATTCCTAGTAACCGCCGAATTCACTCACTATGAAAAATTATTTTCATATTGGTATGCCGCCCAGGAAATGGAATCGGCCATTAAAGTAGCAAACATTATGTCTGATCTCATTCCGAACACTGAACGCCAGTTGGATATTGCAGAAATGTATTATAAAACTCAAAATTGGCGTCTAATGAGATCAACTATTTTAAAAGCCTGTGAAGCCGGGTTGGATAAAGTACTGGTAGGTCGTGCTAGCTATCTATTAGGTGTAAGCGAATTTAAATTGGATAATTTTGATAACGCTAAAAAAGCCTTTATTAATGCAACCCTAACAGGTGGATATCAAAAAGAAGCGTTTCAGTTTCTTGATTATATGAATGTGGACACTCAGTTTTCTCGTAATCCTTCATATTTGCGTCGTCATGATGGCCCCTGCGGCCCAGAAAATTAATTTAATTATTAAATTGAATCTAATCATTCAAAGGGCCATGTATTAAAAATAAGTACTGAATAAAAACTAAATTGCCACCATCTCAAACTCGTCCTTTCCCACGCCACAGTCTGGGCACAACCAATCATTAGGAATATCTTCCCACTTTGTGCCAGCTGCAATACCCTCTTCTGGCCAACCTTTGGCTTCATCGTATACGATGCCACACACAACACATTCCCAAATTTTCATACGGCACCTCACTGCACAATTTTGCTTATCGACCCGGCATGTATTTTTTCACATTGGTATTAAAATAACGTTTGAAAACACTATTGGCTTCATCCTCAGATTGACGCCAGCCATAAACCTCTGGCTTGGTGGTTTCGATTGCTAGGGTTTTAAAAATTAACCAATCATATATTGCTAATGTAGCGGTTACATTTTTTGCTGAGTTTTTCCCACGTGAATGGTGTTGATGATGCTGCGTCGGAAACGTAATTATATGGCACAAACCCCACATTATAGTGCGCACCCATTTGTTTTTATGATTCAAAAAATACAAATCATAATTCCAGTTCACATGTGTATGAGCAGCCCACAACCCCTTAAATACAGTAGCCGCTAAAAAAACTTCGGTTAAACCAAAGTACAAAGCAACAATTTGAAACCAATAATTAGGCAAAATGAACCACCATGCCCATCCATTAATAAAGGTTTGTGTGACGGATAACTGCCCTTTATTGTCCATACCACCAGATAAATGATGCGGTCGATGATTCATTTTGTAAAAAGCTTGAATCCATTGAAGTCCCTTGTTTTTCGGGCGTTTTGCATGGGCAAACAAGTGAGCTGAGCCGTGTAAAAATTCCTCTATACAAAAAAAGCCAATGAGTACCCACCAAAAATATTCTTGCTCTAGCCAAGCAAGACTGCCTGCACTACCTGGAAAGAGCGTCATCATTAATAATGACACGCCAATAACCAGCAAGGGACGCTGTACAACAATCATCATAAACGTCGCTAAAAATGCCATATACCAATCTTGTTTGGTTTTTTTGCCATCTTTGGTACGACCGCTGGCAAATTCCCACACAGCAGCCAGCGCGATAAATACTGCCACTACCAGTTTTAATAGATCTTCCACGGGCCACCTCTTGGTTTTTTTCGTTATTGTGAGTACCAGATTAGCCAGTCTTAGTTTATATTAAAATTCAATATTACTAATAAGCAACTTCCATGAAGCTGAATTTACGATCTATAGATTTGAATCTTCTTCCCATCTTTGAGGCTGTCATGGAAACCCGTCAGTTCTCAAAAGCCGCTGAGCGTCTCGCCATGAGTCAACCCGCCATGAGTG
Source organism: Bermanella sp. (assembly GCA_049115935.1). Lineage (GTDB taxonomy): Bacteria > Pseudomonadota > Gammaproteobacteria > Pseudomonadales > Oceanobacteraceae > Bermanella. The sequence goes on along the minus strand of JAGDZK010000048.1, from coordinate 38,918 downwards.
CTGCCGTGCAAAGATTAAGAGACACACTTAATGACCCATTATTTGTCCGCACCAGTAAAGGTGTGGTGCCTACGCCTAAGGCACAAGAGATTTATCAGGATATTCAAGGCGCGCTATCTCAGCTTCGCCAAGGCCTAAGCCAGCAACGTGGTTTCGACCCCGCAGCCCAAGCACACAGTTTTCGTATTTTAAGTGGGGATTATTTTGAGTTTGTTTTATTGCCACAGCTAATTAATGAAAACGAACATCATCAATTTAATATTCGGTATAACTTAAAACCCATTTTTGATGATTCAGCCAAACAACTGATTCATGCTCAGGCTGATGTGATGCTGGATGCCTTTCCAATCGAAGATGAACGTATTCATTGTGAAGTGGTTACCGAAGAAACCCTAGTGGTGGTGGCGAAAAGGAATCATAGCCAAATTAAATACCCACTCACATTAGATGATTTTTTTAACGCCACCCACGCAGTACTTCCTAACCGAGGTCGCTTGTTGCCATTAGATAAAATATTGGATCAACCCTTAACACAAGAAAGAAAAATAGGTGTGCAGGTCACACAGTACATCAGTTTGCTGGCAGCCGTTGCCAGCAGTAATTATATTGCAACGGTTCCCAAGCACCTTGCCACACGTTACGCAGACGCCTTGGGGTTGGATATTTATGATTTCCCAATAACGGTTCTACCTGTTCCAATTTATATGATGTGGTCCAAGTCATTTGATCGCGACCCTGCCAATCAATGGTTACTTGATCAGCTACGTAAGGTCATTCAAAAGATGAATTTATAATCGAAATCCTACCGTTAAAAACCAACTATCTACTTGTTTATAGCGAATACGATTTGTTTCAATAAAATAGCCCCGACTATTTTTGCCAAATAGTATTCCTCCACCAATCGTATTAGAACACCCCGTACCATTCCACACATCTAATGTTTCATACACATTAGCGCTCCAACAGTGCCGGCCAAACTTGGCATAAGGGCCACTATTGGGAAAGTGCAGTAGAATATTGCTGCCAATACTGATACCTGAAAACTCATAGGTATTAAGAAATGTATGGCCACCGTTTGATAAGTACTCGTCCTCTTCATCTTCTTCATCCGGAAACCACATATTTAATGCCACCTCGACACTTAAGATCGGTAACACACTAGCGCCAATAGCAAATGACAAACCCTCACCAACGCTGTTAGAACGAGAGTTATATTCTGCATCCCGATTATGCAACCCTAATTTGGCCGAGCTAGCAAAATAAACTGGGGCTATGGTCGTCTTTTTTGACTCATAATTCACAATAGCGTTAACGTCCTGCGCACAAATAAATCCAGGCACTACACAAAACACCAAGCCTGCTACAACCTTCCCTTTAAATTCCACGATACAACTCCCCTTACTGCTTGTTTTTATATTGCCTGTTGGCGATTTCTCGAATAGAGTCTTTGCACTAATCAAATAATAATGCGAGAACACCATGATCGAACAAGCACTCACCCTGCCCTGTGGCCACACCATTAAAAACCGGTTCATAAAAGCGGCCATGACAGAAGGGCTTGCCACGCCTGACGATAATGCCACAACTGCCCACCAAATTTTATACAAAACATGGGCACAAGGCGGTGCAGCCGTGTTGGTAACGGGTAATATCATGGTGGATCGGCGCTATCTAGAGCGCGCTGGCAATGTCGTAGTTGAAGATGAACAAGCCATTGAACAGCTTAAGGCGTGGGCAAACGAAACCCATGCAGGTGGCAGTGAGCTATGGGCACAAATCTCACACCCAGGTCGTCAATGCCCACGTTTAGTCAATACTAAACCGTTATCTGCCAGTGATGTTCAGCTAAATATGATTGCGAATTTTGGTAAACCTAAAGCCGCGACACTTGATGACATTAACGATATTGTTCAGCGCTTTGCCACTACCGCAAAAATTTTAAAAAAAGCCGGCTTTGATGGCGTGCAAATTCATAGTGCTCATGGATATTTGTTAAGCCAGTTTCTAAGCCCAATCACCAACAAACGTATTGATGAATACGGCGGCTCCCTAGAAAACCGCGCCCGCCTATTATTGCGTGTTATTAAAACGGTGCGTGATGCGGTTGGTCCTGACTTTCCAATTGCTATTAAACTCAATAGCTCAGACTTTCAAAAAGGCGGTTTTAGCGCACAAGAGTGTATTCAAGTAGTGCAATGGTTAAACGATGCAGGCCTTGATTTATTAGAAATCAGTGGCGGCACTTATGAACAGCTAGAATTTTTTCAACAGACTGATGACAAAGTGCGCGCCAGCACCAAAAAGCGTGAAGCGTACTTTTTAGAATATGCTGAACGCATTAAACAAGTGGCCAACATGCCCGTCATGGTCACCGGTGGATTTCGTACTGTTGAAGGTATGCAAAGCGCCCTTAAAAACAACCAGACAGATGTGATCGGTTTAGCGCGCCCATTTTGTTTAAACCCTAACTTTCCTAATGAAATGATCAATCAAACTCTAACTTCATTGAAGGATGTTGAAAGCAAACTTGTATTGGGCAAAAATTTTTGGGGGCCAACCAGTTCCTCTAAATCGGTGCAGGCACTTAATAATCAATGCCAAGCGGGCTGGTATTATCATCAAATTGAGCAACTTGCCCAAGGCAAACCCAGTAATGAAAGTTTCTCACCACGCAAAGCCTTGTTTGCGCATTTACGCAAAGATTTTAGCCGCGCGATAAAACGCAAGTTTGCTTAGTTTAAAAGCGGCTACTTTTGATGAACCTGCGAGATATTGAACTTGTACGAACCCGCACCTGCGGGTGACAAGTGATTCACTCGCGGGTGCGAGTTCGTACGTAAAAAATGAATGCCGTTACTATTTAAAACTCAAATAGTTTTTTTGAGATCCCATCAAATGCTTGTCGGACCAGTTGACATTATCCGCAGCGGCTGAATACAACCTGCGGAAAACTAACTTGTGCGAACCCGCACCTGCGGGTGACAAGTGATTCACTCGCGGGTGCGAGTTCGTACGTAAAAAATGAATGCCGTTACTATTTAAAACTCAAATAGTTTTTTTGAAATCCCATCAAATACTTTGTCGGACCAGTTGAAATCATCCGCAGCGGCTGAATACAACCTGCGGAAAACTAACTTGTACGAACCCGCACCTGCGGGTGAAAAGTGATTCACTCGCGGGTGCGAGTTCGTACGTGAAGATGTACGCCGTTTTAATCTAAGATTCAAACAAACCCTTCACCGGCCAAACGCCATCAAAGTTGGCTTCGGTTTTGGTGGCTTTTGCGGCAAAGGTTTTCATCATGTCGTTGGGGCGAAACATTCCCGACTGCCACGTGGCCATGTATTTTAAGCTGTCTTCTACCGAATGATCGCGACTGTAATTCAGCATTTCTTTACAACCCACCACCGCAAGCGGAGAATTTTTTGCAATGGTTGCCGCAATGCTCATCACACCATCCAATAGTGCTTCATGGGTATCAAACACCTCATTCACAAACCCAAGATTCTTGGCTTCTTGGGCGGTGAATTTGCGGCCGGTATACGCAAGCTCACGCACCACACCTTGTGGCATTAATTTTGGTAAACGCTGCAATGTACCCACGTCGGCGGTCATACCTAACTCGGTTTCTTTAATGGTGAAATACGCATCGGCTGAACAGTAGCGGCTGTCACTGGCGCACACCATATCTAACGCGCCGCCAATACAACCCCCTTGAATGGCGGTTAATACGGGAATACGTACTTCTTCTAACGAAGATAAACTTGCTTGTAATTGCATCACTACTCGACGCAGATTTTCACCCATGCGGCCTGGGTCACCTGTCATGGGCACCGCTTTTGGGTTACTAAACACACCTAAATCCATACCGGCGCTAAAGTGTTTGCCTGTGGATGAAATCACAATGACACGGGCTTCACCTGAGGCATCAAGGGCTTTTACGCATTGTGGAAGCTCCAGCCAAAAATCAGTATTCATTGAGTTCATGGCTTCTGGGCGGCTCAGTTGCACATGGGCAATATGATCTTTTATGTCAACGTTAAACGATTTGTAATCCATGATTTCTCTCTTATTTTAATTCACGGCTTTATTTAGACACCGTCAAGATAAGCCAGTATTTGGACATCGTCAAGATAGGGTTTAAACTGTCGCCCATACTTATCGTTATGTAGTCGCCATGAAAGACACCTCTCACACCAGTAATCTTAAAGCCAGCGCCAACCAGCCTTATCATCATGGCAACCTGCGCTTGGCGCTGTTGAATGCCAGCGTGGATATCATCCGTGCACAAGGTGTGGCAGCCCTTTCATTACGTAAACTGGCCGATGTAGTGGGCGTTTCACGCACCGCGCCATACCATCACTTTAAAGATAAAGACGCATTACTGGCGGCTGTAGCCAGCCAAGGGTTTGAAGAGTTAAGCCAGCTGCTAAGCCATGTGGTTAACGATGATGAGTCCCAACTGCAGCCTAAATTAGAGCAAGCGGTGATGGGGTATTTAAACTTTGCCATCAAACACCCAACCCAGTACGAACTCATGTTTGGCCAAGCCCTATGGAAAGACAGCCAGCAAGATGGGTTTCGCCGTACTGCCAAAGATTGCTTCCGCCAGTACGTCAAACTGTTCGAGCTTTTTTCAGACCAAGGTCTAATCAACAACCAAGAACCGCCCCTGCGCTTAGCCCAAATGACCTGGGCCAGTTTGCATGGTCTGGCCCGCTTAGCCAGCGATGGTATTTTTGCAAAACAAGACGACATACACGACATTGCGCAAACCGCGGTGCGTCATCTTGAATTAATCTTGCAGAGCAAACCCGCTTAATTGCCACTCGCTTAACCCCTTCTTCGCTGTGAAAACTTCCGCCACTGTTAACGTCATATATGGCCATTGGTCACGGACTCGCCCCTACTGTACTGTTAAAGCACACTGACGATGTTTGTCATTTTCTAATACGGCTGATAACAATAAAAAGGTCCAACATGAGTACAGATGCATTTATCTATGACGCCATTCGCACCCCTCGTGGCAAAGGCAAAAAAGACGGCTCATTACACGCGGTAAAACCGGTTTCGTTAGTAGTGGGTTTGATGAAAGCCCTTGAAGAGCGTAACCAACTAGACACCAGCAAAGTTGAAGACGTGGTATTAGGTTGTGTGACACCCATTGGTGATCAAGGGGCCGACATTGCCAAAACTGCCGCCCTAGCCGCGGGCTGGGATGAAAAAGTATCCGGCGTGCAATTAAACCGCTTTTGCGCATCAGGCCTTGAGGCAGTAAACATGGCTGCCATGAAAGTGGCCTCAGGCTGGGAAGATTTAATTGTGGCCGGTGGTGTGGAATCCCTATCGCGTATTCCCATGGGCAGTGATGGTGGCGCATGGGCCATGGACCCTGCTACCAATTTTCAAACTGGGTTTGTTCCACAAGGCGTGGGCGCCGATTTAATCGCCACCCTTGAAGGCTTTAGCCGTGATGATGTGGACGCATTCGCGGTGAACTCACAAGCCAAAGCCGCCGCCGCCAGTAAAAGCGGTAAATTTAAAAAATCATTAATTCCCGTTACCGACCAAAATGGCATCACCATTTTAGATCACGATGAATTTATTCGCGAAGGCACCACAGCGGATGACCTTGCGAAACTTAAACCGTCTTTTCAAATGATGGGGCAAATGGGGTTTGATGACAGCGCCAAGTTAAAATATCCACAAGTTGAAGACATCAACCACATGCACCACGCCGGTAACAGCTCAGGCATTGTGGACGGTGCCGCCCTTGTTTTAATTGGCAACGAAAAAATCGGTAAAGAACTCAACATGAAACCCCGCGCCCGTATCGTAAGCGTGGCGCTGACCTCAACCGAACCCACCATCATGTTAACTGGCCCTGGCCCTGCTTCATTAAAAGCCCTAGAAAAAGCAGGCTTAACAGTGGACGACATTGATTTATTTGAAGTCAACGAAGCGTTTGCATCCGTTGTGATGAAATTCCAAAAAGACTTAAACGTGCCATGGGAAAAAATTAACGTAAACGGCGGCGCCATTGCCATGGGCCATCCGCTAGGTGCAACCGGTGCCATGATTTTAGGTACCCTGTTAGATGAATTAGAAGCCCAAGAAAAACGTTATGGTCTGGCCACCTTATGTGTTGGCGGTGGGATGGGGATAGCTACCATCATCGAGCGGATTTAAACGAGCCTAGTTGCGTTGCTCTAGCTGCGTTATAAATTTTATCGGGGTCGTTATTTAGGCTAGTTAACGCCTCCCCACTCAAAAATTTATGCCTTGCTAGATCGGCCTCACTAACGGCTCTTACAATAAATATGATCACAAAAGAATAAATAGAATTATTAAATTGGGTGAATTAGAAACTATTTTTAAACCTGATTTTGTAATTAAGAATAGGAATAATAAAAATGACAGACGCCATTCGTTTTGAAAAAGATACTGACAATATCGTCACATTAACCATGGATATGCCAGGGCAAAGCGCCAATACCATGAACGCAGACTTTCGCGAAGCGATTCTAAAGATCGCCGATCGCATTGAAACAGAAATCGATTCAATCAGCGGTGTAATTTATGCCTCTGCTAAAAGCACGTTTTTTGCAGGTGGTGATTTAAAAGAATTGATTCAAGTTGAAAAAGAAAATGCCACTGAGTTTTTTCAAATGGTTGAAAAAATTAAAGCGCCACTGCGTAAAATTGAAACCCAAGGCATTCCGGTTGTGGCCGCCATTAACGGCGCAGCATTAGGTGGCGGTTTTGAAATTTGCTTGGCCAGCCATCATCGTATTGCCATTAATAATCCAAAACTTAAAGTCGGTTTGCCGGAGGTATCACTAGGCTTATTACCCGGCGGTGGTGGTGTTGCACGCATGGTGCGTTTATTAGGTTTAGAAGCGGCGTTTCCATTTTTAATGGAAGGCAAACAAGTGAATCCAGAAAAAGCTTTAAAAGCAGGTTTGATTCACGAACTGGCGGATGACGCTGAGGATTTAATCAACAAAGCCAAAACCTGGATTAAAGCCAACCCTAAATCCACTCAACCTTGGGATGTAAAAGGGTATAAATTACCAGGCGGCGCACCAAGTCACCCTGCGGTTGCACAAAAATTAGCGATTGTGCCTTCAATTCTTCGTCAAAAAACCAAAGGCTGTTACCCAGCCCCTGAAAAAATATTAGCCGCCGCCGTTGAAGGGGCACAAGTCAGTTTTGATCAAGCCTGCACCATTGAAAGCCGTTACTTTGTAGAGCTGACCACCAGTCAGATTGCAAAAAACATGATTGGTACCTTTTGGTTTCAGCTTAATGAAATCAAAGCCGGTGGCTCTCGCCCTGATGGCATTGATGCTTACACCACCAAAAAAGTCGGCGTTTTAGGTGCAGGCATGATGGGGGCTGGCATTGCCTATTCTACCGCCATGAACGGCATTGAAGTGGTACTTAAAGACATATCAGTTGAGGCGGCTGAAAAAGGCAAAGCCTACAGCGAAGGCTTGTTAAAAAAACGTGTATCGCGCAAACAAATGACCCAAGCAAAAGCCGACAGCGTGTTAGCGCTGATTAAACCGACTGCTAATGCCGAAGATTTAGATGGCTGCGATTTAATCATCGAAGCGGTATTTGAAAACCGTGAACTTAAAGCCAAAGTGACCCAAGAAGCCGAACAGTTCATGGCAAAAGACGGCGTGTTCGCATCCAATACATCTACCCTACCAATAACTGGTTTAGCCAGCGCAGCAAAAGACGCACAAAAATTTATTGGTCTGCATTTCTTTAGCCCTGTGGATAAAATGCCATTGGTTGAAATTATCAAAGGTGAACAAACCAGCGATGAAACTTTGGCCCGCGCCTTTGATTATGTTTTGCAAATAAACAAAACCCCCATCGTGGTAAATGATAGCCGTGGATTTTTCACCAGCCGTACATTCGGCACCTTTGTGGGCGAAGGCTTAACCATGTTAAGCGAAGGCATTCACCCACAATTCATTGAAAGCGCTGCGATACAAGCGGGTATGCCAATTGGCCCACTTGCGGTACAAGACGAAGTCTCCATGACGTTAAGTCGTAAAGTGGTGGATCAAACCCGTTTAGATCTACAAGCCGAAGGCAAAGACTTACCCGTCACGCCAGCCGAAGAATTAACCAATAAAATGCTGGATGAATTCAAGCGCGAAGGCAAAGCCGCAGGCGCAGGCTTCTATGACTATCCTTCAAACGGCAAAAAGAAACTCTGGGCAGGCTTAACCGAGCACTTTGTGAAACCAGAGGTCAGCATTTCACTAGAAGATGCCAAAGAGCGCATCTTGTTTCGCCAAGCCATTGAAACCCTACGCTGTTATGAAGAAGGGGTGTTAACCAGCGTGCGCGATGCCAACATTGGCTCAATCTTTGGAATCGGTTTTGCACCGTGGACAGGGGGCGCGATTCAATACGTAAATCAATACGGCGTGCGTGAATTTTATCAACGGGCCAAACAATTAACTGAGCTGTATGGCGAACGTTTTGAGCCGCCAGCGATTTTAGTTGAACATGCTGAAAAGGGAGAAATATTTAAATAGTTCTCAGCAAACAGCCAGAGGATAATGACTCTGGCTGTTTATTAACACTACTGCAAATAAAACTCTAAGCGATTATTTACTGCGGCGATAACATTCCAATCCTGTGCGGTCTCAATGCTATCAACACCTGACACAATCACTGGGTATTCTTGTTTGGTATAACTTGAGCCCATGTTCTCATATTCTATGTAAAAGCCGTTATAGGTGTTATTCCACTGCTCTACCAGCAACTCCCAATTTTTTGACTGACTGATTTCTGCCAATTCAAGTTCACTGCGTTTTACACATTGGCTAATGGGGGTTTTATGTTTGGCTAAACTAAAGATGCCTTTTTCAATTTTTTCACAAAAATTACCGCTGTGATATCTCAGAGTTAATGTACCGTTAAACCCTTCTTGCTCTAAGCGTAATAATAATTCACTCATGTGGTTTTGCATGCGCACACTGGTAAGTGGTTCTTGATAAGCCAATTGGTTATTTTGATTTAATGCCCACTGCAATGTTTGTATGGGTAAACCTAAGCCTTGAGCGTCATTTTTATCGGATGCTGCCGCTGTATTGATTTTTGTGAGTAGTTGATCAGTTTTTTCACTGTTGAGCATTTGCACTTGCGTCAGTTTGTCTATTTTAAGGGCGACGCTATCGTCAGCATTTAGCCATAAACCCAACACCCCAACAAAAATTGCACCTGTTAAACCCAAGCCCCATTTTTGCCAACGCACGGTTTGTTTGCCCATTAATGAAACTGCTGGGCGTACTTCTTTTACCATGGTGGCAAGTAATTCATGTTGGTCTTGTTTGATGCTGTCCCGTTGCTCTAAAAATAATTGGCGAAACAATTGACGCATGGAGTCTTTTTCTAAATCTTCACTGGCACTTTTTGATAATTCTTCGAGGGTGCTACGGGTTTCGGCAATGACTTCTGCTTGTGCTTGAGCGGCATTGCTTTCTAATTTGGGTTTGATGATGGCTTCTGGTGCTTTGATCACATTGGCAGTATCAAACGGTATTAATTTGAGCTGTTGCAGCACGCGCTCTAATTGCACAGGCTTTAACTTTTTAGGTAAAACGCCAACCGCTCCAAGTGCACGAGCTTGATTAACATACACACCTTCGTCTTTTGAGGTGTACATTAAAATGGGGATTTTAGCGGTGCTTGGGTCGTTTTTGATGGCTTGTACGGCTTGAAAACCATCCATGCCTGGCATCATGTGATCCATAAATATCACATCGGGTTTTTGCGCACTTAAAATACCTAGGGCTTCTTCAGCAGACTCAGCCGTGTCTACTTTTATGGCGTGAGCCAAGAGCATTTCTTTTAGAACATAGCGGGCAAGCTTAGAGTCATCAACCACCAATGCTGTTTTTTGGGAATGAGTCTCTATGTTCATATTGTGCCCTGATCCAAATAAAAATCGGCACTATAATGAAATTTGTTTTTTCAATACGGGGCTTGTGTCACATTAAGCGGCTAATTTGAATATTCTGTGATGTGGCATACAAAAATAGGGGCAATCGCTAGATTTCATTGAGTTCTTTGAGGTCCAGTTCAAATTGATCAACCAGCTGTCGTAACCCCCAATATGACATAGTGTCTTGCCATGTTTTATCTGCTTTCATGGCAGCAATGGTTTTATTTATTAGCGGTAGAAACGCTTCATAATGCTCAGATGCAAGTACATTACGTGAAAAAGCATCTTGTGGCGTGATGGATACGTGAAATTCAGATGTAAGGGTTTTCTGCTTTTGCATGTAGATAATGGTGGAGCGACTATCTAAAAAACCATCTACCTTGCCAGCTTTCAGTCTTTGATAATTTTGAAAACTGCTTTGTGCATCTACACGATGCACAAAACCCGCTTTAAATAAGGGGTTTAAGTCAGAATAAAAGTGGCCGGCACGCACCCCTATGTTTAAACCTTCAAGATCGGTAGCTTGATGATATTGTATGGCGTTTTTTTGGCGACTCACTAAGGTATCGGCATCCCAAAAAATAGGATCACTGCTTAAAACATCGCCGTCCCTGTGCTTAAACCATAACTGGTTTGCCCATAAAATGAGGTAGGGCTTGCCGGTTTCGACTATGGCGTTAAGCTCTGGTCGTTGGATATGCTGAAGGTTTAACTGAATATCGGACTGTTTTTGATTAAAAGCGGCTACCCATTGTTCAGATAGATCGGCTTTACCATCAAGAAAAAAAGGGGCGTCATCGTGGTACACATAAACAGGCGCATTCACTGAAAAAGCCACTGAACTGCAAACAAGGCATAAGGTTAATACTGCTAGTCGACAAATAATAAGCATTTTGCTCCTACATAGTAGTAACAGTATAGATACCCATTGGTACATATGACTAATTGGCGTACGAATAAATCGCTTCACCTAACCAAATAAAATAAGCACTGTAGTGGCACACTCATTCTAGTGTACAAGCTCATGCTTAACCTAGTCTCAATCACTCTACTAAGGTATTGAGATATCTCGTATTTTCATTAATTTAGACTATCCTAATAATAAATCATGAGTAATGCACCATATGTATCGTCACATTGCCATTTTTTGCTGTCTTTGTGCATGTGAGCTCGCCCATGGGGAGGACTTATTTGACTTAAGCCTCGAAGAGCTACAAAGCATCAAACTAGAAGTTGCTTCATTATTTGAAGACAGTGCACTGGATGTCGCTTCATCTACAGCTGTTTTATACAAACAAGACTGGCAACAACGAGGTGTCAGCACACTAGGTCAAGCGTTAGAGGCGGTGCCCTCTGTTGCCGCGAACACGACTTGGGGTGGCAGTGAAGTACTCGCTATCCGTGGCTATGCAACCGAATTATCGGTACGTGGCATTGCATACACCATGAATGGCATTCCCCTTGGCTCCTACACTTATGCTAATACTGGCTATTCAATACCAAGAATGCCGCTACCCTTAATTCAACAGGTAGAAATGATTCGTGGTCCTGGTTCTGCTATTTACGGCAACGATGCTTTTCATGGCGTATTGTCTTTTGAGTTAGCGAACGCCCCGATCTCTCAGTCTTCTGGTTATACTCAGCTTGGGGCCAATAATCAGCAGATTAGCTTCCTAAACAGTCAGTTTAGTGGTCAATGGCAGGTTCACTCAGGCATTGCCTACGAGCAAGATGGCCCTTATGAGCAACGCTACAATTATACCGACCCAAACTCAGGCGCGGCTCTGACTAGCGAGCGCGAACAGTCTTTTAAAAATACCAGTGCTTATTTAACCGCCAATTACGGCGATATTAGCAGCCAAGGTAAGTGGTCATCTTTACTTTTTTATAATGAAGTGAATGCCGATGGTTTCACTGGTATTGGCCGTCAGTTTTTTTTACCACTGGCAGCTGCCTTTGATTTAGAGAGCACCAGCTTATCCACCTATACCGACTTAACCGATACAGACTCGCAGTTTCTATTAACCGGTTTAAGTCACGAGGTTTTATTAAACAATCAAATACAAATCAAAAACCAAGTGTATTTTTGGCAAAGTGAGCATTTATGGACGTTCGATAATCGCGGCTATCCAGACACGCTCACGACACTAACCAATGTCACGTTGCCTTGTAAAACCAGTGAAACTAGTACATCGCCGAACCCATTATATTGTCAGCACATTCGCACTCAACAAGACGATGAGCAGCGCATGGGTTATCAAGTGCAAATTAAACAAAAAGAGAATGCTTACAATACACAATGGGTCATCGGTGCCGGTTATGATGAAATTAAAATCACAGATAGCCGTTTTGAACGACGAGATCTAAATGGTAATTTAATGATCGGCTATGACAATGCATTTAAAAACGATGAGCGTTTTTTAAGTCATCTGTTTGCCCAAGGGCGTACAGGGTTCGATAATAATACTTGGCTTATCAGTTACGGTGTACGCTGGGACAACTACAGCGACGCAGACGAACATACTTCTCCTAGAGTTGGCTTGGTACATAAAATTAACGATCAATGGCGTCAAAAGCTATTATACGGCCACGCCTATCGTGCCCCTACTGCCCTTGAACTTAAAGGCTCAAGCTCATCAGTACAGGGCAACACCAAGCTGAAACCAGAGATAATCGATACCTATGAGTATGTACTTATGTATCACCAACCCGACTTTCAGTTAGAAGCCGTTGTGTTTGGTAGTGAATGGCAAGATGCCATTGCATTGGTACCAGTAGCCGAAGCTAGTAGCACAAACCAATACCAAAATATAAAAGATAACCATGCTCAAGGGTTAGAGATCTCGGTAAATACTCTTGTACATGGCTGGTTACTCAGAGGGAATGCCAGTTACGTAACAAGCGAAAATAAAAGTGATGACATCGATTACCAAGCATTTCCACAATTTATGATGAGCATAAATGCCGAACACCAGATCAACAATGCATCACACTTTGGGCTTTGGTATCGCCACATGCAAGATTATGCATTAGGAGATGACACTGAGTTATTCACAGATAAAAATGAACACTACCAGCGCATTGACCTATATGCATCACATAAGTTCTCTAGTGATACCATATTAGGCATCAACCTATTCAATCTACTGAATAGCAATCTTCCTATCCCTTCTTATTATGGCTCTGAGGGCGGTTTAGAAGATAAAGGTCGTGAAATTAACCTGTATTTAGAGCAGCGCTTTTAATAACCTTCTCTTCATTCTTTTTTCTGATGCGATTCAAGGCAATAACTGGCATATTGCCTTCATTCTTTCTTAATACTGCGTAATCATGGATAACCTGACTCTCTCACTTAAAAACACATTTGGTTTTGATGGCTTTCGCGAAGGTCAGCAACAAACTGTCACCCAGCTATTACAAGGGCAAAGCTCTCTTGCTATTTTCCCCACGGGTTCAGGTAAATCCTTATGTTATCAATTTACTGCCTTGCAATTGCCACACTTAACATTAGTTGTATCGCCTTTACTGGCACTCATGAAAGATCAAATTGATTTTTTAAAATCCAAAAATATTGCTGCGGCCAGCCTTGATTCAAGTTTATCCAGTGACGAATATCGCCAAGTTATGCAAGATGTGCGGCAGGGAAAAATAAAAATATTAATGATCAGCGTAGAACGTTTTAAAAATGAACGTTTCCGTGAATTCATCAATACCGTTGCCATATCCATGTTGGTAGTGGATGAAGCCCATTGTATTTCTGAATGGGGTCATAACTTTCGCCCTGATTACTTAAAACTACCTAGCTATCAAAAATCTCTAAATATTCCTCTTACACTATTATTAACCGCCACAGCAACCAAAAAAGTAAAGTTGGATATGGCTGAAAAATTCAATATTCAGCCTCAACATATTGTGCAAACCGGATTTTATCGCCAAAACTTAGACCTAAGTGTTTTGCCCGTTAAAGAAAGTGAAAAAAATCAAACACTGGTAAATCACATCAAGCAGCAAGCTGGCGCAGGCATTGTGTACGTCACCTTACAGCATACAGCGGAAAAAGTAGTCGCCTACTTAAATCAAGCTGGCATCATCGCATCTGCATATCATGCGGGCTTTGACAGCGAAAAACGTCAAAGCATCCAAGCTCGTTTTATGGCTGACAACGTACAGGTAATCGTCGCCACCATTGCATTTGGAATGGGCATCGATAAAAGCAATATTCGTTTTGTAATGCATTATGATTTACCAAAATCCATTGAAAATTATAGTCAAGAAATTGGTCGCGCAGGTCGAGATGGTCATGCTTCTAACTGTATCACCTTTGCAAATTTAGACGGCATCAATACAGTTGAAAATTTTGTTTATGCCGATACCCCAGAGCAAGCATCGATCGATACGTTACTGGCCTATATAATTGAAAATACAAACAACAATCAGTGGGAGATGCAAACACTATCCCTTTCTAAAATCACCAACATACGTGCCTTGCCCCTTAAAACACTTTTAGTACAACTTGAGATACTTGGGGCAATTGAGCCAGCCTATAGTTATTACGCAGAATATCGCTTTAAGTTGTTAGCCGACAAAACCGCCTTGCTCAGTCAATTTGATGAGCGCAGACAAGCCTTCTTACAACAAGTATTTAACCATACAAAATTCAACAAGTTATGGGCCGTGCCCGATTTAAATGCCTGTTATGAGCAATCAAATCTTGAACGTAGTCGAATATTAGCAGCACTGGAATACCTACATGATAAGAATTTAATCGAACTTGAAAGCAAACAAATGACAGAGGTTTACCACGTCAAACTCGATACAATCCAGCAACCCAATTTAGCAGTCAATCTGTTTGATTATTTTAAAGATAAAGAGATCAAAGAGATTAAACGCATCGCCGCTTTGGTTCGTTTTTTTGAGCTCGATAAATGTCTCAGCAATATGCTATCTCGTTACTTTGACGATCAAGCCTCACCGCTGCAGTGCGGCCATTGCTCCGTTTGTCGCGGACAAGTAGCAAAGCTTGAATATTCACAACCACCTATATGGCCTGACGATAAGACATTAACAAGCTTGCTTTCAAACCTTAATGAGTACGTTGCAAGCATTCCTGCTAGCCCGCTAAGTCTTGATTCTATATGCCGGCACTTTGCAGGTATGACCACACCACTTATGACACAACTTAAATTAAAAAAAGTAGAAGGCTTTGGGGCATGTGAGCAATTACGCTACGAGGATATAAAACAAAAAATTATTGATTTACAATAACAGCCTCACGTTACTGCAATGTTCAACGATTGCAGTAACGTATTCATGTTATTTGCTTTTTATATGCACATCACGTTGTGGGAATGGCACTTCGATATTAAATTCTCTAAAGGTATCATCTAGCACCCAAAGATAATCCGATATCAATAATGCAGGGCGTTTAACACTTTCAGCTTTTACCCACACAATTAAATCAAAATCTAAACTGCTATCGCCAAAGCCTTTCATCAATACCTGAGGCTCTCGCTTAGCGCTTGTTAAGGTATGATCAACGTTTAACACTGCATCTAGCACACAGCGTTTAACCAGCTCTTTATCTGTACCGTAGGCCACTGAAAATGGCACACGAAAACGGCGAACGTCTTCTTCAAGTGTCCAGTTTGTTACCCTGCCATTAATGAACTCTGAATTGGGTACCAAGATATCAATATTATCACTGGTTCTGATCATGGTGGAGCGGATATTAATTTCTTTAACCTCACCAAAGGTGCCCGATTCTAACTCAATAAAATCACCCATTTTTATTGATCTATCGAATAAAATAATGATGCCACTAACAAAATTATTGACGATATTTTGTAAGCCAAAACCAATACCAACACCTAACGCACCCACCACAATAGCCAGCTTATCAAAACTAAGACCTAAGAAGCTGCTACCAATTAAAAATGCTAAAACCAGTATCACATAATGTATCACTCGATTGATGGTATAAATTTGTGCTTGATTATGCTGACTACGCTCCCCTACTCGCCCTAAGTTCTTACGGATAATACGAGATACCCAATACGCTACAAATATAGTCACGATTGCCGCCAACAACATACCAAGGTGCAAGGTGTACTCACCCATTGATAATATTTTTAACGACAAAGTATCTTGAAAAATATTTAAATATTGCATTACAGCCACTTTTTAAATCGAAATAAACTGATTAATGACACACTAAGGGTTAACATAAAACCAACCACCATAAAGTAGCCATATTTAAATTTAAGCTCAGGAATATATTCAAAGTTCATTCCATATAAACCTACGATAAAACTAAGTGGAACAAACACTGCGGTTATCACCGTCAGCACCCGCATTGTTCCGTTTAATTTATGTGACGCCATAGAAAGCATACTATCTAACAAGTCGCCGGTTAACTCATAATACATTTGGCTTAAACTGCTCAAGCGTTCATTTTTATCCAACACATCATGTAGGTGATACGAAATTTCATTATCACTATTTAATTCTTTATAGATATCACCCAAAGCCATAGATGATTTTTCATGGTAACTAAAGATCCGTTTTAGGCGACGTAATCGTGTTCGATAACTGGTCAGCTCCATCAAAACTTCATCAGATAATGCTGCCTGCAAATCATCTTCAATTTCAGATAATGTATTTTCAAATTCCAACATGACCTCAAGATAACGACTGGCCATGGTATTTAAGATACGAGAGACCAGCAAAATGGGGGCACGACTTAGGTAGTCTTGGGTTTGGCTGTTTTTCCACCAAGCATTGACACTTAAAGAATCAGTATGATGAAAAGTGATAACAAACTGCTGCCCAATAAAGAACGAAATCTGTACATGTTCGAAGGTTAAATCGGCATCAAAAACCTTAATACCGCGCTGCAATAAATAAATATAGTTTTCAAACTGCTCAACCTTTGGCGGATGACGCTTACGCTGGGCATCCGATAGGCTTAAGTCGTGCAAGTCGAATTGTGTACAAATATTATCTGGGATCAGGTTGCCACAAATATCAACCCAAACACGATGTCCTGCACTCGCATCATATTGCGCCAATAACTCGGGGCCGCCACTGCTTAAGTGACCATCTTTGACTAAATTAACTCTTACCATTATCAAACCTATATATACACGCTTACAATGCAGTATAGTGCCTCAAGACATTACACGAATACATTTTTTTAAATCGTATATTCACTAACCACCTAGGCTGTGGCTATGGCTTGCGATTCAACCGTTTAAGGAGCGTTATGAGAATTTGGGTAGACGCTGATGCCTGTCCGGTAGTGATTAAAGAGATTCTATTTAAAGCCGCAAATCGTACGCAAATTGAAACCACTTTATTAGCAAACCACTACATGTCGGTTTTAAAATCACCATACATTCACTTTGTGCAAGTTAGCCAAGGTTTTGATGAGGCAGACAATGAAATCGTCGAGCGCTGTCAAGCCGGAGACTTAGTCATCACCAGTGATATTCCATTAGCGGCGGATGTCATTGCCAAGGGCGGACAAGCGCTAAGCCCTCGCGGTGAACTGTTTACCAAAGAGAATATTAAAAGCTTATTGGGTATGCGTGACTTTATGGACACCATGCGCTCAAGCGGAGAACATACTGGTGGCCCTGCCCCTATGAACCAAAATGATCGACAGCAGTTTGCCAATCAGCTCGATAAAATCATCAGCCGCTTTCAACGCAGCTAATTTTTCACCAATATAAAAAAGCCCGAAGCATTTCTACCTCGGGCATTCTTGTTATTATTTTTAGGTTAATTTAATAATTATTATTAATTTAAATTAATTTGATAAACCGATGTGGTGCCGGACACTTCATTACCCACAGCAATAAAGTGTTTATTATCACGGGTAAAATACTCAATGGATTCTGGCCCAAGATCACCTGCTGCAACATTGTATTCATTGTTATCGCAATCGGTACCATCCACCACTATGCATACATTGGCTGTAAAATCACGATTGTTTGCGTAAGTTAAAAACTTCGCAGCACTAGGTGTGGTCACATCGTAAGCAGCAATTCCACCCTGGCGCTCTAAACCAATGAAGGCTACGTGTTTATCTAGGATTTGAGCAACTTCTATGGCTTCAGGTTCAACCCCTTTATCGTCAGAACGATCATCGTTATCTTGATTATCATTACTGGTATTAAAGTGGCTAGTGGTATTGGCTTGTTTAGATAGCTCGTCACCTGAGTCAAATACTTGTTCACCATTCATATCCCAAATTGAAAATGAACGAGCACCATAGGTATACACATTTTCATTGGCGGCCACATCTTCATGATCCGCCACCACCTTAATGCGACCTAATGTATTTTTATTTTCTATGGTGCCATCTTCACCATAAACTGCCTCGTTCATAAGCGGGTGATCGGCGTGTACGTTTAGATCTTTACCACGAGCTTCGTCGGTATAAGAAATGCAGTCATCTATTTTATTCGTGTATTTTGTAGCGTCTTCGTCATCGCCGCCAACTTGATACTCTTTACCGTCCCAAGCGTGACCTGCGTTATCACAGGTTTCTTGCGTGGCTTCATAGATATACTCACGGCCATCCCCTTCATTTGCGCTTAATACAAAATCTTGGCCGCCGACACTAAACGACGCCAAGCTATCTGGCATGTAATAACCCACCAGCTGAGGGTAACTGGCATAGCTAAGCACTTCGTCTTTGTTGGTTACATCTAACTGATAACCTTGACCACCATCAGCAATACTTGCCCAGCTTTTAACACCTAAACCTTTAATCGATTCAATTGTGGCGGTTGCAATATCAATTACGGCAAATGCATTGTTTTCTTGCAAGGCCACCACGGCTTTATTATTGGATGTAATGGTTATGTATTCTGGCTCTAAATCTTGTGACACACTGGCACCATGAGGTGCCGGTAAACGCACATTCTGCAATTCGTCATGACGTGACTGGCCAGCATCAAATGCATTAAAAGTAATTTGTGTCACTACCGCTTTTGCATCTGTATTGCCCGCTGAAATATTAATTAAAGTTACTGAACCTTCAGGGTCATTGCTGTAATCACCATTTGGCTCACCTTCATTGGCAGCAATAATATAATGACCATCATCTGTCATGGTTACCATGTCAGGTAAAGCGCCTGCTGAAAAAGTGTTAATAAGTGAAAGATCACTGCTTTTATAAAGTGCAATAATGCCGTTATCTTGTTTAATTGCGTTCTCAATGGCGACAGCCACTAAACCATTTTTAGTCACAACCGAATTAGCCGCACCAATGCTGATACCCGCATCGGCTGCCGCTGATTGCAAATTAATGGTGCTTTGTTTAACGGGTTTGCCTTGTGCATCAAACGTTAACACATCAACACTTTTATCTTGTGCATTGACCACATATAAGCGATCTGTTGTTTTATCGTAGGAAACAATTTCAGCTGAAGAGGTTGCAAATTCATTACCCGACACATAAGTGCCAATAAGATCAAGTGTTAAATTTGAAAAAGTCGCAGGGGTTTTGTCATCGACATTCGGAAAATCAACAACCGGAGTGTCCACCACGGGTTCTTTAGCGCCTAGATTATCGTTATTATTGCTACTGCTACCGCAACCGGTTAGTGCCGCCAAACCCGCCGCTAACATTAGGCTCATTAAAGTTGGTTTCATAATACTCTCCCCTTTATTTTGCTGGGAAGAGTACGTAAGTTTTATGAATGATTTTTTACAGGATTATTGCACTTAGAAGTTAAATTCAAGATTCCATTTCAAGAAAGCAACAATCACTTCAAACATCAAATTCAATTAGGCAATGACTTTATGTTGTTTTAACTGCTCTATTTCCAGTGAACTAAAGCCTAGGTCCTTTAATATGTTTTGTGTGTGCGCGCCTATTTTTCCACCCGTATTTTGAATG
Organism: Bermanella sp.; assembly: GCA_049115935.1. Classification (GTDB taxonomy): domain Bacteria; phylum Pseudomonadota; class Gammaproteobacteria; order Pseudomonadales; family Oceanobacteraceae; genus Bermanella. The sequence goes on along the minus strand of JAGDZK010000048.1, from coordinate 19,038 downwards.
CCGTGATCTTTCATAATAGGGTTAGTTAACTGCTTAACTTCTTCCTGATTAGTGTGAGCTGTTTTAATCCATTGACGCTCTTGAGCTTGAGCGCTTTGCGCGGCTTCTGCCAATGACAGAACCGGCTCCACACAACAATCTAATTTTTCAAATACTTGGCACCAGTGCTTAAAGTCATGCTGCAAAAATGCATCGCGCATAACATATTTAAACTCGGCGACATCATCTGACTTTTGGCTAACCGCTTTGCCTATGTGTTGTTGAATATTAAGTGTTTGGCAAAGCTGCATTAAAAATGGCGGCTCTAACGACCCAACACTCATATAACGGCCATCGGATGTTTCATAATAATCATAAAAACTGCCACCGTTTAACATGGTGCTTTCGGCCTGCGGTTCGATTTGCCCACCTAAGTAACCGGAGGCAAACATGGCGTTTAAACTAAATGCACAATCCGTCATGCTGATATCCACATGCTGGCCAAGGCCTGTATGTTCACGCTCAATTACCGCAGCCAAAATGCCCATCACCGCATGGTGTGAACCACCTGCAATATCCGCTATTTGCACCCCTTGAGGCACGGGTTTTTCCCCTTGGCGGCGCGAGTAATCTGCCACACCGGATAACGCTAAATAATTAATATCGTGCCCGGCGCGATCTTTAAGCGGGCCAGTTTGACCATACCCCGTAATTGAGCAATATATGACCCTTGGATTAATCTCTCGCAGCTGCTCATAACCTAAACCCAAGCGCTGCATTACCCCTGGGCGAAATTGCTCTAAAACAATATCGTATTTATCTAACAGTTTTTTAACGATATCCAAGGCAGCTGGTTGTTTTAAATCAAGGGCTATCGCTTGTTTGTTACGGTTTAAATAGCTGTGGGCGGCACTTTGCCCTGAGGCATCTAGCGGCGGTAACGCCCTAACCAAGTCGGGTCGAGTTGGGCTTTCAATGCGCAGGACATTGGCCCCCATATCCGCCAGCATCAAACTGGCATAAGGCCCTGGCAACAAGGTGGAAAAATCTAGAATATTCAACTGGCTTAGCGCTTGGCTCGACATGGTCTGTGCTCATTTTTTATTATTACGGCTCACCATATCAGGCTCTATGGCGCCGGCCTATACCAAGAGCGATCAGAAAAATTGGCAAAAGCCATCAGCCGCTCGTTGGCGAAAAGCTTCTAATGAGTTGCACAAATGTCCTGACTTTGTCAGGATGTGCCATTGTGAATTTGGGTTCAGTTGTTGATGAAAACATCTACCATTGCCAGTCATTATGTTCGAGCGGCCTTAGCTGGGGCCCTAGCTCAAGGGCATAATGCGCAAGACATACTTAAAAAAGCCGGTATTGGTCTTGAGATCTTACAAGAACCAAAGGCACGGGTTTACCCAGAAAAAATGGCTAAATTGCTGCGTATTCTGGTGACCCTGCTTGATGATGAATTTTTAGGGCAAGACTGCAAACCCAGCCAACCCGGTAGTTTTGAAACCCTGTGCCAATTGATACTGCCTTGCTCAACCTTGGGTGAAGCATTAGAAATGGGCACCCGTTACTACCGCTTGTTTGATCTGGCCCTACACACACAATTTGAGCAAACCGAAATGGGCGGCTCATTAGTGGTTAACCAACATCACGACTGTTTAAACAAGTCCCATTACCTGACCGAGTTTCAGCTGGTGTTATGGCATCGCTTATGTTGCTGGTTAACGGGCAAGCGCATTCCCATTAAGATGGCCGAGTTCGCATACTCAAGACCCAGCCATGCTGACGAATACCAGTTATTTTTTTATGGCGAACACAAGTTTAATCAGCCTAGAACCTTACTGCGTTTTCACCAAAGCGACTTAGATTTACCCATTATTCGTTCGCGCCAAGACTTGCCCGAATTGATGCAAGAAGCCCCTTATGTGTTTTTGGTAAAACCCAACAATACCGCTAGCATTAATGCACAGATTCGACGCATTCTTGAAGTGAATACCGAAAGCGAAATGCCTGACTTTGAATCGGTGGCATTCCAACTGAACACCAGTACTCAAACCTTGCGCCGCCGCCTAAAAGAAGAAGATACTTCCTTCCAAGCGATAAAAGACCAAGTTCGCCGCGACCTGGCTATTTGCCATTTAAGCGAAAACAAATACAGCATTAACGATATTGCCCTTAAAGTAGGTTTCACCGAACCCAGCACCTTTCATCGTGCCTTTAAAAAATGGACAGGTGTTACCCCTGGGGATTATCGCGCAGGGGAAACCCAAGACCCAGCTAGTATCAGATCAAGCAGCACCACGGCTTAATGCCTATCACAGCACGCTCTTGAGAATTACCTATATGGGCTCAAGAGTGTGCCATATGCCCTTTTTAGCCCCCTATCATTCACGCCACTCTATCTGGAATTTTTGATCATTGAGCGCCAAGCCCTGCACTGACATAGTGAAATCACGCACCAACTGATAATAACTATTTCATACAGAGGTTTGCCATGATTCCACGTAGCTTATTCGACAGTGACTTAGAAGGCTTTCGCGACAGTGTTCGTAAATTCTTAGAAAAAGAAGCCGTACCTTTTCATGCCCAATGGGAAAAAGACGGCCAAGTGAGCCGCGAACTTTGGACAAAAGGTGGCGAGATGGGTTTTCTTTGCCCAACGGCACCCGTTGAATACGGCGGCCTAGGTTGTGATTTCCGTTACAGTGCCGTGGTCATGGAAGAAATTTCACGCACCGGCTGCTCAGGTATTGGCTGGCCGCTGCACAGTGACATCGTGATGCCTTACATAGAAAACTGGGGCACCGAAGAGCAAAAACAAAAATACATTCCTAAGCTCATCAGCGCTGAAAATATTGGTGCCATCGCCATGACCGAACCGGGCGCGGGCTCTGATTTACAAGGCATCAAAACCACCGCCATTAAAAAAGGCGATCACTACGTATTAAACGGCAGCAAAACCTTTATCACCAACGGACAAATGGCTGACCTTGTAATTGTGGTGGCCAAAACCGACCCAACCAAAGGCGCGGCAGGTATCAGCTTGTTTTTAATCGAAGCCGGCATGGAAGGATTTGAAAAAGGCAGCAACCTAGAAAAAGCCGGCATGAAAGCCCAAGACACCAGTGAGTTATTTTTTAACGATGTAAAAGTCCCAGTTGAAAACTTACTGGGTGGCCGTGAAGGCACTGGCTTTATGGCATTAATGCAAGAGTTACCACAAGAGCGCTTATTGGTTGCCTTAACGGCCGTAGCGGCCTGTGAAGCGGCCATTGATTGGACCAAGGACTACATCAAAGAACGTAAAGCCTTTGGTAAACCCATTTGTAAGTTCCAAAACACACGCTTTAAAATGGCTGAACTGATTACCGAAACCAATGCACTGCGTGTCTACACAGACCGCTGCCTTGAACTTCACTTAGATAAAAAATTGGATATTCCAACCGCCGCTGGCTTAAAACAAATCACCACTGATTTACAGTTTAAAGTGATGGATGAGTGTGTGCAGCTACACGGTGGTTATGGTTACATGACCGAATACCCAATCTGCCGTGCTTGGGCAGATAGCCGAGTGCAAAAAATCTATGCGGGTACCAACGAGATCATGAAAGAAATTGTGGCCCGTGCTGAGCTAGGCTAATTACGTTTCATTTAAATAAAAACCGCGATCATTGTAAAATGATCGCGGTTTTTTTTAGCTTATATATTTCTAGTTTTTAAGGCTCAAAACTTTTTTCACAGGTTTTAACGCCCTTAGGAATATCAAACCAATCCTGTTTTTCACTCACCCAAATATGCACCGTGGGTTTAATAATACGTGTATCTAATAAAGTACTGGGTTTCAGTTTAAGCTTGTTTGGCTCTTGCGGGTTGTAATGATACAAACGGTTACCACAATCTGGGCAAAACTTTGCAGCACTGACATTGCCGCTATCGGCTTTGCGCGACCAATCTTTCATTTCGCCGCTAAAGCGTACATCACTGGCATCCACCATGGCGGTAATACTAAAGGCACTGGTGGATAATTTTTGGCACTCTTTACAATGACAAGCCGCAATTAGTTTTGGTGGCGCTAATAATTCATAAGTAACTGCGCCGCACTGACAAGCACCTTTGATTGGATAAGCAATGTCGCTCATTAATGACTCCTTATTAACGCCATAAAAAAAGGCGCATCCATGATGCGCCTTCTTAGGTTTAGGGTAAATAGCTAAGATTACTTTTCAGCACGACCCATAAACTTACGTTCTTCAACATTGATCTTGATACGATCACCCGTTGAAATGTGCTCCGGCACCTGTATGGTTAAACCGGTTGATAATTGCGCCGGCTTAGTACGGGCTGTAGCTGAACCACCTTTTAAAGAAGGGTCTGTTTCAACAATTTCAAGCTCAACACTTGATGGCATTTCTAACGCGACTGGCATGTCGTTAACGAGGATAACCTGCAAGCCTTTGGTGTCCTCTGCGATGAACAAAAGCTCTTCTTCGATGGCGCTTTTGTTAATGCTGTACATGGTGAAATCTTCACTATCCATGAACACATATTCGTCACCATCAGAGTAAGAAAATGTTGAAGCACGACGAATAAGATCAGCAAGATTCAACATGTCTGAGTCTTTAAAGGTTTCATCAATTTTGTGGCCAGTTACCACGTTGTACATACGCATGCGGTAAATGCTGCCACCAGCACGGCCTTGTGGCACTGAGCGTTCAATATCTCTTACGATATAGGCGCCGCCGTTATAGTCGACAGCTGTATTTTTTTTGATTTCACTGGCTTTAGGCATCTTGCTTAACTCTGATAAAGATTTTCCGGCGCATTATAATCCAATAAATGATGAATGGATAATCGAAAATAAAACCCTCGTAAATATAGCTTTTGCGCTTAATGAAATGTGGTTTATAGAACGTTTCAGCCATTAATGAAATAAGGTAGGCGACATCTTTGATTTTGCCTGTATTTAAACATAACTTACAGTATACCTGCACAAGGATACTCCCCCATGAATAAGCTACTTTCACTGCTCACCTTGACTACTTTCACCTTATTAACCGCTTGTTTCGATTTTGGCAGCGACGATGACGATGACTCAGGCGGCACGGAGTACTTTGGCTATTTTTTAGATACTGGTGTAGTTGGCTTAAGTTATAGCCCAAACGATGGTTTCGAGTGGACCCAAGGCAACGGCCGTTTCTTTTATACCCCTGGCCAAAGCACTGACTTCTCGATTCTGGGTTTAAATTTAGGCAGTGCCACCGTAGATAGCGACAACCCTGTGGTCACACCTGCTACGTTATTGGGTGAAGGCAGCCTTACTAAAGCGCAAATGGAAACCCTGCTTAGTGGCAATTCGGCCACGGCTAAAGCAATAAAAAATCAGTTAGTACTGCTACAGACCCTCGACTTTGACCAAAACCCAGGTAACGGTATCGATCTACCTAGACCAGTGGCCACTGATACTGAATTTATGCCCGCCAAAGACGCCTTAAGCGATTTGAATTTAAATGCAAGCGCCACAGATTTTGCAGCGGCGCTTGAAGAAAAATTAGTGACATTTCGCTCCAATGGCACCCTAAACCAATCATCTGTCGTTATCAGTGAAGAGGATGCCGTTGCACACTTTTTAGAAACACTCGACGGTTTAGAAGCCCTTGCCGACTATGAAGGGCGCTGGGCCATGCGCAGCGGTGGAAGCGGTGATGTCAGCGCCATGTACACCTTTAACTCAAACTTGAGCATTGAACTGATTGAATACGATGACTGCCCAGGCAATTTATATGGCGCATCTGTGCAGTCTTTAATCAAGGAATGTTCACCTGTTGAGATCAATCAAACCTTTACCACCAATGGCACCCAATTAATTTTAAAAAACGATGACATCACAGATACCTGCGTCACTCTGTCGGCAAATAGCCATGAGATTTTTGCCAGTTGTAATTTCCAAGGCTCAGGTTTAGGCAGTGAAGTGATTCGTTTACAACGGGCACCATTAGAATTTAATGCCCATTCTTTACATAACCAATATAAAGAATTGCAAGCTGGCTCCAGCACCATCACCACATTCAATTTTAATATAGACAATAACACTGGTAGTTATTCCAGTAGCGATGAAAGCGGCAACATCACATGGTCTTTTGAGGACTCTGGTGACGCGTTACAGTTTACCACTGACTTTGATGACACCACTCACCAATTTAATTACAAAGGTTTTGTCAAAGGCAGTTGGTTAACTGGCTCGACTAACGTTACCAACATTCTTCGCAATGTAGAAAACACCACAACCGCCACACAGCTCAAACAATCAGGTTTTTTTGGCGTATTTGATATTACCCCTGGTAGCGCAACAGAAGGTGAGTGCAAAGAAGTACGTTTTGGTAATTCCACTAGCAGTAATCAAATTACATTTGATACCTACGCCAATGCCAGCAGCCAACCTTATGCCTGCGACTACCCAAGTAATTGGGATGAATTAACCCCCACAAAAACAGAGACATTTAACATCAATAGTGCCTATATCGAATCCACCACTAATAATGATGATCGTCGCTGTTATTTATTAGGCATCGACGATTACGAGCTGGATAATTTATATGTGGCCTGTGAGGCATCAGGCAACCACAGTCAGTTTGAAATAGAGCTATGGCGTGGCCTATAAGACAAATAAATAACGCTTAGTCGTTATCACCAAACAACTCCATTTTTGATAGCCCCTCATTGACCAGTGCAGGGGCTTTTTTAATTTCATCCAGTCTGTTAAACATTGCCTTGAGAATAGAAAACGCAATCCATTCACATCCGCTCAATTAACCCTCTCGTGGCGACTCTTGGGCCGTTATATCTTGCGACCACTGCTGGGCAATATAGTTAATAAACTGACGAATAGCCGGTAGCTGATAATTACGGGATAAGTACACCGCCCAAAGGCTAGCGGCCGGCAGTGTATAATCGGATAACACCCTTGTAAGTTGCCCTGATGCGATTAATGGATTAGCCAAATCACATGGTAATTGCACAATACCCTTTCCCCGCACGGCTAAACTGCACAAGGTACCAAGCTCATTGGCTCGCACATTGCCTTTAACATTCACACTATAGTGTTCATTGTCTTTGACCATGCGCCAATTAGTGTATTGCAAATGGGTAAAGCAATTATGCTCAGCTAAAGCTTGTGGCACATCAGGCTCACCAAACTGCTCTATATATGTCTTTGATGCGCAAATAACAGAGTCTAGGGTCATCAGTTTACGGGCGATTAAATTGTCATCCGGCTGATTTGTATACCTAAGAGCGATATCTATACGCTCATCCACTAGGCGAGAAAAACTATCCGATGCCAAGATTTCGATTTGAACCTGTGGATGCAACTGGGTAAAGCCTTCTATCACATCCAATAACAACCCCTGCGCCAATCCAGTGGGCGCTGTGATTCGAATTAGTCCGGATAGCTGCTGTGCCTGATGAAGGGCTTGTAGTTCTAATTCACTGGCCTGATGCAGTATCTGCTCACATTGCTTTAAGGCATGTTCCCCTACAGCTGTGAGGCTAACTTTGCGCGTGGTGCGGTGCAACAGACGCTGCTTAAGCCACGATTCCACTTCTTGAACATGACGGGACACTTGTAAACGACTCAAGCCTAATTGTTCAGCAGCCTGTGTGAAGCTGCCGGTTTTAGCCACCTCAACAAAGCTGGTCATTGCGGTTAATCGATCCATAACACTTCAATTAGTTAGATTTTAAGACACAATCTATATCAAATTTGATTATTTATCTCCAGTTAGTTAGCTACTAATCTAGCTCCAACGTCATCAAGACAACACAAAACCAGTACAAACAGGAGCAAGACCATGAAAGTAGCCATTTTAGGTGCATCAGGCTGGATCGGTAACACCATAGCTTGCGAAGCTAAATCACGCGGCCACGACGTTATCGCCTTGGTGCGTAACCCAAATAAACTCGAAGGCTCTGGCTTTGATGTGCGGTCATTCGACTTACACAGCAACCAAGTGGATTTAAACAAAGCCCTAGCGGGAGCTGATGCGCTTATTACTTCAATTGGTGGCCGAGCAAGTGGCAATCACCACATAGTGAAGCAAACGGCGCAAACTCTGCTTTCGCAATTACCGACTACGGGTGTGAATCGTTTACTTTGGGTAGGTGGCGCGGGCTCATTAGAAGTGTCTCCGGGGGTGAGCTTAATCTCAACGCCTCAATTCCCAAGTGAATACAAAGCAGAAGCCACCGCACAAGGTGAAGCCTTGGCTGTCTTTAAACAATCAAACAGCTCAGTAAACTGGACATTTATCAGCCCTGCTGCCGAAATTTTCCCAGGAGATGCCTTGGGCCAATATCGCATAGGTGGTGAGCAACTGCTCACTGACAATGAAGGTCACAGCCGCATTTCGGTATCCGATTACGCAAAGGCTATGGTAGATGAACTAGAAGCGGGTCAGTTCCCACAACAGCGTATTGGTGTGGCTTACTAACCCTCTCTAAATTAGCTTAATTGCCTTTCATACAAGGCCGACCACATTGGTTGGCCTTTATATTAAACGTCTTCACATTAAAATGGCCTTGCAAACTATTACACACATGAACTATATTTAATTCACATGTGTAATAGTTTGGCCAAATCATGGATCAACGTCTTTTTTATCTGCTTAATCTAGCTCGTCAGCGTGTTTATAAATATGCCGACCAAAATACCGAGACTCACCTTGGTATCAGCATTACCCAGCTAGGGGCGCTTTTGCTGATTCAGCAAAATGAAGGCTGTTTACTAAAAGAGATCGCCAAAGATTTAAACCTCAACAACTCTGCACTAACGGGCCTTGCTAACCGTATGGAACAAAACGGACTGGTCACACGCAAACCCTGCGAGTTAGATGGTCGCGCCTCACGCATGTACTTAACAACATTAGGTCGTGAAAAAGTCCAACTGTCCCTGCCGTTGATTAAGCAACTCAACAGCGCCATGAGCGCAGGGTTCAGTGACGATGAAATCAAAGTGATATTAAAATTTTTAAACCACTTACTGACTGCGTTTTAGTCATTGTATATGCGAGGATAGTATGAATATTCAAGCCGTAGAAAAATCCGCCTTACCCGAGCCACAAGATATAATTATTGAAACTCAAAACGGGCGTAAAATAGGTGCGCGTATTTTTAGAGCCAACCACGCCACCTCAGTAGTCATTATTGCCGGAGCCATGGGTGTGGCTCAACATTGTTATGAAAAGTTTGCCAAGTTTTTAAACGACAACGGCCATCATGCGATTACCTTTGATTATTATGGTTACGGCCAATCAATCCACAAACACGTTAAACACTGCGATACCGATATTTTAGAGTGGGGGCAACAAGACTGTAACGCGGTCATTCAATATGCCAAAAACCATTTTGATCATGTGCCTGTGCAATGGATTGGTCACAGTGTTGGCGGGCAACTCATGGGCATGACACCGAACTTTAATCAAATAACAAACGCCGTAACCGTTGCCTGTGGCAGTGGTTATTGGCGCGAGAACTCACCGCCAACAAAACGCATTGTTTGGCTGGTATGGTATTTTTTAACGCCTGCATTGGTGCCAGTTTTGGGATACTTTCCGGGTAAAAAACTCAACATCGTGGGTAATTTACCTGGGCGAGTCATGTGGCAATGGCGACGCTGGGCATTAAACAAAGATTATGCCGTTGGCGCTGAAGGTGAAGCGATGCAGTCACAATTTGATAGTGTCACGGTACCGATTACATCCCTTTCGTTTAGTGACGATGAAATGATGTCGAAAGAAAATATTGATTCACTACACAGTTTTTATCGTGGTTCAGATGTGACTATGATTCGTGTGACACCAGAGCAATTAGGTGAACGTTTTGTGGGGCATTTAGGCTGGTTCCGTGAGAAATTTAAAGATTCTATTTGGGCTGGGCAAATTTTACCTTTGTTAGAACGTTAAACGACGCAACACATTTCTACACTGCATTCACCTAAAATGGATTCCCGCCTTCGCGGGAAAGACGCTGTAAAATATCTGTACGAGGGTGCCCCGCGCCCGATTTTGTGTTTTTCGGGCGCAGGGCACCCTCCTACAATGGGTTAAACTGCTTGCAAGTGGCGCACGATTAATTGCACATTCTCTTGGCCGCGAAATTCATTCACATCCATTTCAAATACCACATGTACACGTTGCATATTCACCACCATGTCAGGTGTAATGCCGTGGCGTTCAATGCCAAATAAAATGGCATCCACCGCCAAATGGCTATTGGGAATTTGCAGGGTTAATTTTAAATGATTTTTATCCATCCCCAATAAACGATGATTAATGACAGTAAAGGTTTCATCAAATAACGGCTCGGGAAAATTTTGCCCCCAAGGTGCCATAAAACGTAACTGGCGCGCTAAATTAATATTAAAATCTTGCGGTGCAGGCGCGCCATCTGTCACCACTTGGTTGATTAACAACTCAGGTGTTAAAAGTTTTTTAGCAACAAGCTCAAACGCCTGCTCAAATTCCATTAAATGTTTTTGTTTTATGGACAAACCCGCCGCCATGGCATGACCACCAAACTTGTTTAATACATGGGGAATTTGTTTTGCCACTAAGTCCAACGCATCGCGTAAATGTAAACCGGGAATCGAACGACCACTGCCTTTTAGCTCAAACTCTCCACTAGCCATTTCGGCATCGGTTAATCCATCTTGGGCAGGAGCAAATGCAATCACAGGGCGATAGAGTTTTTCTTTAATACGGGAGGCCAACAAACCAATCACACCTTGGTGCCATTGTGCTTGATACAAACACACACTGACTTTGTCGTCGGCTTGCACACTTAAGCGCTCTAAATGAGTTAACGCTTCTTGCTGCATTTGCCCTTCAACCAACTTACGGTCTTGGTTTAACTCATCCAATGATTGCGCAATCATCAGTGCACGGTCTAAAGTTTGTGCCAATAAACATTCAATGCCTACACTCATGTCATCCATGCGCCCTGCCGCATTTAAGCGTGGCCCCAGTGCAAAACCAAAATCTTTACTGGTGAGTTGTGGCGGATTTTTTTTTGCCACCGTCAACAAGGCTTGAATGCCAGGGCGCGCATACCCCGAACGAATTCGGCGCAAACCTTGCTCCACTAAAATACGATTATTTTCATCCAGCGGTACCACATCCGCCACGGTTGCCAACGCCACCAAATCTAAATATTGGGCCATGTTAGGTAAGCTATCTGCTGTGTGCCCTTGTTTGATTAAAGCGGTGCGCAGCGCGCACATCACATAAAAAATAACCGCACAACCACAGGCCGACTTAGAGGCAAACCCACAGTCAGGTTGATTTGGGTTCACAATAGCATCAGCTGTGGGTAATGAGTCTGCGGCTAAATGATGGTCGGTAACCAGTACTTTAATGCCTAAATTTTGCGCGCGTGTAACACCCTCAAAACTGGAGATGCCGTTATCCACCGTGACTATTAAATCCGGTGAAAAATGCTGATAGGCGTAATCCACAATTTCAACGGATAAACCGTAACCAAACTCAAACCGGTTCGGCACAAGGTAACTTACATCTTGCGCGCCCATCTGCCTAAGTGCATCCACCGCCAGCGCGGTACTGGTGGCACCGTCTACATCAAAGTCTCCAAGCACTAGAATCTTTTGCTGTTGATGAATGGCACTAACCAATAAATCACAGGCATCACCCAGACCTTTTAACGCTTGAATATCCAATAAGGCTTTTAACGAGAACTGTGTGTTCGCCTCATTTAGGCCACGGGAATGGAAAATTCGCTCTAATAAGGGCAGACTGGTATCGGATTCACGACGTATAATTTCTATATTCATGGCGGCAATTGTACGCAGTCGCGCTATAACGAGAAAGCAAAGATTATGACCCAAGCCAATATTCAGCTACTGCTCACCGGTGACGAAATCATGAGCGGCGACATCATCGACAGCAACAGCGCCATGATCGCCGACCACCTTGCAACACTTGGGTTACGCCCTCGCAAAAAAGTTACCGTAGGAGACTTACTTCAAGACTTAATCCATGAAATGCTGCAGCTTAGCCAACAGGCTAATGTGCTCATTGTAAATGGTGGCCTTGGCCCCACCGAAGACGACAAAACCGCCGAAGCCTTAGCACAGGTAATCAACTCACCCTTATGTGAACACCCCACCGCCATTGCGCAAATTGAAGCTTGGTGTCAAAAACTGAATTACCCCATGAACGATGCCAACAAAAAACAAGGCATCTTACCCAAAGGTGTGGGCATTTTAGAAAACACCAACGGCAGTGCACCGGGTTTTTATTGCGAACACAATAACTGTTTAATGTTTTTTACACCGGGCGTGCCCAGCGAATTAAACGCCATGATGACCCATAGCATTTTGCCTATTCTAGAAAAGCGTTTTACCAACATAGAGCCGCACACCACCAAACGCTTACAAGTATTTGGTATTGGCGAATCATCCCTGCAATTAAAATTACGCAAACATATTCCACATTGGCCAAGTGATATTGATATGGGGTTTCGTGCTGCTTATCCACAAGTGGAAGTGAAACTCACCGCCCACTCGAAACAAGCGGAAGAAAAAATAGACGGCTTAACCCAGCAAATCAAACAGGTTTTAAGTGGTCATGTTATAGGTGAAGGGGATATTCAATTGCCCCAAAACCTTGTGCAATTATTAATAGAAAACAAACAAACCATTACCACAGTCGAATCTTGCACCGGCGGTTTGATTGCCTCCAAAATCACATCCGTTTCGGGTTCATCTTCTGTATTTGGCGCAGGTTTTGTTACTTATTCTAACAAAATGAAAACCGCCATGGTGGGCGTGAGTGAAACCACATTAGAAAAATACGGCGCCGTATCAGAAGAAGTGGTAATCGAAATGGCACAAGGGGCACTTGAAAAAAGCGGCAGTGATTGGGCCGTAGCCGTCAGCGGCATTGCAGGCCCGGGTGGCGGCACTGACGACAAACCCGTTGGCACGGTTTGGTTGGCTTGGGGCAATCACTCAGAGATTAAAACGGTTAAGTTATTCTTTCCGTTTTCGCGAGCGCGTTTTCAAGATTATGTAGCCAGCGCGGGCTTGGATTTGATTCGCCGGGAGTTGTTGGGTTTTGAGGAACGGCCGAATTATTTCCCAAAAGCCTAAACTAGACGTAGGATGGGTTAGATGTGAGTGCAACGAAGATCGTAACCCATCGATTACCGCATAAAATATTCTATTTACATTGATGGGTTACGCTGCGCTAACCCATCCTACAAAAAACACATTCCTAGCAACAAGTAGGATGGCGTTAGATGTGAGTGCAACGAACATCGTAACCCATCGATTATCGCATAAAATATTCTTTTAACATTGATGGGTTACGCTTCGCTAACCCATCCTACAAAAAACACATTTCTAGCAACAAGTAGGATGGTGTTAGATGTGAGTGCAACGAACATCGTAACCCATCTATTTTGTTATTCACCAACCAAAAAATTTTCATCTTTTATATCACACGCCCAATCTCTAGAATAAATACCTCGCTCCACATAATTATGAAATGTCGAGTAAGGCCATTCATCTGCCCTATTACAGTAGCCATGTTTAACAGGATTGTAATGGATATAATCAATGTGACGCTGTAAATCTTGTTAATCTCTAATAGATTAAAACAATGTTACTAATTCGCAGTAATCTCCAGCATCCTTTAAGTTAATATAAAGATGATCTCTCATCTCACTTGTTTTCACTGGATAAAAGAAATGCCTAAATTCATGTTGATAAGAATAAGCTATATGTTTAGAAGTTTCTATAACAGGCTCGTTTCCTTCCATTGCTGGTATTACTGGATCTACATAATCAATTGGTGAATAACCATAATCCTCCATTAATACCTGTTCATTAATTTCCCTGTAAATATCATTAGTAAATCGCTCAAAGTCATATATAAGCAAACATGAATCAGCAGAAAAACTTTCAAACAATCTAAAATCAAATACATTACTGGTGCAAAAAATATAATAATCATCAAATAGGTTAAAAATGATGTTCATTGAATCTGCTTCTATAGTCCCGCCATTAATATCAGTTAATGTATAATCAGAAGACCCGATATTAAAGTCTAAATTTAATTCATCATCCCTTCGAGCTAAGTTTAACTCATCACTTTTAAATGTACTTGCTAGTGAAACTTTAAAGCTAAATTTCTCTAAGTATCGACATGAAGAAAATTTAACCAGATCTGGTTTTCTTTGCCTTATTTTTTCATGTATTTTGAGAAATAAATTTGAATCTTTTACTCTTGACATTGGAGGGATAACACGCGACATAGGCATATCTGAAAAGGTTAAGTTTCTTATTTTTAATTCTGTTATCACATCATAAAACCTCCTCATTACAGAATGCCAAAATTTAGGCCTTATATCCCTAAAATCGTTCTCACCAAATTTGTTTATTGTTAACTGTATATCATATAAATAATTGTATCTCTCAAATAAGCCCTCATCCGAAAGGTGTTTAAGATATCGCTTATTCTTGTACTCTTGTATCCAAGCTTCACCTACATTCATTAATTTGACCTTAGATATAAACTATATAATAGATAGTTATTTCTCTTTAAATAAAAACGGCGCAGTATCTTTCGATACTGCGCCGTTTTTTATCTTCTGTCAAAAGCGTCTGACACCCGACGTCAGACTCCCGACAAATTACTTAAACGTCTTCAGGGCAATAAACTTATGCACCGCTTCTAAGTCTGCTGGCAACACATCCAAACGCTCTTCACGGTCCATTAGGTCCGTTAAGTGGTGTGGCAAGTTTGGCATGTCGAAGCCTGCACGTTTAACCGCATCTTCAAATTTCACAGGATGGGCGGTGCCCAGCGTGATCATTGGGATGTTGTTATTACGGCGCGTTTCGCGTGCGGCTTTTACACCAATGGCAGTGTGTGGATCTAGTAAGTAACCGGTTTCTGCGAACACGTCTTGCATCACTTTCACTGTGTCATCTTCACTTACTGCAAAGCTGTCGAACAGTACGCGGGCTTTGGCGAGTTTTTCTTCATCCAAAGACACAACGTCTTTCTTGGCATTCATACGGCCCATTAGCTCAGCTAGTGCCGCGCCATCTCGATCGTAAAGATCAAACAATAAACGCTCAAAGTTTGACGATACCGCAATGTCCATTGAAGGCGTAATGGTGTGTTGCAATGGGTGTACTTCGTATTGGTTTTTGCTCATTAGGCGATGCAATACATCGTTGCTGTTAGTAGCAATGACTAATTGATCGATTGGCAGACCCATTTTTTTCGCCATGTATCCGGCAAAAATATCACCAAAGTTACCCGTTGGTACCGAGTACGCCATTGGGCGCAGTGGACCACCAAGGTTTAGTGACGAATAGAAGTAATAAACGATCTGGGACATGATGCGCGCCCAGTTAATGCTGTTTACAGCAACCAGTTTACGTTCACCTTTTAAGAAACCTTGGTTACCAAAGCTGGCTTTTACCATGTCTTGTGCTTGGTCGAAGTTACCTTCAATGGCGATGTTAAAAATGTTATCGCCTTTTACGGTTGTCATCTGACGACGCTGTACTTCTGATACTTTACCGTGTGGGTGCAAAATAAAGATGTCTACATTTTTACACGCTTTGGTGCCTTCGATGGCAGCAGAACCGGTATCACCAGAAGTGGCACCCATGATCACAACTTTTTCATGACGACGTTCTAAAACGTAATCTAATAAACGACCAAGGGTTTGTAATGCAAAATCTTTAAACGCTAAGGTTGGGCCATGGAACAGTTCCAACACGTATTCGTTGTGGTCAATTTGTTGCAAAGGTGCAACGGCTTTGTGAGCAAAACCACCGTACACTTCATTTAAAATAGTTTGTAGTGCATCGCTATCCACGCTGCCTTCGACAAATGGGTAAATCACTTTGTGCGCAAGTTCTGCGTACGGAAGATCACGCCAAGATTCAATTTCAGCCAGTGTGTATTGTGGTACGTCTTTTGGTACATACAAACCGCCGTCTTCTGCTAGGCCAGTAAGTAGTACTTCTTCAAATGTTAACTCCGGTGCGTTACCGCGAGTTGAAATATATTTCATCATATTCATATATCCTGATAGTCAGGTTTAATATTTAAAATCTGTGATTAATTTAATTCTTCAACACGAATGCGCGTAACCGCACCGTTGATCTCGGCTAATGCTTCAATTTCAGCAATGGCTTCGTTCATGATTTTTTCTTGTACTTTATGAATCAACATAATGATTGGCACAAGGATTTCATCTTCTTTTGGCTCTTTTTGAATCAAGGCTTCAATGCTGATGCCTTTGTTGCTTAAGATGGTTGCAACCGTAGCTAATACACCGGCTTTATCCAGTGCTTCCATACGTAAGTAGTAACCGGTTTCGATTTCATCGATTGGCAATACTTTTAAGTCTTCAAGGCTATCAAATGATAATGCTTCAACCTGAATTTCACGGGCGATGTCGATGATGTCAGCCACTACCGCAGATGCGGTTGGACCGGCACCCGCGCCTGGGCCACAGAATAACGTGTCTTTTACTGCACTGCCTTTTACCGCTACCGCGTTCATCACACCATCTACTTTGGCGATCATGTTGGTTTCAGGAATCAAGGTTGGATGCACACGAAGGTCAATGCCTTTTTCACTGCGAGCGCTCACACCAAGGTGCTTGATGCGGTAACCTAGCTCTTCAGCGTATTGCACATCTTCACGGGTAATTTTGCTGATGCCTTCGGTAAAGCAGTTATCGAACTGTAACGGAATACCATATGCAATGGACGATAGAATCGTTAGTTTATGGGCGGCATCAATGCCTTCAACGTCGAAGGTTGGATCGGCTTCGGCATAACCAAGTGCTTGCGCTTCGGCTAGTACGTCATTGAAATCACGACCTTTGTCACGCATTTCGGTCAAAATGAAGTTGCCTGTGCCGTTGATAATACCCGCCACACGCTCAATCTTGTTGGCCGCTAAACCCTCACGAATGGCTTTGATTACCGGAATACCACCAGCAACACCCGCTTCGTAACCCACGCTTACACCCGCTTCTTTAGCTGCGGCGAAGATTTCAGCACCATGTACGGCAATTAACGCTTTGTTAGCTGTGACTACGTGTTTGCCATTTTTAATAGCTTCAAGCACCAGCTCTTTGGCCACGTCATAGCCACCAATTAGCTCAACCACGATATCGATTTCTGGGTTGCGCGCCACTTCGAAGATGTCCGCGGTCATATTGGTGTTACGGGTATCGCAAGCAGGGTTTTCGCGACGAGCACCTACTTGCTCAATAATAATCTCACGCCCAGCACGACGCGCAATTTCTGCTGCGTTTTCTACTAGCACGTTAAAAGTACCGCCACCGACAGTACCAAACCCACAGATGCCCACTTTAACCGGTTTCACTATATGGTCTCCGTTATATAAATGCCTGATTATGATGCATCAGGTGTGTGAAAATTTTGGGGGCTCAATGTATCACAATCAACCCCCAACAGGCAGTGTGAATTTGCCTAAAATCCCCAGTTTAAGCCCCATAAACACAAAAGCCCCAATGCTTTTGCATTAGGGCTTTAGGGGTATAACCTACTCTTGGATTATAGGCCGATTTTTTTGGCTAACTCATCCGCAGGCATGTAACCAGGAAGCAACTCACCATCCTGTAAGATAATGGCAGGTGTTCCGCGTACACCAAATTCAGCGCCTAGCGCTAACTGCTCTTCAATTGGGGCATTACAATTTAAGTTCTCTTTAATAAAGCCAGTGGCTTTTGCTTTATTCATGGCCGCAGGGCGATCTGTATCACACCAAACACTCTTCAGCTTTTTGTATGAACCGGTAAATTGAGTACGCTTTTGATCAGAGTAGACACCTGCACGAGGGTAAGCGAGATAACGTACTGTCACACCCAGTTCATTTAAGCGTGGCACCTCTCGGTGCAGTTTGCGGCAATAACCACAATCAACATCAGTAAATACATTTATTACCGCTTTTTCTTCGCCTTTACTGGCAAACACCACCATGTCTTTTGAATCAAGCTTATCCATTAGCGCTAGGCGTTTTTCATCACTGCGCTTAGCGGTAATATTTACCAGTTCACCTTGGGTTGCTTGAAACAGTGAGCCATATACAAAATATTGGCCATCAGAGGTGCTATATAATACTTCGCCGCTGGTTAACTCCACTTCGTATAAGTCTTGACCAGGAATTTGTTTGGCGCTCATTAACACCAGCGTAGGTTGAGCCGCTCGAAGTGCATCAGCAATGGTTTGCTCAACGCTTTTCTCTTCTGCTTGAGTGAAGCTTGCCAGTAAGGTCAAAGCAGTCACACCTAGATTTCTTAAAATTGCCATGGTGGATCTCTAATCGATTTTGTTAGGCAATTAGAACATTGATTGCAGTGGAAGTTCCAGAGGGGATTTAGCAATTATTGATAGAGGCGGGACACTTAAGCCAATCAAGGCTGTCACTTTTCTTTATGGCCACACTTCGACACGCTCGTCCCTCGCTGCTCAGTGCGAACGGTTTTGTTTATTTTAGAGCTAATAGGCTTCCCTTGTGAGCTACACGGGCAGCTGATTTACGCTCTGTGCATAAAAACTAAACTCTCAAACGCAAAAAACCCGCACTAGGCGGGTTTTTCAGATTAGCTAGTAAGTAATAATTACTTAGATAGCCTCTCTTGTGAGTCACATGGGCAGCTGATTTACGCTTTGTGCATAAAAACTAAACTCTCAAACGCAAAAAACCCGCACTAGGCGGGTTTTTCAGATTAGCTAATAAGTAAAAATTACTTAGATAGCTTCTCTTTGATACGTGCTGATTTACCAGAACGCTCACGTAGGTAGTAAAGTTTCGCTTTACGAACATCACCACGACGTTTCACTTCAATGCTATCGATTAATGGGCTGTGCGCTTGGAAAGTACGCTCAACACCAACACCGTTAGAAATTTTACGTACAGTGAAAGCTGAGTTTAGGCCACGGCTACGCTTAGCGATAACAACACCTTCATATGCCTGAAGACG
>JAGDZK010000047.1:0-24221 GCA_049115935.1 Bermanella sp. | reverse complement strand
TCTGCAAAATAAAAATCCAAGTTAAGATGAATGGTTTTGTCTTTATGACGCAGCGCTTGAGGTAAGCGCGATTGCAAAGCCCCTAAATCAATGCCATGTGGCCGTTTTTTTAATTTACCTAATGTTAATCCTTTATAAGGCCCACGTTTTAACATGGCATTTAATAAAAAGTTGGGCCCCATTAAACCGGTTACACCACGCATCAGTTTTTGCATGAAGGGTAATTTAGGTTGCAACCGTTTGGCCAGTTCTAAATAAATCTGCCAATCATGGCGAGCATTTTTAGGGGTTTTAAACATGGCTTGTGAAAACTTAGCGGTATTGTGGACCGCTAAGTTATGGAAGGTCACATCATAATGATCACGCTCAATAGGTGAAACTGGCGGTAAAATAATATTGGCATGGCGTGTAGTTTCATTCAGGTAATAATCCACACATACCATAAAATCCAAAGACTCAAGGGCGGTATCTAATTGCTGACCATTGGGTGTACTTAACACAGGATTACCCGCCACGGTAAACATGGCTTTGATTTGCCCTTCACCTTCAGTCAAAATTTCTTCTGACAAACACGCCACCGGAAACTCGCCATTGAAATCAGGCAGGCCACGCACACGGCTTTGACGTTTATTCACATAACCTGGGCCACTGTTAGCGACAACATCGGCTGCTGGGGTTGGGAACATCATGCCCCCATTTTCATCTAACGAACCCGTTAAAATATTAAATAGCATAATGAGGTATTGGCTTAACAAACCAAACTCTTGCACGCTCACACCCATGCGCCCATACAACACAGCGTTATCGGCTTGGCAGAATTCTTCGACCATTTTTGCAATTTGGTTGGCTGCAATTCCTGTATGTTGCTGCGCGTATTCAAGGCTAAAGTCTTTTACATAATGTTCAATTTCTTCATAGCCCTGTGCCAATAGTAACGCTTTAGAGGATTTAACTAATTTTTGTGTGAATAAATGATTCACCATGGCCAATAATAAAACCACATCCGATGCGGGTTTTATAAAATGATGTTCGCTGGCAAGATCTGCGGTTTCGGTTTTACGGGGGTCAATCACCACTACTTTACCGCCGCGCTTTTTAATGTCCTTGATTTTTTGGCGAACATTGGCAACCGTCATAATGCTGCCATTAGAAGCAAGAGGATTGGCTCCCATGATAATCATATGGTTTGTGCGATTAATGTCCGGCACAGGAATACGTAATTGATGACCAAATAAATGATAGGCAACAATGTGATGGGGTAATTGATCAATAGACGTTGCACTAAAACGCGTGCGTGTTTTTAACGCCCCAAGGATATGGCGAATCGATAACATGCTGCCTAAGTTATGCACATTAGGGTTGCCTAGGTAAACACCTAACGCATTGTTACCATGTTGTTTTTGTACCTTTGCAATACCCGCGGCGGCTTTATCAAACGCTTCTTGCCACGATATTTTTTGCCAGCCGTTTTCGGTGCGCTCCATGGGCAAGGTTAAACGGTCTGGGTCTTCATAAAGATCTTGCAGTGCCACCGCTTTAGGGCAAATGTGCCCTTGGCTAAACGGATCGTGTTCATCACCTTTAATAGAAAGAATTTTGGTACCTTGATGCTCTACCTTTAAACCACACATGGCTTCGCATAAATTGCAGGTGCGATAATGCGTACTGGTATCGGATGATGTTTTTATTTTTGTTGTCATGGCTATCCCCTCTTTGGCTTTACACTACACAGCTTTAAGAGGATTGAAAACTAGCCCAACTCAATGGAACGATAAATTGCAGGCACACCAACAAAAAATGTCCAAGTCGACACGGATGATTCATAGTCATGCATTAATTTTTTTAATTATTGGGCGACTACCCTAAGTTACGACACTTGGTGGCTACTCATGCTAGTCGCGTAACTTGCCAATTCACCAAAATTTAGAGGCAGGAAAATTAAGCATTGGATCCCCGATAACAGCGCTCGGGGATGACATTATTCAAGGTAAATATAAAAACAACTACGGCCCTAACAATTTCAACACATCTTGGCGATTGGCATTGCCTTGGGCAAACATGCTAATGGCCACTTGTTGTTGAATATCCCCTTTTGCTTTTTCGGAAGTGGCTTGAGCAAAATCTGTATCGCGAATACGGCTTGACGCCTCTTGGTTGTTTTGATTTTTAAGCTCAACAAATTCAGCCGATGACGATAATCGATTCGATACTGCACCTAACTCACTGCGTCGATCATTCACGCTTTGCAGGGCTTTATCGATGGCTTCTAAATCAAGCTCACTGCCAACCTCAATCCCTTCGTTTGATAAAGCATTGGCCACATCAGAGCCTTTAAGCTCAATTTGATCCCCAGCATTGGCATCCACTTGAAAACCTGAATCTTTATTCTCAAATACATTTTGCCCATTAAACTGGGTTTGCTCGAACTGACTATTAATAGATTCAAGGCGCTGATCAATCTCAGACTGAATGGCTGCTTTGTCATCGTCGTTAAGTATGCCATTTTGCTGCTGCACGGTGAGCTCACGCACACGCTGTAAATCCTCGTTAATACTGCCCAGCGCACCGTCTTCCACTTGAATACGAGACACGCCATCCATGGTATTGCGGATAGCAGCCGTCATGGAGCGGCTTTGAGTATCCATGCGATTACTAATGGCAAGCCCGGCCGCATCATCTTTGGCACTATTAATACGCTTGCCACTGCCAAGACGCTCAAGTTGAGTCTGTTGGGTTTGAGTCGCTTGGTCTAAGCTTCGTAATGATGATTGAGAAATTTGCATTGGGCCTCCAGTATTTGGGACAAAACCAGCAAAGTTAACACCTAATACTAAAATATTACCCTAGCCTTGGTGAAAGACTGGTTTGTCACTAGAAAACCGGCAGATAGCATGAATCTAGCTAAAACCAGCCATTATCAGACAAACTGCGCAATTTGATCACTGAATTGAGCTACAGAGTCATTTACCTTGTAAATAATGCACCCTATATTCCCTCACATAATAAACAGAGGACAACTTGATGAGTCAGTACCCCCATTTGCTTGAGCCATTAGATCTTGGCTTCACCACCCTTAAAAACCGCGTCATCATGGGTTCGATGCATACAGGTCTTGAAGATCGCCCTTGGCACTTTAAGCAACTGGCCGAATACTTCGCTGAACGTGCCCGTGGTGGTGTTGCGTTAATGGTGACGGGTGGTTTCTCCCCTAACCGTCGTGGCGAATTAGTGGCACTGGGTTCTCGTTTAAACAACGCTCTACAAGTACCGATGCACAGAAAAGTGACCTCAGCTGTCCATGAAGCTGGCGGTAAAATTTGTTTACAGATTCTTCACGCAGGCCGTTACGGTTATAGCCCATACAGCGTGGCACCCTCTGCCATTAAATCGCCGATTACGCCGTTTAAACCAAAAGCATTAACCACCAAAGGCGTTTACAAAACCATTCGCCAATACGGTAAATCGGCCAAACTTGCGCAAAAAGCCGGTTATGACGGTGTTGAAATCATGGGTTCTGAAGGTTACTTCATCACTCAGTTTTTAAACAAACGCACCAACCAGCGCGATGACGAATTTGGTGGCTCTTACGAAAACCGCATGCGTTTAGCATTAGAAATCGTACGCGAAACCCGCAAACAAGTGGGCACCGACTTCATCATCATGTTCCGTCTGTCAATGATCGACCTTGTTGAAGGTGGCTCGAGCATGGAAGAAGTGATTCAGCTGGCGCAAGAACTCGAAAAAGCCGGCGTGACCATCATCAACAGTGGTATCGGCTGGCACGAAGCCCGCGTACCAACCATCGTGACCTCTGTACCCCGTGCAGCATTTGTTGACCCAACTGCAAAAGTAAAAGCCGCGGTGAACATTCCAGTTGTGGCTTCTAACCGTATTAACATGCCTGATACCGCAGAAGAAATCTTAGCCAGCGGTAAAGCGGACATGGTATCCATGGCGCGCCCGTTCTTAGCGGACAGCGAATGGGTAAACAAAGCCGCTGAAGGCCGTAGCGACGAAATCAACACCTGTATCGCCTGTAACCAAGCGTGTCTTGATCACACCTTCCAAAACCAGCGCTCTAGCTGCTTGGTTAACCCACGTGCTTGTCACGAAACCGAATTGTTATACACACCAACTCACGCCCCTAAAAAGGTTGCCGTTGTGGGTTCTGGCCCTGCTGGTTTAGCCGCAGCAACCGTTGCTGCAAAACGTGGCCACAAGGTCACCATTTTTGAAGGCCGTGACACCATTGGTGGCCAGTTCTTATTTGCCAGCAAAATCCCGGGCAAAGAAGAGTTTGTTGAAACCATTCGTTACTTCACCAAAATGATCGAAGTTCACAACATCGAACTTAAGTTAAACACCTGGGTATCCGCTGACGACCTTAAAGACGCAGGCTTCGATGAAATCATCGTCTCCACCGGTGTGGAACCTCGTGTGCCTAACATGCCAGGCATTGATCACGAAAAAGTAGTAACTTACCAAGAACTACTGGGCAAAGGCCTAGAGCTTGGTGGCAAAGTGGCGGTAATGGGCGCAGGTGGTATTGGTTTTGACGTAAGTGAATACTTAACTCACCAAGGCCCGTCTTTAACCCTAAACAAAGAATTATGGTTTAAAGAATGGGGCGTAGAAATCAACAACACCAACGCCGGTGGCCTACAGCCAATGGACATCGAACCGTCGCCACGTAAGGTTTACATGCTACAACGTAAAACCACTTCTTTGGGTCGCGGCTTAAACAAAACCTCTGGTTGGGTTCACCGCGCCGCTGTGAAAATGAAAGGCGTTGAAATGATCGCTGGCGTTGGCTACGACAAGATTGACGACGAAGGTCTACACATCACCATCAGCAACAAAGAAGGTGACGTGATTGAGCAACGCGTACTAGACGTAGATCACGTAGTATTGTGTGCGGGCCAAGTGAGCGTGAATCAATTGTTCAAAGACTTGCAAGGCAACAACGAACACAACTATGGCCTACACCTTGTAGGTGGTGCTGAGTTCGCAGGTGAGCTTGATGCTAAACGTGCAATCAAACTGGCGTCTGAATTAGCCGCTAGCTTGTAAGTTGTTTTTACGTGATATGTTGAGCGTTAGAGGTAAGACGTGAAATGTAAAACGTAAGATGTAAAAAATGCAGCCAATGGCTGCATTTTTTTTGCTTGTTTATAATTAATCATCATCTTGCATGGGCATTAAGTAATTACCGCTGTGAAGATCGGCTAATCATTGATCGATATAGCTTTTTTCTAAATTAAGGGCCTCAAAAACCCTCTACCAAAGAAAAGTATATAAGCTGTTTTAGTCCATAAAATTTTATCTTTCCGAGAATGCTGCGCTATCACTTATGCAATTAAATTCTTGCTAGATTGATCCGTAAATTCAGGGAAATAATGATCATATTGAGCTGAAATACAGCCTCAATATCGCCCTCTTATCTCAACAATAAATTATCTTCACTGTAATTATTTCTCATAAGCAAGCCTGAATTTTTAACCTTGATTTTTAGAGAACCTCATCAACTCTTAAATCCAAACAATTACTTCACTTTAGTAGTGAATTTAAAATCATAAATTAACTGCCAATAACATTCCTAAAAACAGATTACATCTACTCCATCTTCTCTAGGATTTTAGTATTAGACATTAAGTAATCTAATACAGAATTTATTACAAGTAATGACGCGTAATAATATAACAAGGAGAGTTCATTTATTAAAAAACCAATCCAACCATAACCTAAAAAACATAGCTAAATTTCAACCAAATGAAAATAATTTAGTACAATTGCGACAAAGCATAAGATTTCACATCCACATTAAATTACAAAATAAAAAAATGAATAAGTTTAAAATAAAACGTCATAAAAATAAAAACCATACATTTCAAACACCTAAAGAGAATTTATTAACTACAGAGTTAAACTCTAAACATCAATTCTAACAACCTATAATAACTACATATATTATCGACATATAAAATATGTTTTATCTCATTAAATTGTAATAGAAATAACCTAAATAAAAGGTTAGCCTTATATTTAATTACGGGTTATTTACTCTGATTCATCACTGTAAATTGTGCAGCCAGATCAAGGTAGCTTTCTAATAGTTCATAATATATTGGTTATCTTGTCACCCTTAATTTATTAGTTTTATCTTTTATGGGAGTAACGTTTCCATTTTCGCGTGTGACGAATTTGTATATGGAATTACGATTTTTAACATGGAATGAAAATTTTATGCCTTTGATTATAAAAGCTTTTTTTATTTTTTTTATAGCTGGAATCACCAGCTGTACTAACAGCCAAAACCCACTCCTCTTTAGTGATAATCAAGCAAGCGGACGCATTAGTAGCACGTTTGGTGTCCATTCTAGTGGAGCTTCAGTTTACTCTATCCCCATAGAGATTCCGCCCGGAATAAAGGGGTTTTCGCCACATATCTCATTAAATTACAGCAGTCATGGTGCACCAGGAAAATCAGGCGTAGGCTGGTCCGTGTCTGGGCCAACTGCTATCAGCCGGTGTGCTGCAATTGTCGCTATAGATGGATTTCGCGGTGCAATTAATTACGATAAAAATGACCGCTTTTGTATTAATGGCAGTCGCTTAATTAAAGTTGGTAATACGGATGGATCATCTGCTCCCGAATATATGGCTCCTGGTTCGATCTACCGCACGGAACTTGATACATGGCAGCGAGTGACAGCTTCGATGAAAGCATGCGGTAATGGACCATGTAGCTTTACAGTTGATTCACCCGATGGGTCTATTTTGGAATATGGAGTTAGCGAAGACAGTCGTATAGTGCAAACAAATGGAAATTCCGTACGTGTTTGGGCTGTAAGTAATATAGTAGATAATAACAATAACAATTTATCGTATACATATACAAATTCACCTATTAACGGAGTGTCGTTCCAGGGAGATGGCCAATATTATTTGCAGGAAATTAAATACGGAAAAAACACATCCGCTGAAATTAAAAATAATCGATCTGTCGAATTTAAATATGAAATTCGCCCTGACATTAGTACCACTTATGTCGGTGGCGGAAGAGTTATTACTCAAGCTAGATTAAAAACAATTAGCAGTAAAGTCCATAATGATTCTCGTAGTTATACTTTTGAATATGGCGCACCGAGTAATGCAACATCGAAAAGTTTATTACGCAAGGTTACTGAATGTGGAAATACAGCTGCCGGAATTAACTGCAAAGTTTCTACCAATTTTAATTGGCAAGAAAATTCGGTTTCAGTGGAGACAAATAATATTTCTGCATCACTCACATCAAAATATGAGGCAATTTTTCCCGGAGATCTAAATGGTGACGGCCGTGGAGATGTCATTCAAATTAGTCGTATTGGTAGTACGGTTACAGCATCACCATTTATTTCTAATGGCAACGACTTAAAGGCTTGTGGTACTAAAACAATTTTAGTCGCAAGTGATCAAGCAAATTTTTTACCCATGGATATAAATGGTGATGGACGTTTAGATATTGTTGTTACTGACATAAAAAACAATAATCTTATACTTACACCGTGGATAACAGGCAATCAAAATTGTGCGATGTCTCAAGGTCCCATTACCCAAGGACCAGCAAGTGGTAAACCAAGTTTTGAATGGCCTATGGATATTGATGGCAACGGTAATACGGATTTATTAGTCGCATGGGAAAATGAATCTGAAAAAAATGTTCAATTGATTTCATTTCAATCAGATGGGCAGAAGCTAGTAAGAAAACAGGTTTCATTATTACAAATAAGCCCTGGAGAAACAGAGTATTGGCCTCTTGATGTTAATGCGGATGGCATGGTCGATTTAGCCTTGGGAAAGAAAAATAATAATTCAATAACCCTCACTAGCGCCATCAATACTGATGGTTCATTTTCTATTTCACAAGATACCAGCATAACAATTGAAAATAGTGCGACGCTACAGTTTTGGCCCTTAGATGCTAACGGCGATGGCAATGTGGATTTGGTACATGGAAAAACAAGTGGCGGACGCCTAGTTTTAACCCCTTACCTTTCAACAGGTATAGGGAGTTTTAAAGCGGATTCATCTTTAACTACCGGAGTTAATACCTCGCTTCAGCTGGGTTTTTGGTCGATGGATATTACTGGTGACGGAAGTACAGACCTTGTATTAGCTGAAGAGAATAATGGATCGATTGCATTGCGCGTATTTCTTACGATAGGAGGACGCTTTAACGAAGCACAGAGCCTAGGCAGTAATTTAGTTAGTCATAATTACCAATCAGTATGGCCAGTTGATATCAATGGTGACGGGCGTGTAGATTTGATTCAGGGCTTAACAAGCGGTACTGCGATGAGTATGAAGTCGTGGATTGCGCAAGGAAGCAAACCTGATTTATTACAAAGTGCTGTAGATGGCTGGGGACGAAAAATTGCTTTTAATTATCTGCCTATGTCAAACAATCAAGTTTACACGGCGACAGGTTCACAAGTAAGTAGTGCGACTGCAGCTCTGGGGGTTGGTTATCGCAATACGCCAGCAGCAGGTCCATTTCAGCCTGTTTCAGGGGGGGTATTACATCTCGTATCTGAATCTATTGAGAGTGTCGACAAAAATATTAATCCACTGAGCTATGAATACACAATGCAGTGGCAATATGCTGATGCGTTAATTGATAGAAGTGGCCGTGGCTGGCTAGGCTTTAAAAGAGTGAGCTCACTTGTTATCGAAGACGGGCTGAAAACAACTAATACTTACAACCAAGCTTTTCCATTAACAGGAACAATTGCCAATACTGAAACGCAATGTGTCGCAACGTCGAACATTGAAACTCCTGACCCACGCTGCCCGCCTCACTCCATAGGAACGACACTCACAAAGAGTCAAACCAGTTATTCAGTTGAACAAACAGCCACTGGTTTAAGCTTGGGTACCCCTAAAGTCATACAGACATTGATGGCGCAATCATTTATGGATACATATAACTATGGTGTCTATGAGTTTACCAGAGGGAAAGTATACGAGCATGATCAATATGCCAACGTCACAGTTTTAACAAAAACTGGGAAATTTATTCGAAGCGGATCTCATGTAGGCGCTACTAACACCAGTTATTTTTGTGCAAGTTATGTCGACAACCCTAACGTAAAGTGGCAATTTGGCATGGTTGCCACATCAAAAGTAGCAACGGATAAAGACAGTTGTAAAAATTTTTCGGCTGATAGTTACAACCAAAAATCGGATCTTCGCTTACAGAAGTTAGCTTACACCACTGATGGCCGACAGAATATTTCTATACGAAGTAGCTGGGATGATACCAACAAGACTTGGTTGAGCACCCATTACGAATATGATTTATTCGGTAACGCAGTTAGCGTTAAAGGGCCTGGAGTCCCTGCAACAAAAATAACAATTGACGACACTTTTCATACATTTAAAAGTCGCATTGATTACCCAGAAGGATTAAGTGAAACCTATTCGTTTGACCCCTTGAGTGGGACACTTGTAGGTATGCGTCATCAAAACGGGGCCGTGTCTATCAGTTGCTTAAATGGCTTAGGGCACTTACAAACAATTCAAACGACACCACCTGATAACTCCCTTATTGAATCAACAAACTGCATATCATCGACCGCAACAGGTGATAGCCAAGAGTTAGCAAAAGCCGTTGTTGTTACGACACAAAATATTTCTACCACATCCTCCCCTACTGATGGCGTGCAACATATATCAAGACAGCTACAGAGCTGGACTTCAGTAGATGATGTAATGCAAACCAAAGCAATTATAGATGGTCGTGGTCGTACGCAGATTGTTGTATCGCAAGGGCAAGAGTATGAAGCGCACTTTACCTGCTCTACCTTTGATGAAGATGACCGCAATATTGGCTCCTCCGTTCCTGCTTATAATCCGCAAGCATTACCGAATTGTTCGGGTGTTCCGAAGAATCAGTGGAAAATAACTCAATACGACACCTATCAACGAGTTAAATCTAACAGTAGCCCTGATGCCAGTGGAGAAGAGTCGAAGACAGAATTTTCTTGGCTAAGTAATTTACATATGAAGTCGAGCGAAGCTATCGGCTCAGCAGAACCCTATATTACTGAGGTGACTTTTGATTTATTTGATTCTAAGCGCAAGCCTGTATCAATGACAGTGTCTGGAACAAACATGACATCCTCATTTCAGTGGGATGCATTAGGCCGACTAAAAGCAACTATTGATCCTATAACCGATACTTCGCCACACGGTGTCAAAACTAAAATCACTTATGACTCTCTTGGTCGCAGGGTAAGTGTTGAAAACCCGGATCAAACAAACATTAAAACAGAAAACAATTCCGCATGGTCCGCTACCTACGACAAAGCTACAGGAAATCGCCTGACAATCAGTGACGCTTCTGGACAGGTGCAACACTTCAGGTATGACGATTTGGGTCGAATGACTTCACGGACCTTAAGTGATGGCTCTGAAACATCTTGGCAATATGATGGGCCCGAATACGGTAAAGGTCGAGTGTGGGTCGTTAAAGGAAAAGATTCTGATAAAAGTATTCTTTATCAAATTACATATAGTTATGACGCGGCGGGAAATGTAACAAGCAAAACTCTAGAATACCCTTCCGACAAACTTTCTTACACTATGCATTTTGCATACGACCCATTGAAGCGCTTACGTAAAATAATTTGGCCTGATGGTAGCTCGGTAAATAGAAATTACACCGACGACAACTTAGCATCGATTAATTTTGAGGGCTCGTCAGTTGCTAATTGGAAGGATCATACAGCTTTAGGTAGCCCACAAAAAGCAAGCTTTCAAAATGGCACCAATAGCGTCTGGACATATAGTGCGACAGGCCAAGTTCTTAGTGAAAAAATTACAGATAGTACTGATAATTTACTCATAGACGATGTGCTTAAATGGGACTCGTTTTGGAATCTTAAATCTATAAATGACAAGCTAAAATCGGATTCAACTGATAGATCTCAGCAGTTTTTTTATGCCAATAAAAGGCTGAAAAAAGCAACCTCAGAAGGACTCTATGGCGAATTAGATTACGATTATGACGACGCTGGAAACATTATTAAGCAGGGTGATACAACATTTAATTACCGAGCACATCAAATACAAACCGGCACAAATAAAAATATTGTTAACTATTCTGCTCAGTATGATGGTAACGGCAATATCTCAAACAGAGAAATAGGAAAATCAAACTGGATCTTCAATTATGACCCGCTAAATAGATTAACCCGCGTTGAAGAGTCGGGCATAACAACAATGCAAATTCCGATTTATGGTCCACGAGGTGAGCGTCTTAAAAAAATTGGCGCTGGTGGAAAGCAAACGTGGTATGTATCACCATATTTACGTGTTGAAGAACAAGCGGGAAATTGGAAATATACTCGTTTAATTCGCTCGGATGATGCAATCGTTGCATCCGTCAATCTCCCTGGGAATGGATTAAAGCTTGGTACCAATGCAAGCTGGCTGTACTTCCACCATAACCATATTAACTCTACAACATTAACTACTAATGCATCGGGAACACTAGCAACTCGGATGGTTTATGTTCCATGGGGCACACCTTCAGTAGAGGGCGCAAGTGGTCCAGATAATTTTGTTGAAAAATTTCAAGGAAAAGAACTTGATAGCGTATCAAGCGACGGGCAAAACGGAATTTACTATTTTAATGCGCGTTATTATGACCCTTCTGTTGGGCGCTTTCTAAGCCCTGATAATCAATTAGGCTCTCATTTGTTACGACAAGATGCGCAAAATCGCTATGCGTTTGCGTTGAATAACCCGGTGACTGTTATTGACCCTACGGGACATTTTAGTTTCTCGGCTCTGCTTGGTGGAATCCTTGATGTTGGATTGGTTATTGCTGGGCTGGCTGTTGATGTATTAAGCGATGGAGCGTTAGAACCCGTTGGTGGCGCTTTGACAGGCGCTGGGATTAATGGCCTTCAATATTCGGTGACTCATGGTAATCATTTTAGTTGGTCGCAATATGCAATTCAGAATGGAACGGGAGCAGCTATAGGCGTAGCTACAGCTGGTTTAGGTTCAGCAGCAAGCGCAGGAGAAAGTACGGTTGAGAACGCTGCGATATCAGGTGTCGAAGAATCTGCAGCCAGCTCTTCCGCGAACCTAGCTGAAGATTCCGGCGAAGATGCATTATCCAGTGCCAGTGAGTCAGTTAGCACCGATGAAGAAGGCTCCGCTTCAGCTAGCCAATTTGAAGAAGATGATATTAGCGATTGCGAAGGGAATAGTTTTCCTGCCGGAACGATTGTATGGACACAAGAAGGCGGTCAGCCTATCGAAAAATTACAACCGGGTGATCACGTTATTGGTTTGAATCAGCTTCAGCCAATCGTTGAATCAAAATCGGTAGGTAAAATATTCAGTAGTGACGTAGAGCGATTAACGACTGTTGAATTAAAAAACAGTGTAACAAGTGAAAAAATACAAGCGACACCTTCCCATCCATTTTGGACTAAAAACATAGGCTGGGTTGCTGCAGAAGAGCTTGTTTCTGGCAATCAGGTTTTTAGCGGAACGGGAAACTGGCTGGAAGTAATATCCGTTAAAACAATTCATCAACTAAGTGCCGTACATAATTTTTCTGTTGAGGAGGCGCATACTTATTTTGTGGGTGAGTTACTTGCATGGGTACATAATCCCAAAGGTATGGGCTTGTGTGATATTGGCGGAAGGCATTATCAAAACACCAAGCAAGTTGAGCAACGACTGGTTGAATCAAATCATTTTCCCGCTTCATCATCGTATGAAGGTACGCCTTATGACGCTGCCCCTCGTGGTTGGCGACCCGCAGTCAATATGGATTATGTGGATCACCTAGAGACAGAAAGTTGGGGTAGCTCACATAGTGCTAGTGCATGGCGGGCAACTCAAACAAAATTAATGAAAGCAGGTAAATTTGCTGAAGCCATGGCGATGGATATTAAAGACATGAAAGCCATTACATTGGCTTCTACTAATGACGCTCATTATCTCGCAAGTGGCATGGAGCAAGCCGTTAATTTCGCAGCGGAATATAATCCACATCTAAATGGAGCCTTTATTTCAAAAGCCGAACAAAAAGCGCTAATAGCGCTAATTTGGAAATAAGTGTTAAAAAAGAATCAGAAATATCTTTTGGAAACGTTTAAACAATATCCCGATAACCGGGGAACAACAAGGAGAGAGTAATGTCAATTAATAGTAGTTGGGAAAAAAGAGCAGAAGCACTTGGCTTGGCTGAACATCAGTGTAATGGACACCCTATTCAAAAAGTTTATTTTGATTTAGCGGATATGAAGAACTGGTCAAAGAATTGTGTTGTCACTTCGTCTTCGAAGAAAAGCGCGCTGACTGTTGATGACGTAAAAGGTTTGAGTGAGCCAAAAGTACGAATTGCAATTGAAAAACATATATTGGGTACTGAAGAGCTTGATAAGAATGTTGAGTCAGCAATGAGTCAAAAGATGAACTCATTTGTTATATATGCGGCAGCAGCTAAGGATATTAAGGTTACCGCTAATGATCCATTAATTATCAATAAGCCGGGAATTTTGACCACATATGGCACTGTGACAATTGAAAATGGTGGCTATATTGAAATCTCAACAACCTGCTCGTTTCAATGTGATACATTGATTAAAAAAGCGAGTAATTTGGCTGCGAATGCTGAAGCAGATATCGTCATTCATGGCGTTGATGGTAATGACGGAAAGCCTGGTGCAGAAGGACATGCAGGTGCAAACGGAAAAAACGGCAGTGGAAAGGAATGTGATTGTTGTGGTGGAGAAGTGGCACATAGTGCTTCGCCTGGAGGACCTGGTTCTAATGGAGGGCCTGGGGGGAATGGTGCAGCAGGAGGGAATGCTGGCTTGCCGATTACGGTGAAAATGGACTTGGGTGATATCACTGGGAGTGTGACTTTACTGGCACGTGGCGCTAATGGCGGCAAGGGAGGAGACGGCGGCACTGGTGGCAAAGGAGGCAACGGTGGCAAAGGCGGTGATGGGGGTTCTTGCGGGGCCTATCACCCTTCTGGAAAAAATGGTGGTAACGCGGGAGATGGTGGCAATGGTGGTAACAATGCTTCCGGTGGTAATGCCTCAAATGGAGGTGATACTCATATTGTCTATAATGATAAAACATCATCAGGTACATTGACTCCACAGAACTCTATTGGGTCTGGCGGAGCAAAAGGCAGTGCTGGTCAGCCTGGGGCTGCTGGAACACCCGGCAGCGGCGGTTCACATGGCGGTGTTTCAGGAAGCGGTGGCTCTCAAGGTGATTCAGGCCAAGATGTTTCTACCAATGGCAGCGATGCACAAAAAGGAACCTTAACTATTAATGGAACTTCTGTGAACTAGCCAGCAGAGGTGTTATCAAGTGTCAAAAAGGCAGAGTCTTTCAGGCTCTGCACTTTTTACTGTTTAAAGTAATAAGTTCTAACAATTAGTTGTAAAGAAAGCACTTCAAACTCTCCAGATATATATCATCAAGTGTAATTAAATGGTGATAATTAGGTAACTACTGCAATTATTTATTAAGCGATTTTACGTTAGATGCCTCCACTTGCAGCTATTTTTTTAAAGCCCTGAACCTCCATTAATTCTTTCTTGAAAACATCAAAGAATGTACTCGTTACAGGTTGAGCGGCTTGTAAGCCATTATCCCATTTCATAATTTTGCCTTCTTGAGTAAAGCAATAAGGCTCTGAACTTGATATTGTTCTCATAAAGGGAATTAAATTAGTATTTGTTCTACGTCTAAAATATTTGGTTTCATTTCTTAAATTCATCCAATCAGGCAACCCTGAATCTAAGCCATAGACGATTAGCGCATACTGTAACATCCAATATGCCCCCCCTTGTTTTCTCGGCCACACATCTTCTTTAGCTTCGGCATAGAAGCCATTTAAATAGCTGGAAATCAAAACCTTAAAGTCACTTGGTAGCTTACATTTAATTTCTACTTCAAAAGACTCTATTGCTTCTTTGTCTGGGCATTTATCACCAGTGAAAAATAATGCAAAGTCACTATCTAAGGTTGAACTTATTAAGTCATTATATTCAGAAACATCCATACATCACCTTATTAATAACGTCAAAATTACAGTGTGAAAACTTAAAATTTTTACTATTAATTTACTTTTTAGCCAACTTCAATATTTTCATCTGCTTAACAATCTATTTTTTAAGAATATGATGACTTTATTATCTCAAGCAGCCATTTTTAATCATCATCCTGCATCGGTATTAAATATTGACCAGTATTAAGACCTAACAACCTTTCTTCAATGTTTTCTTTTTCTAAGTTTGACAAGAAAATTGAATCATTGTCAGGTACAAATTTATGCCTTTCTTTATGGGCATCAAACTGGATTTTTCCAAGAATACGCCCACTATCGGTTATGCAGTTCAACTCTTGTTGAATTGGCCAAAACATCACCATCAGGGGTTCCTTTTTTACAATAAATATAGATCAGAAACGCGTAGCGCTTACCAACCCAAAGGTTGATCAATTAAATTTGTAAGTTAAACCAAAACCACATGCCATAGCAGACCCCGCTTTCCAAGCTGAGCTATCACCATATAAGGACAACCCTAATAAACCACAGCCTAAAATAGCTGGTATAACACTATTTTCAGATTTAGCTTTATTTACAACAACGGGCATGGCCAGCTGTTCGCGCTTCTGGCGACGCTCTTTCTTTATTCTCGCTTCACTTGCTTGAGCTAACATAATAGTGCCATGCACTATGTTTGCTTGATAGCTAGCTTGATGAAATGACTCCGAGGATGATTCATAGGATAAATCTAAATCCATCGCTACAGTAGTCATGGGTAATAGAAGCAATATTAAAAATTTATAAAACATAAGGTTCCTTATCTTGGTGTATCCGTTTTGGTAAATGCCCTTAAAGGCTGATTAATCAGCTGTATTCAGCCTATCGAAAATAGCTTGGTAATAATGACCTTCATCGGTATTACTAAATTTTACTTCATCTACCACCCATTCAGGAAGCCTCTTACTGGACTGAAGGTAACAAAACAGCAGATGTAATCTTGCTTCATCATTAGAAGGGTCAATACTAAGCAGCTTCTGAGAAGATTCAATAGCTTTTTTATATTCGTTATTAAATAGATGCTTCTTTACATCTTGCTTGATGAATTGCCATTCTTTGACAATTGGAGGTTCTTCATGGGAAAAGGCATGTGAAGTTAACATCGCTAAGATGATAATAGTTAGTGTTTTCATGGTTTGATTATTTGCGCTTGGCTTGTAGGCGCCCTGGAGAACAGAGTAGGTGCGTCCGCCAATAGTCATTTGTTAAAGCTTTACTCCAGAGGATGCTTGTTCTATTAAAGTTAAAATACGCCTATAACGAAGTGGGAATACTATTAACTTTATTGTAACTTGAGCGGTACCATCTTGATCAATGTGACGTTCGTTATCTTCAAGGTAACTGAAAGTTGATTGTTGTATTTTAGTAGTTAGCACGCCTAAGTTTTTCAATTTTTGAACACCGCTACCAAACTCTTCGTATAGAATGTCTGCACTAAGATCAATTTCCTTTGAGTTTGGTAAGTATGATACATCCTCAATCTCGTCATGGTCTAAAACATACCTTAGCTCGTCTTCTTCGATGTATGCAGAGCCGGAAAGGCATCCTTTAGGCTTTCCATTTTTTGATAACTCGAACCAATTGTTGATAAAGGACAAGGCTTCAACCATTTCTCTGTCATTTAGTGTCTCTGCTACAGAGAAAATCAACTCTTCAAAGTCGTCAGCTGCACGTTCCTCAATACAAAGCTCGGCGGTCAATAGCCCGATGATTCTGGGACCAACATCTTTAGACCTCGCCAGACTTACTCTCCGATATGCATCAAACATAATTTCACTACCCATATCAGTCGATAAAATATCGTCTATCTCTTTAGCTACATCGACTTGGGCATCACCTTTAAAACGGTTTTCAAGTAACCGATTTTGGAATTCTTTGAAAAAGCTCTCAGCACGATAGCGCGTCCATTTTTCGATGACATTAGAGGCGAAAGACTTCGCCAATGAGGAGGCGATCGATAAAACTGATTTTGAAATTGAATCCAAAGTTATCTCCTGAGCTTTAATATTTAATTCATAATACCTTGCAAGTTCTGGCTGGCCTAATTATGCAGCAACCAAGTTTTGAATAATAATAACCAAGCCACCCTTTAAAAAGGCTGACTCGTGTGTCATCTATTATTGATAAATGATGGGTTTCGTTCGTGCCTCTCTCACTCATCCAACCAGTTTATCGGGCGCGGGGCACCCTCCTACAATAGTAAATTATTTCACAGTCGGCAGTTAACCAAACATGAAACGATAATAAAATGCGCCCTTTATTCACGGCAACATCTTAAATCTAATTAAATATGACATGCATGGATGCACTAATATCGCAAAAGCAAGGATGCCTAAGAGTGATGAGAAAATACCTGTCATGGATAATTAGGCGCGCACTTCGACCAGCTCAGGGTGAACGGAGGGGTTATGGCCATTTATTTATAAAAGGATCCCAAAAGAAAAACCGTTCTGGCCTTGCTTGAGCGGTTAACAAGGATTTAGATCACTCTTACTAACCCAAAAACGCACATGCGAAAACCAATCCCCAATCTATTCCTTTATTCATCTGAAGGTCGCGTGCAAGCACCCTCCTACTATTTAAAATGCTGCCATCACCGCCACAAAACATCGCACAAACGGCAAGAATTGCTTTTCGAGAAAACTTATCTTATATTAGTAAAATCTAATTAAAGGAGCGTTTTATGAAACTCATATTAGCCATCGTATTAAGTACCCTCACCAGCTTAAGCTTTGCCCAACCCTTATTGCTTGATGTGCGCAGCCAAGGGGAGTATGACGCGGGGCATGCCCACGGTGCGTTATTAATTCCCCATAACAATATTACCGAGCAAGCGCCTAAATTATTAAAAGATAAAAACCAAGAGATTAAGGTTTATTGTCGCAGTGGCGGCCGTGCAGGTAAGGCCACTAGCGCGTTAAAAGCATTGGGCTATACCAATGTTGAGAATATCGGCACGTTACAAAATGCCAAAGCTCTCACGGTTGAGTAAAGGATTTTAAGACAAAAAAATGCCCACATTAAGTGGGCATTTTTTTAATCGTCTAAATCATCATCATTGCTATCAAAGTCATCATCGTCACCTGCCACATAGCTGGTAAACAGGTTGAAGGTTCTGCCTTTTCGAATGAGCGCTTCGCGGTAAGTTACCCAAGCCTTTTCAATATCAGATTCCGCAGGGATTTCACCACGACATACTGAGATGAAGCGCTGTTGTGTTTCATCTAGGGGCTCTTGCTTGTTTTGCTCAAGGGCGTACAAGGTTGCGCCGCATAATTCTAGGGTTTCAGCTTGCACGCGAGTGAAATCCCCAGACTGTTTAAAGCCGTACGGGAAGTTCGTATCGTCGAAGTAGCGTTTAGCTGCTTTAAATGAACCGTATTGTTCCATATGCTCCTGACCTGACAATTTTAGTTGACGGGATTATGTCTATGCTCTAAAAAGCGGTAAAACAAAATGATTTTACCTTCACCATAAAAATTTTTAGGGGCCAAATTGGATACCGACCTTCTTAAAACATTTATCGAAGTGTGTAACACACGACACTTCGGTAAAGCCGCTGAAAATCTCTATGTCACCCAAGCGGCGGTCAGCTCTCGTATTCGCCAGCTGGAATCTCGTTTAGGTGTAGAACTGTTCAGCCGTTTACGCAACAATTTGAAGTTAACCGCAGCCGGTGAGCGCCTATTGCCTCATGCGGAGGCGGTTCTCACCACTTGGCAGCGTGCTTTTCAAGAGGTTGCTATTCACCACCAGCAATCTATTCAGCTTGCGCTAGGTGGCAGCCCTAATGTTTGGGATTTAATGTTACAAAATAGTTTATATGCGTTAAAAATTTCTAATCCCGAGATTGCTATCCGCGCTGAGGTGCTGAGCCATTCAATTGTGGCGCGTCAGTTATTAGAGCGCAGTCTTGATTTAGCCTTGGTATTTGATGCGCCTAAGGTCGAAGAATTAAAAACCGTTAAGATCCTGCAAATGCCACTTGAATTAGTGGCAACCAAACCCGGTTTAAGCGCTGATTCCCTTCAAGAGCTGGGGTATATCATGTTGGATTGGGGCACACTCTTTGGCATTCAGCATGCTAAAAAATGCAGTCACCTACCTACACCTAGCCTTCATACCAATCTTGCCCGTGTGGCGTTAGATTTCATGCTGCAAGCCGGTGGCGCAGCTTACCTGCCTTCTACCCTTGCTCAACCCTATATTGAACAAGGGACTCTTTTTAAAGTGGATGATGCGCCTGAGATGAACCGAGATGTATTTGCCTGTTATCACAAAGATAACGACAAGACAGAGCTAATCGAAACCGTCATCGAGCTTTTCAAAACAACCGGTTCTCAGATTGCACCAAGCTTACAACCTGAGTAAGCGTTATTACTCTTGAGTTTCTGCTTCGTTTTCGTCAGCTTCATACCCTAAGCTGGCGATGCATTCTTGCATGTAGTCGGCTAAATCTTCTTTTGCGATGCTGTCCATTACGGCCCATTCTTCGCAGCGCTGTTTATCCGATATTTCCATTTCATGCTCTTCGCCATCTTCAGCCCATGCAGCTAAGCTGAAACACATTAAAACCGCCAAAAACACTTTCATTGCACGCTCTCTACTAAAGCTCAAAAAAGGCATTAAAGTTGCCTATACTGTAAAAAGCGAACGAATATTTTTTATCGACAGCACAAACCAAGCACCCCATTTTTTAGCGAGTGAAAAATAAGGCTTATATCATGATGAAATACTTTGAGAATCTAGCCAAAGCCATGTTTGGGGTGAAGTTTCATGAGCTTGGGGATCAAGAGCAAAAGGTGATCGAAAGTATTGCTAACAAAGAGCCGTTACCTGAAAACATCAACTTGTTGTTTCATGAGAAGCTCACCATTGGCCAAAAAATGGCCGACAAAGTGGCCAGCTTTGGTGGTTCTTGGACGTTTATCATTTTATTTGCCTTATTGATGTTTGTTTGGATTGCGATCAATTCATGGTTAGTACTAGCAGATAAGGCATTTGACCCCTACCCTTATATACTATTGAATT
Organism: Bermanella sp.; assembly: GCA_049115935.1. GTDB lineage: Bacteria > Pseudomonadota > Gammaproteobacteria > Pseudomonadales > Oceanobacteraceae > Bermanella. Next base: position 4,057 of record JAGDZK010000047.1, on the reverse strand, counting down.
TAGCGTTATCGACACTGGCAGCCATGCAAGCGCCTATTATTATGATGTCACAAAATAGGCAAGCGGCTAAAGATCGCTTCGAAATTGCTGCTAATTACGAAATCAGTTTAAAAAGCGATATCGAAATCACTCGCTTACACCAAAAGATCGATGACCTCACCCAATTACTAACGTCACAAACAACACAAGACAAAAAATAATGCATTAAGATTGGTGTAAAAAAGTCATTTAAGCTACTACTTTAACCATTAGAAATATTTATCCTTTAGATAAATAGGTTTTGCTGTCTTTTTTCATTTCACTTCCTACACTGCCGCCTATTCTTTAATGTGCCGTGTATGAATTTTTACACTGTGCTCAACACAACTCCAAAAGGAAACCACCATGCGTATAGCGATTCTGTCTCGCGGCCCAAATCTTTATTCTACTCGCCGCCTTGTTGAGGCAGGGGAAGCACTGGGTCATGAGGTTGATGTTATCGACACCCTTCACTGCTATATGGACATCACCAGCAGCAAACCCGCGGTACGATACAACGGTGAAGCATTGCCTGAATATGATGCCATTATTCCGCGCATTGGTGCGTCTGTCACTTTTTATGGTACATCGGTTGTGCGTCAGTTTGAAATGATGGGCACATACACCATTAACGAATCAGTGGCCATTAGCCGTTCACGTGACAAGTTACGTTCTTTACAGTTACTTTCTCGTAAAGGCATTGGTCTGCCACGTACAGGTTTTGCAAGCAAACCAGATAAAGTAGGCGATTTAATTAAAAACGTCGGCGGTGCACCGGTTGTGATCAAGCTGCTTGAAGGGACTCAAGGGATTGGCGTGGTATTAGCTGAAACCAAAAAAGCTGCTGAAAGTATTATCGAGGCTTTCATGGGCCTTAAGGCCAACATCCTTGTACAAGAGTTCATCAAAGAAGCAGGCGGTGCGGATATCCGTTGTTTAGTGGTGGGCGATAAAGTGGTTGCAGCTATGAAACGTCAGGGTGCGGAAGGTGAGTTCCGTTCTAACTTACACCGTGGTGGTAGCGCTGAAGTGGTTAAATTGAGTCCTGCTGAGCGTAAAACCGCTGTTGATGCCGCTAAAGCCATGGGCTTAAACATGTGTGGAGTGGATATTCTTCGCTCTAACAATGGCCCAGTCGTGATGGAAGTAAACTCATCACCCGGTCTTGAAGGTATTGAAAACGCAACCGGTAAAGACGTGGCGAAGTTGATTATTCAGCTACTTGAAAAAAATGCAAAACCAAACAGCACTCGTACAAAAGGTAAAGGTTGATGGAGCCATTGCTAATTGCTGACCATGAAATATTAGCCGGCGAAACAAAACGCATAGAAATTCCCATGGTGCGTCTGTATACAGACACCACCATGAGTATTCCTGTTTTTGTAAAACGTGGTAAACGTAACGGCCCCACTTTATTTTTAAGTGCGGCTATTCATGGCGATGAACTTAATGGCATCGAGATCATTAATCGCCTTATTAATAGCAAATCAATACAAGCACTTAAAGGTACCTTAATCGCGGTGCCTATGGTGAATGTGTATGGCGTATTAAACCAAAGCCGATATTTACCTGACAGGCGCGACCTTAACCGGTCGTTTCCTGGCTCTAAACGTGGCTCACTTGCGGCTCGTATGGCTCACACATTCTTAAGTGAGATAGTGTCAAAAGCCGATTATGGTATCGACTTTCATACAGGTGCGATTCATCGCAGTAACTTGCCACAAATTCGTGCAAACCTAGATGACCCTGAAACACTGGATCTTGCTAAAGCATTTGGTTTGCCGGTTTTGTTGAACTCGAATTTACTTGATGGCTCTTTGCGTCAATGTGCTGCGGATCTGGGCACAAAAATTCTGCTGTATGAAGCCGGTGAAGCATTACGCTTTGATGAACTTGCAATACGTGCAGGTGTAAAAGGCACAAAAAAAGTGATGCGACATCTTGGTATGCTTAGTAAAAGTAAATCAAAATCTAATTCGACTATTGAGCCAATTATTGCAAGGAAAAGTGGTTGGATTCGGGCCAATGAAAGTGGTTTTGTCATGCATCACAAACAATTGGGTGACTTTGTGAACAAAGATGAAGCGCTTGCTACTATTAGTGACCCATATGGCCAAAAGTTAGATGATGTACTTAGCAATGCCGATGGTATTATTATTGGCAAACAAAACATCCCGTTAGTTCAAGAAGGTGAAGCCATGTATCATATCGCGTACTTTAAAGAACCGGATGATGTGGTTGAAAATCTTGAGATAATGAACGAAGAACTATTACCAGAGGATTACAGCTAGGCATGTTAAACATTTTAATTGGCATTGGATTTGTCTTATCATTTGTTGTGTTAAGTAATGCCATTGAAAATTGGATAGAGCGCCACGGCCGTCGCCGCAATGTCAGTAATGAGCGGATTTTTTATATCCAAAAAATCATTAAGCTAATCGGCTTTTTGGCTTTAATACTGGTTGCTGCTGCGGTGTTTGGGTTTAACTATAGTGAATTCAGTTTTATTGTATCGTCTGTTTTTGCGGTTGTAGGTGTCGCATTATTTGCGCAGTGGTCCATTTTAAGTAATGTGACGGCAAGTTTAATTATTTTTTTCTTTTTCCCCTATAAAGTAGGCGATACGGTTCGCATTACCGATGAAAAAGAACACTTAGAAGGTGATATTATTGAAATCACCTTGTTTCATTTAATTATTAAACGTGAATGTGGGGATATCTTAACTTACCCAAATAGCTTGGTGTTCCAAAAAGCCATTATCATTCACCCTAAAACAAAAAACGAATCAGTAAAAGAAATCGAGCCCAACTATGAGCCATAATAAGTTTACCGTAGGCGCACTTGAAGTATGTGACCTGCCCCAGTTAGAAATCACAAAATTACACGTGCGTGTGGACACTGGGGCACAAACATCTTCTTTGCACGTTGATAATATTGAAGAGTTTAAACATAACGACGAACGCTGGGTGAGTTTTGACATTCACCCTGATGTGCACAACGTTGATACTGTGGTTCGTCGTAAAGCAAAAGTTTACGATACCCGTATCGTAAAGAGCTCAAGTGGTGATAAAGAGCATCGCAATGTGATCGAAACTCATATTGTGTTAGGTGGGGAAACTTGGCCGATTCATATCACCTTAACGGACCGCTCAAGCATGACGTATTTAATGCTGCTTGGCCGCCAAGCAATGGACGGCCGTCTTCTGGTTGATCCGTCCAATGAATTTTTACTTGGCCAATAACACCAAGTCACGTCTGTGATCGCGGGTTTATTTTAATAACCCGCGAGCGATGATTTCCTTCATCACTTCTGACGCCCCACCATAAATTCTTTGTACCCTTGCATCTAAAAATGCCCGAGCAATGGGATACTCTTGCATGTAGCCGTAGCCGCCAAACAACTGCAGGCAATCATCCGCTACTTTGCATTGTAATTCGGTGCTCGATAATTTGGCTTTAGATGCGGTAACCGTATCCAGTTCACCTGCTATATATTGGCTAATACAGTGGTTGATAAACGCCCAGTTAACGCTGACTTGCGTATCTAAATTGGCCAACGTAAATCGTGTATTTTGTAAGTCTGATAACGCTTGGCCAAATAAGCGGCGCTGTTTGGTGTAATCAACGGTCCAATTCAGCATGCCGCTACAGGCACCCATGGCACCAATTGATAGGATCAGCCGCTCACGTGGTAATTCTTCCATTAAATGTCTGAACCCTTGGTTAAGCTGGCCAAGTGGTTCTTTACATAACACATCATCAAAAAATAACTCTGATGTATCACCGCAATGCTGGCCGATTTTCTCAAGGTTAGTACCCACTTCATAGCCTGCACTTTGTTTGTCTAGCAAGAATAAGCTAATGCCTTTTGCACCCGCTGTTGGGTCTGTTTTTGCCGCCACGATACATACATCACCATGCTGCCCGTTTGTGATGAAGGTCTTTTGCCCATTAATGCAAAAGCCACCATCTGCCTTTCGCGCGGATGTGGTCATGGCCTGTAAATCACTACCTGCACCGGGTTCGGTCATGGCGATGG
>JAGDZK010000046.1:0-1492 GCA_049115935.1 Bermanella sp. | reverse complement strand
CACCGATGTGGAACGTACGCATGGTTAGCTGTGTACCTGGCTCACCGATTGACTGAGCAGCGATAACACCAACTGATTCACCAGGGTTCACGATATGACCACGAGCCAAATCACGACCATAACAGTTGGCACAAATACCAAACTTAGTACGACAGGTAATTGGAGAGCGTGCTTTAAGTTCGTCGATGCTTGCCGCTTCGATGATCTCAACCCATTTCTCATCAATTAGAGTACCCGCTGGTACAACCACTTCGTCGTCTGTTCCTGGCTTGATTACATCTTCAGCCACAACACGACCAAGGATTCGACCACCTAGAGGAACAACAACGTCACCGCCTTCGATAAGAGGTGTCATCATTAGACCATCAGTCGTACCACAGTCACTTTCAGTTACTACTACATCTTGCGCAACGTCTACTAGACGACGCGTTAAGTAACCAGAGTTAGCTGTTTTAAGTGCCGTATCTGCAAGACCCTTACGCGCACCGTGAGTAGAGGTAAAGTACTGAAGTACTGATAGACCCTCACGGAAATTTGCAGTGATAGGGGTTTCAATGATCGAGCCATCTGGCTTGGCCATCAGACCACGCATACCTGCTAACTGACGAATCTGAGCTGGGCTACCACGAGCACCTGAGTCGGCCATCATGTAAACACTGTTGAAAGATTCTTGATCTACAGTGTTTCCATCACGGTCCAATACTTCGTCAGTACCTAAGTTGTCCATCATCGCTTTCGCAACTAATTCGTTAGCGCGAGACCAGATATCCACAACTTTGTTGTATTTTTCGCCTTGTGTTACTAAACCAGAAGCAAATTGATCTTCAATCTCTTTTACCTGGCCTTCTGCTTCACCAATGATTTTGGCTTTGGCATCAGGGATAACAAAGTCATTTACACCGATAGAGGCACCAGACTTAGTTGCATACTGGAAACCGGTATACATAATTTGGTCAGCAAATACGACCGTATCTTTCAAGCCACAGTTACGATAAGCCATGTCTAGCAATTTAGAGATCGCTTTCTTCTTCATAGCTTGGTTAACCGCTTCAAACGGAATACCGTTTGGTACGATATCAAACAAGATCGCACGACCTACAGTGGTATCTTCTACGTTGGTAGTCGTTACTTCTGAACCGTCTTCTGCGTATACAGTTTGTGTAATACGTACTTTAACTTTTGCGTGAAGCTCAGCTTGACCTGAACGGTAAGCACGTTGCACTTCTTTAATATCAGAGAAGATAGAACCTTCACCGATAGCATTAACGCGATCACGGGTCATGTAATAAAGACCCAGTACAACGTCCTGAGACGGTACGATGATCGGATCACCGTTCGCAGGAGAAAGAACGTTGTTGGTAGACATCATCAACGCACGAGCTTCTAACTGAGCTTCGGTCGTTAATGGAACGTGTACCGCCATTTGGTCACCATCGAAGTCGGCGTTGTATGCCGCACATACTAGAGGGTGAAGCTGAATCGCTTTACCTTC
>JAGDZK010000045.1:0-46327 GCA_049115935.1 Bermanella sp. | reverse complement strand
GTAACAAGCTGTGGAACGCCACCCGTTTTGTGATGGAGTCTATTGGTCACACAGACGAAGCACCATTAAGCCAAGACGCCATTAGCGACTTAAATAATGGTGAGGTGGATTTATCGTTAGCCGACCGCTGGATTATTTCGCGCTTACAACAAGCAGAAAAAGAAATCATTCACGCGCTGGATGACTTCCGTTTTGATCACGCGGCAAAATCGTTATACGAATTTGTGTGGGACGAATACTGCGCTTGGTATCTAGAGCTTTCTAAGCCGGTACTGTGGAGCGATGAATCCACTGACGCACAAAAACGTGCGGCTCGTCGTACTTTGGTTGAAGTATTAGAAACCATTTTACGTTTGGCTCACCCAATGATGCCTTACATCACAGAAGAGATTTGGCAAACACTGGCGCCGATAGCAGGCACGACTGATCTTTCGCAAAATGGCGAAACCATCATGCTCGCGCAGTATCCTAAGTTCGATGAAAACAAAGTGGACGCGCAAGCCGAAACCGACATCGAATGGTTAAAAGGTGTGATCACAGGTATTCGTAATATTCGTGCAGACCTTGGCATTGGCCCTGGTAAACCGGTTAAATGTTTATTCAAAAACGGCAGCGCCGATGATCAACGCCGCTTAAATGCCAACACAAACTTCTTAAAAGCCATGGCTAAACTAGAAGATATTACTTGGTTAAACGACGGCGAAAAAGCACCACTATCTTCCACCGCGCTTGTGGGTAAAATGGAAGTATTGATTCCTATGGCGGGCAACATTGATGCCGCAGCAGAAATCAACCGTTTAAGCAAAGCCCTTGAGAAAAACCAAAAAGAGCTAGACCGTGTGGCCGGTAAACTGCAAAACCCTAAGTTTACTGACAAAGCACCTGCTGATGTCATCGAAAAAGAAAAAGCTAAATTAGCTGAATTTGAAGATGCCGCAGCGAAGTTGTCTGAGCAATTAGAAGCGATTAAAGCGCTTTAGACCTATTGGTTTATCGTACCTTGTATTATAATCATAACCCGCTCCGGCGGGTTTATTTATGCAGAATAGCCTTACTATGGATAGTACATATAAAAAAGAAAAATCGGTTTACATGTTATTCCTTGTATTTTTCACCTTAGTCCACATTTCTGGAGACCATGTATTTAATAAGACAAACAATTTAAAACTAGCTATTTTATTTTTAGGTATCATAACTATTTTTACATATAGCTTATTCATCAAAAAAAAATTCAACAATCAATATTTACTGCTTTTTTCTCTTCCATTTATTTCGACCCTTCCTGGGTTAATTTTTTCACAGGGAAAATATGATTATAATTTCCCTCATGAAGCTAGCTCTCTTATCTTATGCTGCCTATGGGCTTACCTTATCATTCAGCATAATAAGGTCTTAAGGAATCAGAATTATTTACTATATTTATTTATTCCTATTACTATTTTTGTCACAGCTATAGGCTTATTAGAAAAGTTAGGGCTTTCACCGCTGCTTCGATTTCACATAAATCCATTTGAATCAATCTGGAATAATAATCCTTTAATCTATTCAGGCATGCCTGACCGTATTGAATCAACTTTCGGTAATATCAATTATTTTGCAGGGTACCTAATCCAATTGATACCATTATTTATGGCTTATTTTTTAACGCCAGCCACTAAAGGTATTAAAAGTAGTCAAAGAGTTCTCTACCTTGTCATTATTGCACTACTGTATCTGTCATTACTTTTTACAGGAACCAGAGCGGCACTCTTTGCAGCATTATTCAGTACATGCTTATTTGTACTAGGATGGATGCTCATAAAAAACAACGTATCATCAAAGCACTTACGTAATAGCGCAATAATTATTTTTATAATAATAGGCATTACATTTTATCTTCATCAAAATAGAATAGTAGATCTTTTTGGCTATAACGCATGGCACTCTAGAATCATTCCATGGCAAGCAGCTTTCGACTCTATTAAAAACGCACCGATATTTGGTTACGGCTTGGGGGCAAGCTACGAATTATTTTTTGAATTTAACGATCCACAAGGACGGTTAGCACTGCCTAATTACAGTTATAACCATGTGCATTTTGAGTTACTTGAAATAGCACAAGAGGGCGGGATTTTTGGTGTTTTTGGGTACCTTATATTTTGGGGCTATGTAGTCATTTCACTAGCAAAATTATGTCTTAATAATAAGGTAAGTGATTTCGATAGAATATTAGCTTTAAGCCTCATATGCAGCTTTATTGCCTTTCATATCCATAGCTGTTTTTCCGTTGCACCACGAATGATTGCAGTAAAACTTGTGACTTATACCTTAATAGCTTATTCGCTAATCCTTATTGATAGATATCGAGTTTATCCACACAAAGATAAAACTTCGAAGCTCCCTATATTATTAATTTTGGTCGCTCTTTTATATATATTAGCTTGGCTCGTTCCGTTCCTTAGCTCCCAATACCATTACGCAAAAACATTACCATCACAATCAATTAAGCCATTAAAGGCTATAAGTCATTCATCGAATGATATTTATACAATAAACAGAGCGGCATGGCGTGCAAAAGACATAAAAGATCAAAATTGGCTAGAAGAAATGCTCATAAGGTCAAATGATGTTTTTCCTAATTATCGTAAATTAGAATACTTAAACGCGCACAGCGCACTATTGACAGGAAACGAGATCAAAGCAAGAGAGCTTGCATTAGCAGCACAAAAGAAGGATCTGTACTTAAATGAACTCAACGAATTACTCGGATATATTGCTCTAAAAACAAATGATAGAGACCTTTTTATAGATCAACTATCCATAGCTTTAAAATTAACTTATTGTAGGGAATTAAAGATTTACTGTGGCCACCAACCAATAAAAGCCTTATGGGGTGAAACCCTATTTGCAATCAATGCGATTGAAAATAAAAATGGAATCACATTCATTTTTGCTAATGATCTATTCACTAAAATACAACAAAACAATATAAATTTGATTAGTCAAGTATTTCGAAAATCGCCCTACTTTCGACCTCAAGTTAAAAACGGAGGGTTTATTAATCGACACGACTGGCAACAACTGCATCAATACGTAGAACTATCTGATGCAATTAACAAGCAAACAACCTTCTTAACTAAAGAACTAGCACAAAATTCAGGCGCAACGCTATACCAACAAATACGTCAATATCATGAAATAAAAGCAAAACATGTACAGTTTATAACAACATCGCAGCTATCAATACAAGAAATCGAAGCGCCACTGAATCATAAGGTTTACCTAGAGGCCTTCCTAAAAAACAGAGTCATTTACTCCCATATCATTAACTGGCTGAGAACAGTTAAAACCTATAATAATTGATAGTGAAATACCTGACGTATCGGGTAAAATACCACAACTTTTCAACAACAAGGCAATATAATGGACTATAAATATTTAACGGGACTTATCCTTATTTCCTGCTTACCTCTTTCTGGTTGTAACCTCACAGAGGATGACAAAAAGAAACTAGATAAAGCAGGCGAGAATTTAGAAAAAGTTGCTCTAAAGCCCCTAATTTCTTTTCCAACTGATAACGATAATATCAGGGGCCCAATTACTATTATTATCGATACAGATCCGACTATAGAACATAAGTCTGTGACCCTAAAAGTTATGGGTCGAGAAGTAGCTACTGATACTGAAGCTCCGTTTGAATTTGATTGGCAGCCGTACTTTTGGTCTACAGAAGAGCAATCTCAAGTTACCCTTCAAGTGACGGCTATTACAGCCGATGACTCATACCTCCGTTCCGATTTAATAAATGTCACTCTTAATGATGACTTGAAAGACACTTTAAATATCATTACACCTGCTAGTGACTCATCTATACAAAATGTTGACTCAACTCAACTCCAGTGGGCACCCTTATCTGGCGCTCAGTCTTACGAATATCAGCTTAATGAGCTGGATATCGTTGCAACCACTAACACCTCAGCTACCTTAAGCCTACCTGAAACTGGTCATTATTCCGTAAAAGTAAGGGCCACCAATGAAGATGGCCAAACAGGTGCTTGGACCAATATCCGATATTTCTGGTTAGACAAACCTATTGCTCCTAGCTTTCAAAGCCCTCAAGTTTCAAAAGTGAATAACGAGTGGAGCATTAATCTCAGTTGGAATAACGGACTTGGAAATACAGAAATTGAAATAGCCACTGATAATACTTTCAACAGTATTCTTGAAAACACCATTACTGAAAGCTCTTCGATTAACAAGACATTACCAACGGGTAAATATTTTGCTCGAGCTCGCAGCACAAACGAGCTTGGACACACTAGTGAGTGGAGCCAAACTAGCGTGATAATAGCCGGCCTATTCTCACATAAAATTGATATGGCAACATATGGCTGGGACACTGGAGATGCTCCTATCGATTTCGTACTAAATGAACAAGATACTGTCATACTAGCTCGTAAATCTAACAACTCCGATGGTAGCGGCGATGATTTTTATGTCTCAAAAATAAACTACGATGGTGAAAAGACATGGGGAAAATCTTATAAGAATTTTGCCACATCTCCAAACTCTATTAGCAAAACTAGCAATGGTTACTTATTAACAGGGTCAACTACTTCAAACTATAGAGACAAAACGTTCTTTGAAATTAATGAGTCTGGCACAAAAGCCTGGCAACAAGATATTCAACATAATCATGACACAGATGCAAATACAATCACATCCGAGCGCGTAACAGACGCCATTGAAGTTTCTGAAAATCATTACGCGATTCTTCACACTAGCTGGCTATACAATATTACAGCTGAAAACTCTTGGGGCTTCTCAACTGAGCTTGTAAAACGCACTCACTCAATAGATTTTATCGATCGGTCAAACGGCAATTCCATTATCAGTCAAAATATCATCGATAATCCTGAATCAGGTGAATATACCAATTTAAGTAAACTCTTAGTTAGTGATTCAGGCCTTTATGCCGCAGGCACATATAAAGCAAATAATGCGACTGGCAATGCCAATAGCGATGACGGCTTTACTCCAGAAGCCAGTACAAGCGGTAGCTTCCTTTTAACACTAGATACCTCTGATGGCTCAGTTATATCAGAACGTACTGGCGGAGGCCTAGCTAACTCAAATATCAATAATTTAATAGAACTTGAAAATGGTGAGCTACTTACCGGTTACTCCAACTATTATGCCGGCGCTGTAACCAGTTTTGCTTCCAATACAAACACATCAACCAGTAAAATTAATGGCGCTGTTAAGTACTCTAAAATAGCCCCTTTAAAAAATGGCGATTATATAATGGTAGGAAAAAGCCGTGCTAACGATAAGAAAACAGTTATTACTCGCTATTCCGCTGAAAATATTCAAATAGGAACAAGTCATACTTTTGATAGCTGCTTTTATGATCTTGATATTAAATCAATAAAATTTCAACCAGAGTATGGCCTGATTGCTTTAGGCACCGATGGCTATAGCTATAATTCAAAATATACTGTGTTATTCAATATAACTGATGATTTTCAGTATCTCTGCCCTACTGTTAAATAAAACACATATAGACCCGCTAAGGCGGGTCATTATTTTAAATTTATCCTCTAATTGAGTTATTCAATTCCGCATAGACATCACTCTCAACTCATGCAAAAGTGGGAATTCATTCCTTATATTCAGGACACTGCTTTATTTTTAAAACCCGCCCTATTTAAATAACAAAAAACAACCAAGGATTGGTCATGTTAGTTCGTGTGTTAATTATTCTAATTTTTATTTATCCCGCCCAAGCAGAACTCTATCGCTGTACATCCGCGAGTGGAAAAATACAATATACCGATCAAGCTTGCCCCGAGGTTGGCTCACCTTATGAGCCAAAGTCTGTGATGACCAATTACAAAACCATCAAACCTTTTAAGCTGCGCTCAAAAAAATCAGCAACCAGCACCAAGGCGCAAAAGCAACAATGTCCATTTTTTAGCAGCACGGAACTTAGAAACCTAAGAGTGAAAGGAGAGTTTAAAAAAGGGTTAGCAAATTCAGATATTGAGAAACGTTTAGGTAAAGCCGATGATATTAGTAATAATAAAAACAAAAGTACCTGGGTATATAACGGTAAGCATGTAAAACGTATATTTCGCTTTACGCATGGTTGTTTAACTGGCTGGAAAGAAAAATGGAATCGTAATGTAAGTGAGGCCATTAAAATACGAGAAAGGAAATAGATGCATTATCTCAATCGAACAATGCCACTTTGCCCGGTAAAATCTGCCACTAACCAAATTTGATCAAACTGATAGCCTTCGGGCACTTTGATTTCATTCATAGCATCTAATACTTGCTCACGTTTCCATGCAGGATGGGCATTTCGAATCACTAACCATACTTTATTTGAGTCGTAGGTTTTTCCTGCTTTATTTTTTAATATGGCATTCAAGGCACTAATTAAACGCTCGTGCGTATCACTAAAGGCTTCTTGTAGCTCTAGCTGGTGTTTGACGTTTGCATTAATGCCCTGTTTAAGAATGTCCATGGCTTCTTGAGATGAGCCATAAAGGTGGGCGATTTCTAAATCCAGCTTTTGCCCGTCCAGCATGCAAGAAACATCTGGACGTTTAGGTTGGTTATGCCAAATATGGCGAATGGTATGGCCGGTAAGCCGTTCATACTGGCGCATAAATAGCTTGGCAGCATCGTGCTCTAGTTTTAATTTTGCAGCTTCACTGGAACGATGTTCTGCCATTAAGCTATCCGTCATTTTATTGGTGTTAGCCGCGTAAACGGCGCACCCGGAATGAGCGACCTTTTAGTTTGCCTTCACTGATTTTTTTAAGAGCCGGTTTTTCAGCATCCCTTGCCACGGCTACAAATGCCCAGTTGTCATACATATCAATCTTACCGATATGCTCAAACGCAATACCATTGTCACCGGTTAACGCACCCACAATATCACCTGGTCGCACTTTTTGTTTTTTACCGCCGTCAATCTGTAGTGTCACCATTTTTGATTTGTACGGAGTTTTTTCTAACAAACTAAATGGGGGCAGTATGTCATTTTCGATTTTAATATCTAGGTATTCAGCTAATACAGCCATTTTGTAGCTTTCGTTATCCACATGCAGTGTGAAGGCTTGTCCTTTACTGCCGGCACGGCCAGTACGTCCAATTCTGTGGACGTGTACTTCTGGATCACGGGCAATTTGATAGTTAATCACACAATCCAAATCTTCAACATCAAGACCCCGTGCGGCAACATCCGTGGCCACTAGTACCGAGGCACTCTTATTAGCAAAGCGCACCAAGGTTTGATCACGATCTTTTTGCTCTAAATCACCATGCAAAGCAACGGCTGCAAAACCCATACTGGCAAGTTCATCACACAGCTCTTGGGTTTCACGTTTGGTGCTGCAAAAAATCACCGCACTTTCTGGTTTGTGTTTTAACAATAGTAATTTAACCGCAACTAAGCGCTGCTTATTGTCCTGCACCTTGTAAAATTGCTGTTTGATACTGTTGTTGTCATGACCACCTTCTACTTTGACCATCACTGGGTCTTGCATCACACGCTCGGCAATTTTTTGAATGCCTTCAGGGAAGGTGGCACTAAACAATAACGTCTGACGACCTTCAGGGGTGTGATCCATAATGGCATCTAATGCATCTTGGAAACCCATTTCTAACATGCGATCCGCTTCATCCAACACAAAGGTAGATAAGCGATCTAACTTCAAAGTGCCTTTACGTAAGTGCTCTTCAATGCGCCCTGGTGTGCCCACAACAATATGACAACCATGTTCAAGTGATCCTATTTGTGGGCCAAATGGCATGCCGCCACACAGGGTTAGCACCTTAATATTATGAATGGCACGAGCAAGCTTGCGAATCTCTTTTGCCACTTGATCAGCAAGCTCACGGGTTGGGCACAATACTAAACTTTGCACGTAAAAGCGTTTTACATCTAATTGGTTTAATAACCCCAAAGCGAAGGCGGCTGTCTTGCCTGAGCCTGTTTTACCTTGTGCGATAACATCTTTGCCTTCTAATACCGCAGGCAAGCTTTGCTGCTGAATAGGCGTCATGCTGGCGTAGCCCATGTCATCTAGGTTTTGTAGCAGGCTAGGATTTAGCGACAACTGAGAAAATTTGGCTTGGCTCACGCAGCACCTTTGAAATAAGAGAGTAGAAATATAGCGGCATTCTAACAGAAGCTTAGCAAGAAATAGCGGTAGGAGATGAAATAGCACGATATAGAAGAAAATGAGCATCACTATCCACTAAGCCAGCTCCATGGCTTAGTGAATCACAACTGCTATACCTAAGGAGAGGGTCCTCATTAAACAGTCATTTATTCAGACAAGGACGCATAATTCCAACCCGCCGACACCATAGGGGCTCGTTGTTGAATCAGTCCAATTTCGTTAAAAGCGTCCTGTACTTGTTTGTTAAGCACATCTAGGCGATAGGGAAATTCAGGGTTGCTAAAGAAGTCCACATTACCCTGCTTATCCACAAATTGCGCATCATAATAGAGGTTTTCTATGTCCATCTGAGCGGTCTTATCTCCAAGTAAAATATCCGCGGAGGCTTCAAGTAATTTTAATTTTTTGGGGTTAGCTAGATCCGCCATTAATGTTTGAAACTGTGTAGAGGTACTCATCAAGGCTTGCACAAAGGCCTGGACCTCAGATTTGTTTTGCTCAAAGTAATCTGAACGCACCACGTAAACATCGGCGATAATACGTCTGGCATACATGGTGGAGATAATCATTCTTGCCCCATCAATCGAATCATTTTTACCTGTGCCCACACGACGTCCTGAGGTTAACCCATAAGCATCTGAGATAATCATAAATGAGGCATCTATATCATCTAACTTTAATGCCTCTACCGGGGAATTAGGAGACAAGGTTAAATCGGGCATCCACTTTAGATTGACATCATTCATGTTCAAACCCGCTTGAGTTAACAAGGTCGTCATGAAATCCACATGGGGCCCATAAGCTTGAATCGCTATAGTTTTTCCTTTTAGTTGCTCAACCGTCATGATGTTATTTTTTGCTACTAGGGTATCGCCCCCACGAGACCAGGTTAATTGATAAATCACAACTGGTTTGGTTCTTGGGTCTTTATTGATTAAATCCAACGCCTGATTACACATACCAATCGTGCAGCGTAAATAAGGTGAGGCACCTGATAAGTAGTCTTGCAGTTGTTTATCAAAGTTATCTTGTAATACAAATTCATAATCTAAACCTGCTTTTGCTATGGCGCTATCAGGCTGTGTACGAGTATCCATACCGTTTGCAAGTATCGTCACCATATCACCTCCCCAAGTGATCATCGGCACACGCATGGGTACTGTCTTATTAACATTACCTACAGTGGTTTTGATTCGCTCAGCTAATGGCCTTGGCTCTATAAACTCAGGGGACGAATAAACGTTAAATGAAAACAACGAAGTGAACAAAGAGAGTAGGATTACACGCAGGGGCATGAACATTTCATTCCTTTTAAAAATCTTAAGATATTCATACACTTAGCAATTTCGGTGCCTAAGTTGTGTTACTCGCTCCTTGTTTGTGCAAAGCGTGATCGAATCGATAAATACGAATTAAAACACCAAGATGTCCGCTCTTAATAAATGTTGTTAAGCCCCAATATGTAGCCTACAAACATTTAGAAGCACCAAAACAACTCAGAAGTTCGCCAATACAAGGTAATAATGAATCAAAATGGAACCTTAAAATTCAAACGTGCACGCTCTGAATTTGATTATCTATATCCCACATGATCAAAGGCGTTATTAAGGTAAGGATTTTATTAAATAACGAAAGGAGAACGGAATTTACCAATTGAACTAGCGGTTCGACCAAACAACCCTGCAAGCTTATGAATTTATTTAACTACCTAGTACTACAACTTAGTGATTGCTACTCCTTAACAAGAGGCCACACGATAAGTGTGAGTGATTACAGCACAGTGAAAACATCTAATAAATAGTAGTGAATAGTTATTTTGTTAAAAATACAGACAAAATTTTGCTTAACTGTGCTGCGTCTATTGGTTTACTAATGTATTCATTCATACCACAGGCAAAACACTTTTCTTTGTCTCCTTCTATCGCATTAGCCGTCATAGCAACAATAGGAATGTTATGATTAACAAGCTCTGCTGTATCCGCCTCCCCCTTACGTATGGATTGTGTAGCCTTATAGCCATCCATTATCGGCATTTGACAGTCCATAAAGATCATATCAAATGCTTGCTCCTGCAGTTTTATAATGGCTTCTTGCCCGTTATCTGCAATGATTACCTCCAATCCAAAGTCAGATAACAATTCTTTAGCCACCTCTTGATTAATGGGATTGTCTTCAACCAATAAAACACTCCCAACATGACTCGCGGTTAATTCTTCTGACTTTTTAGACTTTATCACTTTCTTTTTGGCAAACGAAACAGGTACTTCTACTTTAAATTCACTGCCTTTGTTAACTTCACTACTAACCTGAATACGTCCACCCATGAGTTCAACAATTTGATGCACAATCGCCAAACCTAAACCTGTCCCGCCAAAACGTCTTGTGGTTGATGAATCCGCCTGGGTAAAATCATTGAACAATGTCTTTATGCTCTCTTGTTCAATGCCTATACCAGTGTCTTTTACGCATATAACAAGCTTACTGTTATTTTCAATTTCGACTTTGAGTGTAACGGATCCTGTTTGAGTAAATTTAATTGCATTGCTAAGTAAGTTTCCCACTACTTGTTTAAGTCGAATAGAGTCACCACTGACCCAAATATTGTCTATTTCAGGCATATCCAGTATTAGTTCAATGTCTTTTTCACGTATTTGATATTTATAATTCTCATATATAGCATGCATTAAATAATCAATATCAAAAGGATGGGATTCTAAATTTAGCTTGCCTGCCTCAATTTTGCTAAAATCCAAAATATCATTAACCAATGAAAGCAATGTATCGGCACTTTCTTTAGCCAGTGCAATATATCTTTTATTTTTCTCATCTTGATTATTCTTATTTAAAAGGTCGAGCATACCGATAATGCCATTCATTGGTGTTCTAATTTCATGGCTAACCGTTGCAAGAAAACGGGTTTTAACATCTAAAGCTGTTTGCAAATCTGATGTACGATCAAATACATCCTTTTCTAAATCTTTTTTGGCTAATAACAACTCATCTTTTGAGCTAGACAACTCTTTAACCAGAACATTAAAACTTGAATGCAGCTCATCAATTTCATTGGGGATTTTTGAAGCAGAATAACCAGAATTATAATCGTGTAAATTATCAAAGTTAATCCCGTGTATTTTATCAGTGAGTAATCTTAATGGTTTTAACAAAATATACTTTGAGAAAAAGTAAAAAATAACAAATAAAGATAGGCTTTTTATAAAAGAATTAACAATCAAAAATATGTAACCAAGTTCAACCCTTGATAACACAACATTAAAATCACTATACAAGGTTACATCAGCCAACTTAACTTCTTTACCTGAAAATTGATAATACAAAGGAAAGCTATATGATAACAATTCAATATTCTCACGATTTAAATCGCTATCATTTACAAAATACTCAATCTTACTTTCATGATAAACAACACCCTTAGCCATAAATATGTCATCTTCATTTGGCTTTATGATCTTTATGCCAACAATAATAGGAACATTAAATAACGCATTTAGGTTTTCATTTATTCTTTCGCGATCTAAATCCCAGATAGAGCGCGCGAGGACCTGACCAAAAACAGCTTGATAGCGACTAAGCTCTTTTACGATTTCTTGCTGTGTATGGCGATACTCTTTCACCATATGAAATACAGTTACCGCTATGGCTATTAAACAATACACACCAAATACCCAACGCATTAGTTGGGTTGAGATTGACCTTTTAGCCGTTACAGCTTTCATCAATCCAGCCTTTCCATAAAGTTCGATACTGTTCAAGCCACTTTTTAGCCGCCACCTCATGGGAGAGTTCATCAACATCAACAAGGGCGGCTGCAGTGGCAATTTGGTTATTATTTAATGAAAACTGATGTACTAGATTAGTGGCGCACGGCCACTCTTTTATAAAGCCAGGCCAGACTGCTTTTTTTAACCAGCCGTCTTTTTGGTTACCACAGTCATATAAAAAATCTTTATTAACGCCCCAGCTAGGGTCCGTTTCACACTCGGGCTCGTAATCCGGAAATTCGACAAACTTCCCTTTGATACGAGACTCGACCCAATTAGGTGTCCAGTTGAATAAAACGATTGGTTGTTTCGTTTTAACGGCTAATTTAAGAGCTTGGTTTAACTCGTCGCCCGAGTTAAGCATTTTAACTTCAAAATCAATTTGCAGTGCTCTGATACGTGCCTCATCTGGTTTCTCCCAAGGGCCAGAGAGATACAAACCTTTTTTGGATTTATCTTTTGAAAAAAAAGCAGCACACGTTTTTAAAGCCTTCCAATCTGGCAGTCCTGGGCATGCTGCTTCAACGTATTCGGGGTACCACCAATCCTCCCGTGTTTTTGCTTTATGTAAGCCCATATCCATAATTTGATTGGCAGCCACTAATCGATCAAACTCAATTGCCATGGTGCCTTCCCACACCTCTACCTGGACATGAGCGATGCCGTGACTAAGCGCTCCCCACTGCTCAGAGATTGAACTTTCAAGGTATTCAACCTCATAGCCCTGCATTTTGAGCAGTTCACCCATAACATGGCTAAGCACAATTTGACTAGACCAGTTATTTGTTATGATTTTTATAGGTTGCGCTAACACACTGAAAGATAAGCTAATTAACACAAAGAAACGTATAACCTTGAGCACACGATACTCCTCAGAATTACAATAAGGCCTTTAATAACAATGACTTAAGCTGACAAAGTATGAAGTAACGGGTTCTTTTTACGTCATAGACCGATCACTTCTTATAAAGTGTAGGACACAGGGTAAAAAAGGCACTTTTGAGGGTATATTCGGCACACTTGGTGCAGTTTGATATGGGGTCACACGAAGGATGAGCAAATAACACGGGTAGGCGCTACCCGTGTTATTTTTAGACTCTTAAATTGAATCTGGTTTAGACAAAATGATTGCGTAGCAGTTACCCGCCTCATTAATACCCACTACTAATGCTGTATTAACCGGTGTTTCTCTAGGAGTTTGAATGACCAGGTCAATACCTTCTAGCAAACAAGCCTGACTGTTTTTAACTGGATAAATTATGCTGTCTTGCATTGCAACAAGCACGCCTTGTAAATTTAACGCACCGCATGCTGACTCAGAAAAACCAACATAAGAGTTAAAGTTAGTATAAGGGATAGTTTCAACAGCTTGACCTAACGCCAACTTAACACCATTGAGTTCTGCCAAATCTGTTTGTTTATATCCTAGGCTTGTACCGCAAATCATATCAATTTCATTGGCTTCTATTTTGGCTTCATCTAAAGCAGACGTAATAGCCGCCGCTAGAGCTTGCTCATTCTTTTGCCCTTCTTTTTTAAATTGATCACTAGCATTGGCACGACCATAACCTGTGATTTGAGCATAGATATGAGCACCACGTTGCTCAGCCTGATCTTTTGACTCAAGCATAACCAGTGCGGCACCTTCACCCATAAGGTAGCCAGCAGATGCAACGTCATATGGTTTAAACGATGTAGGGTCAGCTTGATAATTGACTGCCTTATCATTTCGTGCGGCATGCATTACCAGTGAATAACCCAGTGCCTGCTCATCCGCACCGCCTGCTAACATATATGGCTGCATATTTTGTCGTACTACTTCATAAGCTTGAATGATGGCACCAAGAGAGGCGTTATAACCGGTTGCTAATGTTGTGTTATACCCACGCATTCCTTTTATGGTGGCACAACCAGAAGAGACACTATTATAAAGCGCCTTAGGAAACTCAGACGTGCGTACATTACTTGGCTCTGGTTTCATACTTGAAAAGAAATTATCCAAGGCGGTTTGTGGGCCTTTCGATAACCCCAACACCATGCCAAATTCATCTTTGTTCTGCTTTCCAATTTTGACGTCGGCATTGTTGAGTGTGGTTTCTAATGCCGCCATGGTATACAAAGAAATTGGATGTAGCTTTCGAGTATCAACACTACGCAGAATTTTACGTGCATTAAATGGTGCAACTTTATGAGTTCTAAAATTAAGTTCACCTGAATCATTTACTGGTAAATTACTGCGCATTTCAGTCAACACATGATCGCTTTGAGTTAACCAGTGAAAAGGGGGTTCATGTTCAGCATGCTGTATTTTGCAATTTGTTTCACTTGAGGTATCAAGTGAATCCATTAAGCCTTTTTTGAATGCTTCAAAGCCAATACCTAACGAGCTAATTTGCCCAGCACCTGTTATCACAACCTGATTCTTTTTGTAACTTGATACTGGCTGGCTAGCCACTTTCATAGAACCAATCACACTGCAGTTATTGCCACCAAATGCGTAATTGTTTTTCATAAAAACATTCACGTCTTGATCTAAAAATTGGTTCGCTACAACATTAAGATCCACATATTCTCTAGGTGTAGAAAAGTTAAGGGTCGGTAGCACTTTTTTCTCAGGCAGTGTAACAAGGCACGCTACCATTTCCATAACACCAGCCGCACTAATATTGTGACCAAAATAAGACTTGGTTGAGCTCACTGGGATGGGTTTACTGCCAAACACTTTATTAACTGCGGCTGTCTCAGCACGATCATTTGCCGACGTGCCCGTACCATGAACATTAATATATTCAATTTTTTTAGGGCTGATGGCCGCATTATTTAACGCTAAAGACATCACCATAGTGGCACCTTCACCGCGAGGCTCTGGTGAGGTTTCATGATATGCATCACATGACGTGGCATAACCTAAAATTTCAGCATAAATATGCGCCCCTCGTGCTCGAGCACTATCATAACTTTCAAGTACTAATGCGCCAGCGCCTTCACCCACAGACATACCCGGCTCAGCTGAAAACGGACTACATGGTCCATCAGCCATGGCATCAAGAATCTTGAAGCCCGAAAATGTCGGAAGATACAAAGGCTCACTACCAACGATGAGTACTTGTTCAGATTTATTATTTTGAATGGCATCAAAACCTAAACCAAGGGCATTGGTACTGGCAGTGCATGCTGTGGCAACCACATCATAACCACCACCTAAACCTAATAAATTAGTGATGATAGGCGCTGCAGCACCGTAGTTACCAACATTCGCTAACATGTCCATAGGCACGGCATCATCGGTAATCACTGGCATTAATGGCTCGGTTGCTGCACCACTAACGGCTATCATGGCGGACATGGATTGCAAACTTTGACTACCTGCTAACTTTGCATCTTGGATGGCTTCAAGGCCGACTTTATAACCCCACAACGCAACCTTATCTAACTGCGATACCAAATCTACATCCAGCTCTGGATATTCGATTGGCTCTTTTATTTGAGCGGCGTAACAGTTTTCGAAAAAACGATTAAACTCTTCGCTGCTACCGATTGCACTTTTACAATCAAATAAACCTTGTGTGAAGGTTTGTTTGTTTTGCCCTATGGCAGAACAAATGCCAACACCTGTTATAACGATTCGCTTGCGTTGTGTTTTCATATCTGGTCTTACTCCAAAGTAATACCGCGATCGGCAAGAATCACGCTACCTTGTATCGCTCTTGATTTATCTGAGCATAAAAAGCTAACAACACCCGCAAGCTCTTCTGGATCTAGTACAAAATCACGCTTTCTAATTTCAAGCATCTGCATGAAACCAGGCCATACTTGTTCTAGTTGCTCAAAAGTATCAGTTTTAACAAGGCCACCACACACTCCGTTCACACGAATGCCTTTATCGTGTAGCTCATAATCTAAATAACGTACAAGATGTTCTAATGCCGCTTTCATAACCCCCATTGGATAGCGAGGCATCACACGGCGACTGCCTGTGCTTGTGATAAACACAATGCTGCCGCCTTCTTTCATCATTGGGATAACACCTTGCACACAGCCAACATTACCCACAAGGTTTGTATCTAATAGAATTTTCCAATCTTCTTTATTAAAATCTTGAAATTCTTTAAAAGGGGTTTGTCCTGCATTTAAAATTAAGTAATCAACTTTTTGAAAGTCGCTTTGTAAGCTTTTAAACATTTTTTCAACATCACGACGTACCGACAAATCGCCTAAAACGCTACAAGCGTACACCCCTTTTTCTTCAGCATACTCAATAAGTTGCTTAACTTGTGCGGCACCTTTACCAACATTGCGGCGATGATTGATAATCACATTACAGCCATCGTCAATTAACTCTTTAACGATCGCAGCACCAATGCCTCTTGAACCACCTGTAACGATGGCTGTTTTACCTTGAATATTGCTGGGTAGCTGACCTTCTGAAAATTCCATTTTTGTGTCCTATTTTTTATGGTTATTAGTAAAGATTAAATTCCATGCACAACCATCACGGTCAATGCTATGAAGTAAATTATTCGAGTTTAATTCACTTAAAATACTTTGATGCAATACTTTCACAGCGTTTAAATTCACCAAGTCTGAAGAGCCTTGCGTTACATCAATATGACTGGCGCCAGGGCAAGTATCTTTAAGTAACATACGTTCAACTTGAGACACCTCGGTTCTACCGTGCAGACCAAAATAACAATGGTCAATTTCCTGATTGAACTGAACATTTAAACTAGATGCATCCAAAAATGATTTACTGGAGAGAACACTATAAGAGTTCAACTCTTCAATATTTAGTTTTTTATGCGCCTGCCTTTTTTCACTTGTATTGCTTGATTCAAGTACAATAAATCCTGCTGATTCAGTGATGTTATATTTATCAGTAGATTTCTTTACTTTTAGTTTATTAGCTTCTTGCCATTGCAGACTTGCAAGCATCTCAGTTAAATATAAGTAGCTATAAGTTTGAAATACACCACCTACTACTACGATATCTAACTCACCTGATTGAATTAACGTTTTAGCTAACTCTATTCCTTGAAATAAACTATTACGCTCCCCCCGTAGACGTACGCTATAACCAGTAATATTATGGTTATTAAGCAAAAAAGCCGGAAATACATCTGACTGATACATTTCCTTTACTTGAAATTCTTTGTTCATAAAGGATGTAGGGCCATACATATTAAAATAAACGACACCCACTCTAGGGCTTAGTTTTTTATTGATCTTTCGATATAAGCCCGCACTTTTCATTGCATCTTCAAATGCCTGTGCAACCGCATCTAAATGATTGCCTTCACTATCTTTATTAAATTGATTGACATTCCAGAACTTAATTCCGGATTTCTTTTCAATTTTTTCATATAGTATTTGTTCGTATTGATTATCTAGCCTTGGCACAAACAGTCGTTCACGAGTGCCTTCGACTAGGCCACTACCACTAATGGAAATTGGATAACTAGTCATGAGGAATCCTTTCCAGCAAACAGCTAACGATAGAGCCGTCAATACCAATGCTGTTCTTCAATAAATACTGGATATTGGTTTGTGATTCATTAAAAACAAAATTCAAACCCTTGGTTAGATCCAGTGAACCTTTGGATTTCATAGGTATTATTCGATCATTTTCAAATGCATCTTTTGCCAGTATCAAGTCAAAGCCACCGGATGCTGACAACAGATAACCGGTCTGTTCGGTATAACTCACAATCTTTGCTTTATAATCTGAAAACAACTGAGATATAGCTGATATTTCTGACTGGTCGCTAGCTGTAATACCGTTGCCATGGGGGTAAATTAAATCGATATCTTCTGCTTGCACCCCGGCTTTATCTAATACATTTTGCATACTTTGTGAAATCGAACGAAACGAAACATCTAAACTCGCTGAATGAGCGGACCCCGATAAAGCTCGTCTAGAACTCATCGCTTTAATAATGAATTTAGGAGCATGTTTCCCATCAATATCTTTGCGACGTTCAAGCATGACACCAGCTACGCCGTAAGCAGGCATCAAGCCATCACTATCTTTTGAAAACGGATAAGATGCAGACTTCGCCATAATATTTAAGCCTGACATGAATAAAATATCGAACTTAGATACCTCTTGCCAAGAAAGCACAAGGGCTCGATCAATTTCACCACTATTTAACATGGCAATGGCGGGTATCATGGCATTTAAGGCGGACGAGCAGGCAGAAGAAACCGTTAAAATAGGTTTCACCAATTTAAAATGCTCAGAATATATGTTGGTTAATGTATCGTTTCTAAAACTATTAGCATGAAGGTCAGTTATTTTTTTATTAAATAATAAATCAACTTTTTCATTACCATGTAATTCTTTTATAAATGAAAATAAATCGGGATGATTACCAGAAGATCCCCAAAATACGCGAGTACGCGAGTCAGCAAGAATACTCTCATCTAGCTCTGCTTCGACCAGAACCTGTTCAGTAACATTAACCAGTGCGGCCACTTTTTCATTACTAATTTTTTTGCTTTTATATTTCTTTAAAAGCTCTTTTCTGGTGTCTTCTAATGGCGCGTACTTAACATCGTGCTCAAATCCAAACATGGATTTAAGCATTTTATTTTCAAAGACAGACTGCAAATTAACAAACTCGCCCTGAGCTAGATTATTTACTAGCTCAGAACTTGTTTTTGCATAGTCAGATAAGCAACCTGTGCCTGTCACTACAACCTGAGACAACAACTTATGCTCCTTTTTTAATAATCAGAGCGTAGCAGTTACCACCTTCAGACATTCCCGTTACTAGAGCATGGGAGATGTCAGTTTCTAAAATATTTCCTGTGACGTAATTTAATCCACTCACAGAAAATTCAGTTGTATTTAGAATTGGGTATACAAGATTATCTTTCATGCCGTGAATCACAGCTGTTAGATTAAGCAAACCACCAGAAGCTTCTACAAAGCCAAAGTATCCATTGTAGTTAGTCAATGGTACCTGGGAGCTATGTTCACCAAGCGCTAATTTAATGCCGTTTAGCTCCATATTCGTGGCATATTCACCGGCCCAGGTGGTACCGCAAACCATGCTTATGTCTTGTGCAGATAAATTCGCTTCTGCCAAAGCCATGTTAATAGCATCCGCCATTGGCTGAGCTGAAACATTTTCATTGAAGTAAACCTGATCACAACTACGGCCATAACCTAGGACCTCAGCATGAATGTGAGCACCACGCTCTATTGCTTTATCATAAGATTCCAAGAAGACACAACCGGCCCCCTCGCCCATGACATAACCTTTATCTTCTTTTGCGTATGCTTGATAACTGTTATCCGTATTTTCATAATTAAAGTCATCGTTACCCAATAACATTAACGGCGAAAAACCAAGTGCATCTTCATCCGCCGCACCGGCTAACATATAGTCTTGTAGGTTTTGACGAATAACCTCATAACCTTGAAACACAGCGCCCAAACCCGCGTTCACACCAGAAGATAATGTGGTGTTGTAACCTTTAATACCTTTTGCAATAGCACACTGGGTGGCAATTGAGTTCATCAATGACATTGCAAATTCACTGGTACGTACGTTATTTGGATCAGGAGCCAAACTTTCACATAAACGCGTAATAGTACTGGTTGGGCCCTTTGAGATGCCCATGATCATACCCACTTCTTCACGGGCTGTTTTTGCCACTTTATAGTCGGCTGACTTCAGTGCTTGCTCTAATGCAACCAATGCGTATAAAGAAATATTGTTAAGTTTTTTTGCATCAATGCTGCGTAAAATTTTGCGAGCATTAAAGGGTTTAACCATATGACAGCGATAATGCAGCATTTTGTTTTCATCTAAAGGCAGAAGTTTTGCTTCTTCGCCTTCTAGCTCAACCTTCATTTCACGAGGTACGGGTACCGCGCCACCGTCAGTTAAACCTAATGCAAATTCACTATTGCTTGTACCAAGGGAGCTAACAGAGCCCATACCGGTAATGACGACACGCTGCGGTTTAAACTCGGTTTGTTTGATTGAACCGGGTTTAGTCGACATAACTAAACATGAGTTATTGCCGCCAAACGCATAATTGTTTTTTAAGAATACGTTAACGTCTTTTTCTCTAAAGTCATTGGGTACACAGTCAATGTCTGCATAGCTACGCGCTTCACCAAAATTTAGAGTAGGTAAAATTTTCTTCTCAGGCAGTGTCACTAAACAGGCTATCAATTCCATGATGCCCGCTGATCCGATGTTATGACCAAAATAGGATTTTGTGGAGCTAATCGGGGGTGTTGATTCTTCACCAAATACTTTTTTAATCGCTAATGATTCAGATCTATCATTGGCGTCAGTCCCTGTACCGTGGGCATTTACGTAATCAACGTTTTCTGGTTTTAAGCCTGCGTTTTCTATGGCAGTACGCATCACCCAAGACGAACCATCGGCTTTAGGATCTGGAGCCGTTTCATGGTAAGCATCACTACTTGTGGCATAACCAAGTAACTCACCATATATTTTTGCACCTCGGGCTTTTGCATGCTCATATTCTTCAACCACAAGCGCACCAGCACCTTCACCAATAGACATACCTGGTTGATTCGAATAAGGCGTACATGGGCCGTCAGCCATTGCTTTTAATGCATAGAAACCAGCAAAGGTTGGAATATACAAAGGCTCAGACCCAAGAGCCAACATGACATCCCCTTTATTATTTTGAATAGCATCAAACGCTAAACCAATGGCATTAGGGCTTGCGGTACAAGCAGTCGCGACCAATTCATAGCCACCACCGATTTTTAATAAAGATGCTACAAGCGGACAAATACTGGCGTAGCTACCTGAATACTTGACCATGTCTAAATTCGTTTGTTCAGGTTTTTGCATGATAAATGGAATATACGCTTCGGTACCGGCTGCTGAAACACCAACCATTAAGCCCATTTTTTTCTTCAAATCACTATCAAGTAAACCACCATCTTCGAGCGCTTCGCGACCAACGCGATAGCCCCATAACGCCCCTTTATCTAATTTTGTAATTAAATCAGGGTCTAAACCAGGGTAATCAACTTCCCCTTTAATTTCAGATGCATACGCACCTGCAAAATATTCACTGTAGGTTTCACTTGGCTCTATACCTACTTTCTTATCTAACAGGCCTTGTTTGAATTCAGGAACATTTCGACCAATTGACGATAAGACTCCCATTCCTGTAATCACAACTCGCTTGCGTATATTGGTCATGGCACACCTAAAAATGTAATACGATAAAAATTAATTTAATTAACGCCAGCAGATCGTCCTGATCTACTGGCGTCAATCATTAGGCTTCCGCTTTTTTAGCTTCTAATTGCTCAAGCATATTGCGGAATTTATCAGGGTTCACAAAGCTATTCTCATTAGGGTTAATGATCATGCTGTGATTTTTAATGAACGGTGTAGCTGTGGTTAAGATTTTACGCTCTACACCATCTGCTGTTTTAATGACATAAGCATCGATACCAGCATAAGCATATGCTTCATCAATGAATGCTTGCGCGATCATTTTTTTCAAACTTGGCGAATAACCAGTAACAACTAACTGACCAATTTCTTCACCATTACAGAAAATTGCATCGCCAGACCCGATGGCTTTAACTTCACCCTCTTGCTCTAAAACAACACCAACTATTTTCTTAAGTAAAGGTTGCTCACGTTTCTCAAGCAGGCTATCACGACCTACAAACTCATCTTTATCGTAACGAACCATCCACTGTAACTGCAGCTCACGTGGATCACGTGAAACACTACCATTACCTGTTGGGCTGAAGTATGGGTTTTCTAAACGAGTAAGCTCATGCAACGCAAGGCCTGCTTTTACTAGTTCATAACGCATGCCTTTTTCTTCAATTTCAGCCCAAAGTGCTTCTGCTTCTTGAACAGGCAAAATGACTTTATAGCTAAATTCGCCGTGTTTACCTGCACGCAGAAGATAAGTATCTTCTTCTAAAGCAATAAAACCTAAGAATGGAATACCGATTACGTCCATTCCGTAAATTTCTTTAGCAAGTTCCCAGCTATACGGACCTTCCATTGCAACGATGGCATGACTTTGCGAAAGAGAGGTCATTTCTACATCTTCAAAGTCACCCTTACGCTCTTCAAATAAGCTAAGAAGCGTTTCGTCATCAACATGTTCAGCCAAAACAACATAGGTATCATCATCATTCATGATGTATACATCAGTAATGATATTACCGGCATCATCAAGAATAACCGTGTAAAGGGTTTGCTCGTCACGAATTTCAGCAACATCACCTGCAACAGCAATATCAAGCACATCAAATGCTTCATCACCTTCAATTTTTAATTTTGAATAATGGCTATAATCGCTAAGTGCTACATTGTGGCGAAGAGCGTAATACTCTTTATCTAAATCGCTATATTGATTCGGCACTTCAATACCGTTCTTTTCAATAATACTTTTGGCTTGTTCGTTATGTAATGCTAATAATCCACTCATGGTAATCTCCTTATTAAGCTGTTTCAGTTACGCGTTTACGCTCTAAAATAAAATCAACCAACTGATTGATATTACGCATAAATGAAGGGTCTGTTCCTTCTTCTACCTTAATGCCGAAGCTCATATCTAGCATTACCACTACTTCTGTAGCATCAACGCTGTCTAGCTTTAGGCCACTACCAAACAATGGGGTATCTTCATCAATATCTTGAGGCTCTTGATATAAATTTAAGCGCTCAATCAGTACTTTTTTAACTTCGTCAAG
This sequence comes from Bermanella sp., assembly GCA_049115935.1. Lineage (GTDB taxonomy): Bacteria > Pseudomonadota > Gammaproteobacteria > Pseudomonadales > Oceanobacteraceae > Bermanella. Next base: position 23,651 of record JAGDZK010000045.1, on the reverse strand, counting down.
AACGGCTTTGCGCTCATCTATAATATTTTTAAGTGCTTCTTGCATGTTTATCTCCTAATTAAATAGATTCTTCAGTTTCAAGTTTTTCTTCTTGGATGCCAAAACCAGTATTGATTTGACGCCAATTCGACATACGACCAGAGCAAACTATTTTTTTGCCCACTCGTGCTTCAACGTTAAAATGATTAAAACCTGCGCTGTCTACTAAAAACAGTTCACTGGTAATTTCAAGCACATCACCAGGGTAAACAACACCACGGAACTTAAGATCTTGAGACGCTAAAAAGCCCATTAGGTTAGAGCTAATTCTTTGCACACGGGCAACGCCTTCAGGGCTATGGATCGCACCTTTTAATTCATGAAGGTCTTCTAGATCGTTACCGGTTTCTTCTTTGTAATCGTCTATGAATTGCAAAATAACATTCATATACTCACTGGTTTGACCGAATGTTTCTGCAATCAGAACCCCCGGCATAACAGGAAATCCAGGGAAATGACCAGTAAAGTGAGGTTCATTAGCCGCTACCGATTTAATACTGGTTATTTTAGGACGCTCACCATTTTTAAAGTTAACTATTTTATCGACCATCATAAATGGCTGACGAAACAGTGCTAACTTTTGCAGCATAAAAGGTTCAATAAGAACAAAGTCCTTAGCGACCTTTTTTTTTCGAGTTATAGTCGTCATAAATTTCCTTTTTCCTTTAACGCATGATTAAGCCACCGTCAGCCACAATTGTTTGGCCAACGATATAACTAGAATCTTCAGATGCTAAAAACGAAATAACCTTTGCTATTTCACTCGGTTGTCCCAATCTATTCACTGGGATACTTGATAAGGTTTGCTTCATAATATTACGAGGAATTCGCTTAACCATGCTTGACTCAATCAAGCCCGGTGCAATGGTATTAACACGAATATTTTTAGGCGCAAGCTCAGCGGCAATGGTACGACCAAATGCAATCACAGCGCCTTTTGCTGAACTGTAATTTGCTTGACCAAACGAATTGGTTACTCCAGCAATTGACGATACATTAATGACCACGCCAGAGCGATTACGATACATATTATCAACAGCTGCTTTTGTGCAATAAAATGTACCAAACAAATTAGTTTGAACCACATCTTCAAACTCTTCGTCTTTCATAGTGGTAAATAAATTATCTTTATAAATACCGGCATTATTAACCAAGATATCAATTTGACCTTCTGTCTCAACGATATTCTCAACGAGAGCCTTTACCTGCTGCTTGTCTTGAATATTGCACTGCTTAGCAACGGCTTCTTTACCATCTTGCTGTAAAGCAGAAATGATTAAGTCCGCTTGTTCTTTTGAGCTGTTATATGTGAAATATACACGGCAACCCTGCTTCGCTAATTCATTAATAGCTGCCTGACCAATATCACCACTACCACCAGTAATAAGTGCTACTTTGCCTTCTAAATCTTCATATCTTGCCATGATTAACTCCTTTTATTTTTAAACTCGGCACAACATCACAACGGCAACTGCATTTTCACCTTCGTGACTGATTGAAATGTGTGAATAATTCACATTATTTTCTTGCATTATCTCTAAAAACTTTCCAGAAAGATTAAGCTTTGGACGACTGCCATCACCTGATTTAAGCTCAATATCCTTAAATGAAATGGAATACCTAAATCCTGTTCCCAGTGCTTTTACCGCAGCTTCTTTCGCCGCCCAACAAGCACTGTAACGTTCGTATTTCTTTTCAGCATTTTCACAGTATTCTTGCTCATTTTTGCTATAAACAAGGTTTAAAAATTTTTCACCACTTCGGTTGATAGCTAGCTTCATACGCTCAATTGATGCGATATCAACACCAATACCAAACACACTATCTCGAACGCCTTCTGGTAGTTCATCCAGCATATTCTCTGTAGATATTTCAGTGTCACTCATAAGCGCATCCTTCATGCTGGCACCTCATCCTTATTCGCTAAATCAATATAACCTTGCTTTAAATCATCACTATTGTGGTATTGAATTACCTGTCTAAATGCGCCCTTCAACATTTTATTTCTAAGGTAGAGGTAGCTAGCTATCCAAATCACTTGCGCTAAAGACAAAAACACATAAAACCAATTTTCATAGTTTTTCATAATGACGGTGGCCATTGTTATTTGCAGCAATACAATAAAAGCCCACCATGCAATCACTGAAAAGCCTGTTAATTTATAACGGCTTTTTATGTCTGTTTTGTTTAATTTTTTATTTAATTTATCAACATTCATTATTTTTATTAGCTTTGAGTTCAAACTACCAATTACATAATTCATTGGATTTGAATGCGCACTCATAAGCAGCAACAGTGTTGTAATTGAGATGGTGATCAGAATTGTCACCCAGGCCACATCAAAAGATGCCGTTTGCACGGAACTCAAGGGGTTGATAATGGCGAAGTTCAATACTAAAAAACAAACAGCCTCTGGAAATAGATAAAACCCAAGAATAAAGCTGCTTATATTTATTGATTTTTTTTCGCCATCATTAATCGCATATGAACGATAAAAAATATCTGCATTCACTATTAATACAAAGAACAAAACGAGTGGAAAGACAACCACACCAATCAGCCAAAGTACCGATAAATGCATGCTAAATGCATATGGAACCAACCAATAGGAAAGTAAAAATATGATTAAACCAATAGCAGCTGAGGATAAAATTGAAACCAACATAGGAGAATGCAAATACTGATTATAAGTAGGCTTGCCTTCTATGCTTTTTTGATCCTCAGCATCAACTTTAAACTTATTAGCGTGTATGGCATAAGGCCATATATTCCACAAGTCTCGCACCATACGAAAACAGGCAGTAGCACTAAGGGCACAAAAGAATAACGCGATACTTAACCCGTTATCAGCCGTCACTCTCAAACTTAAAAGCCCTACTAAAACAGCCGCTATAGCAGCATAAATAACAGCAGGGATTAAAGCTGAAAACAACAAATAAACACGATATGGGATAGCAGCCATTTTATGCGCCCAACCTTTCAACATCTTGGATGCTTTCGACTTGCTCGATAGTGAATCTTTGGGTATCAACCACGATAGACTCAAGTAAACGGCTCAATACTTTTTTTGGCCCTACTTCAATAAATTTTCTGTGGCCTTTAGCAACTAAGTTCTCAATTGACTCACGCCAACGAACCATTCCTGTAATATGCGAGACTAGATACTCTTTAATTTCATCCGTGTTTGAGCACGGTTGAGCTGTCATGTTATTGATATAGGTTATAACTGGTGCTTGCATGTCAACGGACATTAATGATTTATGGAATTCTTCAACACAACCTTGCATTAACATACTATGCCAAGCACCACTTACAGGTAGCTTTACAGATTCAATATTATTTTCTGACAAGTAACTTACAACATTTGATAGGGCAGATTTTTCACCCGAAATAACTTGTTGCTTTTCACTATTATCATTCGCAATAACAACACTGTTAGCATCAACTACTTGCTCTAAAATACTATTCAACTGGCTTGGCTGTACATTTTTAACCGCGTACATTTGTCCTTTTTTTAATTTGGCTTCTCGCTGCATCAGTGAGCCGCGCTCAAACGCAGCTTTTAATGCGCCTTCTATACTAAGACTACCTGCAATATTAAGTGCGCTGTATTCACCCACTGAATGACCAAGTACCACACTGGGTTTAATCTGCGTGTTTTCAAATAGGTAATGGGCGATTGCCAAATTGGTTGCTGTCATGGCAATTTGTAGATTGTCGGTATTACTGAGTTTGCTGATAGGTCCACTAAAGCAAAGCTTAGTGATATCTTTTTGCGCGATGGTATTAGCTAGATCATAAATTTCGCGACACAAAGAGGCTTGCGAATAAAAATCTTTCCCCATCCCAACAAACTGAGACCCTTGTCCAGGGAACATCACAACCCACTGTTCTTCTATAGGAAGCGTTTCGCTATTCATCCCTAAGTCGCCTTTTTTATTTGTTATTTTACTAAGACTGTCACTGTCAGATTTAAGATGACGCAGGGAGTCTAAACACTCCAAATAGGTTTGGACAACCCATTTTTTAGAGCATTTTGTGACTATTTTTTGGCTATATTTTTCTAGAAAACCAGTAATTGGCTTATTGAGACTAAGTAAATGTATTTACTTAGAAAGAGGTACAAAAAGTTGAAGTACTATAGATAAAGATCTGTAGAGAATACTTGGACCCATTTAGTCTAATACCATTAATAGATCACTAAATAACCTACCACCATCTTTAATAATTAGACAATAACCGCCCAGCTTTATATTTTTTTTATTTTTTTTGAAATGTGTCAAATTTTATCTAATGAAAAACACAAGATATCTGTATGGATCCAATAATTTTCAAAGATAAAACTTCTATTCAATACTTGTACTGCAAACATGAGACGAAAGTATCAGTCTTTCAAAGTTTGACGGCCCTGCTTTCATTCGATCATCAATGCACACCCAAAAGCCTTCATTACTATCTTTTAAATCTTGCTTACACATTTCCTCTAGTTCGATTAGTTCGGTTTTCAGTAAGGGCTCTTGATTTAAAATAGGTGAAAATAACTGATGACAATCAATAGCGTTTATTTGCGCGCTTGCAGTTAGAGAAAATACTAAGGCGAGTAAAAAAACAGGGTAAGAATATCCAAACATTGGGGTCTCTCCTTTTTTTTATTATGCATGCCTTTTTATCGGCATATATAATATGTAGTCGAACTTTTAACTTCATGCAAAAAAAACAAACAAAAAAGGCAGCTGTTAGCTGCCTTTTAATATAATTGTCATAGATAACTGTTAAAGCTTAGATATCCTCAACGATTTCTTTCAAACTTTCTTTAACACGCTCTTTCTTTTCATCAAGGTAATCTTTTCCCTTTTCGATTACACCCTGGTCATCCGCACTATCATGTGCATCTTGCAAAATGCCTGGTTCGGCAAATGGGTTTTCATACAAAGCATTACCCTTGCCGATATTAACCCCAAACCACAGGCCAACCATAAATCCTGCAACTAAAAATATGAATAACAATTTCATAGTAAACCTCTTATGTTAGAGCCTTAAAGAATGACTGTAATTTTATCTTTAAGATATATTTCTTCTTCCGAAATATAACTACTGTAAGCAAGTATTTCGACACCTTTATTATTCGCTTCTCTTAATAACTGGCCATATACCTTGTCTATATGATCCGCCGGTTTTACTTTTTTAATACCCGTATGATTGACACAAAAGAAAATCACCGCCCTATGCCCAAGTTCAACCATTCGCATCAGTTCACGTAAATGTTTACTGGCGCGATCACTGACACTATCTGGAAAGTAGCCGATTCCTTCATTAGTACTGCCATTTTCATCTGGCTCTTCATCGACTGTTTTTTCTAGTAATGTGGTGTTTTTCACTTCAACATAAATATCTTTTTTACCGCCACTTAATAATATATCAATTCGACTTTTTTCATCGCCATAACGTACTTCGGTTTTGAGCTCGGTGTAGTCTTGCAACTCTTTTACAGTGCTATTTTCAATTGCCTCAACTGCCAAATAATTGGGTCTTGAGGTATTAATACACGCCACATGGCCTGATGGCGTTTGTGTAAGTTCTAGTGAATGGGGGTACTTACGCTTCTCATTTTTACTATCCCAATACCATGCATCCCCACCTTCTACATAGCAGTTTTTCATTGATCCTGTGTTGGCACTATGAACAGTTAACTCTGCACCATCGGGTAACGTTAAATCCACCATAAAGCGCTTATAGCGTTTTATCCATTGGCCTTTTTGTAACGGAAATTCAAATTTCATAGGCTTGTCTTTTTATCTTGGTGTGTCTGTAAGTAGATGCGCAATCGCTCGATTGCTTTTTCTAACATAGGAATATCACAGGTGTATGCAAAGCGCACAAAGTGGTGTCCTTGTTTATGCCCAAAATCAATACCTGGGGTTATTGCTAATCCTTGCTCTTCTAGTAACTCTAAGCAGAATTTCATACTGTCATTTTTATAAGGATGATCTAAAGCGCTAATATCCGCATAAATATAAAAAGCACCGGCAGGTTTCGCTGGTATTTTGAAACCCAACTGCTCAAGTTGTGGCAACAGGTAATCTAAGCGTGCAGCAAATATTTCCTTACGTGACTCAAGTTCATCAATCACCTGTGGTTGAAATGACGCTAGAGCCGCATATTGAGCTGGCGTATTGGGCGCTAAGAATAAGTTTTGAGCTAACTTATCTAAACTGGCGATCGCCCAAGGAGGTGCCACTAACCAACCGAGTCGCCAGCCTGTCATGGCAAAATACTTTGAAAAGCTATTGATCACAAATACATCATCACCATAGTTCACTGCACTATGGGGCCTTGCATCGTTGTAGGTCAGCCCGTGATAAATTTCATCTACTAGCAAGACTCCTTGCTTATCTTGGATAGACGAGTGTAATGCTCTGAGCTGTTCTTGGGTCATGATTGAGCCAGTTGGGTTAGACGGGCTCGCCACTAGCGCGCCAATGGTATTGTCCTGCCAATACTCTTGCACTTGATTTGGCGTCAAATGAAAATCGTCCTGTGCTTGTGTGGGCACCAAGATGCCATCCGCATTCACATTCGCTAAGAAATGACGATTACAAGGATATCCAGGGTCTGTCAGCAACATGGTCTCACCTGGGTTTGTGAGTAATGATGCAACTAGCTGCAGCGCCCCAGAAGCACCAGGGGTAATAACAATTCGAGTTGGGTCCACTACCTCGTCGTAACGCTGTAAATAAAAGCTGGCAATGGCTTGTTTTAATTCAGGTAAACCGGTGGCAGGAGTGTAATGGGTTTGCCCTTGCCTTAAGGCTTGAATACCGGCCTGAATGACATCCTGAGGCGTATGAAAATCAGGCTCTCCCACCTCTAAATGAATCACATCTCGACCCTCATTTTGCATGGCTTTTGCCCGCCCTAAGAGGTCCATTACGTGAAATGGCTCAATTTGTTTAAGCCGATTTGCTATTTTCATGGTACTTTCCAATAACTTTTGGCAGTATTTTCCTGATTTTTCGGCAAAGATCTGCATTTTTAAATAATAAAGTGGCACACTCTATCGTTATCTGATAGCTTTTCGCCGCCAAAAAGATACGGTTCATGCTTGAAATGAGCCTGAAATGGAAACAAGATTGGCCTTTGGCCTGACAAGGTGAGGCAGTAACTTATGCCAGTAACAGAAGATAAATCATTTGCGTTGTCTAACTTCGAACCTTACAAAGAGAAGAAGGGCGAAGAGTACATGGGTCCTGAAATGAAGACCCACTTCAAAATGATACTTAACAACTGGAAACAGGAGTTAATGGAAGAAGCAGACCGCACCAAGATGCATATGCAGACCGATGCGGAGAATTATGCTGACCCAAATGATCGCGCCAGCCAAGAAGAAGAGTTTAGCCTTGAGCTACGTACCCGTGATCGTGAGCGTAAATTAATTAAGAAAATTGAAAAAACCATCGAGCTCATCGAAAAAGATGACTACGGTTTTTGTGAAACCTGTGGCATCGAAATTGGTGTTCGTCGTTTAGAAGCTCGCCCAACAGCCGACCTATGCATTGATTGTAAAACCTTAGCTGAAATTAAAGAGCGCCAAATCGGCGGTTAATCTCAAAAGGTTTAGCATCTATGAAATAAGCACCTTTTAAAGGTGCTTATTTGTTTTTATATGACTAAAAATATTCCCTATATTGGACGCTTCGCTCCAACCCCCACAGGCCCATTGCACTTTGGCTCATTGGTGGCGGCTTTAGCCAGCTATCTTGATGCAAAGGCACATCAAGGCACGTGGCTGTTGCGCATTGAAGATCTAGACCCTCCTCGAGAAGACCCTAGAGCCAGCGTTTGCATCCCTGAGCAACTCTTGCAACACGGTTTACAGTGGGATGGGGAGATTGAGTATCAAAGCCAACACAGTCATCGTTATGAACAAGCTCTTTCGCAGCTAGCTGACAATGGTTTTACCTTTGTCTGTCAGTGCTCACGTAAACAACTGGCTCATACCCATGGCCTGCATCAAGATACCTGCTGTGTTGCCCACTTAAACCAACCCAGCGCCATTCGCTTACAGGTGCCAGCCCAATCCTATGGGTTTACAGATCGAGTATTTGGTCACTTCGAGCAAAATTTAAAGCAAGACGTGGGCGATCAGGTTTTAAAACGCAAAGATGGTTTATACGCATATCAATTGGCAGTTGTGGTCGATGACTATCTATCCGGTATTACTCATATCGTACGTGGTGCAGACCTATTGGATAACACCCCGCGCCAGCTATTTTTAATGCAGTGTTTGGGTTATCCACAACCTGAATACCTTCATGTGCCACTGGCTCTCAATGAATCTGGCCAAAAACTCAGCAAACAGAACCAAGCCACTGCCATTGAAGCTAAAGACGCTAAGGTGAACTTATTGGCTGCCTTAGCCTTTTTACAACAGGATATCTCCCCTGCAATGAAAGCCGCCAGCATCACCGAACTGCTGGCATTGGCGGTCAGCCAATGGCAGCCTAGTCGCATCAAACCCAATCATGATGGCTTAATTTAGCCGTTAATGGCCATTTCCACCTTAAAGCTTGCCTGAAACTGTTACCCCCAGTAACATCACTGGCCTATTTTCATCCAGAGCCAGCCATGTACGTACATCGACTGATCTTACTATTTGTCTTTGCCGCGTTTTTATTTTCGCCTGTCGTGATTGATTGGTGGCTGGAACCCACAGGCTCATGGTATCGCCCGTTTGCCCTGTGGTTAATATTGATTGGCTTCTCTGTTTGGCTGCAATATTGGCAAGAGAAGGACAAGCTATGATCTTCAGTGTTGGCGCTCTGATCAGCATGATCTTAGCGTATCTGTTCACCCTCTTTTTCACCGCTTACATGGTTGAGAAAAATTGGATCCCCATGAAGTGGGTGCGCCATCCTGCCATCTATGTTTTATCGTTAGGTGTGTATGCCAGTGCATGGGCCTTTTACGGCAGTGTAGGGCTCGCCCAAGAATATGGTTACGGTTATTTAACTTATTACCTTGGCATTAGCGGCGCTTTTGCCCTTGCCCCTGTATTGCTTAAACCCATTCTGCGCATCACCAAAGATTACCAATTAACGTCCCTTGCGGATTTGTTTGCTTTTCGTTTTCGCTCCCGCGCGGCGGGCACCATCAGCACACTGGTGATGCTGGCCGCTGTTCTGCCATTGATCACCCTGCAAATTACCGCGGTCACCGATAGCTTTAGTTTATTAAATAACGAATTTGGTCGCATCGACATTGCCCTTGGCTATTGTGCGGTCATGACTGTGTTTGCCATTTTATTTGGCGCTCGCCATGTCAGCCCAAGGGAAAAACACGAAAGCTTGGTTTTTGCCATCGCCATCGAATCGTTAATCAAACTGGTGGCTATTTGTATTTTAGGTTTTGCCGCCATGTATTTTGTCTTTGATGGCCCAGGTGGCATGGACACCTGGCTGCAAAGTAATCATCACAAACTAACCAGCATGCAGCACTCCATTCAAGAAGGTCCTTGGCGCACCTTGTTATTGGTGTTTTTTGCCGCCGCGTTAGTGATGCCTCATATGTTTCATATGGCCTTTACCGAAAACTCATCCACCCGAGCACTGAGTTTTGCAAGCTGGGGATTACCGTTATTTTTACTCATCATGGCGCTCATGGTGCCGCCTATTTTATGGGCCGGTATTTATCTCAATGTGGACACCCCCGCAGAATATTTTGCCGTGGGCATAGGTCTTGAACTTAAGAATCCTTGGCTTGCCGCAATAGCCTTTACCGGTGGATTAGCCGCAGCGTCAGGCATCATGATTGTGACCACCATCGCCATGGCAGCCATGACACTTAACCATATTGTGTTACCTGCGTTTCAACCTAACCCTAAAAAAGATATGTACGCTTGGTTATTGTGGGTACGTCGTTGGCTAATTGTGGCGTTGTTTGCAGGCAGTTATGGGTTTTATCGGTTTTTTGCACAAGGTAAAGACTTGGCAGAACTGGGCATCATTGCCTTTGTGGCCACCTTGCAGTTTTTACCCGGTGTATTAGCGGTTTTGTATTGGCCAACAGCAAACCGCCAAGGATTTGTAAGTGGTTTAGTGTGCGGCATGCTGGTTTGGCTATGGTCCATGTTATTGCCACTACTGAACTATCAAACCCTAGACTGGCTACAGCCATTTTTGCCTCCTACCTCTCATGAGAACTGGTATTTAGCCGCCACGTCTTCTGTTCTGGTCAATGCTGTGGTGTTTGCTTGTGTGTCTTTAATGAGCACCACTCGCCCCATTGAAGCCAGCGCCGCGGAAGCGTGCTCTATAGATACATTAAGCGCCCCTCAACGAAAAGAATTGGTACACAATAGCGCGGATGAATTTATTGCCTGCTTAAGTGAACCCCTTGGGGAGCAAGCCGCTCAGCGAGAAGTGCAGCAAGCACTGGATGACCTAAGCCTTACTACATCAGAAAACAGGCCCTATCAATTACGTCGTTTACGTGGGCGCATTGAAGTGAATTTATCCGGCCTAATGGGGCCCTCTGTGGCCCATGGGCTAGTGAATCAATGGCTGCCTTATAAGTTTTCTAGCGAGCTACAAGCCAGTCACGATATTCACTTTATTGAAAAGGGTTTAGAGGCTTATCATTCTCGCTTAACCGGTCTTGCTGCTGAGCTTGATAACCTGCGCCGTTTCCACCGACAAACTCTTGAGTCACTCCCAATGGGTGCCTGCAGTTTAGGCAGTGACGGTGAAATTCTTATGTGGAATAACGCCTTAGTGGCACAAACACAAATTGCCGCGGACGATGTGGTTGGCAGCAAGTTATCTAATTTAAAAGAGCCCCTGCGCAGCTTGTTATTAGATTTTATAAATGACTCCAATAGCCACCTGCACAAAAAAACCATTGAGGTAAATGGTCGACCACGCTGGATTAACTTACATAAGGGTATTCTTGAAAACCCTGATAATCATGAATACGGCGGCTTGGTAATTCTGCTTGAAGACCAAACAGAAACGCAATTGCTTGAAGAAGAATTAATCCACAGTGAGCGCTTAGCATCCGTTGGTCGCTTGGCTGCCGGTGTGGCCCACGAAATTGGCAACCCAATTACCGGCATCGCCTGTTTAGCGCAAGATATTAAATACGAAACCGACAACCCTCATCTATTAGAAATTGGCGAGCAAATTTTAGAACAAACCCAGCGGGTCACCCGTATTGTGCAATCCTTGGTTAATTTCTCCCACACCGGCAACCACTTGCAACACAAAGAGCAAGGACCAGTGGACATGAAAGAGTGCAGCCAAGATGCCATTGACCTGTTGCAATTAAGTGACCGCACATTGGATATACGCTTTGAAAACAACTGTGCGGATAACTGTATCGTGTTGGGAGACGAGCAACGTTTACAACAAGTGTTTGTGAACTTGCTAAGTAACGCCCGTGATGCCAGTCCTGCAAACAGCGTCATTCGCATTGAAAGTGAAGTTGAAAAGCACTCCATCACTATTAAAGTCATCGACCAAGGTAGCGGCATTGATGCGAGCACCATCGAACAAATTTTTGAACCCTTCTTTACCACCAAAGAAGTGGGCAAAGGCACCGGCCTTGGCTTGGCCTTGGTATACAGCATTATTGAAGAACATTACGGCCACATAAATATTCAAAGCCCTGCCGATGAAATTCAAGGCAACGGCACCTGTGTGGTCATCAGCTTACCGCGATTCCAAGATGAATCGGACGTATAAACAAGGAAATTCAATGGCCAACATTCTCATCGTAGAAGACGAAAAAGTCATTCGTAGCGCCTTGCGTCGCTTGTTAGAACGCAATGATTATAACGTCGAAGAAGCCCCCACATTAACCGACGCAAAAGACTTTGATCTAGACCAGTTTGATCTGGTCATCAGTGACTTGCGTCTACCTGGCGGTCACGGCACTGAGTTAATCGAGCTAGCAGAAAACACACCGGTTTTAATCATGACCAGCTATGCCAGCTTAAAAAGCGCAGTGGATGCCATGAAACTTGGAGCGGTAGATTACATAGCTAAACCGTTTGACCATGACGAAATGCTCATTGCCGTGCAGCGCATATTAAAAGAGCGTAACCTAACTCGCCAAAACCAAGCCCTTAAACAAGAAATCCAAAAAGTGCACCCCACCAATGGCATCATTGGTAGCTGCCCGCCCATGCAAGAGTTATTCAAAAAGATTGGTAAAGTGAGCCCAACCGATGCCACTGTATTAATTTTAGGGGAATCCGGTACGGGTAAAGAGCTGGTTGCCCGTGCAATTCACGATCAAAGCCCTCGCTGTGACGCCCCTTTAATTAGCGTTAACTGCGCGGCCATTCCAGAGACCTTAATTGAATCTGAATTATTTGGTCATGAAAAAGGCGCATTTACCGGCGCCACCTCTGTACGCCAAGGCTTAGTAGAAGCCGCCGATGGCGGCACGCTTTTCTTAGATGAAATTGGTGAGCTCCCCCTTGAAGCACAAGCCCGATTATTGCGTGTGCTACAAGAAAGTGAAATTCGCCGTGTGGGTAGCGTACAAAGTAAAAAGGTAAACGTGCGCTTAGTGGCTGCCACCCATAGAAATCTCAAAGAGTTAGCCAAGAAAGGCGAATTCCGTGAAGATTTATATTACCGCTTAAATGTTGTTGAACTGAAACTGCCGCCACTGCGAGATCGTGGTGACGACGTACTAGAACTTGCGCAAAAACTACTAGAGCGAGCCTGTACAAAATTAAATCGACCATTATTAGAATTTTCAAATCAGTGCAAACGTGACATCAGCACCTATGCTTGGCCGGGTAACGTACGGGAATTAGAAAACGCAGTAGAGCGAGCGGTTATTTTAAATGACGGTGAAGCTATTTGTGCAGAAGCCATGGCCATCGAAATATTAAGCGACGATAAAGTACCGGCTTCCATGATGGCGTCACTGCAAAAAGAAGATGCCACCACGGATACCCCTGACATTAACCCGTCAGAGCTTTCATTGGATGACTATTTCCAGCACTTTGTTTTAGAGAACGAAGACAAGATGACCGAAACCGAACTGGCGCAAAAGCTTGGCATCAGCCGTAAGAGTTTATGGGAACGCCGCCAGCGCCTAGGCATCCCACGTAAAAAGGCTAAGTAGCTTTTAATCCGCCACGCAATGCCCTGCATTCTCGTGGCGCCACTCTTATTGTTGACGGTTTCCCCAGCGTCAAAATGTTACCTGTCGCCACAGGACTAGGCCCTAAAGCGTCAAATAAAGTAACAGTATTCCTGTCTAATTCACTACCTCACCCACAAAATAATCATAAGCCACTGATAAATAAAGACTTTTATTAAGTGGCACATGCTGTGCAATGGACACAATAAGTCACTTTAATGCACCAATAAAAATAACAAAGCATTAATGATTGGTGTTTAGGTCGCCACAATAACAATAACAACCGCCACCTAAACATCGTGCCATCAATAACAATAATAATAGGCATCTGAAGCTGATTGCTTTGGGTTTTAACGCAAACGCGAGACGAACCTAAAGCAATTAGCTTGATTTATATCTCACGGACCATTCTTACCTCCTATTTTAAGCTCTCATTGACGATCTCTTGGCCAATCCTGCGTCATATTTAACAAAAGTGAGTAAATACCTGATTTTATTATCGAATTGCTTTGGTTAATTGTTCGACGACATATCTGAGAACAAAAAATTCACACTGATTTTGGCCAGTGTGCGACAAGATGTTACCGGCGTTACCCAAGTGCCCAATTTGCGCCGCCAAAAGGTGGTGCTAGGTAACAAACCTCTGACGGAGCCTGCCAAACCTAGAAAAAAATAACTGCAAACCATTGATTTTAAAGGATTTTAAAAAATTGGCACGGCAAATGCTTTATTACAGTCACTTAGCGACATTCACACAAATAAAAATAACAAAGTGGACTCGCACACAACGCTAAATAGACACAAATAAAAATAAAAAAGTCATTTTAGTGTTGTGGGCCAAAATAATTAAAATAACAGGCCAGCCAGAATTCGTGTTCTGAGTGTGTAGTGACCCATTATTAAAATAACAACAAGGGCGCACCAGATACTCAAAACACAATTCGAAACTTATAATAATAAAAATAATAAAACACTCGAATCGAAGCTGGGCAGCACCAATAACAATAACAAAGCTGCCCTCGACATTTTCTTCTAGACCCTAGCTCAACAACCCCTAATAAAATCACTCAACACTGGCTAAATACCCCACTTTAGTTGCGTTTGTGCTTAACTTCTGTACACTGCCAACTCCTTTAAAATCAGCTTATGGCTTAACATTATTATTAATTTTCACTCCCTTTTTCATCAATTACGCTCCCAATCTGACCATGCTTAAACGTCTTATTTCCAAACTCAAGAAATCCGTCACTCATTCTGGCGAACAAGTGCAGGTTATCTCGCGTAATGACCACGATATAAGCCGTGACAATATTAGTGAGAATGCCTTAAAGGTTTTATATCGCCTTAAAAAGTCAGGCTTTGAAGCATACTTAGTGGGCGGAGGTGTTCGTGACCTGTTGCTAGGCATGCACCCTAAAGATTTCGACGTAGCCACAAACGCCAGCCCTGAACAAGTGAATAAGCTGTTTCGTAACTCGCGCTTAATTGGCCGCCGCTTTCGTTTAGTACACGTGGTTTATGGCCGAGATGTGATCGAAGTGGCCACTTTGCGTGGGCATCATGAAAACGCCCAAGGCAAACAGCAATCTAAAACCAGTGATTCTGGCATGTTATTACGCGATAACGTTTATGGCACCATAGATGAAGATGCGGTGCGTCGTGACTTCACTATTAATGCGCTGTATTACGATATTAAAGACTTCTCAGTGCGCAGTTACGAAGGCGGCATGCAAGACCTTAAGCGTCGTAATATTCGTTTAATCGGCGACCCTGAAACCCGCTACCGTGAAGACCCTGTGCGTATGTTACGTGCCGTGCGCTTTGCCGCTAAGCTTGATTTTAAAATCGCCCCACAAACAGCAGCCCCAATTAATGAATTAGCACCATTGTTAGCCGATGTACCATCTGCCCGTTTATTTGATGAAGTTCTGAAGTTATTCATGGCCGGCTATGCACAGCGCACATTTGAATTACTTGAACAGTACGGTTTATTTGCCGAGCTATTTCCCCATTCACAACAGTGCATCAGTGAAAATGACTTCTACCGTCGCCTGATTATTCAAGCTCTTGCCAACAGCGATGAGCGCATTGCCCAGGGCAAAACCTTAACCCCTGCATTTTTATTCTCCGTTTTCTTGTGGCCTTGTGTTTTAGAGTCACAAAAACTATTTGAAAAACAAGGCATGCCACCCGCTGCGGCTTATCACCAAGCCACCAGCCAAGTGCTTAGTAATCAGCAAGCCCATACTGCCATTCCTCGTCGCTTTACTGACATGGTGCGTAATATTTGGGATATGCAGCGTCGACTAGAACGTCGAGTGAAAAAGCACTTAGAAAGTATTTTGAGTCACCCTAAATTCCGTGCCGCTTATGACTTCCTGTTACTGCGTGAGCAGGCTGGGGAGCAATTAGCGGGCGCGGGCAAATGGTGGACGCAGTACCAAAAAGATAACGCTCACATTATTGCTCAGGCAAAACAGCAACACCAAGAGCGCAATCGTGAGCGTGAACGCAAACCTAGATCCGATCGTCGCCCAAGACGTCGTAACAGCCCAGCCGAATAAGGTCACCTCAATGAGAGCCTGGGTCGATATATTCATAGGTCTAGGCAGCAATCTAGATCAACCGTTACAGCATGTTGAGCAAGCATTTTCACAGCTAGCTCAACACCGCCTTTTTCGTAATGCTCGCCTAAGCCCAATCTATCAAAGCAAGCCTGTTGGCCCGCAAGACCAGCCAGACTTCATCAATGCGGTTGCCCATGTTCAAACCCAGCTTGGCCCCCATGACGTGCTTGATGTATTACAAACCATTGAAAACAACCATGGGCGCAAACGTATTCGCCATTGGGGTGAGCGTAGCTTAGACCTTGATCTGTTACTTTATGGGCAAGCGCAAATACGCACACCTAGACTCATCGTTCCCCATGCTCATATGCATGAGCGAGGCTTTGTGCTATACCCATTGGCAGATTTAGTCCCAACATTGCACTTTGGTGAACAGCTGGATTTCAGCGGATTTATAAACGACTTAACGTTTGATCTAGAGCCTGTCAAAAAAGGCATTTGACTTACTCCGTCCAGATCTGGACTATACGCCCCATATTAAAACAGTGAGCCTGCTTATGAGTAAAACCACTATTAACACCCTGCACCAATGTAAGCGTAACAAGGAAAAATTCACCGTGGTTACCGCCTACGATGCAACCTTTGCACACTTGGCAAGTACCGCAGGTATTGATGTGTTACTGGTGGGCGATTCTCTAGGCATGGTATTACAAGGCCAAGACAGTACTGTACCGGTTACCCTTGAGCACATGTGTTATCACACAGCAGCGGTTAAACAGGGCAACCAAGGCGCTCTGGTTATGGCTGATATGCCTTATATGACTTACGCCACAACAGAACAAGCTATCGCCTGTGCCGCGGAGCTTATGCAAGCTGGGGCAGAGATGGTCAAACTTGAAGGTGGCGCTTGGTTAGTGGATACCGTAGCCGCCATGAGCGAACGTGGTATTCCCGTGTGTGCTCACTTAGGCTTAACCCCTCAATACGTTCACAAGTTTGGTGGATATAAAGTACAGGGCCGTGAAGACGCCGCTGCCAAGCAAATGATTGCCGATGCACAAGCTATGGAAGCAGCCGGTGCCGACATTCTTTTACTTGAGTGCGTACCAAGCGAGCTGGCTAAAAAGTTAACCGCCAGTGTGAATGTGCCTGTGATCGGTATTGGCGCGGGCAGTGACACTGACGCTCAGGTTTTGGTTTGTTATGACATGTTAGGCATGAACCCAGGCCACATCCCTAAATTTGTTAAAAACTATATGGTTGAAGGGCGCACCATTGCGCAGGCTTTCAGCGCATATAACGAAGAAGTAAAACAAGGTGCCTTTCCTGGACCTGAACATGGATTTAAAGCATGAAAACTGTTGAAACCATCGCTGAGTTACAAGCTGAAGTAAAAGCGGCACGTGATGCTGGCAAGCGTATTGGCTTTGTACCCACCATGGGCAATCTACATGAAGGTCACATGATTCTTGTGGACCAAGCATCTGAAGAATGTGATTTTGTGGTGGCCAGTATTTTTATTAATCCACTGCAATTTAACGATATCGATGACCTTGGGCGCTATCCCCGCACTCTGGCGGCTGACCAAGAACACCTACGTGACCGTGACTGTGACTTACTGTTTTTCCCTTCAGTTGATGAAATGTACCCTCACGGCCAAGACGCTCAAACAACCGTAAGTGTACCAGTTGTTAGCGAAGGCCTATGTGGCAGCTCTCGCCCTGGTCACTTCGATGGTGTTGCTACCGTTGTGAGTAAGCTATTCCATATGGTACAACCTGATGCGGCATTCTTTGGGGAAAAAGACTTTCAACAATTGGCCGTTATTCGCAAAATGGTAAACGACTTAAACCTGCCATTTGATGTGGTGGGTGTGCCAACTTGCCGTGAAGATAATGGCCTTGCCATGAGCTCTCGCAACAACTATTTGAGCGAACAAGAAAAAGACAATGCAGGCCATATCTATCGCCTACTGAATGAAATCTCAGAGAGTATCAAAGGTGGCTCAACAGATTTCAGCAAACTGTGTGACAGCGCAAAAAAAGAGCTTTCAAAGTTAAAGTTCAAACCAGACTACGTTGAAGTACGTGAAGCCAATAGCCTGCGACCCGCTACTGCTGGCGATACTGAGCTTGTTGTCTTGGCAGCTGCTATTTTAGGAAAAGCACGCCTAATCGATAACCTACGTATTAATCTTCCTAAGTAATCCGTTCAAGCAGCCTGAAGCGTGATTGAATCATCAAAACGCTTCGGGCATACTGCGCCCCGCTGTTCTACAGCAAGGGGAGAGTCAAACTGGACTCTACATCAGACACACCTGCATTAATAAGGTTGTACAAATGCAATCCACCATGCTTAAAGCCAAATTACACCAAGCTCGTGTTACTCACGCAGTATTGGAATACGAAGGTTCGTGTGCCATTGATGGCAACCTGCTGGATATGGCTGGAATTTTCGAAAACGAACAAATCCAAATTTATAATATTGAGAACGGCCAGCGTTTTACCACTTATGCCATTCGTGGCGAAGAAGGAAGTGGCATTATCTCGGTTAATGGCGCAGCCGCTCACCTTGCAGAAGTTGGTCAGCGCGTGATTATTTGCGCGTATTCTGGCTACAGTGATGAAGAGCTACAAACCTACAAGCCTCGCCTTATCTACCTAAGCGAAGGCAACGAAGTGAGCCACACTTCTAATGCAATTCCTGTTCAAGTTGCATAAAGCAACATAAAGCATTGCAAAAACATCCAAGCCCAGACTTTTGTATGAGTTCTGGGCTTTTTGCTTTCTGAATATTCAGTTTAATTCGGCCATTCCCTTGAACCTTGTCCCATCCTTAGCTAAACCCAATATATGACAGGGCTTAAATGCCAAGGGAACTTATGGCTATTTTTTCTAAATTACCTCTTAAATACAAAATCCTCAGCATCACTTTAATCAGCGCTTTAGGTTTTGCCAGTTATATCGCTTATCACTTCAAGGCAATACAGGTTAATGACCAAAGGCTAGAGCGCATCCAAAAGATCAATTACCCAGCCCTTGAAGCCGTTGGTGTCATCTGGTTAGAGCTATTTGCAGCACGATCAGCCATGCAGGAGGCCATATCAGAAAGTGAATTAAGCCTTATTAAGAAGGCAAAAGAACATCAACAAACAATTAATAATTTGCTTGAAAAAATTAGTGGATTTGCCCCCCAATATAAAAGCATTACTCAAGAACTCAATAAAAAACTGGCTAGTTATATGAGCACCGCCAGCAAATTAACCGTCGGCATTATTGACGGAGAAATGCCACTGAATGAAATCCGCGCACAAGCTAAGAATATGAACACTGATTACAATGGCTTTAGCGATTCACTTAAAGAATTTCGAATTCAGGCTCATAAAGATTTTGCAGAGCGCCTTGATCAAGCCAAACAAGAAAGTCGATTATCACTGACTACCGGCATGATCATCGCGCTTATCATATTAAGTGTCATTTTTGTTGCGTCGTTACTCATTGCCAATGGCATCACCAGCAACCTTAATCGAATCATTAAAGAACTAGAAGGCATGTCCACAGGTAAAGGGGATTTAACCGTTCGCTTAGAAACATCGGCACAAGATGAAATAGGCACACTGGTAAATCGTTTCAATGCATTTGCCACCCACTTACAACTCATGATTAAAGTATTGGCAAACTTAGCGCTTGGTGTCACCAAAGGCACTGAAGATGTACAACGTATTGCCCAACATACCCGCGAAGGCATCGAAAACCAGCAAAGTAAAATTCACCAAGTGGCAACCGCCATCACACAAATGGCACAGACCTCGGTAGAGGTTTCCAGTAATGCAGGTCAAGCATCTGATGCGACACAACAGGCAAATACAGAGTCTCAGTCGAGCCAACAAATCGTACAACAAAGTATTCAAGGTATCAGCACCTTAGCAAGCAACATTGAAAATGCACAAACCGTTATTCAAGCTCTTGCCAATGAAGTTGAAAAAATTGCATCCGCTTCACAAGACATTGGCAACATTGCTGAGCAAACAAATTTACTGGCATTAAATGCAGCCATAGAAGCCGCCCGAGCAGGTGAACAAGGTCGAGGCTTTGCAGTGGTGGCGGATGAAGTGCGAACCCTTGCAGGACGCACCGCTGAAAGTACTTCTGAAATAGGCAATATTGTTCAAAGTTTGTTAGAGAATGCATCACAAGCCGTTGATGTGATGGAGCAATCTAAAAACCAAGCAGAAAATGCTGTCAGCCAGTCTAAAGAGACAGGTCTATCACTTGAAAGCATCTTGAGTTCAATTGTCACAATCAATCAAATGAATGATCTGGTATCGACTTCTGCCAAAGAGCAGAGCAGTGTTGCAGAAGAAGTCAGTGAAAACATTGTGCGCATCAACAGTTTTTCAGAACAAACCGTTGATAATGCGCAAGCAACCGCACAAGCCACACAAAAATTAAGCGAACAAGCGGAGCAATTAAAAGCCATCGTTAATGAATTCAAGGTATAATCGCGCGATTAAAGTCACATTACTTGCGCGGAACCTTTTATGTCTACGTCCAATACTTGGGATAACGTGCGTGCCATTGCATTTGATAATTTTACGTTAACCTTACTTGACCAGCGCGCCCTACCTCAGCAAGAAACCTATATTAACTACACCAATGCCCATGATGTCGCCCATGCCATTACTGACATGGTTGTACGAGGCGCCCCGGCTATTGGAATCACAGCCGCTTACGGCATTGTATTGGCTGCATATTCACAACGACACCAACAAGCGCTTGAGTTATCTGAAACATTTAAGCAGCTGGCAAACTCTCGCCCTACCGCTGTTAATTTATTTTGGGCCCTAGAGAAAATGAAACAGACCCTCAGTGATAGTGAAAATTTAGACATAGCGCAAAAAATCGAAGCGTTACTAGCACAAGCCAAAGACATTCATAAACAAGATATCGTTAACAACCAAATAATGGGCAAGCTTGGGGCAAGCTTAATTGAAAAGGACAGTGACATTTATACTCACTGTAATGCAGGTGCATTAGCCACCGGAGGCTTTGGTACCGCACTGGGTGTGATTCGCTGTGCCGTAGCGGATGGCAAAGTGAATCAAGTGTATGCAGGCGAGACCCGCCCTTGGCTGCAAGGGGCGCGCTTAACCACTTGGGAGTTAATGCGTGACAACATTCCTGTGTGCTTATCCAGCGAAGGAGCTGCAGGACAACTCATGCGCCAAGGTAAAATTAAATGGATCATAGTAGGCGCTGATCGAATTGCTGCAAATGGTGATGTAGCCAATAAAATTGGCACTTATAATTTAGCTGTTTTGGCCAAGCATCATAATGTGAAATTTATGGTGGTAGCGCCCTGCTCAACATTTGATTTAAATATTCAAAACGGTCATGAGATTCCCATCGAAGACCGAAGTGCTAGCGAAGTCACTCATATTCAAGGTAAGCAAATCGCACCTGAAAATTGCGCGGCAATTAATCCATCATTTGATGTAACACCCAATGAATTAATCGATGCTATTATTTGCGAGAAAGGCATATTACAAGCACCCTTTACGCAAAGCATTTCAGAAATGGTTTTAAATTAACGCAGTATGTTTTTAATTTTTAAAGGTGAATTTATGTTTAGGCTAAGTGCGTTTTTTTATTTTTACTTTATTGCCACTGTATCATTGGCCGCACAAGAAAATAATACATTTGAAAATAATGACACGCAGATTCTGACCAATAAAGAACTACAAAATACCGAACTGCCCGAGCTCTCTGACCCCGAAACAGAGGACGGCACTGTTGCATTAACGTCGGCCATTGAGCGTAAAGAAATATTAGAAGAAAAAGCCATTAAGATTCCGTTTGTCATTTTACCACACCGACCAAACTACATTATGCCTGTTTCTTATACCCAAACACCTCATGACGAAGAAATAAGCGAAGTGGTGGGTGACTCTTGGCCTGGCTATCAAAACGTCGAAGCCATGTTTCAAATCAGCGTAAAATATCAAATACATCAATTTGATAAGGCAAACAAAAATAGACTGTATGTTGCTTACACTAACAAATCATTTTGGCAGGTTTACAGTGAAAATATTTCCCGCCCTTTTCGTGAAACCAACCATGAACCTGAATTATTTTTACAGCTAGCCCCAAACTGGGGATATATTAACCATATGACTCTATCGCTCAACCATCAAAGCAATGGGCAGTTTCAAGGCTTTTCTCGCAGTTGGAACCGGATCATTGCAGGAATCTATCACCGAGATGGTAGTAGCATTTATGGATTAGAGCCTTGGTGGCGCATACCTGAAACTAAAAAAGCGGACCCTGATGATCCCACTGATAATGACAACCCAGATATTCATAAATATCTGGGTTATGGCAATTTCATTTGGTATAAAAAAGTAGGCCGCGAGTCACTCATGTTTCGCCTAGGGAATAACTTTGACTTTGATGAAAACAGAAGCTGGGCAGAAGTAGAGTTCACCTTCCCCCTTGGTCGACGCTTTTTAGGGTTTGTACAATACTACGAAGGTTATGGTCACAGCTTAATTGAATACAACAAATACCAAAGACGCATCGGTTTTGGATTTAAAATTACAGACCATCTGTAACTATAAATAAACCACTTATTTTGCTGGAATCATGCTTACTCTAGGATAATTGTAGAATTTTCGTTAAAGTTCGATGCAAATTTACATGTATATCAGTTTAAAGCTGATGGTTAGGAGTCATTTATGCAAGAAGTCGTTATCGTAGCCGCAGGGCGCAGCGCCATTGGAGCCTTTCAAGGTAGCTTATCTCAACTAAGCGCAGTTGAGCTAGGCACACAAGTGATCAAAGGCGTGATCGCACGCTCTGGTGTCAGTTCAGATCTAATTGACGAAGTCATTTTTGGGCAGGTGCTCACCGCAGGTGCAGGTCAAAACCCAGCCCGTCAAAGTGCGATACATGCAGGCCTGGCCACCCACACCCCTGCCATGACCATCAACAAAGTTTGTGGCTCCGCTTTAAAAGCCGTTCACTTAGGGGCGCAAGCCATTGCTAACGGTGATGCGGATTTCATTATCGCCGGCGGTCAAGAAAGCATGTCCAACTCGGCTCACGTTATGCCCAACTCTCGCACGGGTCAGCGCATGGGACCCATCACCATGGTTGATACCATGATCAAAGATGGTCTATGGGATGCGTTTAACGATTACCACATGGGCATTACCGCTGAAAACTTGGCTGAAAAATACAACATCAGCCGCGAAGCACAAGATGCCTTTGCAGCCGCCAGCCAGCAAAAAGCCGTAGCCGCACAAGAGGCTGGTAAATTTGATGATGAAATTATTGCCATCAACATCCCGCAACGCAAAGGGGATGACCTAGTTGTGGATAAAGATGAATGCCCACGGGCCGGCACAACAGTAGAAAAATTAGCCGGCATGCGTGCTGCATTTAAAAAAGACGGCAGCGTCACAGCGGCAAACGCATCATCACTTAATGATGGCGCAGCAGCGGTTATGCTAGCAAGCAAAGAAAAAGCGCAAGAACTTGGCTTAACTATTCTGGCCACCATTAAAGGTTATGCCAATGCGGGGGTTGACCCAAGCATCATGGGCATAGGCCCAGTGAGTGCCACACAGCGCTGTCTTGCAAAAGCGGGCTGGGAATTAAACGAGGTAGACCTAATCGAAGCCAACGAAGCCTTTGCCGTGCAATCCTTATCTGTTGGTAAAGAGCTGCAGTGGGATAGTGAAAAAGTAAACGTAAACGGTGGCGCCATTGCCCTTGGCCACCCAATTGGCGCATCTGGTTGTCGAGTATTGGTAACCTTGATTCACGAAATGCAAAAGCGTGATGCCAAAAAAGGTCTTGCCACCTTATGCATCGGCGGCGGCATGGGTGT
>JAGDZK010000044.1:0-43809 GCA_049115935.1 Bermanella sp. | reverse complement strand
GTTTTTTCTGCGGCAATGGCCATGCCTAATGCCGCACTGATTGAAGTGGAAGAGTGGCCCACACCAAAGCTGTCATATTTGCTTTCGTTGCGTTTTGGGAACGGAGATAAACCGTCTTGGGTGCGAATTGACGGCAATTGCTCACGGCGGCCGGTTAAAATTTTGTGGGGGTAGGCTTGATGGCCCACATCCCACAATAAAATATCGTCAGGTGTGTTGTAGACATAATGCAAGGCAATGGTTAATTCAACCACGCCCAAACCCGCACCAAAATGCCCGCCACTTTGGCCCACACTGAAGAGTAAAAATTCACGTAATTCACGGGCGAGTTGTGGCAACTGGTTGGCAGCCAGCTCACGTAATTGGTTGGGAAGATCAACACTATCCAGTAACGGAGTACTTGGACGGCTGGTAGGGATTTCCTGGAACATCTGTTACCCAGTGCAAACATGACATTTAAGGGGCGGTATTCTACCCGTTATGAGCCAAAAAGTAATGAACGAGGCGGGTCTTAATTGACCCGCTTAATGATGTAATCGGCAATTTGTCGTAATGCCTGCGCATTTTCTCCTAGCGGTTCAAGGGCATTCATGGCTGTTTGGTGTAACTGAGCCGCTTTTTGCTTGGCCCCATCTAAGCCTAGCAAAGAGACATAAGTGGGTTTATTTAATGCCGCATCGGCCCCTTGGGTTTTGCCAAGGGTCTGGGTATCGCTGATCACATCTAAGATATCGTCTTGTACTTGAAAGGCGAGACCAATGGCATCCGCGTATTGGCTTAATGCATGTTTGGTGTGGCTGTCTAGGCTGGCTTGGCACTGGGCACCCAATAAAACACTGGCTTTAATTAATGCACCGGTTTTATGGTTATGCATGTTTTCAAGGTATGGTAAATCAACGCTTTGATTAACCGCTTCTAGGTCCAAACTTTGACCACCGGCCATGCCGTATAAACCACTGGCCACGGCTAAGGTGTTTACCATTGATAACTGTTGTACAGGCAACAGTCCATCAATTGGGCCACTCAATAAACTAAACGCTTCGCTTTGCAGGGCATCACCGGCCAAAATAGCGCACGCTTCATTAAAGGCAATATGACAAGTGGGTTGGCCACGGCGTAAATCATCGTCGTCCATGGCGGGCAAGTCGTCGTGAACCAGTGAATACGCATGCACCATTTCGATGGCAAGTGCGGCGTAATCGGCATGGTTTAAATTGGCTTGGCAAGCTTGTGCGCTGGCGTAAACAAGTAATGGGCGTACTCGCTTACCTCCATTGAGTAAGCTGTATTGCATAGCTTCTAACAGGCGCGCAGCATCCGCACGGGGGAATACGTCTTGGTGGGCAAGCATGGCACTGAAGCGCTCAACGGCCATGCTTTGAAATTGGCTAAACTCCATTACTGCGCATCACCTTCAAACGGCACGGCTGTGCTTTGACCATTTTCTTCGATTAGAAGCTGCACCTTTTGCTCGGCTTGACTAAGTGCCTGTTGGCATTGGCGGGTTAGTTTGACCCCTTGCTCAAATGCTTGCAGGGATTGCTCTAAGGTAAATTCACTATTTTCTAGTTTTTCCACCAATGATTCTAATTGAGCCAGTGATTGTTCAAAGTCGATAGGTGCTTGTTGGTCAGCCATGGTGTTCCCTAATTTTAGTCGCGCAGCGAGCATTCGATGATTTGCGCAATTGTAGCCTATATGGCCGTGCAAACTGAAATACTCTGTCTAGACTCATAATAAGTGGGAGCCCAAATATTATGGAAGTCAGGGTGGTACAGTGGATTTAGCGACGATTGTAGGATTAATTGGGGCGTGGGTCATCGTAATATTTGCGATGGTCTTAGGTGGCGATCCCGCCATGTTTGTGAATATACCCTCGTTATTAATTGTGGTTGGCGGTGCCATTTTTGCCGTATTAATGAAATTTGAATTGGGTCAGTTTTTAGCGGCGGGGAAAATCGCTGGTAAAGCATTTAGTTTCAAACTGCCTAAACCTGATGCCATGATCGAAGAGATTGTTGAGTTAGCAGGTGAAGCCCGTAAAAATGGCTTGCTTGCCCTAGAGGGTAAAGAAGTCAGTTATGACTTTTTAGCCAAGGGCATTCAATTGCTGGTGGATGGTCATGACCCTGATGTGGTGAAAAGTCTGCTGGGCAAAGACGTGAGCTTAAGTGCAGATCGTCATAAAATCGGAACGCAAATATTTTCACAATTAGGGGATGTGGCCCCTGCCATGGGCATGATTGGTACGCTGATCGGTCTAGTGGCTATGTTGGCTAACATGGATGACCCTAAATCAATTGGTCCGGCCATGGCCGTTGCACTTTTAACTACCTTGTATGGCGCCATGATGGCGAACATGTTTTGTTTGCCGGTGGCCGATAAGTGCAGCTTGCGATCGGACGAAGAAGCGCGCTTACAAAGCATGGTGATTGATGCGCTGTTAGGTATTCAAGCAGGGCAGAACCCTCGCGTTATTGAATCACTATTACGTACTTATTTACCTACATCAAAACGAGGCGAGGATGAATAATCTTCACCTATTCACGGAAGAATAAAGGAGCGGATTCATGGCTGATGAAGATGACGCTCCGGACTGTCCCGATTGTCCCGTCTGCCCCCCCAGTTGGTTAGCCACATTTGCTGACTTAATGTCGCTGCTTATGTGCTTTTTTGTACTGCTTTTGTCATTTGCAGAAATGGACGCGTTAAAATTCAAGCGCCTAGCGGGTGAGTTACGCATGGCGTTTGGTGTGCAAACAACTATTAATGCGGATGACCCACCAAAAGGCACCAGTGTCATTGCAAAACACTTTAGCCCATCTAAACCTGAGCCTACGCCAATAAATGAGATTCGCCAATCTACCTCAGATATCACAGAAAGTAGCTTAGAGGTTTTGTGCCAAGATGCCATAACCGCGCAAACAGAAGCACAAGGGGATACAGGCAAACAAACACGAGAAGTCACCGTGCAATCTTCGCAAGCGACAGCGCAAGCAGAGGCAGAAGAGGCAGCGTTTGAAATGGCCAGTGAACTGGAGAAAGAAATATCCAAAGGCCAAGTAGAGCTGGAGACCCAAGGCAGCAAGATTATTATTCGTATAACCGAAAATAGCTCGTTTAAAGGGGGCAGTGCATTTGTTGAAGATGCGTTCTTACCTGTGCTGGATAAAATTCGCGAGGTGTTAGTTGAGGTGCCAGGGCGCATTAGTGTAGAAGGCCATACGGATAGCACTCCGCTAGGGCGGGGAGGGCGTTACAATTCAAATTGGGAGTTAAGTGCTGCTCGTGCAGCGTCTGTTGCGCAATATTTATTTATCGCCCCAGAGATGGATGAAAAGCGTTTCATGGTGGTGGGTCATGGTAGCGTGCGCCCGCTTGTTGATAATAAAACCGCTGAGAATCGAGAAAAAAACCGTCGAGTTGAAATCATTATTGTGAAGAGTGGGCCAAAAGATAACGATGATGAACCCGAAATAGACACCGAATCTGGCGATAACCCGTTCTCTGACCAATTAAATGCAAGCCCAGAAGATTTTGGCTTAGACCCTGACGAGGTGTTTTAGTGGGAGTATTTAAATGACACAGGAGCGTCGCCGTTTTTTTCGCATAGATGACGAAATCGCCATCAGTTTTCATGCGTTAGATGAAGAATATGGTGGCGAAGACAATATGGACGCCAGTGAACTTGTTGATTTGCAGCAAGAATTTCATGTGAGCCTTGAAGTGCAAATTCGTCAAGCCATGGTGGATGTGCGCGCGCAATATCCAAAGCTGGTGCCGCTTTTGGATTTAATGAATCAGAAAATCAATTTATTGCATGCAAGCGAAGCGCTGGTTGATGATGCGCCGGTATTAAGAAAAGCGAATTTAAGTGCATGCGGTGTTGCATTTACATGGGGTGAAGAGTTGACGATTAACCAACAATTAATGGTGAACCTTTACTTGCAACCTAATCATGAACTGGTGCGCAGTACTGCCCATGTGGCAGGAGTAGACCGCAATTCTGAGTACCCTGCACAATCTGAAGAGCCTTATATTATTCGATTGGACTTTGATGACATGCACAATGCGTTTCAAGAAGTATTGATACAGCATGTGGTGCAGCGACAAGGGCGTCAGTTACGTAAAAAACTAGACGATCAAACCTAACGTATTTTCGTTTTTTGTGATGCTTTTGATCGCTTTTTCCCAAATAAAAAAACGGCACAGTGTGAGATCACATCCCTTTTTTGTTTAAAGATTTCTTTTTAACGTTATCGTCTAAAGCACCGGAGGCAGCGAGTCCCATTAACCTGCGAAATTTAGGGCATTCAATGTGACTCGGCGCCGAGCACACGGCGGCATGTTGCAAGCCGTTACGCATCGTCGTTAGTTTTTTTATGGTGTTATCAAGTTCGTCAGCTTTGTCGATTAGTTGTTGGCGGTTAATTCGTGGGGTGCCATTAGTGCCTAACATTGGGGCAATCTCATCTAATGAAAAACCGGCCGAACGACCCAATGCAATCAAAGCTAACTGCTCTAGTACACTGGCTTTGAAAACCCGTCGCAAGCCACGACGGCCCACCGACATGATGAGTCCTTTTTCTTCGTAATATCGCAATGTTGAGGCTGCAATACCTGAACGTTTGGCAACTTCGCTGATATCCATAAATCACCCCTTGACCTCAAGTCAACTTGAGGTTGTAAGCTAGCACTCAGTTACAACAAACACAAATATTGGAGGTAAACATGAATGATGCCATTTTCATTTTATTGATGGGCATAGGAGCAACAGCGCTTATGGACGTATGGGGAATTATTCGCAAACCCTTGCTTGGGGTGTCTTCGCCAGATTACGGCATGGTTGGGCGTTGGTTTTTATATATGCCACGAGGACGTTTTTATCATCAACCTATCGCAGCGTCTGCTGCCATGAAAGGCGAGAATATCGTGGGCTGGATGGCACATTATTTAATTGGTGTTTTATTTGCGGCGTTGCTAATTGTTATGTTTGGGACTTCATGGATGCAGCAGCCAACCATTATACCAGCGTTGTTGGTCGGTGTTTTCACCATTGTTGCTCCTTTTTGTCTGATGCAACCCGGCATGGGCGCGGGCTTCGCTGCTAGCCGAACACCTAAACCTAATTCGGCACGATTACAGAGCCTGATTACACATACTGTGTTTGGGTTTGGGTTGTATTTATCAGGGTTGATGGCGCACTTTTTGTTGATGAATTAGATATTTCTCACTTCTATATTGGATAAACAAGGAAATTAATATGATACCTGCTCGCTTTGCTCCGATACTTTTCAGTGCTTTACTATCAGCCATTATGGTTTGTATTGTTTCGGCCTTTGTTTTAATTATTTCTCAAGGAATTCATGCTGATTTTCTTTCGACATGGCTCAAGAGTTGTTTAACCACTTGGCCCATTGCCTTTCCGACAGTGGCAATCGTGGCACCCTGGGTGCGCAGTGTTGTGGAACGAATCACCGTGTAACTATAACCTTGCAGCGGATACGCCGATACTTGGTGATCCGCTGCGTGGCTTATCAGAGTGTTTGTGAAGAAGAGGGGGTTGCCGTAATCCGCTCGATGCAGCAAAAAGATCGAGTAAAACCCCATAAGCACTTGATTATGCGGCTAAGCTTGTCATATTAATCGTCTAAATAATCAACCGATATGGCTTTGAGCGTGTATAATCCCCGCCTATGAAAAAAAACAAACCTGAAGCAAACACCAAAAAACTCGCCGATCCATTTGCCAAGCGCGAAGCGGATAAATACGACAACCCAGTGGCCAGTCGTGAACTCATCCTTGAAACCCTAGAAAAACACCCTGTTCCGCTTACTCATATGCAGCTTGTTGAGCACTTGCATGTGGACGGTGAAGATCAAATTGAAGCCATGCGCCGTCGTTTAATTGCCATGTGTCGTGACGGCCAGTTGGTTGAAGATCGCCGTCGAGCTTACACTCCAATGAGCCAAGTTGAACTTATCCAGGGCCGTGTTCAAGGTCATAAGGACGGTTATGGTTTCTTAATTAAAGATGAAGGGGGCGATGACTTGCACCTTTCAGCCAAACAAATGCGTAAGGTATTTGATGGCGATAAAGTAACAGTACGCCTAGCGGGCGCGGATAATCGTGGTAAACAAGAAGCGGTTATTGTGGATGTGATACAACGCAATACCCATCAGCTGGTGGGTCGTTTTTACACCCAAGGGGATAGCGCCTATGTGGTGCCTGATTCTCGTCGCGTGACGCAAGAAATCATGATTCCGGGCAGCGAAATGAATGGTGCAAAAAATGGCCAGTTTGTGGTGGTGGATATCACTAAGCAGCCAGATACACGCCAGCTAGCCTTGGGTAAAATCATTGAGGTATTAGGTGATCATCTAGCGCCAGGTATGGAGATCGATATTGCCTTGCGCAGCCATGAGATTCCATTTGTCTTCCCTGAAGAAGTTGAGCAGCAAGTTGCTAAAATCAGCGCGGAAGTAGAAGAAGCCGACAAACAGCACCGTATTGATTTACGTGAGCTGCCATTTGTCACCATAGACGGTGAAGACGCCCGTGACTTTGATGACGCGGTTCTGGCTCAATACAACGCAAAAACCAAAGGCTGGACGCTTTATGTTGCCATTGCCGATGTGAGTCATTATGTTCCTGTGAATTCCCCGCTAGATATTGAAGCGCAAAATCGTGGTAACTCCGTTTATTTCCCTGAGCACGTTGTGCCAATGCTGCCAGAGAAACTCAGTAATGGTTTGTGTTCGCTAAATCCTCACGTTGACCGTTTATGTATGGTTTGCGAAATGGAAATTTCCCCTGCCGGTGAAATCAGTGGTTATAAATTCTTTGAAGGGGTGATGCACAGCCACGCTCGTTTAACCTACAAACTAGTGGGTAAGATTTTAGAAGACAAACATGAAGACGAAGGGCAAATTCTACGTGAGCAGTATGCCCATATCGTGCCTCAACTCGATACGCTTTATGATTTGTATAAAACCTTAAAAGCGGCTCGTGGTGAACGGGGTGCCATCGAATTTGAAACCGTGGAAACCCGTATCGTATTTAATTCAGATCGTAAGATTGAAGACATAGTACCGGTTCACCGTAACGATGCGCACAAAGTCATCGAAGAGTGTATGTTATGTGCCAACGTGGCTACCGCACGCTTCTTAGAAGAACATAAACAACCAAGCTTGTTCCGAGTACACCAAGGGCCAAGCGAGCAAAAATTAGAAAATTTAAAACAGTACTTAAATGAAAGTGGTTTAGCGCTTTCCGGTGGTTTAAAACCAACACCAAAAGATTTCTTGCAGGTGATGCGCCAAATTGAAGGGCGACCTGATTCCCACTTGATTCAAAGTATGCTGTTACGTTCAATGAGTCAGGCGGTTTATCAGCCTGAGAACGAAGGTCATTTTGGTCTGGCTTACCCAGCGTATACCCACTTTACTTCTCCGATTCGCCGTTATCCTGATTTGATGGTGCACCGCGCTATTCGTCAATTAGTACGCAGCGACAATCAGGATGAACGTTTATTAAATACCATTCGTCGCAGCGAAGGTGCCAGTGTATTAAGTAAAAAAGAAATATATCCATATGACATGGCGGCGTTATTGCAGTTTGGTGAACAGTGCTCATTGACTGAACGCCGTGCTGACGATGCAACCCGTGATGTGATGGACTTTTTGAAGTGCGAATACATGCGTGCCCATGTGGGTGACGAATTTGAAGGCGTGATTAGCACGGTAACGAACTTTGGTATTTTTGTTCAGTTAAATGATTTGTATATCGAAGGTTTGGTGCATGTCACTAATTTAACCAGTGACTTTTATCAGTTTGACCCTGTGCGTATGTTATTGCGTGGTGAGCGTTCCGGTCGCGTGTTTCGTATGGGCGATACAGTACAAGTCATTGTCAGTCGAGTGGATTTAGACGATCGTAAAATCGATTTTCAAATGCTGGGCGCTGAAAACCAAGGTGGTGCTGTACCCGCTAAAGGCAAACCTCGTTCAAGCGGGAAAAAAAGCATCGGTACGGTACGTAAGCGCAAACCGGAATTGAAGTCCTCTGCCGTGACAGACGACAAGAAAGATCCGTATGCCAAAGCAAAAGCCGATAAAAAACAGCTCATGGATGAAGCAAAGAGCGCGGCGAAAAAAAAGAAAAAACCCAGTAAACGCCAAAAACTAAACAATGCAAAAAAGAAAGCCACTAAGAAAACGGCTAAAAAGAAAAAGTAGAGATTCGATACAGTTATGAGTGATGAAATTG
This sequence comes from Bermanella sp., assembly GCA_049115935.1. Lineage (GTDB taxonomy): Bacteria > Pseudomonadota > Gammaproteobacteria > Pseudomonadales > Oceanobacteraceae > Bermanella. Next base: position 35,541 of record JAGDZK010000044.1, on the reverse strand, counting down.
TTTTTGGTATTCATGCGGTTAACAATGTATTAAAGCGTTCAAGTGAGCGTGTGCGTGAAATGTATGTGCAGCAAGGCCGTGATGATGAGCGCTTGCAGGAATTATTTTCTCTGGCCAAACAAAACGGCATTTCGGTACAAGTGGTTAAAAAAGCCTTCTTAGATGAAAAAGCCGAAGGCAATCATCAGGGTATCGCATTACGAGTAAAGGCTGCCCAAGTTAAGGGTGATAATGAGCTATTGCGTCAGTTAGATGCCATGGATGAGCCTGCATTCTTGCTTATTTTGGATAGTATTACTGACCCGCATAATCTAGGCGCTTGTTTGCGTACCGCCGATGCTGCGGGTGTGCATGCTGTCATTGCCCCGAAAGACAAAGCGGTAGGCATCACTTCTACTGTTAGTAAAGTGGCGTGTGGTGCAGCTGAAACCATTCCGTTTTATCAAGTAACCAACCTAGCTCGCTGCCTAAAGGAGCTGCAAGATCGTGGTATTTGGTTATATGGCACCGCTGGTGAAGCCAGCGAGTCAGTGTATAAAACGGATTTAAAAGGCCCTGTGGCTATTGTGATGGGAGCAGAGGGTAAAGGTTTACGCCGTTTAACCCGTGAAGCTTGTGACCACCTTATTCATATTCCTATGAAAGGTGATGTGAGTTCGTTAAACGTATCCGTTGCAACAGGTGTGTGTTTATTCGAAGCATTGCGCCAGCGTAGTGCCGACGCGCAATAACCCCCTTTAAATTAAGGCGTTTAGCCTTTTCTTGTCTACTCTTAATGTATTGTTAATTACATTAAGAGTCTGACAGTTTGCCTTATATCAAACTCGCTTATTTAAGCACCTCTATTTGCCTTGATAGGCCTAAGTCATGAAATTTCGTGGCTTATCGGGTCGCCTAGCCATACTTATGGTTGTCGCAACACTTATTATGCAATTAGGGCATGGGCTCTATCGTTTTTCTGTGGATGTGCCTAAAGCGAAAAAAGAAAGCATTGAAGAAATCAATCAGCTTGTTGCCAGCTTGCAACCTGCATTAGCCGAGGCTTTGTATCAATATAACGAAACTCTATCAGATAAATTATTAAAAGCCTTTAGCAGTGAAGCGGCGGTACAAACCGTTTGGCTCTTAGATCAAGATGGCTCTGGTGTGGGGATATGGGTGCGCACAGATGCGCAGCTGTCACAGGAGCAATACGAAGTAACGTGGCCTTTGATGTATGATGAAAAGGTAATTGGTAGTTTGGTTTTATTAGTCGATATGGCGGTTGTTGAGCGTGCGGCTATCTCCCAAATTTGGAGCGTCATATTATTTTCAATGATGATTGGTTTAGTTGCTTTGCTGCTTTTATATTTTATTGCACAGGCTATGGTGACACGCCCTATTGAGTCTTTATCAAGCGTGGTCAGTGTCATTGATAGCCATGCATTTGTTAAAGACGATGTGAAGGCTATTGATCATGTTCGGGCAAATTACGAGATTGAAGATCTAAGGTTAGCCATTAAAAAAATTCTATACGAATTGGCCGAACATCTTAGTCGTAATCAGCAAGATATGATGACTCTTAAGGAGTTTAACCAAGCACTTGAAGAAAAGGTGACGAGTCGAACGATTGAGTTAAAGCAGGCAAAAGAAAAAGCAGAGGTGGCCAGTCGAGCAAAAACAGATTTTTTAAATGTGATAACCCATGAATTACGTACGCCACTAAACGGTGTATTAGGTTTTTCGGGTATTTTAAAAAGCCGAGATCTTGAAGACAAAGATAAAAAGTTAGTAGTGGGTATTGAGCAGTCTGGTCAAGGCTTACTGCTTTTATTGAATGACATAATTGATTTTGTCGGCCTAGAAAGTAAATCCCTTGATCGTCAAATCTTTTCAGTTTATGACGCATTATCCTCTTCGTTTAATGAGCAACAAGCAGCCGCACAGAAAAAAGGATTAGAATTCAAACTCGAAGTGGATAATAGTTTGACTCTTAGTGGTGATCCAAAACGCCTATCAATTCTGGTGCGCCATCTTTTATCAAACGCCATTAAGTTTACCCATGAGGGCAGCGTGACATTATCGTGTTACAGCAAACCGGATGGCGAGATACTATTATCCATAGCCGATACAGGTGTCGGCATGGAAGAAAGTGCTTATGGTGACTTTGAATCTGAAATGTTCATGCAGGAAGCTTTCACTCAAGCAGAGCAGGGTCTTAATCGTGCAAATGAAGGCTTGGGTTTAGGCTTAGCGATTGTGGGCCGCATTTGTAAGAAATGGCCGGCACACATGCGCTTTGAAAAAAATACGCCGCAAGGTACAAAAGTGTGCGTCGTACTTAGGGATGTTGAGCTGTAAATTATAGCTTTAATTGTGCACGAAGTTGCTGCAAGTGATCTTTGTTTTCTTTGCGAGTCAGTGGGGTTGTGATGTCAGCAGGTAGCGCTTTCTCCATAGGCACATCCAGTTTTTCCCCTTTTATCACTCTGTCGCAAAGCATTTCATAATTGCGTTTGAAAACAGGGAATACCTTGTCTTTAGGCTCACTTGATAAGAAAAACCAATCGCTAGCAAGCCCTGCAAAATACACTGCAGGATGACTCCATTTATAGCTTTTTTTGGGTTGTGGTGCTCGACATGCCTCGATATAGGCGCTGTCTACGCTGGGTAAGCCAAATGCATCGTAAGCATGATCGCAATGACTTTTAAATTTAGCGATGGAGGGTAAAAACGTTTCTTTACCGATAATATCATCGGCCACTTTCATTAATAAATTAACAGGATAGTGGCTTAAATGTTTGGCCCAAAGACGTTTCGCCAAATTGGATTGTTCTGCATTTGGATAGGCAGCATGATACTGATTGCCATAACCCACCGCTAACACCTCAAAAACACCGTTAACTGCACTGATTAATTGTGGGCTAAAGCCTTTATCAGTTTGCCCAGCTGGTGTCGCTGAGTCGCTCTTCAAGGGTTGTACTTGCAATGTAATCTCGTTGAGAAGTTGCTCCGTTACCTTGCTGACCATTTAAGCGCTTACTCCATAAGTGTTTAGCATGCTGCAAAAATTTACTATTCCAAGAGGTATGCAGTTGATTGCTGTCTCGCCAGTATAAAACAAATTCAGGCACGATGCTTTGTGCAAAACCACGATCAATATTGGCCATGGCTAATATTTCATACACATCTTCGGATGGTTGCCAGCCATCTTTCATGGGTACAGGGTCGCTAGGGTGAGCGAGGCTGGCACTAAAGCGAGCCCATTGGCGGCGAACCCATGCGACAAATTTTGTATTCCAAGTATCGTGGGCGTCGCCCTTTTCCATCCAGTACAAAATAAATTCGCTGACACAGTCTTGAATAAAGCTGGCGTCTACATCGGCTTTTTGCAATATGTCTAAGGTGGATGGCTCGGGCTGCCATTGAGCGCTCATTTGCTGCTTACGGTTAGCATCACCTTGGAAAACAGCAGGGTGGCTTTGATCTTCTTTATTTCGTTTGTTAACCCAGCGAATAAACATGGTGGACCAACTGGCGGCCAATGTGCCTTGGCTTTGGTGGTGATAGACAAACTCTTTAATTTGCGCTTGAGCGTAACGCTTGGAAATCCCAAGGGTTTCAGCAATGTAACGCAGAGTTTCGTGATCAGGTTGCCAATTGCCTGCGATGACATTTTTATATTGCTGTTGTGATTGCTTATAGGCCTGCTCAGTTTTACTTTGCTGGCTGCTAGCAGGGGCTTTGGCTTGAAAGCTGTAAAACAGTTGATCACTTTGACCAAATGGAGGGCTGTTGTAGTGCACCACCCCTTTGTCTGATAGGTTCTTTAAAATACGCTTGATCTGGCTGTCATCCCAAAACGGTAGCCACTTGCGCAGGGTGATTTTATTGATGAACTGCCAGTCAGCATCATGAGGCTGCGCACCATCATTAAGCGCTTGCAAGACAATCGCTTCTTCAAGACCTATGGTGGCGGCGAGGCTAGGGGAAACCACTAGCATGCGTTCTGGAATTAAACTATGACCCATAATTACTACGTATTCATCTAAAAAGCGGTACAATGCCAGAGGATTTGCAGGGTATAACTGCATGACTAGGCTAAAGTATTTGTATTAAATTACCTAGGACATTTCATGTATTAGGTAACAAAAACCAGTTGGCCCATGGCCAAGGTGCGGTTACAAAGTATGCATCGCGTTCATAATGGATGCATTGCAAATTTGAACCCGCGAGTATAACGCATTTTTATCAGGCAGACAGTATGGCAAGGGCCACACAGGCAATAATTGATCTCCACGCTTTGCGCGAAAATTACCAGCTGGCCAAGCGCGCGGCCCTTCATAGCCATGCCTACGCTGTGGTGAAAGCCAATGCCTATGGTCACGGCATCGCGCAAGTAGCGAATGCATTGGCCCCGTCTGCCGATGGCTTTGCGGTAGCGTGTGTGGATGAAGCGGTGACATTACGTGAGCTGGGTATTTTACTGCCAGTGCTTGTCTTGGAAGGGCCAATGGATCAACAGGAATGCCAAACGGCAGTTGACCTCGACTTACAGTTGGCTGTTCATAATACACAGCAAATGCAGTGGTTATCGAATTTAAGCGGCGGCTCCATTCATGTGTTTGTTAAAGTGGATAGCGGTATGCACCGCTTAGGTTTTGCCGTACAAGATGTGCCCGGCGTGGTTAGTCAGTTGCGTGCTTTAAATGTGGTTAGTGATATCCAACTCATGAGTCACTTTGCTTGCGCTGATGAAGTTGGCCATCCTTTTATTGAGCAGCAGATTAAAGCTATGTCGCCATTGGCGGCTATGAAGCTGCCCATGAGTTTATGCAACAGTGCTGCGGTGATGACCCTGCCTCAATGCCATCAACAATCAATTCGTCCAGGCATCATGCTTTATGGTTCAAGCCCCCTTGTGGATAAAACAGGCCCAGAGCTAGGTTTATTGCCAGTGATGACCCTACAAAGCGAAATTATTGCATTGCACGATGTACGTGGTGGTGAAAGTGTGGGTTACGGCCAAGCGTATATTGCCAAGCAAGATTGTCGTATTGCTGCGGTTGCCATTGGCTACGGGGACGGTTATCCACGCAGCGCTAAAAGTGGAACACCAGTGTTGATTCGCGGGCAACAAAGGCCCATTGCCGGTCGGGTATCGATGGACATGATTACGGTGGATGTAACCGACATGGATGTGGCCTTAGGGGATAAGGTCACGTTATGGGGAACCGGCTTAAGTGCGGACCTTGTGGCAAAACACTGTGACACAATCTCCTATGAATTATTTTGCCAAATTACCCAGCGCGTGCGTATTCGATATCTAGGCAGTTAATTCTTTGAACGCACTTTATCCGTGCTTAAAATCGTCTAAGCTTTAATCAAGTAGTTGGTTAACATATATTTACAAAAAGCCAATAATCTTGGCTTTTTTGCTATGATGCGTCTCCATAATTTGCGGTGTCGTCATAAAACGCCATTGCAGTCCTGCCATGTGTTTTTACAAAAAGCACAGATGCTTATGCATAGGCAGCAGACCAGTTTTTATTACAAATAGGGCGTGGAAATCATGACAGTCAAAACGGTAGATGTATTGCTGGTCGGTGCAGGTGCGATGAGTAGCACCCTTGCGATGATCCTCAAGCAGTTAGACCCATCTTTAAATATTTGTGTGGTTGAACGTTTAAAGAGTGTGGCAAAAGAAAGTACAGACGGCTGGAATAACGCAGGTACCGGCCATGCCGCATATTGCGAACTGAATTACACCCCTGAAGATGATCAAGGCAATGTTGATATTTCAAAAGCGTTGACGATTAACTCCATGTTTGAGCTGTCATTACAGTTTTGGAGTCACCTTGTTAAAACCTCAGTATTACCAAACCCTCAAGAATTTATTAATCGCACCCCCCATTTAAGTTTTGTCTGGGGTGAAAAAAACGTGTCGTTTTTGAAAAAGCGTTTTGAGTTAATGAGTGCCCATCATTTATTTAAAGGGATGCAATACAGCGAAGACCCAGAGCAGTTAATGCAGTGGATGCCATTAATCATGAAAGGGCGTGATGCAAAAGAGCCAGTAGCAGGCACCTATGTGCCCCATGGCTCAGACGTTGATTTTGGCTCCCTGGCTCGTCACATGATGGCACACCTTGTTGAACAAGAAGGTTTTGAATTAATCCTGAATCATGATGTGGAAGATTTACAACGCTCAAGTAAGGGTGGCTGGTCTGTCATTATTGAAGATCGTGAAAGTGGCAAGCAAAGTCGGATTCGTTCTAAATTTGTTTTCTTGGGCGCAGGCGGTGGCGCGCTGCCTTTACTACAAAAATCTGAAATCCCTGAAAGTGAAGGTTATGGTGGTTTTCCGGTTAGTGGCCAATGGTTAGTCTGCAAAGACACAGAGGTCGCAAAACAACATCATGCTAAGGTTTACGGTAAGGCTGCTATTGGTGCACCTCCTATGTCAGTGCCACATTTGGATACGCGCGTGATTAACGGTAAACAGGCGTTATTGTTTGGGCCGTTTGCAGGGTTTACTACCAAGTTTTTAAAGAAAGGCTCAATCCTAGATTTACCATCGTCTATTCGCAGTAACAACTTAAAGCCGATGATGTCAGTGGGCATGAACAACATGGACCTAACTAAATATTTAATTAGTGAAGTGTTTCAATCCAATAGCGCCCGCATGAGTGCTCTGCGTAATTATTTTCCAAAAGCAAAAGATGAAAATTGGTCATTGGCCGATGCTGGCCAGCGCGTACAGATCATTAAAAAAGACGCAAAAGGTGGCGGTAAGTTAGAGTTTGGTACCGAGATCGTATCAGCAAAGGATGGCTCATTAGCTTCATTGCTTGGCGCATCACCTGGGGCATCAACGGCGGTACACGCCATGATTGATGTGATTGAGCGATGCTTTGCGGATCGATTAGAAAATGATCAGTGGAAAGCGAAACTAAAAGAAATGATTCCATCTTATGGTGAGTCGTTAATTAATGACGCGGACCTGTTAAACCGAGTTCGTGAAGATACGCTGACAACTTTGAATCTAAACCCTTAGACTATTCGCATCTCGTGTCATGACGAGATGCGTACTTCAAACTGGCCGGTCTGTGCTAAGTCTAATGATTCTTTATCCGCTATAGTTTCGGCAGGCTAGTTAATGGGTCTGTGTTACTATCGGTTTTTAACAGGGATGAATCCGGAATGCTTTGTTGCACTATTCGGTACTAGTCATCATTTTCTGAAACAGTAAAATGTGGCGATTAATTTGCTGATCCAAACGTTGTCTGTCTCAATGTTGGATTAGCTGTCAGCATGGAAGGCACCATGATTCGTATTTTTGCATTATTGAGTATTTTTATTGTCACGCCATCTGTTTTGGCGGCTGGTGACACCTTAAAAAGCGACCCAAAAGAAACATGGGGTTGGCGCACAGCGATGATTACCAGTTTGATGCTGACACTAGGAACCAATCCACTAGGGGCTGATGAGTATAATATTACGCCCATGTCATCTACAGATGTGGCAGGTCTTAAATTAGGATTTCGCTGGCACCCTGGTGATGTTATTGGGCATTTAGCGGGCTCTGAAATCACCCACTATTATCTGTTTGCTTATAACTATTGGCAAAGTACCGTAGTTGATGGCCAAGAAGGTGTGGTTAATGGCTTAGAATTTATCCCAGTATTTCGCTTGAACTGGTCATATTCGAACCTACTAAGCTTTGTTGAGACCTCTGTTGGTGCATCGGTATTATCTCAAACCCAGATTAATGATCGCCAATTAAGTACGAATTTTCAGTTTTCTAATTCATTAGCGTTTGGTGGTTATTTTACCCCGCAGTCCACTTGGACGTTACAGTTACAGCACTACTCAAACAACAGCATTAAATTGCCCAACAATGGTATTAATTTTTATAATTTAAATTTCGCGTTTAGGTACTAACCTAGCTTAATAGCGAGAATAGTTATTTAAATAATTACGCCTATACTCAATGCTTGCAACGAGGTTTTTATGCGAGTACTGATTGTCTTTTTTTGTTTAAGCCTTCCTTCTTATGTATTGGCCTGCCAACAGCCAATTACCATTAATTATGCACCGTTTGTTAGCTTATTGGTGGTCAATAAATTCTTCGGCTCGTTTCATGAGCAATTAGAAAAAACATCTGGTTGTCCTGTTGATTTCATTATTCAGCGTAACTTTGATGAATTTGTATCTGCTTTATTTCGTCGAGAACACACATTGGCCATTTTACCAGGCCCATATTTTAATGTGTTTAAGCAGCTGGATTATTCGGCAGTAGCGTCACAATTAAGTGAAGGGAAAAGGGAGGTGCTTGTTATTGCGAAAAAGAAAAGACAGTGGAATGGTCTTGCAGATCTGATTGGGCATAAAGTACTAGTTAATAGCCCATTATCTGCCAGCGGGAGTTTCTTTTTAGATAGTGTAAAAAAGCAAACCCTGCTAAAGAAGATTAAAATTGAGCATCGCAACTCTTATGACAATATGATTTTTTCTGTATTAAAAGGCGATGCCGATGCGGCGGTAATTATTGCTGAGTATTGGGGGGCTTTAGATAAAGGGATTAGGAATGAGCATTTAAGCATAATTGCAAGACTTGAAATTCAAGCATCAACAGAGTTTGTGGTATTAAAGGAGCGAGAATACTTAATCCCTGTCATATACGGCGCTTTGAATTCCGGTACTATTAAATGGGGTAAACCCAATGATCAAGCCTTGGGGCCAGAACCTTTAGAACAACTTTTGCAAAAAAAATTACAACAATTCCAGCAGAATCAGTAAACATTACCGCTAAATAATATTGGTTGTTAATTCTTCATTTTTTCTAAATAAGCGATTGCCTCAATCACGGCTTTTTCTACGCGGGCGTCAATTTCTAAATGCTCTTGGGCGGACATATAAAATGCCAAATCAACTTCGTGACGGTAATAGCGTGTCGGTAAATTATTTAAAGCAAGACAAGCAAGGTCGGTGAGCTGCTCTTGATTGTAGCCCTTAGGTTGAGCAATTCGGCCAATGGTATCGACCACTTTATTTTCATAATAGTTTTGGATTTGATCGCTAATAGACATAGTAAGCCTCCATTCAACATTACTGACAGTATAGTTGATGAAGCTCAGTTATGGGGCGCTATGGTTTGATTGGCGAGTGAAAGATAGGATGGCGCAACAGGGCCAGCAAAAACCCTGGCGCCGCTAAACTTTAAAATACCGGCTCAATGATGGTTTTCGATATAAGTGAGTTGCTGACAAAACAATGGACGTGGGCTTTATTATGCATGTTTTTAATGTCTTCTTGTGATGGTCGTTTATCACCAATAAAAACCGCCTTGGGGTTTAGGTGTACTTCACTGACATACATTTTGCCTTCACTGTTAGCTTCGACGATAGCTGTAGCGGTATCTTCGTAGCTTTCTAGCTGTAAGCGTTTTTTTGCGGCCAATAATAAGAAGGTTTGCATATGGCAGCTTGCTAAGCTGGCCGCCAGCATTTGCTCAGGGTCTGCAAAGGCCGGTGTATTAGCTCCTGACATGGGAATGCTATGGCCTGACATTTGTGCTTGATGGCTACGCTGTACATGCTCGTGGCTGAATTCACCTTGTTTATGCCATGTAATTCTTGCCGTGTGTTCGCTCATGATTACCTCTTAAAATTTGCTGGTTAGCCTGGGTATTGGTTATCTGGCACTTCGACTTTATGTACGGTACCGCTCCAGTTATCAAAACCACCTTGCAGCATATGTATATTGTTAAAGCCCATAAGTTGTAGCAGGTCCGCTGCCAAGGTTGATCGCCCGCCATTTTTACAATAGACCACCAGCGGTTGTTTGAAATCTTGAAGTTGTGGATGATTACCCACCATAAACTCCAATAATCCTCTTGGAATATGCACTGCGTTCGGTAAGTGGCCCATATCAAATTCACTAGGCTCGCGAACATCAAGCAAGATAGCACCCTGCTTGATTAAATCTTCGGCTTCTTGGGCGTCGATAATATGTAAGTTCTGGCGGGCGGTATTGAGGAGTTCGTCTTTTGTAATCGGCATAAGTATCTCCTTTAATATTAGTATTTACTAATATAGTGTGTTGCATGTGTTAAGACAAGGGGTGAATTGCAAACAGTCTAATTGGGCAAGCCTTTAGGCCATGATAGACTGGCCCCAGAGGAATACACATGTTTGATCAAAATGATTTATTGGCCTTAGCCAACATGCCAATGCCCTTTGGGAAATACCAAGGCAAGGTGTTGATGGATCTGCCAGAAGAATACTTGCTGTGGTTTCAGCACAAAGGCTGGCCAGAAGGCCGCCTAGGTATGTTGCTTGGGTTGTGCCTAGAAGTAAAAATAAATGGCCTTGAAGGGATTTTGAATCCACTGCGAGGCAAGCGTTACGTGGTAAATGAATGAGCCATGTCTGCCTGACTCAGTTGGATTTTCCTTATCGTATTGTGCGCTCTAAACGTAAAAGTGCGGCGATACATGTGCGCTTAGGTGCTGTTGAAGTGCGCATCCCACACTATGTGGATGATACTTGGGCGTTAGAGTTTTTACATAGCAAACAAAGCTGGGTCAGGCAAAAATTAGCGCAACAAGCCTCACAACATAGCTTGCGACCAAGTCTTGAAGCAGGCCAGCCTATTTTGTGGCAAGGGCAAGAAAGAACACTCGTGCTTGATCCTATGAACAGTGAAGTATTGCTCGACGCAGCTAAGCTGATCATAGGAGTAAGAAAACAACCCGCGATACAGCCGTCCCTTGAGCGCTTTTTTAAACATGAAGCTCGCGAGTACATGGTGGTCCGTACTTGGCAGTTGGCAAAACAATACGGGCTGGATCATAAGATTGTGGATGTGAAGTTTCGCCGCACCAAGACTAAGTGGGGGCATTGCACATCAAAAGGCGTCATCCAATATAATTGGTTGATAATGGGAGCGCCACTTGCCGTGATTGATTACCTGATTTGTCATGAGGTTTGTCATTTACGCCACCACAATCATAGTGCTGCGTTCTGGCGCTTGGTTGCAGTGCATTGCCCTGATTATAAGCAACAGCAAACTTGGCTTAAGCAAAATAGTATTCGCCTGAGCTGGTGCTAAGGATCAATTAAATGGAGTTTTTGAGGGCGAGTTAATTTTTTAATTTCAGCTTCACGCTTACATGCACTTGAGCGACAAGCTTGGACTTCTTGATAAACAAGGTGAACAGGGCGGCGTACTCTGGTGTACTTCGCCCCTTTTTTTGCGCAGTGGTTATGTTCATCTATTCGACGCCCAAGGTCAGTGGTGACACCAGTATAAAGACTGTTGTCTGCGCATTTTAAAATATAGACATACCAGCTCATGTTACTAAGAATCTGATTTTAAGAACTTATCAACATACCAACAGCTGGCTTGTAACTCAAAACCTTGGTCATTGGCCCATGCTAAACCTGCATTGACAAGTGCTTCAGCATGGCCTTGGCCACGATGACGAAAAGGTACATAGGTGCGAGTAAAATCTAGAATGTTGTTGTCCAATAAATGATATTCCAGCACAGCGGCATCATCTTCGATGGCAATGATAAAACGATTTTGATCACTTTGATGCACGATATTAAATGCTGAGCTAGGCATGCTTAGTTTCCCCCATACAAAGTAACATTGTAACCTTGATTATATGTTATATGACACGCTGGTAAGGAAGATAAAATGAAAACATTATTGATAGTGTTTCATTCCCCCTCACAAAATACCCAATCGATGGTAGATAGTATGGCGGACGCTGTGCAAGCCCTTTCTTTGCAAGATTTTAACTTAGTGGTGAAACCGCCTTTAGAAGCCACTTCGCAAGATGTCATCAATTGTGATGCCATTATTTTAGGCACAACAGAAAATCTTGGTTACATGAGCGGTGCTCTAAAAGACTTTTTTGACCGTATCTATTATCCATGCCTTGAAATTAAACAAGGTTTGCCAGTTTCAGCTATTGTGCGTGCCGGCCATGATGGCACGGGCACGTGTCGAGCACTGGAAACTATTTTGACTGGGCTGCGTTGGCGCTGGGTGCAAGACATAGTGGTATGCAAAGGGCCTTGGCAGGATGAGTTTCTCAATGAGTGCCAAGATTTAGCGCAAGGTATGGCAGTTGGATTAAGTGAGGGAATGATTTAGTGAAAGTTGTAACCGGTTTTCGTTTTTTTAGTTTGCTTTTAATAAGCGGATTATTTGCAAGTCTTATACACGCTCAAACAATATCGATTCGAGCAGACTACTGGTATCCCATGAATGGTGATCCTATTAGTGAAACGCCAGGTTATATGATTGATTTAGCAAAGGCGATTTTTGAGCCCCATGGTATAACCGTTGATTATAAACTTAAGCCTTGGTCGCGCTCGATTCAAGAGACTCGTATTGGTAAAAGTGATTGCGTGATAGGAGCCTATAAGGTGAGTGTGCCGGACTTTATTTTTCCCACTGATCATTGGGGCCTTGATCAAACATTGTTTTATAAATTAGCAAGCGATGACTGGCAATACACAGGTGATACTCGCACATTAATGAATCGAAAAATGGGTGTCATCAGTGATTATTCCTACGGCTCTGTACTGGATGAGATATTTATAAAGATAAATGCCCAAAGTGCTAAAGGTGATAAAGCACTTGAAACCAATATTAAAAAGATACTCACCGGGCGAATCGATACCATGATTGAAAGCCATTATGTAATGGCAGACAAATTAATGGAGATGCAATTAAGCGATAAAATCATAAGTGCAGGTAATACTCACCAAGGTGCGCCTATGTATTTGGCGTGTACGCCAAATTCCAGCAGAACCCAGAAGTTTATAATATTAGTCAATCAAGCCATGCCCAAGCTTAAAGCCTCAGGGCAATTACAAAAAATATTAAGCACTTATAATATCGAAAGTTGGTAATAAATGAATTCATCTGCAAAGACTGAGCTTATTGAGGTTCATATTATTACCGGTTTCTTAGGTGTCGGTAAAACCAGTTGTATTCAACACTTAATTAAACATAAACCCGAAAATGAGCGCTGGGCGATATTAGTTAATGAATATGGCAAACAAGGCATTGATGGCAGTTTATTTCGAAGTGATGAAATAATTGTTAAACAAATAGCCGGTGGTTGTGCTTGTTGTGCGGCATTGCTGCCCTTTCAAACTGCGTTAAATCAATTAATTCGTCACGATAAACCGGATCGTATTTTGATTGAGCCAAGTGGCTTGGGCCATGTGGATAATATCGTTAAGCTATTGCAGGATGAAAGTTACCAAATTCGATTGCATCTAAATGCAGTAGTTTGTGTGATTGATTCTCGCCATCTTTCCCTGTCGAAGTATCGATTTCATGAATTATATTTGCGCCAAATTTATGCGGCGGATTTATTTGTGGCTAATAAGAGTGAGCTGTTAACTGAGCAAGAGTTAAAACAATTTGATCAGTTTTGCAGTGAGTTGAAGATATCGGGAATTAACATTCATCAAGCTCAATTACAATTAGAGGATATTAAAAAACCGATAGTTGATAAAACTAAGCCGTTTCACCTGATGCAAGCCGGCTTGAAATTTTACACCCATGTTTTTCAATTGGGTGCTAGGCAGTACGATGCTCAAGGGCTGCTAAAGGATTTAGTTAAATTAAAACTAACGCGAATAAAAGGCTTAATTTCATCAAACAAACAAATACTGTCTATTAATATCAGTGAGCATGAAGCGAAGCTTGAGCAGCTTAACCCGCAATCTGAGCAAACCTTGCAAGATAGTGTGATTGAATGCATTGATATCGCGCCAATTAATGAAACGACCATCAATAAAATCGTTCAAGAGAATAGAATGAATGGATAGCACACCTTTAAGCCAATGGTTGATCGATCATGAACCCATGGTACGCAGTGCCTGTTTTTTTAGTATTTTGATTATCATGATGCTGTGGGAGGCGTTATCTCCTAAACGTCCACGTAAATATACGCGCCTGCTTAGGTGGAGCCAAAACATTGCTTTAGTGTTTTTAAATAGTTTTATTATTAGACTGGTTTTACCTCTGGCAACCATAAGTGTTGCGCTTTACGCTCAGCAGCATAATTTTGGTATGTTTAACAAATTTGAATTTCATCCGGTATTCGCATTCATACTCACCATAATATTGTTCGATATGGCCATTTACTGGCAACACAGAATTTTTCATATGGTGCCTTGGTTATGGTCCTTACATAAAGTACATCATGTGGATCAAGATATAGATGTCACCACTGGTTCTCGGTTTCACACTATTGAAATTTTAATATCTTTGTTAATTAAGTTTTCACTGGTATTGGTGTTAGGGCCGCCTGTTGTGGCCATCATGGTGTTTGAAATTATTCTTAATGCGACTGCTATGTTTAATCATGCGAATGTGGCGTTACCGAGTAAGCTTGATCGTTTACTGCGAGTATTGCTTGTTACGCCAGATATGCACCGGGTTCATCATTCGACAATCTTAGATGAAAGTAACCGTAATTTTGGCTTTAATTTAAGCTGCTGGGATCGCATCTTTAATAGCTACCAGGCTCAACCTGTTAAAGGGCACCTAGGTATGGATATTGGTGTAAAAGATTATACTGATCCGCGCACCACACAATACTTACCCGCCATGCTTTGGCTACCATTTGCCAAAAAGCCCAGCTCACTAAGAGCGCAGGATGTAACGAAAGGGAACTAAATAAGCCGATATGAGTCTGATCAGTGGTTACTTTGTTATGAAGCTTTGACAGCCTAGCTGGCAAGGGTAATACTAAATAAAGCGTTGTACTTTTACTTTGGCGACCCATGAAAACACTTAACATCATCATGCTGTGCTTGCTGCTGCTAATACAAGGTATTAGTCAAAGCTATGCTGCACAAATGATGTCGGCCAATGCCACACAGCTTGCTCCTGCTATGACAAACATGAGTGATATGCCCTGTCATGAGATGAATGACACGGCCCGTGTCACTGTGAGTGACTGCTGTGATCAGGATTGCCAGTGCCATACAATGGCATCGGCTATGTTTATGAGTGTTTTGTACTTTGGTCGCGCCCCCTCTGTTGCCACCGTTGCTCGATTTAAACCTTCGTTTGTTTCTTTTCATTCAAAAAGCCTTTATCGCCCACCTATTTTTGCTTAACACACCCAAGTTGCGTCTAAAATTCGTCGTTATTTAAAAAGTGTCGTTAAGTTATGTTTAAAAAATCAGTTTTATTGCCAGTAATAGCATTTGGATTAGGTGCTGTTTTTACTTTTTTATTGGCACCACAATCCAAGCACTCAGCTTTGGTCAGTGAAGAAAAAAAGCCTTTATATTGGGTAGCGCCCATGGATGCGAATTATCGACGGGATGCCCCGGGTAAATCTCCTATGGGGATGGATTTAGTGCCCGTATATGAAGAGGCTCAAGCTACGCAAGACCCAGCGGGAACCGTCAGCATTTCTTCACAAATAGAAAGTGAGTTAGGGGTGCGCACGGCTAAGGTTGAAAGCCGAGGGATTCGCAAAGATTTAAATGTCGCGGGTTTTGTGCAATACGATGACAGCAGTGTGCAGCATTATCACAGTCGCACCTCAGGCTGGGTGGAAACCCTTTATGTATTTAGTGTGGGCGATCAAGTTAAAAAAGGGGATAAGTTATATGATTTATACAGCCCAGAGCTGGTCTATGCCCAGCAGGAATTTATCTCAGCGTTAAATACCACCAACCAGTTATTGCTTGAATCGTCACGCTTAAAGTTACAAGCATTAGGCGTGAGCAATCAACAAATTCGCCAACTGCAAAATGATAGAAAAATCCGCCAGAAACTGACGTTTTATGCGCAAAAATCCGGATACGTATCTCACCTGAATGTACGCGAAGGCATGTACATTCAACCACAAGTTGAAATACTGGCCACCGCGAATTTAGCCCGTATCTGGGTCATGGCGGAAGTATTTGAATCACAATCCTCATGGCTTGCAGTTGGATTGCCGGTGACAATGAAAGTGAAAGCGTTGGCGCAAAAGCAGTGGCAAGGCAGCATTGATTACATCTTTCCAAATGTGAACGCAGAGAATCGCACGCAACAGGTTCGCGTGGTGTTTGAAAACCCTCAATTAGAACTTAAGCCAAATATGTTTGCGCAGTTAAGTATTAGCACGGAACCGGCGAGCGCGCAGTTAACCGTACCCAGTGAAGCTGTGATTATTACCGGCACAGGAGAGCGGGTTGTACTTGCCTTAGGTGATGGTAAATATCGCTCGGTTAATGTGACCACAGGCTTGCAGGGTCAGGGCTTCACACAGGTGTTATCTGGGTTAGAGTTAGGACAATCCGTGGTCACGTCTGCTCAATTTTTAATTGATAGCGAATCTAATATCGCAGCCGAACTTAATCGAATTGATAGCACCAAAACGGCTTTGAATGAACAAAGCATTGATCGCGTATGGGTGCATGGCAAAATCATCGAAGTACAAGAACACGCATTGATGCTTTTGCATGAAAGGGTTGAAAAATGGCAATGGCCTGCCATGAAAATGTCGTTAGCAGTTGATGATACGATTGATCTTAATGACTACCAAGCAGGGGACGAAATCGGGTTCTGCTTAGACGAGTTTAAAAATAAAACCTATCGCATTACACACATTGAAAAAGTTGAGACAGCGCAAACACCTGCCAGCAGTATGATGACTCACGAGACGATGGAACATGATGATATGGACCATAGCCAAATGAATCATCAAACCATGGATCACTCAAATCATCAGATGGAGGGCGGCCATGATTAACGCCATTATTCAACATGCGGTTACCCATCGTGTTTGGGTGTTAATTGTCACTGCCTTTTTAATCTTGGCAGGGGTGTACAGTATTAAACACACGCCTGTGGATGCCATTCCTGATTTATCCGATGTGCAAGTAATCGTCAAAACATCTTACCCAGGCCAAGCGCCACAAGTGGTGCAAGACCAAATCACTTATCCGTTAACCACGGCCATGCTGAGCGTGCCTAAAGCCACCACTGTAAGAGGCTTTAGTTTTTTTGGCGACAGTTATATCTACATCATATTTGAAGATGGCACAGACATGTACTGGGCCCGTTCTCGTGTGCTTGAGTACTTGTCTCAGGTAAGCAGCGCTTTGCCTGACGGTGTGCAACCTGAGTTAGGTCCAGATGCAACGGGTGTTGGTTGGGTGTTTAACTACGTGCTAGTGGATAGAACCGGTCAGCACGATTTAAGTGAGCTGCGTTCATTACAAGATTGGTTTTTAAAATTTGAACTGCAATCGGTGGCGGGTGTTTCTGAGGTGGCAACGGTTGGCGGTATGGTGCGCCAATATCAGGTGGTCATTGATCCACAAAAGCTGCGAGCTTATAAATTACCGTTATCCCATATTAACAATGCAATTCGCCAAGCGAACCAAGAACGTGGGGCCTCTGTAATCGAAATGGCCGAAGCGGAATACATGGTTCGCATTCATGGTTATTTGAAAAATATAGAAGACATAAAAAATATTCCGTTAGGTGTCAGCGAACAAGGCACATCATTATTGTTAGGTGATGTGGCCAGTGTCAGTGTGGGTCCGCAAATTCGTCGAGGCATTGCTGAGTTGGATGGTGAAGGCGAAGTGGTGGGAGGGATTGTGGTGATGCGCTACGGTGAAAATGCCCAGCGCACCATAGATCGCGTAAAAGACAAACTGAAGCAATTAAAAAACAGCTTACCGGATGGCGTGGAAATAGTGGTGACCTATGACCGCTCGAACTTAATTCAAAATGCCATTGATAATCTCATGGATAAGTTACTAGAAGAACTACTGGTTGTATCCATTATTTGTTTGGTGTTTTTATTTCATTTTAGATCATCACTGGTGGTGTTGATCAGTCTGCCAGTGGCCATATTATGTGCTTATATCATCATGTATGCACAAGGGGTGAGCGCCAATATTATGTCCCTAGGTGGCATCGCCATCGCCATTGGTGCCATGGTCGATGGTGCCATTGTGATGATTGAAAATGTGCATAAACATTTCTCAAAACAAACCATCACAGAAAAAAATCGCTGGCAGGTAATTGTTGAAGCCTGCCAAGAAGTGGGGCCGGCTATATTCTTTTCTTTGTTGATTATTACCTTAAGCTTTTTGCCAGTATTTACCCTAGAAGCACAAGAAGGAAAACTCTTCACTCCATTGGCGTTAACAAAAACCTATGCCATGGCAATGGCCGCGGCACTTGCGATTACCTTAGTGCCGGTTTTGATGGGTTATTTTATTCGCGGCCATATTCGTGATGAAAAAGAAAATCCCGTTCATAAACTATTTTTAGCCATTTACCAACCGGTATTAGCGGCATGCCTAAAGTACAACAAAACCGTTTTGCTGGGCGCTTTATGTATTTTATTGGCAGCGTGGTTTCCATTTAAACACACCGGTAGCGAATTTATGCCGCCATTGGATGAGGGGGATTTGATGTATATGCCCACCACTTATGCCGGTATATCCATTGGTAAAGCCCGGCAAATTTTGCAACAAACTGATCGCTTAATTAAAACCATTCCCGAGGTTAAATCGGTATTTGGTAAAGTGGGGCGTGCAGAAACCGCAACAGACCCTGCACCATTAACCATGATTGAAACGGTGATTCAATTTAAGCCCAAATCTCAATGGCGTGAAGGGGTAACAAAAGAATCCATACAAGAGGAGCTGAATCAGCTAATCGATTTTCCCGGTTTAACAAATGCGTTTGTCATGCCAATTAAAACCCGTATAGACATGCTGGCCACGGGGATTAAAACCCCTGTGGGTATTAAAGTATCAGGGCCGGACTTAACAGTAATTGAAGGTATTGGTAAGCAAATAGAAACCCATTTGTCTCAACTAAGTGATACTCGCTCGGTATACAGTGAACGGGTTGTGGGCGGTCGTTATATTGATATTCAGATCGATCGGCAACAAGCCGCGCGCTATGGCTTAAATATTCAAGTATTACAAAATACCGCGCAAGCGGCCATCGGAGGTATTGATGTTACCCAAACCGTGGAAGGCTTAGAGCGTTACCCGATTAATGTGCGTTACCAGCAACACTATCGAGATCATGTGGAGAAGTTAAAACAGCTTCCAATACTGACGCAGAATAATATGTATATTTCACTTTCTGATGTGGCACGCATCGAAGTAAACGATGGTGCGGCGATGATCAAAAGTGAAAATGCGCGACTTAATGGTTGGAGTTATATTGATATTCATGGTGATGATCTTGCCGGCTATGTGAATCAAGCACAGCAATACTTAAAGGCAAACTTAGATCTGCCAAGTGGTTATTCTTTGTCTTGGAGTGGCCAGTATGAATACCTCTTAAGAGCACAACAAAAACTCAGCATTGTCATGCCCATCACCTTATTTATTATCTGTGTTTTATTATATTTGAGTTTAAAACGTGTATCGGATGTTTTGATGATACTGCTTACCATGCCTTTTGCTTTGGTTGGTGCAATTGGGTTGGTGTATCTTCTTGGCTTTCAGTTTAGTGTGGCTGTTGCGGTTGGCTTTATTGCACTAGCGGGTGTTGCCATTGAAATTGGTATCTTGATGATGCTGTATCTCAATCAAGCTTGGGCACGTATTGCACCTAATAAAGACATTAGCTTTGATATGTTAAGCCAAGCGGTACAAGAAGGCGCCAGTGCACGTCTTCGCCCTATACTCATGACTTCTCTATCCAGTGTGGTGGGTTTATTGCCCATTATGTTTGCAGATGGAACGGGCTCGCAAGTCATGCAGCGAATAGCGGCACCTATGGTGGGCGGCATGCTGTCAACGATTGTATTGTCGTTATTGATTTTGCCGGCACTGTTCTTTTTTATTAAAAAGCAGTCAATTAAATAAACACCTTAGGTAAGATTTAAAGACAAAAAAATCCCCGTATGAGAACAGGCTCATACGGGGATTTTTAGCTAATAACGATTAGAATAAATACAAAATAGAAATACTGGTTGTCGTATCCATATTTTCTTTATCGTCAGCAACCTCAGTATTGTGAATCACATTATAAGACGCTTTTAAGCTTAAGTTGCCCATCAAGGTAGCTGACAAAGATGTTTCAGCCTTACTTTTGGTATTGTCATCACTTTCAACTGCCGCTTCAGTACTGAAGGTCTGCTTGAATTTTGATGTTTCACTTAGGCGATGTTTGTACTCAAGGGCCAAACGAATAATGCCGCCTTCTTCAGTGCTACCGTCATTCAGCTTGTTATAAAAATAACCTGGGCCTGCGTTATAGTTTAAAGAGGCTGTTTCGTTTTTAAAGATTTGATCGGCATAACCGGCAGCAACTGAATTTTGCTGTTCAAAACCCGCAAAGCGATCATTCTCATATGAGCCGTATACGAATAATGCAGAATGTTCTTCATTTAATTTGTAGTCACCCTGAGCAGAGGCAAAATAACGCTCAGCACTTGTTTCGGTATGTTTACTGCCATCATCTTCCGTGATTCTTTCTTCTTTAAATAACGTATCGATCAAATAGCTATTACGCCAGGATTGAAAGTCTTGGTTAACCGATAGTTTGCTTTTAATGGAGCTGGTTTCAGTATTACCAGTGGTAGTCACAACCCCCAGTTCTATTTCACCTGTGGTGGGCTCAAGGGAAAAGCTGGCTTGTGATGCTGAGATTAATGCGATTGAAACTAGGGTTTTAGAGAAAGACATTATTATCCCTTTTTAGTTTGTTGATGTAAGTGAATATCCATTTGCGGGAACGGAATACCAATCCCGGCGCTGTCTAACGCTTCTTTAATGGTTTTATTTAATTCAAATTTAACGGTCCAAAAATCTTCGGTTTTAACCCAAGGGCGCACGGCGAAATTCACAGAAGAGTCCGCAAGCTCTAACAGGCCAATAGTGTAAGCTGGGTCTTTTAAAATCAAAGGATGGCTATCTAAAATATCTTTAAGCAAGCTTTCACATTGTTTTAAATCTGCGTTGTAGGCGACACCTACCACCAGATCGATGCGTCGTGTTGGATTGGCTGAGTAATTAGTAATGGCACCGCCGGTTACCTGAGCATTGGGCACCACAACACGCTTGTTGTCAGGTGTGGTCATGACGGTTGAAAAGATTTGGATTTCTTTAACCACACCGGCCACGCCAGCAGCTTCAACATAGTCGCCCGCTTTAAACGGACGAAAGCCTGCGATTAAAATTCCAGATGCAAAATTTGAAAGCGAGCCTTGAAGGGCAAGGGCAATGGCTAAACCCGCTGCACCAATGATAGTGACAAAGGTGGTGGTTTCGATGCCTAGATGACTAAGCGCAGCGATGATGATCGCAATTAGAATTAATATGCGTGCAAGGCTTTGCACAAAAGCAGAAATAGCAGCATCAATGGACTTTCGTGCTAGCAGGCGGCCAATCCACTTGGCCACCAAGCGGCTGAGCTTAAAACCCAGCCAAATAATGAAAAAAGAAACCAGCACACGAAGAGAGTAATCTTCAATAATGGCCTGGTTGTTTAAGACAAAATTCTTTAGAAAATCCATTGTGCTCCTTAGGTTGACTAACCCAAGGAATTAGCCAACAAAAATAATTTTCGCCAATAATAACACAGCTAATACCCAAACGCTGGTGCTCAGCTCGTGGGCCTTACCACCTAATACTTTGGCCGCTGCGTAGGTGACAAACCCTAATGTAATACCATGGGCGATTGAAAATGTCAGTGGTGTTAATAACAGTACAACCGCAACTGGAGCTGCTTCCGTTAAGTCATCCCATTCTACTTCTTTTAATGTAAACATCATTAAGATGGAAACATAAAAAATAGCACCTGCTGTGGCATAAACTGGAATCATGCCAGCTAGTGGCGCAAAGAAGATGCTTAATAAAAACAAAACACCCACAGTCACCGCAGTCATACCGGTACGACCGCCAGCGGCGACACCCGCTGCACTTTCAATATAACTGGTGGTGGTTGATGTACCCAGTGCTGCACCGGCAATTGTGGCGGTACTATCAGCCATTAGGGCTTTACCCAAACGTGGAACTTGTCCGTCAGTTTTAGTTAAACCTGCACGCTGTGTCACCGCGATTAAAGTACCACTGGTATCAAATAAATCCACAAACAAGAATGCAAATACAACACTGAGCATGGCTACATCAAGGGCCGCTGCGATATCCATTTGCATAAACGTTGGTGCCAATGAAGGCGGTGCAGAAACAATACCAGAGTAGCTTACGTCGCCAGCGATCAAACCGATCACAGTGACTGCTAATACCGCAATCATAACCGCGCCAGGAATATTACGCTGGATAAGTGCAATGATTAAGAAGAAACCAAGAATGGCCATGGCAGGAGAGAAGTCAGTAATGTCGCCTAGGCTCACCAATGTGGCAGGGTGATCAACAATGATACCGGCATTTTTAAGGGCAATTAGAGCAAGGAAAGAGCCAATACCCGCCGCAATGGCTTTTTTCAACGTGACAGGAATGGCGTTGATGATCCACTCGCGCAGTTTAAATGCACTGATTAAAATAAAGATCACACCGCTTAAAAACACAGCGCCCAATGCCGTTTGCCAGCTGTGACCCATGCCTAAAACAACGCCATAAGTGAAAAATGCGTTTAAACCCATACCCGGTGCTAAAGCAACAGGCAGGTTTGCCCAAAAGCCCATGATGAAACAACCTAATGCCGCGGCAAGACAGGTGGCCACAAATACAGCGCCTTTATCCATGCCTGCATCGGCTAGCATCGCTGGGTTTACAAAAATAATGTACGCCATGGTTAGGTAGGTGGTGATACCTGCCATGATTTCGGTTTTGCTATTGCTGCCGAACTTGTTCAGCTGAAACAGTTTTTCTAGCATGGGTTGGGCCCTATATTGTTTGTTTTTTATGCTAAGCACTTTGACTATAAACCCAAATATGGGCATAAATCTATATCAGCACTTGAATGTGCACTTAGATCCTGTGTAGGATTCGAAATTATACCTAATTCTGACCAAAAGGTTAGTTTTGTAATATCCCCCCCTAGGAGAGCCCCCCTAATGAAAAAATTAACCCTTGGCTTATTATTAGCTGCTTCGAGTCTAGTAAACGCGGAAACCTTTTTTAAAGATCAAAGTTTAACCTTGTTACAAGGTAATGATTATGAATTAGGTGACAGCGAACGTGTTGTTATGACCTATGAATATTTAAGCGTGCATGACTGGGGTGACGTATTTGGCTTTGTTGATCGTTTGGTTGATCAAAATAATGGTGGTGCTGAGACCTATATTGAATTGAGCCCTAATTTTAACTTAGCCACTTTTGATGGTGGTTTAGTGAATAGCGTTAAATTAGCGACTACTTGGGAAATGAATGAAAACGATGATCAGTTTTTATTAGGCTTAGGTGCTGGCTTGAACCTACCAGGTTTTTCTAATTTTAGTGTGAGTGCTTATCAACGCTTCAATGACTCAGGTGAAGACAATCAACAGGTAACCGTTGTTTGGGGTTTACCGTTTAACGTGGCAGGTCAAGACTTTATGTTTGATGGCTTCTGGGATTTTGAAACCGAGCTTAACGATACCACTAGCAGCAACTTCACCCCGCAACTTAAGTGGGATATGGCGAAATTAGTTGGTTATGATAACAAGCTATATGTTGGTGTTGAGTATGTAATGTGGGATAACAAATTCCATAATAAAGCGGCGGATGAAAGCAACGTCAATCTGCTAGTGAAAGCCCACTTTTAATTTATCCTAAAATAAAGCAGGTGAAGCCAACGCTTCACCTGCTTTTTTTATGTTTCAACGTATCAAGCCCAACCGGGTTTTAGCAGTTCGTTAAATATTGGAAAACCTATGTCTGTCTATCAAGATGAAATCAAAAATGCCGTGCGAACGGTAGAAAATTGGCCAGAACAAGGGGTGATGTTTCGTGACATCATGCCGTTATTACAAAACAAACAAGTATTTCGTAAGCTGATTGATAGTTTTGTTCATCGTTATCAAGGCATGCAATTGGATGCGGTGGCGGCTATCGATGCCCGTGGTTTTATTCTCGGTGCTCCGCTTGCGTATGAGTTAGGTTTGTCATTGGTGCCAGTGCGTAAAAAAGGCAAGCTGCCGTTTGAAACGGTTTGCCAAAGCTATGATTTAGAATATGGCAGTGCAGAAATAGAGCTGCATACCGATGCGTTTAAACCAGGTGATAACGTGTTGGTAATGGACGATTTGATTGCTACAGGTGGCACCATGCTAGCGGCATGTGAGTTAGTTAAGAAGCTAGGGGCTAATGTGGTGGAAGTGGCTGCGATTATTGATTTGCCGGATTTAAAAGGCAGTGAAAAAATTAAAGCGGCCGGTTTTGATGTGTATGCCATCTGCGAATTTGATGGGTTGTAGGCGCATTTAAAATATTAAGCTGAATCAAAAAAGCCCAATGATGTGAGTCATTGGGCTTTTTATTTGGCGCTCTCTCGTCATGAAATAAGCTAGCGCATGAATGGGTTAAGCATTCGCCCAAAAAATCCTGTGAATTTAAGTGGCGCATCCATAACGGCAAAACATATGCAATCTTCGTTCATGCCAGCTCTTGGCTGATGGTGAGTGGTTGTGTCAGCTAAGATGAAGTCACCTTGCTTATAATCACCCGCGTCATCGGAGAATTGCCCTGACATAACCAAGGTAAACTCGTTACCTTTGTGGGTATGAATGGGCAGCTCTTTGCCTGCGGCAATTTTATAGAATTTTGCCACGTAGCGTTTGTCGCTAAGGGGCAGGGTAAATTCTTTAATGTTCTTTGACAGGCCACTCCAAGGCAGGCTATCAAAATAGCCAGGCACAAATCGCCTCAGTGGACGCGGCAAGCGCGTATCACCTTGTTCGGCTGGTGCGGTCTTATTAGGTGATTCACTTAATCGGCTTAGCAGCTTGTTGAGTAGCCCTTCGCTTAAAGTGGTCTCTTGGGTTTCTTCCAAGATTTCACCGCCTAGTTGTTCAAATACTTGACTGCGCTTTTGGCATTCACGGCAGGTTTCAAGGTGGCAAGCCACCATGATACCTAGGGCATCATGTTTTTGCCCTGCTGTGAACTCCATTAAAAGTTCGTCAGAAGGATGATAATTAGCCATGTCATTTGCTCTTGTGCCAAGGTGTCTAGCTTTTTCATGGCTAGGCGTAACCTTGATTTAATGGTACCTAGAGGTAAATCAAGTTCATTGGCGATTTCGCTATGAGACTTACCCTCGAAGTACACCTTGTATACGATTTGGCGCTGCTCATCTGGCAGGCCGTGTAATAATGTACGGGCGATGTTTGCGTTTAGATCACGTTCTACATCCACTTCCAGATCATCGCTTTCTGGCTCTGGGAACAGGTCATCGGACATGACCACGTCATACTTGGTCTTACGGGCCATATCAATGCGCTTGTTACGCACAATGGTGTAAAGCCAGGTATTAGCAGATGCCGTTTTAGGGTTGAACTGGTGGGCCTTGCGCCAGACGGTCAGCATGCACTCCTGCACTATGTCTTCCGCTTCACCATCTAATGCACCGCAGCGCATAGCGTAGGCTTTAAGTTTGGAGCCTGTCAGGTCAAATAGCTCAACAAACGCGGCTTGATCCTGATGATTGGCAATCCTTAGGATGAGATCATCTAAGGGTCGCAGGCTTTTTGGGTTTTGCGAGCTCAATTCTTGATCCCTTAACACCATGAAATGTAACTGTTTTTGTTCTTTTTAAAGTAAAGGAATGCAAGGCTCTGGTAAAGCCTTATCTAGTTAATATGCGATTTTAAGCCGTGTGTGATCTGTAAAAGTATTCAAAGCGTAAATGTCATATTGATTGTTTAGGGTTTGGTTATGATTTCAACAGATGTTTTGGTGATTGGTGCAGGCTTGGCTGGGTTAACCCTAGCGCAGCAATTAAAGCGTCAAGGGCGAGATGTTGTGTGTGTGGATAAAGCACGAGGCAGTGGTGGTCGCTTGTCATCAAAACGCATAGCCATTAACGATCATGCGGTGAGTTTTGACTTGGGAGCATTGAGTTTTACGGCTCAATCACCAAGCTTTCAACAAGCGGTTAACCTTTGGTGTGAACAGGGTCATCTTACCAAGTGGCTTGACCATGACAATTACACTCAATATATCGGTTCACCTAGAAGCTCCAGTTTGACTAGAGCGTTAGCAGATGATTTAGGCGTACATTTTTCGGTACGCATTAGTGCCATTGTCAAAACCGAAAATGGCTGGCAGATTTTTTGTGAAGGCAATGAAAAAGAAGCGTTATACGCCTACGCAAACGAAATTGTGCTGGCGTGCCCTGCGCCACAAGCATATGAATTGATCCCCAGTGAGCATGTTTTAAAAACACAGCTAGCAGGTGTGAATATTTATCCACAATGGGTTGCTATGTTTGCACTTGAACAGCCACTGTTGATTGATGATTTAACCGTGAATCCTAATGAGCATATTGCAAAAATCAGTTATGAAAATAGCAAGCCAGGTCGGAACAATGAGCATAACTTGCATATATATTCTGTGCAGGCCAGTGTGTCTTGGAGTCAATCCCGTTTGGATTACTCCAAAGATAAAGTTATTTACGAATTAGCCAACGAGCTTTCACAGTTATGTGCTGAGCCATTGCTGATAAAAGGGGATTACGCCCATCGCTGGTTGTATTCAAATGGCAGTAATTTATCTCAGTCAGAACAAGGATTCATAGCAAGCAATGACCTATCATTATGTGGTGATTATTTAATGAAAAACGATTTAATTGATGGCGTTGAGGCGGCGTATTTAAGTGGTCTGGCATTAGGTAGACATATGAGTCAGTTGCGTTCAGCGTTAACGGTTGGGTGATTGAATGAATTTAATGTGGTTTCGTCGTGATTTACGCGTACATGATAATCCGGCTTTATATGCTGCTATGCAAGCGGATACAACCATTGCGGTATATCTGCTGAGTGCGCAGCAGTGGGCTATCCATGATGTTGCTCCTGTGCAACAGGACCTTGTATTACGCCAATTAAAAAGCCTTGCAAGCGATTTAAAGAATTTGGGTGTTCCACTAGTGGTTCTGGATGCAAAAACGTTTTCTGGTGTGCCTAATATGATGGCAAAACTAGTGAAGGCTCATGATATAGCTCATGTTTATTTTAATCATGAATATGAGTGGAATGAATCACAACTTACACAACTAACCAGCGCAAAATTAGCATCTAATCATATTGGTGTGCATGGCTTCCATGATCAATGTTTGATTGCACCAGGTGAAATTCAAAATAAACAGGGTAGTTTTTATAAAGTTTTTACCGCCTTTAAAAATCAATATTTATCTGAGCTTCATGATAAATCTCGACCGCTTTACCCAAAGCCGACTAAACAAAAAACATCTAATGTAGCGGCAGACACGGCTTTACTTGATGCTATTAAAATAGACGGTGTAACGGATGTTGATGATGAAAAAAAACAAGTATGGCAATCACTATGGCCAGCGAGCGAGCATCATGCACTGGAATTATTAGAGCAATTTATTAGTGAGCGCATTGTTGACTATAAAGCCAAGCGCGATATTCCAAGTGTTCATGGTACGTCTTCTCTTTCACCTTATTTAGCCATTGGCGCCATTAGTGTTCGCCAGTGTTTTCAAGCGGCCATGGTAACGGCTCGGGGTTTAGATGATGATGGCGTTCAAACCTGGGTGGTTGAACTCATTTGGCGAGACTTTTATCGCCATCTTATTGTGGCATACCCAGAGGTTTGTCGTTTTAAGCCTTTCAAAGAAAATACAGATCAACTACCTTGGAAGCACAATACTAAGTTGTTTCAAGCATGGTGCGAAGGACGTACGGGCTTTCCACTAGTGGATGCAGCCATGCGGCAGTTATTGGCTACTGGCTGGATGCACAATCGTTTACGTATGGTAGCGGCTATGTTTTTGACCAAGCATCTATTCATTGATTGGCGCTTGGGTGAGCAATATTTTATGAAGCATTTAGTGGACGGTGATTTAGCCTCCAATAATGGCGGCTGGCAGTGGTCGGCATCTACTGGGGTAGATGCGGTGCCGTATTTTCGAATTTTTAATCCTACTCGTCAGTCGCAACGTTTTGATGAATCAGGCGCGTTTATTCGAAAATATGTACCAGAATTGGCGTCTTTGGATAATAAAAGTATTCACCAGCCAAATGCACAGCAAATAAAGCAATGTGGTTATGTGGCCCCAATTGTTGATCATAAAAATGCCGTGGCCCAAACAAAAGCCTATTTTAAGCAGTTAAGTGACCCAGCGTCGTTAGCGATTTCCAAGGAGTATGGTTTGTCATGAGTTCAAACCCAATAAATGAAGCCGGACTTAAGCGAGACAGTCTCTGGCAAAACATCATTCGCTGGGTTGATTCCGAAGCACCGGTTGGACCTGATGTTGATGAAAATAGTTTGCGCATTAATTGGGTGCGCTGCTTACCCTTCTTTTTTGTGCATGCCATGTGTTTAGGTGTTATCTGGGTGGGAGTGAGCCCAATTGCTGTGATCATGTGTTTATTCTTTTTTTGGGTGCGCATGTTCACGATAACCGCGTTTTATCATCGTTATTTTTCTCACCGCAGTTTTAAAGTTAACCGCTTTTGGCAATTTGTATTTGCGTTCATTGGAAACAGTTCAGCGCAACGAGGCCCATTATGGTGGGCCAGTCATCACAGAAAACATCATAAACACAGTGATGAAGAGGATGATTTACACTCGCCAGTTAAGCATGGTTTTTGGTGGTCCCATATGGGTTGGTTTATTTGCGAAGCAGCCTTTAAAACTGATTACAGCGTGATTAAAGATTGGGCCAAATTTCCAGAACTGCGATTTTTAAATCGCTTTGACATCATTGCACCAGCGGTATTAGCAGTATTTACATTTGCCCTAGGTGAGGGGCTACAAGCTATATGGCCAAGTTTGCAGACCAGTGGTTTGCAAATGCTGATCTGGGGCTTTTTTGTATCCACGGTATTGCTGTTTCATGCCACGTTCACCATTAACTCTTTAGGGCATATATACGGTAAACGTCGTTTTCCAACCAAAGATCACAGTCGTAACAACCCATGGTTAGCGTTTATCACGTTAGGTGAGGGTTGGCATAACAACCATCATCGCTTTGCCACATCCGCTCGCCAAGGATTTTACTGGTGGGAGATCGACATCTCTTATTACACTCTTAAATTACTGAGTTTTATGGGCATTGTTCATGATCTAAATCCTGTACCAAGTCGTATTTTAAAAGAAGGTCGTGATTATGATCACGGGCAAAAATAGGCGGTAGGAATCGAAGATGAATAGTCAGCAAAAACCCCCTGTCGACCTCAAACAGGCGCAGTTATTAGTCGAATCATTTAAACACTTATATAACACACTCAATATTGATACCTGCAAAAGTGGCATTATCGAAATGGTTTATGCCGACAATATGGTTTTTAAAGATTGTTTTCATGATATTAGCGGTATTGAATCTTTTAGAAATTACTGCGCGTCTATATACGAAAATGTTCAATTTTGTCAGTTTAAATTTCATGATGAATTTATCAAACAAGATAGCGCCATGCTCACTTGGACCATGG
The DNA here is from genome assembly GCA_049115935.1 of Bermanella sp. Taxonomy (GTDB): domain Bacteria; phylum Pseudomonadota; class Gammaproteobacteria; order Pseudomonadales; family Oceanobacteraceae; genus Bermanella. Next base: position 5,975 of record JAGDZK010000044.1, on the reverse strand, counting down.
CGTATGAACATCCACAATTAAATGGTGGTGACACCATTTATGTGAATGGTAGTACGCATATTAAGTTCAATGAAAAAGTTTTTTACCATCAAGATTACGTGGATGGCGGCGCTTTATTATATGAGCACATACCGGTTTTAAAGCGCATTATTAAATTTTTGAAAAAGCGCATGAACTAGCCAAAATATTAAGGGTATAACGTGAATAAACAAAAAATAGCCGTTATCGGTTCTGGTATTGCCGGCTTAACATCTGCACATCTTTTAAGCACTGAACATGAAGTGAGCTTGTTTGAAGCGAATGATTATTTAGGTGGCCACACCCATACCAAGCCTGTTGAAATTAACGGTAAAGTCTATCCAGTTAACACAGGCTTTATCGTGTTTAATGATTGGACATATCCTAACTTCATTAAACTGATGGATCAGCTAGGCGTTCAAAGCGAAGCCTCAGACATGAGCTTTAGTGTACGCGATGAAAACACCGGTATAGAATATAACGGTACCAGCTTAAATAGTTTGTTTGCACAGCGCAGAAACTTATTTCGCCCTTCCTTTTTAATCATGGTAAAGGATATTTTAAGGTTTAATAAACAAACCGTTGCGGCACTTGAGAACAATGAAATAAGTGACGAGCAAACCCTAGGCGAGTTTGTTACAAAATATGGTTATTCAAAGTCATTTGTAAATCACTATATTGTACCAATGGGAGCGGCTATTTGGTCTGCCTCGGAAGACGTGATGATGGACTTCCCACTTAAGTTCTTTTTACAATTTTTTAATAATCACGGCATGTTAAGTGTTGATGAGCGCCCTTTATGGCGTGTTATTTCTGGTGGATCTCAATCCTATATAAAACCCATCACCCAGCGCTACAGTGATCGTATTCACTTGAATACGCCTATCACAAAGGTTGAGCGTCATGAAACGGGTGTCACCTTATATAGTCACGATCAGCGTTTTGAATTTGATCAAGTGATTTTCTCCTGTCACAGCGATCAAGCTTTGAAGATGCTGGACCAGCCTACTCAGCTAGAAAGTGATATTTTAGGCGCGCTACCGTTTCAAAAAAATGATGTGTACTTACACACCGATGCCAGCATGATGCCCAAGCGTAAACTGGCATGGGCAAGCTGGAATTATCATATCCCTCAGCGTAAAAGCGATACCGCCATGTTGACCTATAATATGAATATGCTGCAAAACTTTGATGATGCCCCAGAAACCATCCTTGTGACGTTGAACCGCTCACAAGAGATTGATCCAAATAAGGTGATTGCTAAATACAGTTACGCTCACCCAGTTTTTACCCTAGACGGTATTAAGGCACAAAATCGCCATAATGAGATTAGCGGTCAAAATCGCAGCCATTATTGTGGGGCTTATTGGTTTAATGGCTTTCATGAAGATGGCGTTAATAGTGCTTTAAGGGTAGTTAAACAATTTGGTATTACGCTATGACAGCTGAGTCATTAAATAGCTGCATTTATCAAGGGCGTGTGCGCCATAGGCGTTTTATGCCGGTTAATAATGCTTTTAGTTATGACATGTTTATGCTTTATCTTGATTTAGATGAAGTTGAGTCTCTGTTTAGTAACAAATGGTATGCCGGATACAATCGATTTAATTTGGTCAGTTTTAAACGCAGTGATTATTTTGATGCTCAAAAACAAGATTTAAAACAAGCGGTAATCGATGAAGTGCATCACTATGCAAAACAGCATGGCAAACTGACCCCCAGTATTAATAAAGTAAGATTGCTGACACACGCGCGATATTTTAACTTTATTATTAACCCGGTTAGTTTTTATTATTGCTTTGATGAAGATGAAAAGCTCATATCCATTTTAGCTGAAATCACCAATACCCCTTGGGGAGAGCGTCATAGTTATGTTCTGCTTATGGGTGAAGAAACTGCGGAAATGCAATATCAGCAAAAAGGTGATCGCCACCATGTATTTCAGTTTGATAAGCAGTTTCATGTATCACCCTTTAACCCAATGGATATGCAATATAATTGGGTCGTATCTGAGCCAATCGATAAACTTCACATACATATGGATAACACGCAGCAGCAAGGTGAGTTAATTGATAAGCACTTTGATGCGACCTTAATACTCGAAAAAAAGCCGTGGGGATCTCACTTTTCAAAAAGTTTAATCCAATATCCATTTATGACCGTAAAGGTAGTGTTGGGTATTTATTGGCAGGCACTAAAGCTGTGGATTAAAAAAGCGCCTTTTTATGATCACCCAGATAGCCTTGAAAAACCGTTAAGCAATAACAAATAATATAAGCGGGCAGCGTCCCGAGAAGATTTCAAATGGAGTGCCCATGAATTCAGTTGCCAGTACCACCATCAAAAAAACACGTATTTCTATGCTCAGCCAATTTGCTAAAAGCATGGTATTGAAGCAATTAAAAAACTTGCACACTGGCTGTATTGTTATCAAAGACAATGATGAGACGATGCACTTTGGGCAAGCATTGGACCCAAGTGAAGATTTGTACGGTGAGCTGACCATTGTTGATGTCCACGCTTATAGCGACATTATGACAGGAGGCAGTATTGGTGCTGCAGAGGCTTTCATGACAGGTGATTGGACGACCCCCGACCTTACCCGCTTAATGCGTGTAATGGTGCGTAATATGGACATTTTAAACGGCTTAGAAGGTGGCTTAGCTGCTTTATCTAAACCGTTCTTAAAAGGTTTTCATTGGTTGAATCAAAATACTGAAAAAGGCTCACGCCGTAATATCGCCGCCCATTACGACTTAGGAAATGATTTTTTCAAACTGTTTTTAGATCCTACCATGATGTATTCCTCTGGCATTTTTCCAAGCGATGATGCAACCATGGAGCAAGCCTCACTCAATAAACTTAAAACCATCTGTGAAAAGCTTGATTTAAGCGCAGATGATCACGTGGTTGAAATTGGTACTGGTTGGGGCAGTTTTGCTATTTATGCAGCGAAACATTATGGCTGCAAGGTCACCACCACAACCATCTCAGAGCAACAATATCTATATGCTAAGCAGCAAGTATTACTTGAAGGCTTAGAAGATAAAATTACCTTATTAAAACAAGATTACCGCAAGCTTGAAGGCCAGTTTGATAAGCTCGTGTCTATCGAAATGATTGAAGCAGTTGGTTGGAAATTTTTCGATACCTTTTTTGCAAAATGCTCGTCTTTGCTAAAACCAAATGGTGTGATGCTGGTGCAAGCCATTACCATTGAAGATCAACGCTATGATAAAGCCAAACGTGATGTGGACTTTATACAGCGTTATATCTTCCCTGGCAGCTGCATACCCTCCATTGCCGCGATGACAGACTCTACTAAACGTTCAAGCGATTTAAGACTGGTGCAACTGCAAGATTATGCGCAGCATTATGCTCGTACTTTGAAGGCTTGGCATGTTGCGTTTAATCACAAAGAGCAGGCGATTAGTGAACAGGGCTACAGTGATGATTTCAAACGCATGTGGCGCTTTTATTTAAGTTACTGCGAAGCAGGGTTTGCGGAGCGTGCGATTGGTGTATCTCACTTAGTATATGCAAAACCGTTATACCGACAAGAAAAACTCTTTAACGTTTGATATAAAAGGTGGCATGGCCACCTTTTTTTATGCTTCAAATTGGTTGACCCATGATCTGTTTGTTTTACTAAAGCGTAAACTTTGAAAAGGAGACTGATATGAATATTTGGGTGGTAGGTGCTTCTAGTGGTATTGGGCTTGCAGTGGCACAGAAATATGCACAGCAAGGGCACCGTGTTTGGATAAGTGCACGCAGTGAAAGCACATTAATCGATTTATGTGCGGGCAGTGAAAACTTATTACCACTGGCTGTTGATGTAACAGACGATGTCAGCTTGCAATCAGCTACTTCTCATATTGAAAGCGTCAGTGGCAGTTTAGATAAAGTGATTATCAATGCGGGTACCTGTGAATATATTGACTCATATGAAATTGAACGGGATAAAATCAAAAGAGTATTTGAAACAAACTTTTTTGGTGCTTTGAATGTGGTTCATGCATGCCTCTCTCTTTTAAGGCAGTCTGTACAATCTAAAGCAGTGCAACATCCTCAACTTGTTTTTGTCAGTAGCAGCGTGACGTATCAAGCATTACCCAGAGCAGGAGCCTATGGCGCATCTAAATCGGCATTGCGCTATTTTGCTGAAACCTTGCGTGCAGATCTTGTACATGAGGGGATCGATGTTCGGGTTATCAGCCCGGGCTTTGTGAAAACGCCATTAACCGATAAAAATGATTTTCCTATGCCTTTCCTATTAACGGTTGATAACGCAGCTAGTCGAATCGTAAAAGGCTTATCAAGCAATGTATTTGATATACATTTCCCGAAACGATTTACCATGATTCTTAAGTGTTTATCATTATTACCTGATTGGGTGAGAATGCCACTAGTGGCCAAAGCTTCTCGTCATGACGTTAAAAAATTACCACATTTAGCAAATAATCATGAATAACCAAAACAGGCACTTAGTGATCAATGTCGTATTGTTCCAAGCTACTTGGTTTTCATTGGTCATGGGGCCTTTGTTGTTGGCCGGTGTACTGTTAGTGAGTTTGCTTATTCATGCAGGTTTGTCTTCTGAGAACCTAAAACGTGAAATCGGGTTTGCACTTTGTGTTGTCTGTTTTGGTGTGATTTCTGATTCATTAATGAGGGTGTCTAACGTATATACATTGCCTTCCTCAAGTTTATTTGGTCAATATCTTATCCCAAGTTGGTTAATGCTGCTTTGGGTGGCTTTTTCATTTAGTTTAAAGCGTTCACTTAATTGGATGTTTGCCATGCCAAAGTTGATGCTGCTTCTTCTAATGATAGCGGGTCCCGTGAGTTATTATGTTGGGTCACAACTTAATGCTGATCGTATACAAATCGAATATGACTTAATGCATTGGATGTTTGTTCAATGGGCTGCATTGGCTCTGATTATTTTCGGTTTACATTTGGCTTTTTATCGAGCGGAATCTGGCAAAGAACACAGCGGTTACTAAAATGAGAATAACGTTTTATATCTTGATTACATGCCTATCTTTCAATCTATGTGCTAATGCCACTAACGCTGTATCTGATTTTTCATTTGAAGGTCGAGCATTTGACTTGGATACAAATGGATTTTTATATAAAGAAAATCATAGGGTACAGCTAAATGAGAGAAACCAGTATACAACAAGTTTAGTTATTTATTCTGATATAAATAATGAAGTTTTTGCTAAAAAGATGTTGAATTTTTCAGCTAATTTAATGACGCCTACGGTAGATTTTGATGATACACGTGTAGGCACAACGGTTGATGTTATTAAGGCTGATGGTAGATTAAATGTACGCTATAAAAGTGCCAGCGATGAAGCGAGTGCTATGATTGAATCTGTTGATATGATGGTCGTGGATGCAGGGTTTGATCAAATGATGATTAAATATTGGGATTCGTTATTAAAAGATAAAGAATTAGAATTTGAATTTTTAGCGCCAACGCGGGCCCAATTAATTAGCTTTAATTTAAAACCCATAAGTCAAAATGAGGAAATCATTAAGCTGGAGCTATCGCCAAGTAATTTTATTTTAGGTCTGTTATTTGACCCAATTAAATTAACCTATGATAAATCGACAAAACGAATTCTTATTTACGAAGGGCTAACTAACATAGAAAAATTTGAAAACGGTAAGGGGACCGGTGATTATCATGCGGCTAGAATTGAGTATAGCTATTAAGCTCAAGAGATTGTATTTAGACACTTTATCAGCGTAGTAAATAATTTATTTTCATCAATTGGCTTTGTTAAATAGTCATCCATTCCTGCGGCTAAACATTTTTCTTCATCACTGCTCATGGCATTAGCGGTCATGGCAATGATATGAGATTTTTTGTCAGTGTGTGTCTCTAGCTCTCTAATTTTTCTAGTGGCATCGTAGCCGTCCATTATGGGCATTTGGCAGTCCAT
>JAGDZK010000043.1:0-13839 GCA_049115935.1 Bermanella sp. | reverse complement strand
TCCGCTTCTGCGGTGCCACCTAATTTACATTCTTCTAAGAAGGCGGTTAGTTCTGCATTACCTTCTGCAGCTTCAATGGCTAATGGGTGGCCAGCGGCTACCGCTAAGTAGCTCACACCCATTAGGGTATCTGGGCGAGTGGTGTAAACATCCAAGGTGTCTTCACGGCCTTTGATGCCAAACGACATTTCGACGCCTTGGCTCTTACCAATCCAGTTGCGTTGCATGGCTTTTACTTTTTCTGGCCATTCGTCTAGCTGATCTAGATCGTTTAATAGCTCTTCAGCGTAATCCGTGATGCGGATGAACCACTGTGGAATCTCTTTACGTTGGATTGGGGTATCACAGCGCCAGCAGCAGTTATCGATCACTTGCTCGTTGGCTAGTACGGTTTGGTCATTGGGGCACCAGTTAACCGCAGAGACTTTTTTATAGGCTAAACCTTTTTCAACCAGCTTGGTGAAGAACCATTGCTCCCAACGGTAATATTCAGGCTTACAGGTGGCCAGTTCACGGTCCCAGTCGTAACCAAAACCTAGGCTGTTCAACTGGCCCTTCATGTAGGCGATGTTTTCGTCGGTCCATTTACCAGGGGCTGTATTATTCTTGATGGCTGCATTCTCAGCCGGCAGGCCAAACGCATCCCAACCCATAGGCTGCATCACGTTTTTGCCTTGCATGCGTTGATAGCGTGAGATTACATCGCCAATGGTGTAGTTACGCACGTGACCCATGTGCAGTCGGCCTGATGGGTACGGGAACATGGATAAGCAGTAGAACTTTTCGCGGTTGTTATCCACAACGGCTTTAAAGACTTTGTTCTGTGCCCAATATTGCTGAACGGAGGATTCGATTTCGCTGGGAATATATTGATCTTGCATGGTGCTGATAGGCTGCCTATTGAAATAGCATAAATGCTATCAAAATGATTAAGAAATTAGCCCCTAAGGATACCTCAAATTCCCTGTTAAGGCCTAGTAAATATAGGGGGAAGATTGGCTCTTTTGGGCTACTTTGCGTTTGGTAATGGCTTGAATTAAAGGGGCTGTCTTCTAACCTCAATAGATATAAAGAGCAATTGGAATGCATCATGGGTTGGTGGTCAAAGCTGAGCTTGCGCTGGAAGCTACAAATTGGGTTTATTGCGGTCACCGCGATTACAACACTTTTTAACCGTTTTTTGGCGTTTTATGAACTGCAAAAAATGATTGATATTGCCAGTGATCAAAAAGTATCAGCGGATACCATTGCCTTGATGGTGGAGTCTCGTCAGAGTTTTATTTTTAACAGCGTTTGGGAATCTGCGATTGAATTTACCATTCAATTTATGGTGATAGGGTTTGTTGCGACATTATTTCTTAAGCCTTTTAAATCGTTAATAAGAGCGTTACGTAAAGTGGAGCGGGGTGATTTAACCATTACCGTTGAAGCACGGAGTCAAGATGAGGTGGGGCAGTTAAGTAGCCACTTCAATTCAATGGTGAAGCGTTTGAATGAAGTATTATCCAGTGCTGATGCCAGTTCACGTTATATGCGTCAAAGTGCTTATCAAATAACGGAAGTCAGCCGCAGTATTGGGACGCAATCTGAAAAAGAGAAATCCAAATTCAAAGATGTCAGTGAAGTGATTCTGCAGCTCCATGAAATTAGTTCGAACATTCAGTCCCTTGCAGATGATTCGCGTAAAACAGCCGATAAGGGCAAGCAGGCGGCACTTTCTAGTAAAGAGGTTGTACAAAGAAGTGTTGAAGATATGGGAGGAATTCAACGTACGGTTAAAACCGCAGCACAGCAGGTTGAAGCATTGGATGTCACGGCAGATAAAATAGCTGAAATCATTGGCACTATCAGCGGCATTGCCGATCAAACTAATTTATTGGCGCTTAATGCCGCCATTGAAGCTGCTCGCGCCGGCGAACAGGGGCGTGGCTTTGCGGTGGTGGCCGATGAAGTTAGAAGTCTAGCTGAAAAAACCAGTCAAAGCTCCGAAGAGATTAACGCCATTATCAATAGCCTGACCAGTAATGTAAAACAAGTGGCAAGCTCAATGGTGGGTGTCGTTGAACAAGTGCAAAAAAATGCAGAGCTTGGGCAAAATACCGCCGAAGAGATTGATCAGGCGGCCAGCCAAATTATGATCTCTGCACAAAATGCATTACAAATTGACGAAATAAGCTCAAATCAATTATCTCGCTTTACTGAGCTAGAGTCGGCTATGGAAGGACTGCTTGAAACATTGGAGCAAAATACGTCCAAGGTCGCCAATACCAATAATATTGCTGAGTCATTGTTATCGAGAACACAAACTCTCACGGATTTAATCAATCATTTTAAAATCAAAAAATCAGCCATTGTTAGTGTAAATGAGCCCGATGATGATCGGCGCGAACACCCTAGGCTTCAATCACATTTTCTGGTGCGAGTTAAAGTTGATGATGTTTGGGAAGATGCATACTGCGAAAACATCAGTTTGACCGGCATGAAAGTACTACTCAACAGCGAAATGGATTCGAACGAGGATGTTGAGATCTCTCTGATGTTACCTAAAGAAGACTTGCATGAATATCGCAGCCAGACTCCCATGGTATTAACGGCCAAGGTGCAGCATATGAGCCAGCAAAAAGATGGGTTTATTTATGGTATGAAGTTTATTGCGGTCAGTGATACCCAATCTGTGATGCTCAACCAGGCCATTAGCTTCATTGAAATGTCTTAATCAATTGACGGTGAACTCTTCTAATATTGGCTCTTATTTCAAATATTCTTTATCAGAATTAACAGCTAATTTTTATTGGTTAATAATCTATGTATCAAGCCCTGTAAACATAAGGGATGTTAAAAAAATTGATTGAGATTGCAGGCAAGATTTGACTATTCTAACTAAGGTTTGTGTACCCACCAGGATAATTGAGGCGACACATGAAAACCTTTCCATTAGTTGCTGTGATGGGGGCTATTGCCATCACTACAGCGTGTTCATCTAGTTCAGATAGTTCCAGTGATTCATCATCAGCCGTTAGTTTAACTGGCTCAGCAGCTTTGCCAGAGCAAATGTCACTGGTTTCGGCTCAAGATGAAAGCACGTCAGGCGCATCATTCATTGCTAATCAAAATGATGTCACTTCTAGGGCCGTAGCGGATACCTCTACGTTAGCCTCCACCAGCGATTACGTAACAGCCCGACAAAATGTGTATGTTTGGCTAGATGCCGTTGAGCCCATCAGTTTTATTGATAGCTTGCTGTGTTTTACCAATCAATCTCAGCCGTTAGCCATGAATGGTGAAGGTAACTACATTAGCTGGAATGATGCTAGCCGTTGTTTTGAAGATAAAGGCGGCGAAGGGGGGGATGATTCACAGGGTAGTGCAGAGCAGGTTCAGCAATTTGTGACCATTGTGGGTAATAGCTCACAAGCATCATCATCAGATCCATTGATTTATAAAGGCTGGGTTGAAGACTATGCCGGTCAATCCGGTGAAGGGGGAGGTCCTGATGTGATTTTAATGTTGGGCGAGGTGCGCAAAACACCAACCGATGACAATCCATTTGGCGAATTTACCTTAACCTACGGTTTGCTACCGACATTAACTTCAGCAGAATCGGCTAATACGGGTTTTGGTGAGGTGATTTCTTCAGAAACCTCAGGTGGCGGTGCCAGTTTTACTCTCTACCAAGAAGACACCTATGAAGATAATAGTGTTGAGGTGGAGTGCACGGTTACGGCTTCTGTTGATTATAACGAATCCACTGAAACCGGCTTAGCTCGTACAGGGCGTAATTGCCAAGAAGTCATTAGTGGTAATACTCCTGAATACAATGAAAATGCGGCATTCGCACTAGCGGTAAATTCAGATTATGTGCATATGGGTAAGGCATCAACCTATGCAGAAATTGATGCCGGATCTTTTGATAGTCAAGCGTGCTTAGCCCGTGATGGCTTTAATAGTGTGGTGTGGAATTACTCCTTGTATAACAAGGCCGACGGTTCCGCCGTTGAGGTTAATTCTGGTATGCAAATTAAAGTGGACAGCGATGGCGATGGTACCGGTTCTGATTCTAACGGATTTGAAAGCTGGGGCCACATTGGCTATTGGGGCTCATGGCGCGAAGATGGCCAAAACTTTAGTAATGGCGAAACCGTACAGCAAGCAAAATTCGATGACACTGTGGGTGATAACTTTACGGTTAAAGTAGCACCAGGTCGTTTGATTAAAAATACAGTGGATGCGCTCAATCTTGCGGACCTTGATGGCGTGACGTTTTCGACTTGGCTGTTTGAAAGTGATTCGTTTTTGTTAAGTACAAATACTGATTTTAACAAAGACTCAGATACTAATGATGGCCTAGAGGTGATTTTAGAAGCTAATAGCACTAACAATGGCTTTGAAGTGACAGGTATTCGTAGCTTTAGTGGTAATGGCGAGCAAATTACTCCGGTGAGCCCAGCGGTTGCTGTGCCGCTAAATAGTGATGTGGTGCTGAATATGTGGTCACGTCAACTAGGTGGAAACGTACGTTATTTATCGGGTGCCACAAAAATTCGCTTCTTTACCCGCAGTTTTGTGGATGGCAGTGAAACGGGCACAGGTGAACTGTTTGCAGCTGGTGCTTCAGTAACTTTAAAATGTTTTGATCGCTGCTTAGATAAAAACATTGCAGCGACGGATGTGAGCTCAAGTGCGGACCAAAAAGATGTATTTGTGGGGGATAGTTATTCAGCTACGCAAGATTACGCCTTCTCAAAAACCGATCTTACTTTAAAAATCGCCAGTGACCCTGTGACATATGCCAGTGTGGTAACAAAAAGTGATGTAGAAGATTCACAATATTGGAGCTGGGGTTTGAACAGTGGCCCGATGGTTTCTAGTGGCTCAGGTGTTACTAGCCGAGCAGATTTATACTCTAAAATCGAAGCTGGCACTATCACCGAATTCTATGTGTGGGAAACCGGCCTAGAGCACTGGCAGCAACAAATGGTGCTGATAGACGGCAGTAATAATGTGGTGTCATTTGATAAACCGATTACCATGAAATACACCCATGCCACGGCTAATGATCGTAACGGTGTGGCGACTCAAGACGGCAAGGTATTTCTGTTAGAGTATGGCGGCAAAGGCCAACTATGGGGATTACCGTTTGAAGAAAACAATAACCGCTGGGGACCTGTGATCAATTTAAAAGATGGCACCATACTTGGCTCATCGGATCAGTATATTATCAAGGCTAATGATGTTGAGCAGCGTATGCAAACTGTAGCCGCTAGTAATTGCACCAGCTTGCCGCTTACAGCACCTAGTCAGGCGGTGCCTACGGGTATCACGGGTGATGTCTTTAATATTGGCACTATGCCCGATATTAGTGACCAGCCGCCATCTGTGATTGATGGAGAGCTTACCGAATAGCTCAACTGATTGAGTAATAAGAAAAGCACCACACTTGTGGTGCTTTTTTTTGCATTGAAGTGCCTGTATCTGTCGGAATGGTCAGAATAAATTGATGTGTGTCAGAGAATTCACAATACATATTGATCTGTTAATTTAAGTCATTGTAATTGGTACGATTGCTCTGTAATTTCCCTCTTTTTTTATATGTGAGATAACTATGATCAAGGCTGTCAGGGTTATAGCTGGGTTGTCGTTTGGCTTGGTTTTGTTGAGTGCTCATACTTGGGCTGATGAGTATGAAAACATGGCGGCTCAGCTCGAGCTGATTAAATCTAATCAAGTGGAATACCAAATTGCCTTAGAAGAAGGTAAAGAGCGCTCCATGTTATGTGGTTATTGTCATGGTAAAGATGGCAATAGCGTTAAACCGGATATTCCTAATCTTGCTGGGCAAAATACTGAGTATTTATTAAAGCAGTTTCAGTTGTTTGCGACAGGAGAGCGTAAAAGTTATGTAATGCAGCAGTTGGCTCGCTCGCTTAATAGTGAAGAAAAAATTAACATGGTTTTGTATTTCTCTTCTCAAACCGTGCGCCCTCAAGAGGGCGTGGTGACGTCTGCAAAAGGTAAGGCCCGTTATGATAGCTTATGTATGGCCTGCCATGGTGTCGATGGTCGAGGCGATCATGAATTGCCACGCTTAGCGGGACAAAAGAAAGCGTTTTTAATAAAGACCTTAAGTGACTTTAAAAAAGGCAAAGCGGCACGAGCCACCTCGCCTATGGTTAATATTATGAAAGTGGTCGAGGCCAGTGAAATTGAACCGCTGGCGGACTATATTGCCACCATGCCTTAGGTCTTGGCTTAAGGTATACTGCGTTTTTTAAAGCGGGTGTGAACATGGTTATAGAAGGCAACTCAGACATTATCGTGCGGTGTGAATTTTTTAATGAAAACACTGCCCAGCCGGCTCAATGGTTAACTTTTCGAAATGGCTTTGTATTAGTCGTTCAATCTACATTCATGGCTTTGTATAAAAATATTGAGTCCATTAACGACCCTTTAGGCAATGGCCTAAAAGCCATGGTGGACATTCCAGCGGAACAGGTTTTAGAGTTTTCACAACAAGGGTTTGTTGAAGAATTCAGTGCCGGTTTTGTGGGCTTGGTAGGTGAGAAAGCAATCTTGATTACGCCTAATGATATACAGTTATTCCCTCATAAAATGGATGCACTGCATAATCGTAATGAAATTGTCCGCTTACAGTTAAATTAAGCGCGAAGATAAGAAACGCCCATAAAGTCTACTTTATGGGCGTTTTTTTATGCTTGTTTTTGGCTTGAATTATTGGGCCAAAACCGAGATTGGCGTAAGCCGATAACGAGCAAACCTAACCAGATTAAGATTAAAACGGGCCAACTGCCCCATATGTTAAACGGTGTATTACCTGTCATCACTTGAGCTTGTGCTTTGAGTACTGCGTATTCAAATTGAGGTACTTGCTCCACCACTTGCCCTTTGTTATCAATTAACGCGGTGATGCCTGTATTGGTGCTGCGTAATAAATAACGACCATTCTCAAGGGCGCGCATACGAGCAATAGCAAAGTGTTGTAATGGACCAATGCTATGACCAAACCATGCATCGTTGCTGATCGTGATTAAAAGGCCTGTGTCTTTTGCAAAGCCTGCCACGTGATCTGGGTAAACAATGTCATAACAAATAAAGGGGGCGATATTATAGCTCAGGTTTTCACGGGTAACTTGAATGGGGTTTTGATCGTTTTTACCTGCAGCAAAATCAGACATGGGAATATTAAAAAAGGTTAATAAACCGCGCCAGCTTTGAGGCAGCGGTACATACTCCCCAAATGGCACCAATTTTTGTTTATGGTATAAGCCGCTACTTTCCCCTAACGCTAAAATACTGTTGTGATAGGCACCAGGAAATTCTTCTGTTTGGTTTTGTTGGTAAGGGATACCCGTAATGACCGAGGTTTTATTTTTTTCCCCTTCGGTATCTAGGTATTTTAAATACTCTTTCGCCTGATGGTGCAAAACCGTAATCGCGGTTTCTGGCCATAAGATTAAATCCGCACTCCAGTTTTTTTCACTTTCAACGCGATATTTTTCAAGGGTTGGGTAAATCTCTTCTGGTAGCCATTTACGCTCTTGGCTAATGTTCCCTTGAATGGCCACTACATTTATTTCTGAGTTTTCTGCGGCTTGGGTCCAATGAATTTGGTTGAACAGAGGGCCCAGTAACCAAGGTGCAATGATCACTGCCAGGCCAGACTTATAGTGTGTTTTCCATTGCCAGTCGATTATCACGGTTGCACTTAATGCCATGATTAGACTGATACCATATACACCAAATACCGGAGCAAAACCTGCAAGTGGTGTATCGATATGAGCGTCCCCTAAAAATAACCAAGGAAAGCCACCTAAAAACCAGCTGCGTGACCATTCAAATAATACCCAGACAAGCGCAAAACTAATAAAGGTCAATACGTTGTTCGTTAGCCACTTTTGATAGGTGTACGTCATCAGGGCAAAAAACCAAGCAAGACCTGCCACAAATAAAAGTGTCATTAAGAAGGCGAGAGGGGCTGGTGTGTGACTATAAACATGAATGCTGACATACACCCAGCTCACACCAGATGCAAAGACACCAAGACCGTACCACCAGCCTCGCCATAGGGCTTGTTTAGGGGTTAAGTCTTTTAGTGATAGGTATAAAAGTGCCACAGAAATAATTTGTGCGGGCCACAAATCATAAGGTGCAAAACTAAACGGTAATAGTGCGCCGATCAAAAGCGCAAAAAAATGGCCTAGATACCCAGGCCGTTTTATCCATGCTGAAGCAAAACCCATTTACATTATTCTTCTTGTTTGATTTTTGTGACTTGTAATAAGTGAATCTGACGGTTGTTGCCGTTCACTACTTTGAATTCGTGCTGGCCGATGACAATGCTCTCATCACATTCCGGTAGGCGTCCAAATTTGCCCATGACAATGCCGCCAATGGTATCAAATTCAAAGTCTTCATGGTGAGTATGAAACGATTCATTGAAGTCCTGTATAGACGTTAGTGCTTTCACCATAAAGGTGTCTTCACCCACTTGTTTGATGAAGCTGTCTTCTTCATCAAAGTCGTGTTCATCTTCAATGTCACCAACAATTTGCTCTAATACATCTTCGATGGTCACAAGACCGGCGATACCGCCGTATTCGTCGATGACAATGGCCATGTGATTACGGGTGGCGCGGAATTCTTTTAATAAAACATTAAGACGCTTACTTTCAGGAACAAAGGTCACTGGACGTAAAATTTCTTTGACACGAAAATGGTCTGTGTTTTGTTCAAGTACTAAGTTAAGTAAATCTTTGGCTAACAATATGCCCAGTACTTCATCGTCATTTTCCCCAAGTACAGGAAAGCGAGAATGTGCACTTTCAATAATAAGGGGTAAGAAGTCTTTGGGTTTTTGATCGGATTTGACGAACGCCATTTGTGAGCGAGGAATCATAATCTCACGCACTTGCATGTCGGCCACCTGAATGGCGCCTTCCATGATAGATAGTGCATCACTGTCCACCAGTTGGCGCTCTTCGGCCTCCCTTAGGATGTGCTTCATTTCGTTATGGCTTTTTGGTGCCCCTGAGAATAGGCGTAAGCTTTCTAGCCATGTAAACAGGGACTTTCTCGGTCGGTCTTCGTTCATATATCAATCAGTGATTAAGTAAGGGTCGGCAATTTCTAGACGCGCTAGAATTTGTCGTTCAAGATTTTCCATAATTTCAGCTTCTTCGTCCTTTATATGGTCGTAACCTAATAAATGCAAGCAGCCGTGTGTGACCATATGGGCAAAATGATCGCTAAATGTTTTGTTTTGCAGGTGTGCTTCTGCGGCCACCACTGGCACGCAAATGACCAAATCACCAATTAAGTGGCCAATGTCTTCGATGCCCGCTAGTTCAGCTGGCACCTCAAATGGGAATGATAATACATTGGTTGGCTTGTCTTTGCCGCGGTACTCACTGTTAAGCTGCTGACTTTCTTCGTTATCCACAAGGCGAATGCTTAATTCGGCTTCTTGTTTAAAATCCGCTAACGCGTTTTGCGCCCAAAGAGTTAGTTTCTCTTCACTTGGCACAGGTGAGTGCTCACTGGCTAGCTGGATATCCACATCAATCATTAGATGCGTCCTTTTTAGCTTGTTCAGCGGCTTCTTTGTTAGCCGCTACTTTTGCGTCATGGGCATCATAGGCATCAACAATGCGCTGTACTAACGGGTGGCGTACTACATCTTTATTGGCAAAATGGGTAAAGCCAATGCCTTCTACATCTTTTAGGATGTTAATGATGTGGCCCAAGCCTGAACGGGTGCCACGAGGTAAATCCACTTGAGTGATGTCACCAGTGATCACCGCTTTTGAGCCAAAGCCAATACGGGTTAAGAACATCTTCATTTGCTCGGGTGTGGTGTTTTGGCTTTCATCTAAGATGACATAGCAGTTGCTCAAGGTACGCCCACGCATGTATGCCAGAGGGGCAATTTCGATAATATTGCGCTCTTGCATTTTAACCACCTGCTCATATCCAAGCATGTCGTGCAGGGCGTCATATAAGGGGCGTAAATACGGGTCGATCTTTTGTGATAGGTCGCCGGGTAAAAAACCGAGCTTTTCGCCGGCTTCTACGGCTGGGCGCACCAGTAGTATTTTTTGCACATCATCACGCAACAGTGCTTCTACGGCACAAGCGACCGCCAAATACGTTTTACCCGTGCCAGCAGGGCCAATACCAAAATTAATATCATGTTTGTGGATGGTGCGTACGTATTTTTGCTGGTTGGGACCGCGAGGCTTAATAATCAGTTTAGGCGTGCGAATAACGATGGGTTTATGGGCGCCTTCGTTATGGTCCTTCTGATAGGCGATTTCGATATCGGCTTCTTGCAGCAGCAAATGAATCAGGTCTTTGCGAATCTCGGTGCCGTTGTGGGTTTCGCGATATAAGCGCTGGATGATTTGGCTGGCGTGATCCACACCTTGTGCTTCACCGGCCAGTTTGAAGTGATTGCCGCGATTAAATACTCGAATTTGAAAGTGGCTGGCAATTTGTTTGATGTGACTATCAAGGTCACCACATAAATTGGCCAGACGACGTGCATCGTCTGGCTCCAAGAAAAATTCGGTTTGAGCGGTATGTGTCTTTTCAGCGCTGGCGGTTGTCATTCAGTCAGGTGTTCTCTGTATTAATATGAATTAGAACACACCTTCTTCAAGGAGTGCGTGCCCATAAAGGCTATTAGTATAGGCCTCTTCGATTTTCACTTTAACAAATTTTCCGATCAAACTGTGGTCGTCACTATGAAAATACACGGAACGGTTATTTTCAGAACGCCCCATTAACTTACCAGGGTCTTTATTTGAAACACTGACCACAAGGATAGTTTCAACTTTACCCACCATGCGACGGCCAATTTGCTGGGCGTTTTGGATGATGCGGTCTTGCAAAATGGCCAGACGTTTTTTCTTCACATCTTCAGGGGTGTTGTCTTCAAGGTCAGACGCTGGCGTGCCTGGACGCTTGCTGTATACAAAGCTGAATGAGGTATCGAAGCCAATTTCATGAATTAAGTTCATGGTGTCTTGGAAGTCTTCATCGGTTTCACCAGGGAAGCCAATGATAAAGTCAGAGCTGATGCTAATGTCAGGGCGCACTTGTTTGATACGCTTGATTTTATCAATGTACATATCCACTTCGTGACCACGCTTCATGGCCGCTAATATCTTGTTAGAGCCACTTTGCACCGGCAAATGAAGGTGGCTGACTAACTCAGGCACTTCAGCAAACGCCTGAATTAGGCTGTCGGTGAACTCCAATGGGTTCGAGGTGGTAAAACGAATGCGGTCGATACCATCGACTTCTGCCACATGGTGGATCAATTCGGCAAGATCCATGATGTCACCATCATCGGTTTGACCTTCGTAGCAGTTGACGTTTTGACCCAGTAGATTGATCTCGCGGACGCCTTGCTCGGCGAGCTGGTGCACTTCTTTCATGACATCATTAAACGGGCGGCTCACTTCTTCGCCACGGGTGTAAGGTACTACGCAGAATGTGCAATATTTGCTGCAACCTTCCATGATGGATAAAAACGCGCTACCGCCATCTACCTTTGGTGCAGGCAGGTGGTCGAATTTCTCGATCTCAGGGAAGGTGACATCCATGACTGGGATGCGGTTTGTTTTGCTAGTGGCATCCACAAACTCAGGTAATTTATGCAGGGTTTGAGGGCCAAAAATCATGTCTACTTGAGGGGCGCGCTTACGAATGGCATCCCCTTCTTGGCTGGCTACGCAGCCACCTACACCAATGATTAGGTTAGGGTTTTTCTTCTTTAATTTGTTCCAGCGACCCAATTGGTGGAATACCTTTTCTTGGGCTTTTTCACGGATAGAACAAGTATTAAGCAGGATCACGTCTGCTTCTTCTTCGTTATTTGTGATCTCCATAGCATGAGTATCCCCCAGCAAATCAGCCATGCGGGAGCTATCGTACTCATTCATTTGGCAGCCATGGGTTTTAATAAACAACTTTTTCGCCACGGATTAGACCACTCGTGCTATGTATTAGGGGCGCGCATTATAAACAAATGTGCACTTTCTGCCCAGTTTTACCTTGGTTAACTTCAAAGGTGATTATCGGTAATCTCTTACACAATAAGTTGAAAAATGGGATATGCATCACAAAATATCCTGTTAGAATGGCCATTATCAACATCGGTGGATTCAGATTGTTGTTGAGATCATGAAGCCTTGCATGGAGTAAGCAATGAGAGGGTTAGCAATGGAGAGCAGCGCGATGGCACAGGATGGTTACCGCTTAAGGGGTGATGGCAGCAATGATGACATTATTCTGCGTCTTGAAGCTGAGATTGATAAGTTAGAGTCTCAACTGGCTCGACTTCAAGTGGAAGATGCGCCGCATCGTTTTAGCTTGATGAAAACTTACCGCACCATGATTGAATCGCGAATGGATTTACTCAATCAAATGCGCTCTTAAGCATAAACAAAAAAGCCACTTAGTTAAGTGGCTTTTTTGTTTATGAGAGATGCTTATTGAGCAGATTTTTCTAAGCGTCTAATTTCAGCCTGTAGTAACACCACTTTACGCTTCCACTTTTCTAGTTCTTTTTTGTTGTTTGTCGCAGGGGTTGTTTTGTATTTATTTTTAAGTACCTTACCCGCGAACTGACTTATGAGTAGGCTTTGGTCCTCAAGAGATAAATTGCGGATATCCTTATAATGAATCGCTTCGGAGATTTGCTGTAGAAGCTGCTCTTGTTTTAATACAACCGCCTCTAAATTACCTTCTTTAGCCTGTTGCATTTGATTGGCTAAGCGTGCCAATGAAAATAAGCGCTCGCTCAAAAACAAGCTGTCGTCAGCCAAGCCTTTAATGGTTTTTTTATCTCGTGGGTTTTGGCGAATGTATTGTTCTGTGCTTTTAAGTTGATCGATGATTTCTTTGTGTGTGTTCACTAGGTACTTATCTGCGCCTAAGGCCGTTGCTTGCTGGAGCATAACGTACGACTGGCTAAGATAGGTGTGACCAATAGTACGCACTTCTAGCTCGCTCATGGCTTTAAGTAGCGGCTTTTCATCTTGTTGAGATTGCACTTCTTTGCGTTGTTCAATTTGTTTGATAAGGGCTAAGTGCTTGTCTTCAATTTCTTTAAAGCTTTCTGGGAAGTGCTCATTTGCTTTTAGGTTTAGCAAAACGGCTCGATTGGCGAGGCTGGCTGATAAGTATTCACGCACCATTTTTTTATTGCGAAGGCCTGCTTCAATCCATTCAACGGTAAGCTGGGCGTGTAAGCGAATCTCTTCGCTAGACTCTTTTTGGTTGTATAACTTGGTGGCCTGAGCGTATTCAGATTGGGCTTGTTCTAGGTAAGTTGGCGCATAAAATGCTAATAATTCTGTATTGGCTTTTTGCAGTTTTACCTTGGCGCTTTGTAATGCAGACTGTTCAGATTGCTTACTGTTCTGGGCTGCTTTTTCGGCACGAATGTTTAGGTTTTTTTGATCAGGAAGGGTTGAGCAAGCGCCAATGAAGATTGAAAATAGTATTAAATACAACGACTTAGCTGGTTTGTTCCACATTACTATAAGGGCCTTAGGTGTTTTGGTATGACAGATGATTCATCAGTGAAGCTAATATACCACTATACTCAGAAGAGAACCTGTTATAGGCTAAATTTTAAGAGTTAAGTATGGGAGGTTTACGTTATACCGCATAGGGCAACCCATAGCTGAGGCGTTCTCAGACCATGGCAGAATTTGGTAAATACGTGCAGTGCACTGCGGCAAAATGAAAAATGGAGGCCGACTATGACACAGGCAGTTAAACACCCCTTAAAGTGGCGCTTAGCCGATATGG
>JAGDZK010000042.1:49545-108706 GCA_049115935.1 Bermanella sp. | reverse complement strand
AAGAAGATGGTGCCGGTCAGGTTGAAATTAACCTGTCCCATGCTGATCCTTTATTACTGGCTGATCAGGTTTTTTATTTCAAGCGCATCATTCGAGAAGCCGCTTTAAATAATGGCATGTTTGCCACCTTTATGGCTAAACCCATGAGAGATGAGCCTGGCAGTGCTATGCACATTCATCAAAGCGTCTTGGATATCAAAACAGGCAACAATATATTCTCTGATGAAAACGGTGAGGCAAGTGAAGCCTTCTTCCATTTTATTGGGGGCTCGCAAAAATACCTCAAGCAATTAATGCCGCTTATGGCGCCCAATGTAAATTCCTATAAACGTTTTGAATCTGATACCAATTCCAGCGCCCCAACCAATATGGCTTGGGGGTATGACAATCGCGCAACCGGTTTGCGTGTACCAAACTCAAAATCACAAGATCGTCGCCTCGAAAATAGAATTGTAGGGGTTGATAGTAATCCTTATCTTTCTATCGCAGCCAGCTTAATCTGCGGTTACTTAGGGTTAATAAATAAAATTAAACCTAACCAGCCTGCTGCTGGCGAAATTGAAGATGAGATTGATGCACTGCCTAAAACCTTAGATGAAGCTTTGGCTATTTTTGCTGATGCTGAGGATGTGCACCAAGCATTAGGTGAAGATTTCTGTCATGTGTTTGCTGAAGTAAAACGTGAGGAAATGCGCCAATACCATCGTGAAATTAGTCCGTGGGAAAGAGAGCATTTACTATTAAATGTTTAGCAATAAAAAAGCCCGCGAATGCGGGCTATTTTATTGCTATGTTTTACTGAGCGTCATTGTCTGTTATCACGGAATCGATAACATGGATAACACCATTTGATGTTTTAACATCGGTGATCACCACCGTTGCTCCATCAACACTTAATTTACCATCGTTGATCGCAACCGATATCTTTTGTGCGCTGTTAAGGGTTTGCACATCTGAGCCATTAGCAGCAAACCCCGCAACTGAATCAATCGCCACCCCACTTACCACGTGTTGCTTAAGAATATCTGCAAGATCGTCTCTGGCCAATAGATCCGATTTTTCAATATCGAGCTGTTGTAATAATGCAGTGAATGCTGCATCCGTCGGAGCAAACACGGTAAATGGGCCATCGCCCTGTAACGTGCCTACCAAGTCTGCACTTGTCACTGCGGCAACTAACGTTTCAAATCGCTCATCTGCCTGTGCCGTTTCGATAATATCAAGTACTGGACCATCATCGCTGCTTCCACAACCGGTTAAACCAATTGCACCTAGTAATGCTAAAGATAATATTTTTGTTTTCATGTGACCTCCTGTTGTTAGTAACTTGCTTACGCACAACCAAAAAAGATCAGATCACTTTAGGTAAATTTTTATACTTCAAAAAACTGAACATTATTATCAAAAAAATATTTTTTAAATTTTATTATGTTTTACAAAGACTTAAATAAAAAATGATTTATTTAAGTCTTTAGTTGTAATCCAATTTATTCATCCTGGCGTAGAAATTTTTTATCTAAAAAAAAAGCCCAGACATTTATCGGCCATAAATTAGAAAAAATCAGCCATTAAACAGAATTAGAACATACATAAAAATGAGATGTAACCCAAAAAATCGATCGATAATTCGCTAAGCCCTACTTAATTGATAAAATATCGCTTACGGGTTTTCTTATTTTTTGCTGCCAATTTGACTCTGCCGGTTTACCTACCGTGACCAACATAACAGGGATATCTGTATCACTAAGATTAAACTGCTCAGCCACTTGCTGTGAATCAAATCCTCCCATGGCACCACTGCCATAACCCATAGCTTGAGCAGCAAACATTAATGTCATAGCTGCAAGTGATGCTGAGCGAATGGCTTCATCTCTTTGTAAACTTACGTTGCTCTCATGACTTTGTTTTGCTGCGCTTACCCAAGATTGAGCAATACTTTGAGGCATAACGTCGCTATCAACCGATAGTTTTAGTGTTTGCTCCAAGGTTTGATGGGCGTTTAACTGCCCAATAACAATAAAAGTGACAGATGCTTGTGCGACTTGAGGCTGACTATAAGCGGCTTTTTGTAAATCACGTTTTGCATCATTAGACTGAACCGCAATGAAATGCCAATTCTGCAAATTATACGCGGAAGGCGATAAGCTCGCTAAACGTACAAGCTCTTTAATCGTTTCATCGCTTATCTCATGTTTATTATATTTACTAACCGAAGTGCGCTCTTCAATCATTTTTTTAATCGCTAAGTTCATGCTGTTTTCTCCGTTTGACTCATCTGTAAAATATTAATGTTATGAATTTTAGGTTTACGTGATTGGCTATACTGCACGATGAGAACACTGGCAATAACAATGCTTAAGCCCACTAGCGCCCAGCCCTCGATGGTTTGATTTAATATCAGCCAGCCTAAAATAATCGCTGAAATAGGACTGAGCAAACCAAGAGCAGACACAGCCGCAGAAGAGAGTTTGCTCACACCTGTAAACCAAATTAGATACGTTAATAATGTGCCAATAATAGCGAGGTAGGAAAAACCCAATGCATGCTCTAAAGTTAAGGCAGGTAAACTTGGGTCAAGCCATAATGAAAACGGTAACAACATGATGCCACCCAATGTTAACTGCCAGCCTGTAAACGCTAACAAAGGTGTGTTAGCTGACGATTTTTGCTGCCAATGTTTCGAGTAAAATATGCCCACACCCATGCTAATAGCTCCGAAAAAAGCCGCGATAATCCCCACTTCATCCCATAGGACACCCTGATTCATCATCGGTGAAATAATTAACATAGCCATACCTACAATCGCTGTAAGGCATGCAAAAAAGGTCAACTTGGCAGGTTTATCTGTTAATACAATCCAACCAAGGGCAAGTACAACTAGTGGTTGAATCGCACCAATCACCGCGGCTAATCCGCCCGGTAATCGGTAAGCCGCTATGAATAGCAGTCCTTGAAAACATGCAAAATTAAAAAAAGAAAGCATTAACAGTTGTTTCCACTGCGCCCCTGAAGGGCGATATCGACTAATCGCGATTAAGATCAACCCAGCAGGCAAACATCTGATCACCGCAGCCGTAAAAGGCATACCGTCAGGCAAAATTTCTGTGGTCACTATATATGTGCTTCCCCAAAGTATGGGAGCCATCGCGGTTAATAGTGTCCATAGCACTGTTTTCATGAGAGATACCTCGACAAATATACGTAAATTATTTATCTTAACTTCAAGATAAATTTATTCTGGCACGGAGTTATCTTGATATCAAGATAAATTATTATGACAAATAAGAATGAACTTGATGGTATTGATGCCATTATGATGCAATGGCAAGCTGAAAAACCCAACCTAGACCTCTCTGCCATGGCCATCATTGGGCGCCTTAAGAAATGTCACGCATTGATGCAACCCCAATTAGATAAGGTATTTGAACGTCATAATTTGGGCTTTTGGGAGTTTGATGTTTTGGCGACACTATTACGCTCTGGCCAGCCTTATTGCTTGGCTCCTACTCAGTTGTTTTCAACACTCATGGTCACTTCAGGCACCATGACTCACAGGATGACGCAACTAGAAAAAAGAGGGTTAATCGAAAGAATTGCTAACGAACATGATGCTCGTAGTAAATTAGTCAAACTTTCAGAAAGTGGGTTTGAGCTAATCAATAAAGCGGTAGATGAGCATGTGGCCAACGAACTGGAAATTTTATCTGCGCTAAATCCTCAGGAACAAAACCAGCTAGATAAAAACTTAAAACGATTATTATTATTGCTTGAAAATATCGAATAACAAAAGTCACCTGCCCTTATAACAAGACCATCCTGTCATAAACCCGTCTTCATTTTGTAATGAAGACGGGTTTAACTTTCATCGCGCATTATCACTTAACTGCAAAATGGCCACAGAACCATGCAACTGAAAGGACACACTCATGAGTATTAAACTCGATCGTCGAAAATTTTTAGGGTTAACCGCCGCCAGTCTTGCTACGCCTTATGCTTTAACTTCAAAACCCGTACAGGCCGGCACCTTTAACTTTGATCCATCAAATTCCAGCCACACACTACCAGATAACCGTTCTATCGACCTAGACTCAGCCCGTATGATTTTTGATATGTCGGTTGCATCTGGCGATCCAACAACAAGCGGTGTGATGCTATGGACACATATCAACCCAGATCATTATGACTCACAAGAGCCACTTAATTTTCAAATCAGTAAAGATCCAGCCTGTAATCTTGTCATGTTAGAGGGTGCAATTGATTCTACTAATATTTCATTCGAAAGAGACTACACCATTAAAATTGATCTAGATGGCCAACTAGATGCAAACCAAACTTATTATTATCGATTTTATTATAAGGGTATTAGCTCTCGTATTGGTCGCTGCAAAACACTGGCACTCGAAAGCCAACCGTTAGAGAAATTAAAAATAGCCGTTTTAACTTGCCAAGATTACACCAACGGTTATTACGAGGCTTTAAGCTATGTCGCGCAAGATACTAACATTGATTTTGTCGTACACCTTGGAGATTTTATTTATGAAACCGCCGGTGACCCACGTTTTCAAAGCCTGCCCTTTTCAGATCGCACCATCATTTTACCAAGCAATGGATTAATCGCATTAAACTTACAAGACTACCGCCATCTATATAAGACGTATCGTAGCGATACTCATTTGCAGCACGCCATGGAAGTACACACTTGGATCATGACAACAGACGATCATGAAACGGCAAACGATGCTTACTGGGATTACGAACGTGACACACTAGGTGCGCCCGACCATCCATTTACAACCGAGGAAGGCCGTGATCCTGGCGCACTCAAACAACTTAAATTAGATAGTCAAAAAGCGTGGGTTGAATACACTCCGACCCGAGTAAGCGTTAACGAAAATGCCACGCACCCACACGATTACACTCGTATATATCGTAACTTCAAATTCGGCGATTTATTCGAATTATTTATGCTTGATACCCGAACATATCGCTCGGCTCACCCGTGTGGCGAAAATGATATATTTTCTCGCTACCTGCCTATTGGCTGTAAAGATATGAATAATGACAGCCAAATCATGATGGGCGATGAACAATTCAACTGGTTGCAAAACGGCTTAAAACAAAGCAAAGCGAAATGGACAGTGCTAGGCAACCAAACTTATTTAGGCCGCATGGCCGCATCATTATTAGGACAGCCACTAGCATACATTAACGTGGATGCTTGGGATGGTTATATCAAGGATCGTGATCGTCTTATGGAAGCCGTAAAAGAAGCCAATCTTGAAAACTTTATTGTACTTACTGGTGACTTACATACCTATATAAGCTCTTACATAAAGTATGATTATGGGCATTTAACGAACTTCTGGTGGCCAAATATTGCCGGCACCGAATTTATGACACCTTCAATTACATCATCCAATTTATTTGAAATGATATCCAACCAAGTCAAAGGTTTAAGCAACCGTAATGATATTCTACAAGCAATCAGTGAAGGTGCTATTCGCCTTAATAATCCTCATATTAAATATTTTAACTCCACACAAAACGGTTACAGTACGGTAGAGTTTAACCGCGAATACTGCGAATGGACCGCCTACAGTGTTGATAAAAATATAAATAATGAGACTGCCATTCGTAGTATCGTTAAACAACAGCGCAAAGAAAGTAACTGGGCTTGGCTTGAAGATATTAGTTAACGCAGAATAAAAAGTGAGTACAGCTTTACCAAGCGGTACTCACAATTAAGCTAGAATTATTTCTATTTCTTATCCCTTTAAGAAATTACAGGCTTTATTTTAGTTACTTTTATTCATTCTAGGCCATAAAAATCAAACTTTTGACTGAATAGTCGAGTTTTCTCATCCTGATTGTAAGGATATCCCCTATACTGGAATGAACTCCATTAACTCCAAATAACTATGAATAAACGGCCAATACCTGAAATCAATCATCCTGCATTAGATGGTCTACTTGATATCATCAATAATGGTATATGGGACTGGAACGGTGAAACAGGCCAAGTATTTAGAAATCAAGCTTGGTTTCATATGCTTGGTTATGACCCCCATTGTTTTGAGGATACAGTGTTAACTTGGGAGGTACTGATTCACCCCGAAGATTATGAACGTGTAATGGAAAATTTTGATAATTATATTCATCAGCGCACAAGCGAATACAAAGTAGAATATCGCTGTAAAATGAAAAATGGGGAATATTTATGGATTGAAGACAATGCTGTTATTGTCAAGCGTAATAAAGACGGTGCAATATTACGAATGATTGGGGCACATAAAAATATTCAAGACCATGTTCTTCTGCTTCAAGAGTATCAACACAAGAATCAAACATTAGAAGAATTAGTCCTTCAACGAACAAAAGAACTAACATGCCTCAACGAAAAGCTCAAAGCGCAAATTACTGAAACCCAAACATTAGCGATGACCGACACATTAACGGCAACCTCAAACCGTCTACATTTCGAGAAAACACTTAATCAAGAAATAGAGCGTGCCAAGCGCTTCAATGAAAATCTTTCGTTAATAGAAGTCGATATTGATCATTTTAAAGACATAAACGATCAGCATGGCCATGCTGTTGGCGATCAAGTTCTTATTGCGATTACCCAAACTATAAAAGGTCAAATTCGTGAAATCGATACTATCTCACGCTGGGGCGGCGATGAAATCATGATTTTACTACCACATACGGGCTTGGCAGAAGCACGACACGTGGCAGAAAAAATACGAGGGATTATTGAGAACTTAAAGATAAATGATCATATTAATATCACATCAAGCTTTGGGGTGGCGGAACTAAAAAATAAAGAATCATTAAAAGACTTTATGATTCGCACGGATCAAGCATTATACCTTTCAAAAAATGCAGGGCGTAATACAGTGCAAAGCACTTAAGCTAAAGGCAATAACTGCATAAACCCTGCAAATTCAGGCTTCTATCTTTTTAACTCTTTTAACAGTGCAACGATGCTTTTTTCATATTCATCGCTATTACTTTTCTTAAAGCCAACATGACGATGACGAACTTTGCCTTTACCATCAATCACAAATGAACTTGGCATACCCACTAAATTATATTTTTCAGCTAATTTACCGTCTGGATCAGAAAACACTCTGAAATTTGCAGGTACATCTTTTAAAAACTGTTTTGCCTGATCAATTTCGGTATCTAAGTTAACACCAATCACAACCAGACCTTGTTTTTTGTATTTTTCTTCAATTTCATTTAACCATGGGAATGATTTTCGGCATGGCCCACACCAAGATGCCCAAAAATCTAAATAGACCACTTTGTTTTTATATTGCGATAAATCAAATTTAGGAATCCATTGCTCAGCATGACTGGGCACGCTCAAGAATAGAATAGCTATAAGCAGTAGTTTATTAAGTGGGTTATTTATGCTTTTCATATCGTATACCGTATATTTATGGTTAAAGTATGGCTTTGAAACCTTAAGGATTCATTAGCAATTCTATAATTATGATGCCTGTTAACAATAAAAGGTGGATTTTATGAGTCAGACACTAAAAAGTAGTAAGTCTATTGCTTAGCTTAATATTAATCAGTGCTCTAAGTCACGCAGAAGAAACTGAATTTTTATCATTAGATAAAGCATTTAGCATGTAACATCCTTTACAAGTGATAAACTCCAAATGAGGATGTAAGCCATTCTGTGTAACCGCCAGTTTTAAATGTAATCTTTCAAACGGTCTTCGAACATGATCATAAATCGGTTCAGGGCCGTTTTCCAGTTTCTTATGGGCATAGTCCACTTTTCCGAAGCTTGGCGTACAGCCAGGTAGACCACTTTTTTAGCCGACACTTCTGTTGGAAATACTTTTCGCTTTTTCGTCGCTTTTCGAATAACGCTGTTCAGGGGTTCGATGGCATTAGTCGTGAAATGGCTTTTCTAATGTCAGCTGGATAGTTAAAAAGTGTATTTAAATTTTCCCAGTGGTTACGCCAAGATCGGCTGATTTGTGGATATTGAGCATCCCACTTCTGACTAAAATCAGATAGTGATAGCAAGGCGCTTTCCTCGGTCGCGGCCTGATAAATTTTCTTTAAATCAGCGGTGACGGCTTTGTAATCTTTCCAAGGAACGTACTTCACTGAGTTACGTACCATGTGCACGATGCACAGCTGAATTTGTGTTTCAGGGTAGGCGGTATTAATGGCATCGGGAAAGCCCTTCAGGCCATCTACGCAAGTAATTAAAATGTCTTTCACACCACGATTCTGCAGCTCAGTCAGAACATTCAACCAAAACTTAGCCCCTTCGTTTTCCGATATCCACATGCCTAACAACTCCTTAGCCATCAGCGTACTTTTGCTCTACTACAAGCAGTCATAATCAGAAACTCATTTCAGCAAGTGCGCTTAGACCGATTTTGGGATGCAGCCACTAAAGTTGCGTCTTTATGTTCTTACTTAGCTGTAAGACTGACTACAATCAGCCAAGATAAGGCCTATAGCATAGGTATGCTCCATGATATTGGCATCCCCATCATGCTATCGAACTATCCGTCCTAAAGGACTTTTTAAGGGATGTAGGTCGAATCGACTTAAGGGAGCTTTCAGCTAAAGAGGTCGAGCATTTTAAAGTCGATCACTTCACGCTTGGGTATCGTGTTGCCAAAGACTGGAATCTTCCTGGCGCAGTAAGTAAAACAATCTTACTTCAACCGTTATTTGAAAAGGCATTCGATCATTCAATTAAAGTCCATGAGAATTTATTAAATTACTTAGCGATACTCATGCTTGCAAAAGATATCAGTAGTGAATATCGCTCTTTCTGGCGTTTAAACTGTGAAGAGCAAATTGCTGATCACCTATTCCCTATTTTTGAATTCTTAGATATTACTAACAGTGACTATCAAGAAATAAAAAACAATCTCATCGACCAAATACAAGATAAACAGGAAAACTAAGAGAGAAAATTGAAAATTACCTTATCAAAATCTCGCAAATGTCTATCAAGTAATTAGCGCTCAAAACCCTGCAGAATCAGTTTTTAAATCAGACCGTTTAAGTCATTAAAGCTTGAACCCGTTCAAATTTTAAGCAATACGTCGTTTTTTTACGCAACAATTAATACCAAAGCAGTAGGCCATTTCTTTCAAATTGCCCTATCTTGCAGCCATTCATGTATACATGACGTTAGGATGACTGCAATGGACCAAATAAAAGAAAAACAAATACAGATCCAGGTTAACCAAACCCTTAAAAATATAACCTGGAAAGAATCAGGCATACCCACACTGACTCAACAGGCTATCTCGCCTAAAAAAGAACCCAATAATGACGTTGAAAAAACAGAATCCTATCCGGATGATTTTATTCTAGATTTTGATACGACAGCGACCAAGGACAATGGCCACCAATTAGATTGCACCTGTAAAGTATGCGTTAGCGCACCCAAGAACGATAAAGTGCAAACACTGGCGGCAATGAAAGCCGAGCCTTGCCTGCATCCATTAAATAAAAGGCGTTTTTAATTAAGGCCTAAAAAAGGTAAGACACTAAGCGCTAAAATACCCACTATGGCTAGCAGATATAATGTAAAGGTTACAGGCTGTTGTGCAAATGTAGAGCGCAGCGTGCGAGCTTCACCCGTACTTAGGGCTTTTTCGTAATCGGCATGCATTTTCATTTGCCGATTTTGCATGTATTCATTTAATAACTCATGAGCTTTTGGTAACTGGTCAGCATCATTTAACCAAATTGCTGCCATACCAACCCCCCAAAAACCGGCATTGGTTTCATAGTAAGCCAAGTCATGGGCGTCTAGTAAATCACATACCTCTTGATATTCATCTTCAGGTACATTTTTAAGTCGTAATAATAAAGCGCCCATAATTCTCAGTCGTGTTAGTTGTTTTTATATTTCGCGATTAGGCTATTAATAAGCGCCTGAGTCGCTAATGCGATCGCCCCTAATAACAATGCTAACAAAATAGGAATAATACCCTGCAATGCCGCTAACACACCGTTAGTCAGCAATTCACCAAGCATGACAATATAGGCTGGTGCCAATGCACTCAAGCCATCCAACGAGTGAGACGCAGGAGTAAATAAAATAACGGCGCTGATCATACGCATATAATTTTTCACATCTTGATTGCGCCAGTATTTTGTGAATTTAACCACCACATAATACATGCCCACTGCGGCTAGCAAATACACAACCCACGCCCATAGATAGGTTTCAATATACGCCATGGTTACTCCATCCATATAATATGATCTTCCCAATCTTCTTCTGGAATTTTATCGTCCGGAATGCCTTTGCGACGCATAGACTGGTTCCGCTTATGAATTAAATCTTTATCACCGCTGCGCAAGTGATGCCATTTAGGCAAGGGCTTGCCCTCACTGATCAAACGGTATGAACAGCTTGATGGCAGCCAGTGAAACTCGGTGACATCTTCTGGCTTTAACCAAACACAGTTAGGTACGAGCTCTTGGCGGCGTTTATATTCAGTACAGTTACAGGTTTCGCGATCAAGATAACGACAGACGATTTCTGTGTAATGTACTTCGCCTGTGTCTTCGTCTTCTAACTTATGCAGACAGCACTTTGCACAACCATCGCACAGGCTTTCCCATTCTTCCTTACTCATTTCTTGTAAGGTTTTTGTTTGCCAAAAGGGTAATTCTTTTTTGGCCATGCCAGTACCTTTGTTTTAAAAATTAGACAAACTATGTTGGAAGATTCCCAACTTACTGGTGCGTTTAGTCTTAAAGAATGTCTGTGTATTTCGCTGAGGTATCTTTATACAGATCAAGCATATAATCATCACGCACTGGTGGCATTTGTAAGTAATACCCTTTGGTTAGGATTTCACTTAACACTTTTTTTGCATCCGCGCGACCAAGATGCTTGTCTTCACTTAGTGGCAAACCCATTACTTCTTTAGGTGCACCAAACATTTTTAATAGCTCTTCTGGCACACGCTTTAAACCTTCAAGACGATCTGTATAAAGATACATTTCTTCTTTCTTAGGGCTAGACCATACGGTTAATAATTTCTTTTTCATGGCGGTTACTCAATTAGGACTGCTTTGATAATTGGTTTAATACATTTAGTACTGGTTGACCCACTACTTCTTCACGCCATCCTTGCAGTGTTTTTGGAATTTGAAACGGCCCTCTTGGATAGCCTTCGCGCAACATGGCTTCTAGAGGTTTTTTACGGGCTAATAATTCTGGTGGCACATCTAATTGCTCTGCAATTTTATCCACTTGGCGACGCATCTTTTTAAACCACTCACCTGCGTTTTGGGATAGTGGTCTATCCATACGTGCAGGCCATTGATCCTGTGGTGTTTCTTTACAGCTTTGAATCAAATCAATGATTTGCTCGCCTTCTTTGCGCACGGTGGCAGGTCGAATGCCCTTTATAGAAGATAGTTGTTTTACCGCTTGAGGCAAGCGCATGGCCAATTCCATCAGTAATGCATCATTGATCAAGTGGCCACGGGGAATATTCACTTCTTTACAACGTGCTTCACGCCAATCGACTAATTGGCTAAGCACATTTAACTGGTGTCCTTTTAACATCCAGGCTTTTTTCACTCGCTCATAGGAGTAACCTGCGGCTTGGCTATCACGCCAGTCTTGCAGCACTTGCTCACAATCCGCTAATAGCCAATCTAAGCGACCTTGCTCTTTTAGGCGCGCTTCAAGTTTATCGACCATAGGCAATAAGTATTCAACGTCATCGGCTGCGTAATGCAGTTGGTTGTCACTTAACGGGCGCTTTAACCAATCACTGCGGGTTTCACCTTTTTCTAAATCCACATCCAGTAGGATCTTCACCAGCTTTTGATAACCCATAATGCCGCCTAAACTGGCCATAGATGCCGCCAGCTGAGTATCAAACATAGGTTCTGGTAAAACCCCTAGATTATGAAAAAATGCATCAAAATCTTCGCTTGGGCTGTGTAATACTTTCACCACACTTGAGCAGGTAAATACATCACACAAGGGTTGCCACTGTGTGATTTCAAGAGGGTCGATTAAATACGTATCACGACCATCATTAATTTGAATTAATGCTAACTTAGGATAAAAAGTATCCACGCGCATAAATTCACTATCAAGCGCAATGCGCTCAACTGTCATCCAATATTGAGCTGCATCCGCTAAGGCTTGGTTATCTTTAAGGTAAATCATATGGGCCTTATGTGTTGTAGCAACATGCAACATGAATTGAATTAATAAACGCTTTTACGACCAGCCAAAGCATGTGCCAGCGTACCGCCATCCACATATTCTAACTCACCACCTAATGGCACACCGTGAGCAATGCGACTCACTTCAATGCTTTTACCAGCAAACATTTGCTGGATATATTGCGCAGTAGCCTCACCCTCAACCGTGGGGTTAGTGGCTAGGATGATCTCTTGAACATTCTTGTCCAGCACCCAGCTTTTTAGTTTATCTAAGCCAAGTGCATCAGGGCCAATGCCTTCGATTGGGCTTAAGCGCCCAAACAAAACAAAGTAACGCCCTTTAAAACCGGTTTGTTCTATGGCCAATACTTCAGCGGGAGTTTCTACCACACACAATTGATCGTCATTGCGCTTGGCATCATCACAAACTGGGCAAAACTCGGTTTCGGTCAGGTTACGGCATTGCTGGCAATGGCCCACTTTATCAAGGGCTTCGCTTAATGTGGCTACTAAACTGGCCGCACCGGCTTTGTCTTTTTCAAGTAAATACAAAGCCAAGCGCTGGGCAGACTTAGGCCCAACTCCGGGTAAAATTGTAAGCGCTTGAACTAATTCGTTTATCAGTGGGCTAAGAGATGCCATAACCTGCTCTATTCCTTAAAAAGGAAGTTTCATACCCGGTGGCAAACCCATGCCATCGGTCATTGAGCCCATTTTCTCAGAACTAGCGGCTTCAATTTTACGAACAGCATCGTTTACAGCCGCCGCCACTAGGTCTTCGATAATTTCTTTGTCTTCTTCCATTAAGCTGTCATCTAGTGACACGCTTTTTACGTCATGACGACCCGTCATCACGATTTTCACAAGGCCAGCACCTGACTCGCCCGTGGTTTCCGCGTTGGCCAGTTCTTCTTGAACTTTTTGCATACGCTCTTGCATTTTTTGGGCTTGCTTCATCAAGTTGCCCATGCCGCCTTTCATCATGTTGAATTCCTCAATGATTTGGGTTGTTTATTGCCTGTTAACTTAGTCAACAGGTGTAATGGTGTCCATTATAACCTGCGCATTGAACGCTTGTCGCAGGGCTTGTACTTTTGGGTCTTGCTCGATGCTGGCAACCGCTTGCGCTAGTCGCTCTTCTTGCAGTCGTTGAGTGCGCTGAGCCGGTGTTTCAAACTGAATTGGCCCTTCTAACACTTGCACTTGATAGGCCTGATTCAGTGTCTCACTAAGTACCTGGGCAAAGCGTTTTTGATGGGCCTCGCCAAATAAGCGCATATGGCCAGCGTCACTATGAAATACTAACTGGGTGCCATCAGCCTGCATCAGGCAGGTATTGGCAACCAGGTTTCGCAACATACCTTCGAGCGGCAGTGCATTAAAGATCATGGGCCAGCTGGTGCTATTAAGTGGCATGACTTTTAAGT
Organism: Bermanella sp.; assembly: GCA_049115935.1. GTDB lineage: Bacteria > Pseudomonadota > Gammaproteobacteria > Pseudomonadales > Oceanobacteraceae > Bermanella. The sequence continues at coordinate 95,084 of JAGDZK010000042.1, read as the reverse complement.
CAGCCATTTCTTGTTCAAACTGGGCTTGTTTGGCCGCGGCTTTATCCTGCAGTGCTTGCTCTTCGGCGCTTGGTTCACTTGGCGCTTGGATTTGAGGCTCTACAACTGCCGCAATCTTTTGTATTGGCGCAACATTAGTGGATTGCACCGGCGACTCAATTACATCAGGCTGTGGCTGCTCAATGGGAGCTTGAAGCGGTTGAGTTAATTCAGCAGGCGCGGCAACAGCAGGCATTTCTTGCGGAATATTAATCTCAGGGGCATCGGCAGGCTCTATATGAGGCTCATTGGTAGTATCCCAAGGCACATCCAATTCATCGGGTGCAGGCGCTGAAACTTGAGCGGGCTCTGGGGTAATAACAGGCGCTGGCTCAGGTGCAATTAACTCTTCGCCTGTTTGGGGAATAAAGTCACTGCTTTGCGCAGGTTCAGGGTGCGGCACCACTTCATTTGCTGGTTCAGACGAACTGGCTTCAACAGCTGAAACCTGAACAGCCGGCGGGGTCACTTCGCTACTGGTATCTTGCGCCGTATTGATTATCTGGCGCTTGAGATGCGCCAGATCAGGCTTTTTTACCTGGGGCACTCCCGCGGGGCTTTGTGCTTCGGCCTGCTGACCCACTGGCGCAAAGTTAATCATGCGCAGCAGTGTCATCTCCATGCCGGAGCGCGGTTCTGGTGCCAATGGCAAATCTCGTTTACCGGTTAAGGCCACCTGGTACATAAGCTGAACCATGGCTGGGCTCATGGCCTGTGCCAATGCTAAAACTTGTTCTTTGTCACCTTGGCTATTATCAACCGCATCGGGCACCGCTTGGGCTATGGCAATGCGGTGAATCAAATGAATGAGGTCGGCCAGTAAATTATTAAAGTCCACGGCATGCTCAGCCATTTGTGCCACTAACTGCAACGCCGTAGCGGCGTCTGCTTCGGCTAAAGCAATGGCAAGTTGAAATACACGACCACGGTCCACTGTGCCCAGCATGCTGGCTACGTCTAATTCTTTAATGTGACCTTGGCCAAAGCTAATGGCTTGGTCGGTTAGGCTTAGTGCATCCCGCATACTGCCTTCGGCAGCACGCCCTAACAGCCACAAGCCTGGCTCTTCTGCTGGGATATTTTCTTGACCCAGAATATTCTTTAAATAACCCACAATGCGTTCAGGGGTCATGTTTTTTAAACTGAACTGCAAACAGCGACTTAAAATAGTGGCCGGTAGTTTTTGCGGGTCAGTGGTGGCTAACAGAAATTTTACATGTTCTGGTGGTTCTTCCAGTGTTTTTAACAAGGCGTTAAAACTGGAGTTTGAAAGCATGTGCACCTCATCAATGAGGTAGACCTTAAAGCGACCACGGGTGGGCGCATATTGCACGTTATCAAGAATTTCGCGGGTATCTTCAACCTTGGTGCGCGAGGCGGCATCCACTTCGATTAAATCAACAAAGCGGCCCTGGCTGATCTCTTGGCAGCTATTACACTGGCCACACGGCTCAGAAGTAATACCTTGCTCACAGTTCAAACACTTGGCCAAAATACGGGCGATAGTGGTTTTACCCACACCCCGTGTACCGGTGAACAAATACGCATGATGCAGGCGCTGATTATCAAGGGCGTTGATAAGGGCGCGCATGACATGCTCTTGCCCTACCATGTCCTTGAAAAATTGTGGACGCCATTTACGCGCCAGTACCTGATAACTCATGAAATATTTCTCAGCCTTGCTTGGCCTAACAGCCTGATTTACAGGGAAAATAATAGGCACAGATAATATCTGACCTAGCCTGACATTGCTAGGCAAGGGGCCACCCCATCCCGCCAATTAAGTCATATATCTAGGCTTAATTTCAGATAAGATACGCCCAACACCCATCATTAAACCGTACTCATTAAAAAGGACACACCATGGCTGGCGCGAGCTTATTAACGCTTTTAGATGATATTGCCACCGTATTAGATGACATCGCCGTCATGAGTAAGGTTGCCGCCAAAAAAACCGCTGGTGTGCTGGGTGATGATCTAGCACTCAATGCTCAGCAGGTAAGCGGCATTCGTGCTGAGCGGGAACTGCCTGTGGTCTGGAAAGTCGCTAAAGGCTCGTTCTTAAAAAAGCTCATTTTAGTGCCCATTGCCATTCTCATCAGCGTGATTTTACCTTGGTTGGTTCAACCGCTATTAATGATTGGTGGCGCGTATTTATGTTTTGAAGGGGTTGAGAAAATCATTCACAGCCTGTTGCACCGAAATAACAAACAAGATCAACAGGCACATCAATACCCACTAAATGCACTGGCCGACCCAACACAAGATATGGCAGCCTTCGAAAAAAACAAAATCAAAGGCGCTATTCGTACCGACTTTATTCTTTCGGCTGAAATCATCGTAATAGCCCTTGGTACAGTGGCAGCTGCCAGCCTGATGAATCAGATATTAGTGGTCAGCACCATCGCCATTGCCATGGCCATTGGGGTGTATGGTTTGGTGGCGCTCATTGTAAAACTCGACGATATGGGGCTGTATTTAACTCACAATCACCCATCCGGTTTAATAAATAAACTTGGGAGCGGTTTATTGTGGTTTGCACCGCAACTCATGAAAACATTATCTGTGGTGGGTACCACCGCCATGTTTTTAGTGGGTGGTAGTATCTTGGTTCATGGCATGCCGTTCTTGCATCATATGCTCAATGACTTAAATACTTGGTCGCAAACACTGGGGGCAATGGCAACGATTAGCGCTACTGTATTGCCATTATTATTTGATTTCGTGGTGGGATTAGTTTTGGGCTGTTTGGTTGTATTAGTGATGAATATCATAAGTGCCATTAAACGAAAAGCCATAGGCAATTGACTTTCATATAAGCCCATTTGTGAATAGCAGCGTCGTTTGGACACTGTTATTCACTGAAACAAATATTCACCTGATATTCATTTCTACTTGTAACCTGCTGCATCTGCCAATCAAGGCACTCAATACCCTGCGCCACAATAAACAACCCCATCCCCACTGAATCACCCGTTTTAATTTTTGTATTAGCTACATGGTTTTTGATATCCATTCTTTTTTCTGTCAGTTTTATATCAATTACCCCTTCACCATGAACCACTGCATTTTTAATCAGATTATTAAGTACTAACTGAACCGCAAATAAAGGTGCACAGATGATGACATCTTGACTAGGCATTTGCATATTAAACCGTGACTTTACACCATACTGTTCATTTAAATCGGCTGCACACTCGGCTATTACCTGATTGATGTTTACTTGGGATTTTTCTTGCTGGCGGCTCTTCCCCCATAAACTCAATAAATTATTAGCTAAAGCCTGCATTTTCAAATTAGCATTAAATATTGTATTAAGTTTTTCATGTAGCCGTTCATCGCCTGATGCTTTTACTTGTTTTTTTAACAATTCAATGGCCACCTGAATAATAGCCATAGGCGTTCGTAACTCATGACTCAAGCTTTGAATAAAATAACGCTCATGACTATTTTTTCGCTCTAAGTCCAACATGGATTCTTTTAATGCTTGTGCGACATGATTAATTTCAGTGAATTCACAATCATGTTCAACTGTATCTAATGTAGACGAGTTTTTAGAAACCTTACTCAAATACTTCATCGCGCTGGCGATGCGTTGATATATAAGGGTAGCCCCAAGCATCATCAAAAATAATATCAAACAAACAAAACCAACCACGACAGTTTCAAGTTGGATGCCGGAGATATCTTCATCAATTGCAAACACATGAAAGAGATATAAATGTTTATTTTTATAAGGGGTTCTCACGCCGTAATAAACGGCGGTGTCTGTTTGCCAAATGTAATAAGGTGAATAACGTTGGTTTTTAACGGGTTGTTTGAATGCTGCAGGTAAACTTTCAACGCCTAAGTAATAGTGTCTAAACGCAGTTGATTTAGGCAAGATACCTATTTGGTCAAGCTGAAAACGGGCATATGTTATATCTTCTTTTAAATATCCCTCGGTCGCATCATCTAAACCCAATTCATATAAAGAAAAAACCAGATAAATAATAGGTAAAGAGACGGCGATTCCTAAAATTAATAAACGTGAACGTAAATAAACCCTCAACGACATCATTGGCATACCAACTTTAAACCAATACCGCGAATGGTTTCTATTTGAAGGGCTTGTTCATTCAGCTGATTTTCAATCAACCCTTTTTTGATTGCCTTACGTAAGCGTGATACGAGCATTTTAAAGGCATCATCCGAGGCGAAATCATCCGGCCATAAATGACTCATAATCATTGTTTTGCTTATAGTTTCACTTTCTCTTTTTGCTAAAAGTAACAGCAAACGCCACTCATCCGGTGTTAATGCTAATGGTTGGTCGCTTGATGCAACATGGATATAGGTTTGCTTGCTTGCCACATCCAAACGTAATACGCCAAGATTGATTACGGCGCTGCGTTTACCTCGTTGATTAAGGGCGTGTAAGCGCATCACTAATTCAGCCATAGCAAATGGTTTGACTAAATAATCATCGACGCCAGTATTAAAACCTTGTGATTTATCATCAATACTAGCGCGGGCCGTTAACATGATGGTGGGGGTATTAATACCTTGTTTACGATATTGTGCACATATCTCAAATCCACTTGCATCCGGCAAGTTGACATCTAATAAAATAACGTCGTATTCGTTATTTTCAATTAAGGTTAATGCCGTTGAGGCCTTTGCGCTGTGATCACATGCAATACCTTCACTTTCAAGATATTCAACAACTAATTTTGCAAAGTCTATTTCATCTTCTACTAATAATATAAGCATAACAATCCAATAAAAAGCTTGGTTAAATATTTTAACCAAGCTTTTCTTTATTTAACGATTACTTCTGAAATACAACCTCACCTTCTAACACCGTTGTGATCACTTGGGTTTGAGATATTTGATTCACGTTCACTTCAAAAATATTTTGATCAACCACTACAAAGTCAGCGGCTTTTCCTGCTTCAAGTGAGCCTGTTATATTTTCTTGCCCCATGACATAAGCACCGTTAATAGTATATGCCTCGATAACTGCCTTTAAGTTTGGCAAACCTTGTTCGCCGCGGCTAAGAGCATTTTGCATTCCCACAAAGGGAGATAAACTACTTACGTCCCAATCACTGCTTAATGTAACATTAGCGCCAGTATTATAAATATCACGCACTGGTAACTGCTGATAAGCACGATTACCGATGATAGGCTCCATTTCATGAAAATTTTCAGGGTGGGTAAACTCCCCTGCCAGCTGAAAATCTGCTGTCACGTTCAACTTATTAAAACGAGGTTTATCTTGTTCGTTAACCATTTCAACGTGGGTTAAACGATGCCGACCCGTTTTACCTGTTACTTGCTGCGCTGCTTCAACTGCATTTAATGATTCACGCACACCGCGATCACCAATGGCATGAATATGAGCATCAAATCCTACTTGAGATAGCTGTGTAACGTATTTGGTTAAACGAGCTTCATCAAAATAGTTTAAACCAAGCGACCCAACTTCATCGTAGTATTCTTTATACGGTTCAAGCAAAGCTGATGTTGAGTTATGGGTAATACCGTCAGAATAAAACTTAATTTGATTGACTTTTAATAATGAGTTTTCATTATTTTGATACATGGATTTTAACGTAGCGAGTTGTTGTGCATCATCTAAATTTGGATACGCCCACAAACTTAAAACGCTGCGCGTGGTTAATGTATTTTCTTTATCAGCACGTTGCCATGCCTTTAAGTAGCCACGCTGCCAGTAAATTCTGGCATCCACTATTGAGGTTATACCATGACGATTGACCTCTTCTAACCCCGCCAATAAAGCGTCATAGTTGCGTTCAAGTCGTTGCGGGGTTTCTTGCATGGCCAAATCAAATGCCAAGTCACCTGCCCCATCTAATAATACGCCGATTGAACGCTGCTGATCGTTTAATAAAACGGCACCGCCATTAATGTTTTGTTCAAGTATTTTGCCGTCTAATTTTAACTTAGCCAGCGCAGCAGAGTTAACCCACATGCTATGACTGGTTTCCTCCATAATGGCAATTGGGCGCTTTGTGGATATTTGATCCAACAATACTCGTGGCTCGGTCGAGCTTTCTAACAAGGTTAAAATTGAATGACCCCAGCCAAGCAACCATTCATCACCTGGATTCGTCTTTTCACATTGTTTAATTTCAGCTACCCATTGAGCAACCGATTCGCCGCTCTCAATAATGCATTTCACTTCTTCGCTAGAGGCTTCCATGGGATGTAAGTGCACATCATGTAACCCCGGCAAAACAAGGCTGCCATTCAAATTATGTATTTTAGTATTGGCATTCACCCATTTCTTAGCCTCAGCCTCATTGCCCATGTACACAATGTAGCCATCCTCAACCACCATGGCATCTGCCCAAGGCTGCTTATCATTGACGGTGTATATTTCACCGTTCATCCAAAGTTGACGGCTTGGGTCTTTCGTACCGGCCTCTACATCAACACAGCCTTGTAACAGGCTTGCCACTAATGAACATGCTAATAGTCGTTGTTTCATAATTGCCTCCGATTTTATTCAGTAAAGCAAACTTAGCAGCAAGTGGGTAACAAGACGGTAACAATGGCTTTCTTTTTGCCAAACCTGTTATCTGGCCAAAAATAGACAAGATCAGGGGCAATCCTTTATTATCGCCCCACTAAAAATAAAGCTAAATCGGCTAAAGGCAGACATAAATGAACGGAACTCGTATTAAAACCCATTTATATGGTTGGTTATGCGTCTTATTTGCCGCTATTTTTTACGCTAATTTTCGTAGCGATACTTTGATTGCATACTACTTAGGGTTATTACAATCAACCCACATAAGCGCTTTAGTACTGCCTGCTTTCATTGATCAGCATTTACCCAGTTTTTTACAAGCCTGTTTTATTGGCTATTTAGCCTTCCATTTTATCCCTCAAACTCAACAAAAAGCTCTGCACATTGGCATTGCTGCTTTTTTGGCCGCAGGCACATTAGAAGCTCTACAGCTTACTTATTTATTACCAGGCACCTTTGATTGGTTTGATCTATTAGCCATTTCAATAGCAAGTCTAATCACTAGCATAATGGCTGTACAAGTTAAGCAAGCGCCATCTCCAACAAAATCTGTTTTAGCAGACCGCCTCAAAAATGGAGTCATTCTTTCAGCATTCACAAGTGCCTGCCTTGTTTCAATGGGCTGTTATGATGGTTGTGACCCTGACGAGAATACCTGCGTTGAGCCAATTACATTGAGCTGGGAAGATTTAAGAGCGGATATTGAACCCACTTCTGGTAATACCACTACCCTTACCTCAGCAGGAAAAACATATGTAAATGGCAACTATTTATTTGTAATTGATAATTACCGCGGCGTGCATATTTTTAATCAAACCGATAAACAAAACCCAATAAGAGTTGTATTTATCCCTGTGCCTGGTGCTTTGACTTTAAGCATTCAAGGGGATGAACTTTATATAAACAGCTTCACTGATTTCCTAGTGATTAATTATCAAAAAATATTGGACGGTGCATTTGATCAAACCTATGTATCTCGCCAAGAAGATATGTTTTTGCCACCTGCATTTACTAATTTTGTTCCTGATGAATATGCCTTAAAGGGTGAACCAGAAGACCATGAAGATTATCTCGTACGTAAATCAACCACCGCACAAAATTTACCCGCTTTAGGCTTTATTATTGGTTATATCGATACCGATGATAATGAAGTGCTTTTTGGTGAATACGATGATACAGACGACTCAGATACGAGTGGAGATTAACAATGCATCATTTTTTAAAAGTATCATTATACGTATTAGTCACATTGTTAATCAGTGCGTGTGAATATGAAGCCGATCCAGAACCTGAAATCAGTGACGGCGACGGCAAAGCAATCGCCGATTTTATTGTGCAAAATAATCGTCTCATTACCATTGAATCTACCTTTATTAAAATTTACACACTGGCGGATTCAACCACGCCCGTTTTAGAAACAATCTATTCATCTAGTGATGATACAGAGTTTGAAAGTATTTATGAGTACAAAACAAACATGCTGATGATAGGTACTAGTGAAGGTACATTTTTTAAAGACCATACCACTCCCGGCACACTGACTGACCTTACATTTTCAGAGATCATTACCAGTTGCGATACAGCCATCACTCAAGGTAATTACCTGTACATAACTCAACGTTCAGATGAAGACTGTAGCAATACCAATAATACAAATAACAAAAATCAGCTTCTGATTTACAACATCCTTCAAGTGGCTAGCCCGTCACTTGAAAAAACCATTGAAATTGATACCCCTTATGGATTGGGAATTAACGGCACAAACTTATTTGTTTGTTATGAGCAAGGGGTGATTGAATTTGATATAAGTGACCCTACCGATCCAAACCAAACCGGCGATTACTCACAACCATGCAATAACATTATCGCAAGCCAAGATCCTATGATACTGAGCGACAACAGTGGTGTTCGACTGGTTGAATACGCCAACCCAGGTTTAACCGAACTGGCCATTATTCGTAAGAGCGAATAACTTCACAACTTAAAAACCCTAAATACAATGACTGTTTTTTAGGGTTTTCAATTTAGCTTTACTAACGTTGTCACCTGAGAATTAAAAATGAAAGGAACTCATTTACACCTGCATGTTTTAGGCGGATTAACCGTCATTATAGCGGCTATTTTTTACGCCAATTTCCGCGGTACCACCTTGCTCTCTGGCTATCTTGATTTTTTTCATGTGGATGAACTAAACGCGATTGCTTTACCTACATGGATACACTCTCATCTTCCTAGTTTCTTACAAACACTTTTTATTGGTTATGTTTTACGATCAATTAAATATTCACAGAATAAACCATCCACCCCTGCAATTGGTGCATTACTTCTTGCAAGCGTACTAGAATTTTTACAACTACTTTCTTTTCTACCAGGCACATTCGATATTAATGATGTAACTGCTGTATTTTCAGCATCTTTTTTTATATTTCTTATCACGCAACACGCCTCTTCAAATCAAAAGACCCACACCATTAAACATACTAAACTATTACATACTGGTTTGATCACCAGCTCATTCCTATTATCAATGGCCTGCATGGAAGAAACTTATGAGTGCAACCCGACATACAGTATATGCGTGCAGCCAATTACATTGACATGGGAGGAATTACGTGAAGACATCAACCCTGAATATGGCAATACAGCCGTCATTACCGTACCAGGGAAAATACATGTCAAAGATAAATATTTATTTATTGTCGATAATTACCGCGGCGTCCATATTTTTGATCAAACCGATCCGCAAAACCCCATGCGCCTTGTGTTTATTCCCATTAAGGGGGCATTGGATATCAGTGTGAATAACGAATTAATGTATGTGAATAGTTTTACTGATCTCGCCATTATCAATTACCAACTCATACTAGATGGCAACTTTGATGCAACCGCTATCTCGCGAAAAAAACTGATCTTTGATATTCCTAGTTATTACAGCTTTTTTCCTAAAGGTACTTATTTAGAGGGAAAGTCAGATAAATATTCTGATTACTATCAACCCCATAACGCGGAAGAAAGTAAGTATCCTAAATCAGGCTTCATCATTGGTTACATCGATACTGATAACCAAGAAGTACTTTATGGCGAATTTACTGAAACAAATAGCAATCAAACTATAGGTGGTATGTAATGAATTACTTTTTAAAAAACATACTGCTTTTTGTTGCCTGTTTGATAATAGTTGCATGCGGTGAATCCACAGACGGTGAGGCCCAAACCAGCAACGGCGTTGGTGGCTCTACCGCCAAATTCACTATTCAAAACAATCACCTGATTACCATTGAAGACCATGACATTCAGATATTTTCTTTAGCTGACCCAAGCGACCCTGTTTTGGTAAATGCTTACTACACACCTACCAACATAACCCTTGAAACCATATATCCATACCAAGCTAATAGGATTCTGCTAGGTACAAATACAGGGGCCATTATCATGGACCATTCAACCCCTGGCACCATCACTGAACTTGCATTTCCAGAACATGTAACCAGTTGTGACCCTGTGATTGCCAAAGATGATTATATGTACATCACATTGCGTAATGGCAGGAGCTGTAACCTAGTTAACAATGTAAACGGCGTGAATCAATTGCTGATTTACGACATTAGTGACATCACAAAACCAGAACTGAGAAAAACCATTGAACTTGATCAACCCTATGGTTTAAGTATAAAAGACGCTTCGTTATTTATATGTTACGAACAAGGCGTCATTGAATTTGATATAACTAACCCACTAGAGCCTGCGCAAATAGGTGATTATGACATGGCATGCAATGACATAATCGCCAGCACCCAGCCCATGGTATTAACCAGTGATGACAGTATTCGCCTTGTACAAAAAGACAGCCAAAACTTAATAGAATTGGCAATCATTCGCAAAGGCACATGACAATCTTATGAATTTGGCATATTGTGAGCCCTGAACGACTCACTAAGAATAATAATATGCCTTCAATTTTTAATCTGAAATACCTACCCTCACGGCTAATGGTATTTACCTTATATTTAATCTCATTTTTATCGTTAAAAAACAAACATAAACTTGGGAATTGGATTGGTAAAAAATGTTTCAAGTACGCCACTAGCCGTACCCAAATTGCCCGTAAAAACCTCACCGCCTGCTTTCCTGAAAAAAATACAGCTGAAATTGAAGAAATGGTTGAAGACTGTTTTATTCAGTTAGCCACAGGTTTTATTGAAGGCACCCATGCTTGGTGGCAAGACATGCAGCCCTTTAATGACAGTGTAAAGGTAACGGGGCTAGAGCATGTATTAACTGCACAAAAAAAAGGTAACGGGGTTTTAATTTTAGGTGGGCATTTTGCAGTAGTAGACTTTGCCATTCCACTTTTTACCAGCAAAGTAGAAAATATTGCCTATATGTACCGCCCAAATAACAACCCTATTATTGATCGTATGATTGAAAAGGGCCGGGCACGCTCAGGGGCTAAAAGCTTCACCAAAAAGCAGTTGCAAGACATGCGTGTATTTATGAAAAACGGTGGCATGGTTTGGTATGGCTGCGATCAAGATTTTGGTAAAAAAGCGGATATTTTTGTCCCCTTTTTTGGCGTTGATGCCGCTAACATTTCAACCCCATCCTGGATTGTAAAAGAAACCGGTGCTGCGATTATTTTCATGGGAATGCGTCGTATTGGTGAAGAAGAGTATGAAATCGAATTTTCGCCAGAACTTCCAGAATTTGGCCACGACAATACCGCTGACGCAAAAGCTTGGAATCAAGAATTAGAAAAAGCAGTTAGACGTTACCCTACCCAATACATGTGGGTACATAAACGCTTTAAAACCCGCCCTGAAGGCCAAGCAAAATTTTATTAATACTCGGCACACTTAAAGGCATGATCATTACTCATTAATAGGTAGGATCACGCCTTTTTCTTCAAGATATGTACGAAATGCTTGTGTGCGAAAATAGTTTGTAAAAAAATCCGTTAATCCAAGCAACGATGACGAGCGCACATTTAAGCGATTTTCATCTTTTATGTACAACACTTCAAAATAATCTAAAAAGTGAAACACAGGGGTGTAAGTTTTTGCAAAAATATAGCCCTCGTATTCATATTCAATAGACGCATTTTCAAGCGCTAACACACTGTTTCTGATTTCTGGCCAGGCTTGCTCATAAGGCACAGCGAGTTTAAACGGTTTAATACTGTGTACAAACGTCACCGCTTCGGTAGATGCGCACGTATGGCGTGGCAAGCACCAGTTTAAGTCTCTATCTGGGTTTGATTCTTTAAGTGGGAAAATAATACAGCCAGTTAAACCCACACTTAGCCAGAATAAAAATACGAATTTAATTAGCCTCATAACGTCCTTAATCCCTTGATGAGTCACTTCATTTATCTGCTTTGGGTGTATGTTAGATTCACTCAATAAATTAAATCGTCCATTAAAAAGGGCAAGGTGATTCAACCAACATCCTTTTCCCTGTGACTGGGTGATTAAATGATAAACAACTGGCATGTAACATTAATCGCTTCGCCAGTCGTGTTGAGTGTTCATTCGCGTATAAATCGCAGCCTAAGATAGGATGACCAAACGTCAGACTGTGTATGCGTAATTGGTGTGTTCGGCCGGTTAGTGGTTTGAAACACACCCTAGTATAGCCCTTCGAACGTTCAAGCACGTTAAAAGCACTTTGTGCAGGTTTACCGCTAAGCTTGCATATTGTTTGCCTTGGAAACGCCCCCTTGGCAATAGGGTAATCCATCACGCCCTCTGACGGCATCACATGGCCATGCAATAAAGCTTCATAGGTTTTACTCACTTGCCGATTAGAGAACTGCTGATTTAAGGTTTTAACTATCTCTTTTGAAAGCGCCAGCAGCATAATGCCAGATGTACCAAAATCCAAACGATGCACCAGCAAAGCACTTGGATACATTTTAACTAAACGATAATGTACAGAGTCTTTATTTAAAGGATTTTTACCAGACAAACTCAGTAAACCGCTTGGTTTATTGATTACTAAAATCGCTTCATCTTGGTAAAGAATCGTAATATCGTCATGGCAAGGAGGGGCAATAAAATCATCCACCATGTTGATCATCCTGACGCTTCAATACGCCACCAAGAGCATTAAAGTAAGTATTGAAAGCTTGATTGATTCGCAATCTATGCTCCCCTTGGGGGTACAATCCCAGCTTCGCCTCCTCGGATTGTTTCGTACCTTTAACTAAAAAGTTATTTTTGATGGGCGCATCTTGAATGAATGCTTCAAATGCGCGGGCACACATTTCTTCAGGCTTACTAAAATAATACCCTTTAGTTTTTTTATCGACTTGAGCACTATATTTGAAATAGTCGCTGGGACCATCCGCTGCTTCATTCAAAATAATAGTTTGATAACACATTGATAATAATTCATTAAGCGGGTGTTCAATTTGAGCAACGTCGTCTAGCCATGCATTACTGGCAAAATCGTCTTTTGCGGCACTCTTAAAGGCCTTATGGGTGATGTAATGGTCAAACCCATGAAACCATTCATGGGCAATACTGCCAGGACCTGCATTCTTAGCTAACGAGAAACTTCTAGTGGCAGGTTCGTAATGGGCCATCACACCAGGCTGACCGCCACAACCGTATTGCAATGCTAAGGTGCCACGCAAAGAGATCAGAGTTTCATTACCGCCTAAAATCAACATTAAGTCGCAAAGCGCATCATAAAATAAAGGTGCGGCCTTTTCTTTTTCAGTCTCTTTGACCCACTTGCCAATTTGAATACTGCGAAAATTAAAGCGCTGTCGAATCGATAAAAAAGTCGCCACTTCATCTTGCTGATGATTTGGGCCGCGGCGATAAAATTCTCGATTTAGCATATCAATAATTACTTTTATTTCTCAACTGGCGACAAGGTAGACATGCTTGAACGAAACGAAATAATGCCTGCCGCAATTAAAGCTCCCAAGCTTGTTAAACAAAGAGCGATCACGCCAATCACTGTCAATGGCTCTGATAGTATTAACACAGCCGCTAGCCCACTAATCACAGGTACCAATGCCATCAAGGCGCCCATTTTTGATGGCCCGATTTTATCAACCGCGACCATATAAAAAACCATAGCGACGATTACAGCAATAAAACCTTGGTAAAAGCCTTGTAGTAATAACTCACCCCAAGGAGCTGCAGGAATTTTAGATTCAAAGAACACAAAATAAACCGGTAAAAAGATCATCATCGAACCATAAGCAACCGTCGTGGTTGCTTGCCAAGGTGATATCCCCCAACGTTTTGCCAAAACAGTATATAAAGCCCAGCACACAACCGACATAACGATTAACCCATCACCAAAGATAGAGCTGTCAGGGGATGGCTCCATTAGCATGAGCCCTGCACCGGCTCCAATTAAAACAAGACCCAACCCACGTAAGCCGTTAATTTTTTCAGCCAACAAGATAAATGCAAATAGTGCACTTAAAAATGGAATAAGCCCAGGCAGCAATACGGCACCGTGGACAGCTGTGGTATGTTGAAACCCTGCATATACAAAAAAGCAATAACCCAAGCCGCCCGTCACAGCCAGCATAATTCCCTTAAGGTTAAACCATGGGCGATAAACATAGGCAAGTGGCAACAGTAACAAGCAGCCGATCATAAATCGTAATGCGACGGTATCCACAGGCATAAGAGTACCTTGACCACCAACTCGAGATACTAAAACAAATCCGGACCAGCAGCTAATGGCGAGTAAACCCGCTATATAACCAGTCATGGTGTTCTTAGAATCAGACATGAACACACCTTACTTTTTCAATCACAAATATAGCTAAGGATAATAACAAACAATAAAGATAACTAAGATAAATATGTACGATATTTAAGAGACACTGTGTTTTAAATGAAAAGAAATTAAAAAGCTAAATAAAGCCTGGCGATATTTATTGCTCAAATATCAGATGTAAGGAGTGTTTTGAGAAAGGGAAAGATAACGATAGAAAAACTGATTTTACTCACTAACAACACAACAGTTCCTATTTTTAGATTTCGCCTTATACATTGCCAAATCTACCTTTTTAATGAGCTGATCTAAGCTAAAGTCAATCGACAACTGTGCAATACCAATACTGGCTGTAACGGGCACTGGGTCATCCATAAAAGCTTGCTCAACAGATTGACGAATCCCTTCAGCTAGAACAAGAGACGTGTCAGCATCTGCATTATCAATAATAATAAGAAATTCATCACCACCCCAGCGAATAAGAGTGTCAGTATTACGAATTGATTGCTGCAATATATTCGTTAAATTGACTAACAAGTCATCACCCGCATCGTGACCTAACTGGTCATTCACTTTTTTAAAATTATCAACATCCACAAACATGATTGAAGCAGGCATGCCATAGCGCACTATTCGGTATCTCGCTTTCACTAACTGCTCTTCACCAGAAGAGCGGTTATGGACACCTGTTAATGCATCAGTGTTTGCCTGCGCCATCAACTTTGTTTCTTTGTTGCGATCATGAATAATGGCAATTGCATGGGGTTTTCCATCCAACCGAACTGATGAAATAGACACATCAACTGGTATCTTGTCTCCGGTCAGGCTTTTTGCATATAAAATACTGTTTCTGCCGCCCATTTCAGCGGTTTGCTCACGCTCCATAAAGGCCTTGCGTTTACTTTCATGCCCTTTTACATCACCTGAGTAAACAAAGTCCTCAACCCGGAATTGAGCTAAATTTTGTGAAGTTGCCAAACCAAATATTTTAAAAAATGCATAATTAGCCGATATGATACGACCAGCTTCATCACACAATACGATTGCATCAGGAGCCATATCGTAAATACTCTTTATCAGCTTTACGTTAGTCACTAATTGCCGCTGAAATTTCACATACAAGTAAAATAATATCCAATAGATACTGGTAAAAAATACAACCCAGTAACTCCAATATTCAAAGAACGACTCTATATATAAAGACGTTTTTTCTTCCGCCTGATCAAGCGAAGACGTAATGCTCTCATAAAACCGCTGCAAACTTACAAAAGCTAAAGAATCATCCACTCGAACTAATTCATCCAACTGCTTAGGAGATAACCCCTCAAATTTTTTTAAATTCTGACGCACAAGTATTGTTTTAATACGATATTCATTTAGAACACCTTTGATAATTTCCAGATCTTTTCTTTGTTGTAACGTTAATTGGGCTTTTTGATACGTTTCAATAATGGCTAAAGACGAAATAATTGAGATCTCTGCTAGCTCTAAATATTCAGGAGAACGGCGTAACACATAATTTTTAAAATGATGAATAAAGCCACCATAACCAAACCCCTTTAATAGATTTGAGACCGCATCTTCATTACTAGCTGTTTTGTAGTAGCTAGACTCCCAAGTATGATGAATTTTATTCGCAGGTTCACGAATAAACACCCATGAGAATGTCATAATGCAGGTATATATCAGCACAGCAATTATGATTGCGATTACAATGCGTAAGGGACTAGAGAGCATATTTTCCAGTTTAAACAACTAAGATAACTTAATTAGTGTAGTCACTATTGGAAAACAGCGGTGTTAATTACTGAAGCAAAATCAAAGATTTTAGCCTTAATAAGCTGAAAGTATTAACTTTTAAGTTTATTAAGCGAATGAAGAAATCATTTTATTGAGAAGGATGTGGAGGGACCTCCAGCCACACCCCGGCACACAAGTCCATAACTACCGTTGCTCCCTTCCGGGCCTGGCGGGGTTCGCTATTTATTGTTGCGGGGGGACCGGAGGCCACCATAATGGGAAGTTAACTGCTCTTCCTACGCATCACTATAAGTAAAGCCCGCGCATTGTCTTAAAAAAACCAGCTATTTTCAAGGACTTATTGGCTTTAAGTAAAATAAAGCGCTTTGAGGCAAGTGAGGCGTTTCCTGTTAAACTAAGAAAAAAGCATGAATTGGTAGCCTATGCTCACTACAACGCCTATTCCCATTATTGAAGACAATTACGCATGGTTGATACAGCATCAAGGTAAAACCTTGGTCGTCGATCCAGGCGAAGCTGCCCCTGTAATAGCGCATTTAAAAAGCCACAACCTCACACTGGATTACATGTTCATCACCCATAAACATTGGGATCATGTAACCGGCATCGCGCAAGTTAAGGATGCTTTTCCTGAGTGTGTGGTGTATGGCACGGGGTATCACGATATCCCTTGTAGAGAGATTGCCTTAATGGGCGGAGAATCATTTGAGCTAATGGGGCTCAACTGGAATGTCTGGCATACTCCTGGCCATACGCTTGATCACATTGTTTTTCATACTCAGACTGAAAAAGATAACGGTATAAAAGAAGATCATATCTTCAGCGGGGACAATCTCTTTGCATGTGGTTGCGGTCGAATGTTCGAAGGTACGCCAGAGCAGTTTCACGCCTCCCTTCAGAGTATTATTACCCTCCCCCCTACCACTAAAATCTATTGCACACACGAGTACACACTGGCCAATATAGACTTCTCATTACATGTAGAACCAAACAATACCTATACGTTACATCGCCAAGATGTCTGCTCGCAGCTAAGAGCCCAAAATTTACCGACACTACCCACCACTGTGGCTGATGAGTTAAAAAGCAATCCATTTGTTCGCTGCCATGCACCAGATGTGATTCGTGCCGCTGAACATTTCAGCGGTAAAGTGCTAGGCAAACCTGAAGAAGTATTTGCCGTTATTCGCCAAATGAAGGATCAATTTTAACTTTTTATAGAATTGCACTCGTTTAAAGGCCTCTCTATGATGGCCTTTAATTTAAAAAAATAAGAACAATATGAAAAAGAACTGCTGGCATCCTGTTGAAAACCACCCTGAGTTATTAGTCGGGCAATACCTTGTCCCTAACTTCGTATCAAACTCCGTTGCTATAAAAGTTTCTGATGCGGAGTTTGTATTAATCAGCCCAGGGGAGCCTCTGTTGGCAGCGTGGCAAGAGCAATTCACAAGCAACTTGAAGCTGCACATTATTTTTCCCAATGCCTATCACCACATGGGCGTGAATGCTTGGCTAGCGGCTTATGATAACGTCACCCTTTATGCCAGTAATCTAGCCATAAAACAGCTTATTAACAAAGGGTTTACCCAGCAGCAAATATTACCATTAGAGTCCATCACTCCCCCACTGCCCAAGGGTTACGATATTTTGTTTCCTCCTGGCCATCGTGCTGGGGACATTTGGCTACGCAAACAATTATCGAATCCATTAAGTAGCACATGGATTACGTGTGATAGTTTTTTAAATTATGAACGCATGTCAAACCAGCCGGTCGCTCGTTTTATGCAAAAGATACTGGGCGCGGCACCCAACCTTAAAATCAGCCAAGTCATAAAGTGGTTTATTTTATCTGACCGCAGAGCGTTTAAAGACTGGGCACTCAAGCAAGTACAACAAGACAAACCAACGGTATTGATACCCAGCCATGGAGAAATTCGCAGTGACGACATGTTAGCGCAACAAATCACATCCGTGATTTCACAACGTTTATAAACTACACATTGTCAAAAAAGACATATAACTCACCTGCTAGACGGCAGGTGATTCACATTAAAATGACACACTAACCGCGGCCACCAAACCATGCATGATCGTTTGATGGGAAGACAAATTAATATCGCCGTCATCGGCTTCATCTGCAAAAAACTCAACTGGGTTTAAATTAAAAAATGTATTTGCTCTGATGTGATAACCCACATTAAACACAGCCGAAACAAAATGAGTTTTATATCCCCATAACCAACCCAATTCATAGGTACCTGAGTTGCCCCACATTAGCCAACTTTGACCATTCATATCACGCGCTACTAAATCAGGTGCGTCTGAGTTTTCTGCATAAGCAAGCGATATGGCCAATGCCGACGTAGCAAAATACCAATCACTTTTGAAACCGGTTTCATCACTCATTAAATAATTATAAATAGGCTCATAATAAATACCCAAACCTATAGAGGTAAACGCTAATTGGTCGTCTTGCAACATTGGCCCTTGAATCGAGCCATCATTAAACTCAAATAAATGGGGAACCGCATACTGCTGAATGCCTAACCCCAATAAAAAGCCTTCGTGATCTGGTGTATTATTAAAAATATCAAGGCGCTTATAATCATTATCAAACGAGCCTAATATCGGGCCATCTTCATCCACAATGGTGCCGCTAATTTTACCACTTTCTACCCGTACAATTTTATCCTCCAATACCAAGCCTAAAGCAAAGTCGCGTACCTCATCATTTTCATCGATATTTACGCCACCAAAAATTTCCAAGTACTCTTTATTGTTGTAACCAAAGTTAATTTGGCGGATGTCATTCACATCCGACTCATATTTACGATCAAACTCACTGCCAGCAAATTCACTTTGAAAGCTGCCAATACCAATATAAGCACTTCCCCAAGATAGTTGCGTTAGCAGCAACACGGCCCCACAAATGATTGTTTTCATACTCCCCCCAGAGCTGATTATTTAAACAGACGCTATTATTACCCTCATAAATACTAATGTCATTAGGCATCATTGTGGCAATGGCCATAAATAGCCGTCTTGTGTACAATGCGGGCAATTTTTTGATTATTAAAATCTTACTGACAGGTACATCCATGCAGACCGTTCAGCACATTCTTGAACAAAACCAAATCTCAGCCCCTTTAACTGAAACCATCAACACCGTGCTAACTGCCAGTAAAGATATCGCCTTACTTCTACAAAAAGGCGCCATGGGTGACATTTTGGGCTGCGCTGGCCAAGAAAACGTGCAAGGTGAGACTCAAAAGAAGCTTGATGTTATCTCTAACGACATGCTTAAAGACGCACTGAAAGCGTGCCCTCATGTGGCAGGCATTGCCAGTGAAGAAGAAGACCTACCAGTAGCCGCCAACTCTGACGGCCAGTTTTTAGTGATTTATGATCCGCTTGATGGCTCTTCAAATATTGATATCAACGTCACCGTTGGCACCATCTTCTCCATCTTACCAAGCAATGGCGGCAATACCGCAGAAGAAGCGACCTACCTGCAAAAAGGCCGCAATCAATTGGCGGCTGGCTATGTGCTTTACGGCCCATCAACCCTGTTAGTGATGACCACAGGACAAGGTGTTGATGTATTCACATTAGACCCTGACACAAAAGAATTTGTACTGACTGAAGCGCAATCTCAAATCACACCCACCACTAAAGAGTTTGCCATTAACATGTCAAACCAACGCTTTTGGGCAAAACCGATTCAAACCTACGTGGCAGATATGCTTCAAGGCGAAGAAGGCCCACTAGGAAAGCGTTACAACATGCGCTGGGTTGCTGCCATGGTGGCTGAAGTTCACCGTATTATTAATCGTGGTGGTATCTTCATGTACCCATGGGATAACCGCGAACCTAATAAGCCTGGTAAATTGCGCTTAATGTATGAAGGTAACCCAATGTCTATGTTGGTAGAACAAGCTGGCGGTCTGGCATCTAATGGTGAGATTGCCATACTTGATATCCAGCCTGAACTGATTCATCAGCGTGTGCCTGTTATTCTTGGCAGCAAAGAAGAAGTGAATACTGCACTGTCTTACAACCAGTAATACAGCGCAAAAAAGCCCTCGGCGTCCAACGACACCGAGGGCTTTTTTGTTTATTTCGTCTTTGCTTTATTTCACTTCAACCATGGGGATTAAGTTTTCTTTGCTTGCTTGTTTTTTACCTGTACTTAACAGCCACATGGTGAGTGCCACTTGCCAAGTAAGTAGCCCTGCGACCCAAATAAAAGATGAGGCCGGATGCAACTGCCAAGTAGCTAACTGATAAAAGCCAACCGCTAATACATAAGCCACACTAAACGACCACAACATACTGAAGCCTGCCCAGAAATTCCCATGCTCTTTTACAATAGCACCCACGGTTGCCACACAAGGCATATAGAGCAAAATAAATAATAGATAACTGAACGCCGCCAATGGAGAAACAAAAAACATTTGTAATGCATCAATAGTCGTCATTTGCACCTCTTGGCTTGCGGCTATGGTTTGCGTATCACTTAAATCCCCTAAGTTCAATCCAAGTGGGTCACCTAAATTATTCAAAACATCAATCAAATTATCCGGAATAGTCGCCGCCGCTTCTGCAATTGAGTCAATCAAATTAAAATCATCACTACCACCGGATGACTTTGAATAAAGTGCATCTAATGTTCCAACGACCACTTCTTTAGCAAACAACCCTGTAAAAATACCCACTGTCGCTGGCCAGTTATCTTCTTCAATTCCCATAGGCGTAAAAATAGGTGTAATGGTTTTACCTACTTCAGACAACACTGAGTTTTCTTGATTTTCATTACCGAAGCTGCCATCTGTTCCCACAGAATTTAAGACATTCAATACAATAACCACAGCCACAATGGCCTTACCTGCACGCATGACAAAACCTTTTAAGCGATGCCATGTATGCATAAATAAATTTCGAGAGGTGGGCAATAAATAAGGTGGCAGCTCCATAATAAAAGAACTGGCCTGCGCTGGCAGCATGAATTTACGCAATAAAAAGGCTGTAAATACGGCCACTGCGATACCAATCAGGTACAAAGCAAACACAATGTTTTGTCCGTTTTCAGGGAAAAAGGCCGCCGCAAATAACGCGTAAACGGTTAACCTTGCACCACAAGACATGAACGGCGCCATTAGTGTGGTCACCAATCTATCCCCTTCACGATTTAACGTTCTCGCCGCCATCACTGCCGGCACGTTACAACCAAACCCTACAATCAATGGCACAAATGCTTTACCAGGCAAGCCCAATGATCGCATCATTCTATCAATGATAAAGGCGGCCCTAGCCATATAACCCACATCTTCTAAAAACGATAACGCTAGAAATAACGCGGCAATAACAGGAATAAAACTCGCCACTAATTGCACGCCACCACCAACACCGTCCGCTACAAAAGTGGTTAACCATTCCGGTGAACCAATGGCCGTTAACAGCCACCTTGGGGTCTCTACAAAAACGGCCGCTGCCGTCATATCAAAGAAATCAATAAACGCACTGCCCACATTAATTGAGAATAAGAACAGCAAATACATGACACCTAAAAAAATTGGTAACGCTAACACTCGATTGAGCACAATGTCGTCAATGCGTTCACCCAAGGTTTTACGCGTGTCATGGTTTTGGTTTATAACGTCTGAACACACTTGGTCAACCCAATCATAACGTGACTGAATTAACTGCAAGTGGGCTGACTCAGGCACCTTTTGCGCAAACGCCTCAGGCGCTCTATTTTGTTCTAATAAAATAGTTGGCAATAAAGCAGATGTTGCAGGATCGTTTTGCGATAAGAACGTAGTTAGCGACGACAAACTCGATTCCAATTCGTTTGAATACGAATATGGCCTCTGAACTGTTAACGCTTTTTGGATACGACTTTCAACGGTATCCATTAAACTCACAAGGCCATCACCACGAGATGCAACTAACGGAATAACTGGGCAGCCCAGTTTTTCTGCCAACACCTGATGATCTAAATGCATGCCTTTACTATGGGCAACGTCCACCATATTAAGGGCTACAATCATGGGGGTTTTGGCATCATAAAGCTGAGATGTGAGATATAAACCACGCTCTAAACTCGATGCATCTAGCACGTTAATGATCAGATCCGCTTCTTGCTCTAATATAAACTTTTGAGCAATTTGCTCATCAATCGAGTCGCCATCAACATCAGCAATCACACTGTATGTACCCGGTAAATCAACCACTTCATAGCTGGTATCTGCGTGCTGGTAATTACCACTTTTACGCTCAACCGTGACCCCCGGCCAATTACCCACTCGTTGACGAGTACCGGTTAAAGCATTAAATAGAGTGGTTTTACCGCAGTTGGGATTCCCCACCAAACCAATTGTAAACGTGCTTTGATTCATAGCTTTTCCACCCACAGCCCTTGAGCCTCATCACGACGCAAACTTAAATTAAAACCTCGTAATCGAATTTCAATGGGATCACCCAAAGGTGCCACCCTTGTTACATGAAAGCGAGTACCCGGCGTTAAACCCAAAACCATTAAACGCTGGCCTTGCTTGCTGTGCACTTGATCAACTTTAAAGCTTGAAATGACGGCATTATCCCCAACTTTGAGGTCGCCAAAGAGTATCGACATGACTGGATCCGGAATTTGCATTTATGCAAATGATAATACTTCTCAAAAAAAATTGATAATACTTAGACCGTAAAGAAGAGTAAAAACCCCACTTCATTGATGTGGGGCATTTATTTAAGAATAAAAATTATTGGCGAGCTAAACGACCCAGTCCGTCTGCAGGGTTAATAGGCGTTAAGCTTCGAGTAGGATTAATATCTAAGCCGCCACGTCGTGTATAACGCGCCGTGACACTTAGCTGCTTGAACTGGCCTTTACTTAATAAATCACAAAAAATTTGCTCTACGCAATGCTCATGAAAGTCATCATGATTTCGATAACTAATGATGTATTGCAGTAACGACTCATGGTTAATTTTTGAGCCCTCATAACTAATTATCACCGTCGCCCAATCAGGCTGACCCGTCACTGGACAGTTGGATTTCAGCAAATGGGAGTGCAATGTTTCTTGCGCACTTTGATTGGCTTCACACGTCAGTAAATCCGGATTAGGTGAGTAATTGCTTACCTCAATATCAAGGTCATCAATCCCCAAACCCAAACTCTGCTGTGAAATAGGAAAGCTCATTACATCAAAAATACGCACTTCAATTGGCGCCCCAAACCCTTCAGACAGATCTTGCACCAAACGAGACTCTAATTCAAAACGATTCGCTAATCGCGTTTGGTTAAAACTATTTAAGTACAACTTGAAGGATTTAGACTCCACTATATGTGACGATTGCGCAGGAATGACAAACTCCACGATAGCCACCTGCGGCTTACCTTTAAGGTTTAGCCAAGAGACCTCATAACCAGTCCAAACATCAAAACCATAAAACGGTAAGTCGTTATTAACCTTGTTATCAGGCATGGTTAATTTTGCGCGATTCTGAGCACGGCTAATGGGGAAAATTAACGACTTATCATATTCAAAAACATACTCGGTATGCTTACCTAGTAACAATTCTTTTTCATCGTGACTCATTAGCTACGAATTCCTTTACCACGTTTTAACAACCACATACTGTAAGCCGTCAACACCATAATGACACTTATCAAAATGCCGTAGCATGTGACTAGACTGACATCCGACACACCCAGCATCCCAAAGCGAAAACCATTAACCATATATAAGATAGGATTAAATTCAGAAACTAAACGCCAACCTTCAGGCAAAAGGTCCGTACTAAAGAAAACCCCACCCAAGTAGGATAACGGCGTTAAGATAAAAGTAGGCACAATGGATACATCGTCAAATTTATTAGCGTAAAGTGCGTTAATAAAACCACCCAACGAAAACAAGATTGAAGACAGCAACACAATGGATGCAAGAATCCAAAAGTTATGCACCTGTATGTCAGTAAAAAATACCGCCACAATCGTCACGATGATACCAGTCAGTAGACCACGAGCCACACCACCAAATACAAATCCAGCCAAAATCACGCTATTTGGCACAGGGGCAACCAATAACTCCTCTACACTGCGCTGAAATTTATTACTAAAAAATGAGCTAGATACATTTGAGTACGCATTGTTAATCACACTCATCATGATTAAACCCGGCATAATAAACGACATGTAATTTAAACCTGACATTTCACCTATACGTGAACCAATCAGGTTGCCAAAAATAATAAAATACAATGTCATGGTAATGGCTGGCGGCAATAAGGTTTGTTGCCATATACGCATAAAGCGGCGGATTTCTTTTACTAAAATCGTGCTAAAAGCGATCCAATAAGCTCGAATAAATAACATTTTAATTACTTCCTTACCGCATCGACAAACAAGGCTTCTAAGCGATTTGATTTAGGGCGAATACCACTGACATTCACCCCCGCATCATTAAACACCTTAAATAATTCATTAATGGCAGTGCCCTTTTCTACATCCACTTCAAAACACTGATCATCATTCCAGCTTACATCAAGGCGACTTAAAACAGGTCGAGATGGATAAGCCTGAGCAAGTTCCACCACGAATGTTTGCTTGTGTAATTCTTCAAGCAATGCACGCTTAGAGGTGTTTTTGACAATGCCACCTTGATTGATAATCGCAATATTATGACAAAGGCTTTCGGCTTCTTCTAAATAGTGAGTGGTGAGAATAATCGTCGTACCCAGCTCTGAATTCAATTTCTGTAGATACTCCCACATACTTAAACGCAGTTCGATATCCACACCCGCTGTAGGCTCATCTAAAATGAGTAAGCGTGGATCATGAACCAAAGCTCGAGCAATCATTAAACGACGTTTCATGCCCCCTGAGAGCATGCGAGACGGAACATCTCTTTTCTCCCATAAGTCCAACGCCTTAAGGTATTTTTCACTTTGCGCCAGCGCTTGTTTCTTATTCAGGCCATAGTAACCCGCTTGAGTCACCACAATATCTTGCACTTTTTCAAATTGGTTAAAATTAAATTCTTGCGGTACAACCCCCAATAAACGTTTCGCAGCGTACCAGTCCCCTTCGATATCTAGTCCGAATAACTTAACTTGCCCTTCACTTTTATTCACTAACCCTGAAACAATGCCAAGTGTGGTAGACTTACCAGCACCATTAGGACCCAACAAGGCAAAGAAGTCTCCTTGAGCAACCTCAAGGTCAATGCCCTTCAAAGCTACATGACCATTGTCATATACTTTTTTTAGCCCCGTTATACTAAGGGCAGGTCCTTTATAATCATTCAATGAGCTCATAACCGTATCGTATCTATGCAAGCCTATAATCCTCACCATCATACTCTGATTTTATTGAAAGATTTCTTAAAATCTGTGCAACAAGGTTTTCCATTTAATCAAGAAAACCTTGATGAAGACGAAGCCAGTTTCATCGAACAGCTTAATGCACTAATCATTGCCCTTGAAACCCGTGATAGTAACGCCGTTTTTGATGGCCAGAACTGGCTCACTCGATTATTTCGTAACTACCCAACTCTCGCGCCACACCTAGGTCGTGAAGTACTTTGGTATTTTGGTGGTGAAGCACTGCATTTCATGCCAGACGAAGAAATTGCCAAGTTTCAGAAGCTTGAAGACTTAATGATAGAAGCTGATGAAAACTTTGACTACCTAGCTGCTAAGCAAGCCATCTTTAGCACAAAGTAAGCTAAACCAGAGCCAAGTATTGCTTGGCTCACTTTCTTACAGACGAAAAAAAGCCAGAACACTGTTCTGGCTTTTTAATTTGGAGCGGGAAACGAGACTCGAACTCGCGACCCCGACCTTGGCAAGGTCGTGCTCTACCAACTGAGCTATTCCCGCAATTCTTTCACCTTGAGATTCCTCTCAGGTCACATACTCGTTAGCTAAGCTAACCAATACACACTAAATAAGTGGTATCCCGTAGGGGAGTCGAACCCCTGTTACCGCCGTGAAAGGGCGGTGTCCTAGGCCTCTAGACGAACGGGACACTAAACAGAAGACGTCAGTCACGTCTAATGTGGCGCGCATTCTATGTATCTTATTGAATTAGGTCAAGTTTTTTCTAATAAAAAACTTTTTAAATTCGGTCTACACTAAATATATCTAATGGAGAGAAAGAAGCAGCAATGGACTCTATCATCGTTACAGGGGCGCTGATAACCTTCGCATTACTTGGCGTCCTATTTTTAAAAGGGTATCTCGACAAGCGTCGTATCGAAAAAGCCCGAGAAATGATGGATCTCAATGATGACCTCCGTCGCATGCAAAATGCCATGGCCGTCATACCTAATATATATTTCGATGTTCCCACTCGCATCTTCATGCTTAAGCGCACCATGCAACTGATCAGCAAAATCCTTGAGACAAATACTGATCAGCAAACCCTCAACACCCTATACCAAGAAATGGAAATTCAACTAGAAAGCACGCTCAAACAAAAAGATGATAGCGTCAAGCGGCTAGCGAAACGCGGGAAGGTAGAAAACCCGGACACCGCCCATGAGATTCGCACAATGGTTAAGTATCTACATGATCAAATTATTAAATCCGTAAAAAACGGACTCATTCCAAAAGCCCATGGCTCCAGAGTGGTAAAAAATTTAAAAATCATCATGCAACGAACCGTTATCGACATGAATTACAACATGGCACAGGGAATCTTAAGAACCAAAAAGATACGCCCTGCCCTCTCAAAATTCAAAGTGGCGCTTGGCTTAGTCATTAAAAGCCCACTGAAGCAGTATTTAAACCCGTTAAAAGATGAACTCGAAAAAACCATCGCCAAACTTGAGAAGCAATTATCCATTGACAGCAAAAAAAGCAATGAGCGCTCCGCAGGGCAACTGGCCAGTGGTATGGATAAAATAAAAGAGGAAGAAGACTGGGAGGTTAAAAAAAATATCTACGATTAATCAGGCAGCTTTTCAAATAAGCTTTTCATCATTTCACGTATAACACTCACTTCTTCAGCTTTAATCCCCGCATCACATAATAGTTTTTCAGGCACACGCTTAGCCTGCTGCTTTAACGCCTCACCAAGTGCCGTTAAACGCACCCACACCTGTCTTTCATCTTCATTACTGCGTTGACGCTGAAGAAGGCGTTTGGCCTCCAAGCGCTTCAATAGTGGTGTTAGAGTCCCACTATCAAGCTTCAAACGTTCACCTAGCATGGTCACCGTGAATTTATGACCAATTGGCATTTCCCAAAGAACCAACATGACCAAATACTGCGGATAAGTTAAGTCTAGTGGTTTAAGTAGTGGCTGATATAACTTCGTCATTAGACGTGAGGCGCTATAAAGCTGAAAGCACAACTGGTTATCTAGCTTTAACAGTTCATCTGTTTGCTTACTCATAACACCCCATATCACAATTAAATAATCAGTATGGCAAGTTACCCTCTCACTGGGATTGGGTCAAATACCACTATCAACATTTAATTAAGTAAAGCACGTACGTGCTTGGCAATGTCTTCAGGCTTTGCAGTGGGTGCAAAACGCTTAATCACTTTGCCGTCTTGGTTGATTAAGAATTTAGTGAAGTTCCATTTGATTTTTTGGGTTCCTAAAATACCGCGAGCTTCTTTTTTTAGATATTGATACAGGGGATGTGCATGATCACCATTAACATCTATTTTAGAAAACATAGGAAAACTGACGCCATAGTTTTTCATACAAAAGCCCGCTATTTCACTATCACTACCCTTATCTTGTTGCGCAAACTGATTACAAGGAAAGCCTAGTACTTCTAAGCCCTTGTCATGCAGTTCTTTGTACATAGCCTCAAGTCCTTCAAATTGTGGCGTAAAGCCACATTTACTGGCCGTATTTACAATCAGTAGCACCTTACCTTTGTAAGCAGATAATTCTTGTTCGCGCCCCTGAATATCTGTGGCTTTAAAGTCATAAATTGACATATCTATCCTCCAATTATATTGAATTGCTATAAATTAAATTGCACACAATCAATCTAACCAAACAAAAGGAAACTGTCTAGTGTTTAATCAAAAGATATCAACTTAAGTAAAGGAAAGCATTCTCGATATATGTGACATAGGTAAGCCTGACTGCTCGTGCCAAAGATTAAAAGCCTCTTGAATCGCCAGCAAGTCACGCTTTGCCTTATTATCTTCGACCCTATCAACGACCCCTTGTGCACGCAGTTGCACCATCACATCTTCGCTTAAATTAAAGGTGTCCTTACCTGCCATACGTAAAACAGCTGGAGCACTTCGACCGCCCAATTGAGCCCCTTTCTTTTTCATATCCAGCCATAAACTCACAATATCAGTCACGGGCCAGTTGGCAATATATTGACCAAACCCACCGCACTCTCGCTCTAACTCCATCAGCCAAGCCGCGTTTGTGCGCAGAGCCTTCATTTTACCCCAATGCTTGATTAACCCAGGTTGTAACATGTGCTGCTCTAAGGCTTCGTCACTTAAACTAGCCACATACGCAGGGTTGAAGTTTTTAAATACTTGCTCAAATATGGGCCACTTATCATCCACCACACTGTGCTTCAGGCCCGCTCGAAATATACGCAAACCTAATAGTGACAAGTAAGAGGCGCTGCTGCGCTGGGCAAGTGCTTCGTTACTCTCTAAACGAGGCATATAAACCGTAAGGTCAGGGCCTTTTAGTTCTTGAGCCCGATGCAGTATCCAATCAAAGTCTTTCATGATTTCTCATCAAACTTAAGCGATGCGCTATTCACACAATAGCGTAAACCCGTTGGAGCTGGACCATCAGGGAAAACATGACCAAGATGACTATCGCAACGCCCGCACACGATCTCTGTACGCTGCATCATTAACGAGCCGTCACTATGCTCTTCGATGACATCTGCTTGAATGGGCTGAAAGAAACTTGGCCACCCTGAACCACTGTCGTACTTTGTTTGAGAATCAAACAAAGGCTCGCCGCAACAAACACACTTGTAAGTCCCTTGAGCTTGATTGGTGTATAGAGCACCCGTAAAAGCCCTTTCCGTGCCTTTTTCACGGGTAATACGGTAAGTTTCAGGATCAAGCTGTTCGCGCCACTGATCTTCTGTTTTTGTTATTTTTTTCATCGATTGCTCCTAAAAAAGTCTCTGCTATCAATAAGAAAGCTTAAAGAAAGCTTAAAGAAAGCTTAATGTAGTGATTGGAGCCATGCAAAAAGCTAGGTATCATCCGCACATCTTTTACGACAACAAGCTGCTTTATTAGATCCAAGCAGCACCGGGGTTTTCCATGCACGAATTGCATAAATCTAACAAACTCGCCAACGTATTTTATGATATTCGCGGACCTGTTTTAAGTGCCGCTAAAAAAATGGAAGACGAAGGGCATCGCATCCTCAAGCTTAATATTGGCAACCCCGCGCCTTTTGAGTTAAACGCACCGGATGAAATCTTACAAGATGTGATTCATCAACTGCCTAATTCACAAGGCTATAGCGACAGCAAGGGCGTTTACTCGGCCCGCAAAGCGGTGATGCAATACTGCCAGCAAAAAGGCATTAAAGGTGTTGAAATCGAAGACATCTACCTTGGCAATGGTGTCAGCGAATTAATCGTAATGGCGTTACAAGGCTTGATCAACAATGGTGATGAAGTACTCATTCCTGCCCCAGACTACCCACTATGGACTGGCGCAGTAAGCTTAGCAGGCGGTACCCCTGTGCATTACCGCTGCGACGAACAAGCAGATTGGTACCCTGATATTGATAACATCAAAAAGAACATCACACCCAATACCAAGGCTTTGGTGCTTATTAATCCAAACAACCCTACTGGTGCGCTATATCCAAAAGAAGTGTTACTTGAAATGTTAGAAGTGGCTCGCCAGCACAACTTGGTTGTTTTTTCTGATGAAATTTACGACAAGATTTTATTTGATGAAGCTGAGCACGTATCAACCGCATCACTGGCTGAAGACTTATTAATCATTACGTTTAATGGTCTGTCTAAAACGTACCGCCTAGCAGGCTTTCGTAGTGGCTGGTTAGTGGTCAGTGGCGCAAAACACAAAGCCAAAGATTACCTTGAAGGCTTAGACATGCTTGCCAGCATGCGCTTATGTGCAAACGTGCCAGCACAGTACGCCATCCAAACGGCACTAGGCGGCTATCAAAGCATCAATGATTTAGTACGCCCAGGCGGGCGTATTTATGAACAACGTAACATTGCTCACAAAATGATAAACGATATTCCTGGCTTAAGCTGTACTCTGCCAAAAGGTGCGTTATACAGCTTTGTTAAAATGGATCAGGCCAAGTTCAACATTAAGAATGACGAAAAAATGGTGTTGGATTTATTAGAGCAGCAGAAAATACTAATCGTTCATGGTCGAGCGTTTAACTGGCCAGAGCCGGATCACTTCCGTTTGGTTTTCTTGCCTCGCGTAGACGACTTAAAAGAAGCCATTGGTAAAATCGGCAATTTCTTTGAACACTACAGCCAATAAGTTTTCTTTATGAACGATGTGAACATTGATGATTTTTACCACGATATGGGTGTGATTCTGCTGAGTTTATTTCAGCAGTTCCCTCGTAAGGTGAGCTTATTTATTGATGATATCAGCGGGCCGGATGACATGGATGAATTCGGCTTACATAGCCCTCGATACTTATCAGCCATCGGCGCACTAATGTGGCTGCATGACGAAGGCTATGTTCGTTATTCCGATATTATCAAACAAGAAAGTGCAGAAGACTGCACCCTTACCCAAAAAGCCTTTGTAAAACTGATTCGCCCTAATCTTAATGCTAATGACTTTAAAAAAGCTAATTCAATTGAAAAGCGAGAAAGCACCCTTGCCTTTCAAATGCAGCAAGCGTTAAAAAATCAATCCAGTATTGATATGCAAAACATGATTCAACAATATTTTTTTAACGCTGCACCATAAGGTTAATCTTACAACTGAAATAGCATCACTTTTAGTGATGCATCTTCGTTAACATCTGCAAGCACATCCGGATTTGCTATGCGTTCAACAAAACGCGCCTCTGGAAACACACGCCCAACTAATTCGTGCAAAAATGATTCACCTAGAGCCGGTGAATTTAAACATAATATTAATTGTGCGTTGTCGGCTAAGGCTGGTTTTAATTTGGTTAATAATTTTTCGTAATCACGACGCACATCAAACGCTTTACTTTGAAAGCTTGGTGGATCTGCAATTAATAAATCAAATGGCCCTTTTTGCGTAAGTTTTTTGATCATTTTAAAAATATCTTGCGCAATAAAGGTATTACGCTGACAAACCACATCATTCAAAGCTAAGTTTTGCTGCCCGCGCTTTATCGCACCTTTCGCCATATCGATATTCACAACGGAATTGGCAGCACCAGCGGCCGCTGCAATACCTAAACTACAGGTATAGGAAAATAGATTAAGTACGGCTTTATCCTTCGCATGTTCACGCACCCATTGACGGCCATTGCACATATCCAAAAACAAACCACTGTTTTGATTACGACCTAGGTTAACCCAATAAGAAAGCCCTGCCTCCTTCACCTTAAAATCCACATCTAAATAAGAATCAGTCCCATGCAATATTTCAACAGGATTGCCTGCTTCATATCTGCGCTGAATATAAATTGCTTCGAGCTGCAATGCATCCGCTTGATCTTTAATAGCTGCAAGGGTTTGCATCAATTGTGATTCATCGATGGCTTGATAAATAATCACCCATAAAACAGGCGGGTATATTTCAATATTAACTTGCTCCCACCCTTGAAATAGTCCGCCACGGCCATGAAGCAGTCTGCGAGTGTCATCAGATGGTAATACTTTCAATATATCTTCTAAAATTATGTTTTTTTGCATAAAACTCTTGGCTCAATACACAGGCTATTACTATACTGGTATTACATATTAAGGGGTGACGTTATGAAAAGCTCAAGCACAACAAAAGCAGCCCAAACTAACAAAGACTTTATGCATGGCGCTGCAATCATAGACGATAAGGGCAGAGAGACGCCCATTACAGAAGATATGATCCAAAAAGCCTTGAAGAAAATCCTACAAGCTGCCAAATCTTAAATCAGCTTGTCACGTCAAATATAAACAGCCACTGGCTGTTTTTTTATACCTAAAATTCAAACAAGCATTTGAACTATGGCTTGATTCGAACACCCAAGGCTTGCAGCCACACAGGGTGGGACAACCGTTTCGCAGAAATACTTTGTCCACTTAAGTCCCGTCTTAGGGGGTAATTCTTGCGCAGTTGATCAAACGCCTTCGCTTTTTCAGCATCACTTAAGCCAATTAAACTCAGCATACGGTAGTGATCATCGCGCACATCATACGCGTTTCGAATCACTTGCTTCATGACATACCCCATTGCCGCTTCATTACTGAAGCTTAATTTACGCACAGGCACCTCAGAAATGAGTTGAGCAAGTTTTAAACGCTTAGGCAAAGCAAACGTTTCGCAAATGGCATCATAAATCATGGCGGTTCCGCCGTATTTACCATCTAGGCTATAACCAGCAATATGAGGGGTGGCCAATAAACAGGCTTTCATCAGCTCATCTGATGGTGAGGGCTCTTGCTCGTATACATCTAAAATGACATTAAAGTTCGGGTTCTGACTTAAATGCACCACTAGTGCTTGGTTATCAATGACGGCTCCGCGACAGCTATTAATCAAGCAGGCATCGGGTTTCATTGACTCTAAGCGAGTGTTATCAACTAAGTGATAAGTAGCGTGTTCACCTTGCTTAATGATCGGTGTATGAAGTGTCACCACATCTTGTTGCCAGACACGCTCTTTATTTTCTTGATCACTGTATTCACTGACATTTGGGTCATATGCCACAACCGTCATACCTAAAGCCGTTAGAGTGTCATGTAACATGCCACCCACACTGCCGACACCCACAATGCCTACGCTGAAATCCTGCCAGTTCTTTTGTTTGCGCTCTTGTAACACCAATAAGCAGCTTAAGACGTAATCCACCACCGATTTGGCGTTACAGCCCGGAGCATTGGCATACTGTATATTTTGCTGATCTAGGTAGTCTGTATCGAGGTGGTCAGTGCCTATGGTGCAGGTACCCACAAATTTAACGCGACTGCCTGCCAATAATGCTTGGTTTACCGTGGTAATGGAGCGTACCAGCAAAATATCTGCATCTTTTACTTGTTCATTGGTCATCTCTCGACCAGGCAGTGTCACCAATTGGCTACACATATCACTAAAAAAGGCATCCAACAGCGGGATGTTTTCATCGGCAACAATTTTCATAAATACAATCCAGCTAATGTCTCTAGGGCCTTTTTTAATGGCCGATGAATGCCCACTTGTAGAGCAAGGGCATCAATAAATAAGTAATTGTCTTGATTAAAAGGCAAAGGTGCAAGACTCAATGAAATATCCTTCCGCAAACGGGTGAGCTCTTGGTTCAATAACAAGCGAGGCTCATTTTCCAATAAAGCAGTGGTAATGCGTTTAGCGCCTCTGACTGGCAAGATTTCACCAACCGCAATCGCCTGATAAATGCCCTTTGAGTCACTGTATTGCTGTAACAACGCGGTAGCCGTTTTCACACCGATACCAGGAATGCCTTCAATATTGTCACTGGCATCCCCCACCATTGAAAGGTAATCCACTACCTGCTCTGGGCGCAGGCCCGTGTCCTTTAATAAGCGGCTTTCATCCCAAAGCGCATCGGTGGCGCTATCACGCATGATTACATTTTCAGCCAACAGCTGGCGCAGATCTTTGTCACGGGAATGAATGGTAATTTGATGGTCGTTTAATTGTGAGGCGCTGGCGGCTATATAATCATCGGCTTCAAATTCCTCACCCGCTTGCACCACAAACCCCATATGCTCACAAAAGGACTTAAGCAAACTTAGCTGGTAGATAATGTCTTCGGTGGGTAACGCACGATTGGCTTTGTATTGAGGGTCTAGATGATGACGAAAGCATGTACCCAAGCTTTCATCAAATGCAGCGACGGTTAAATCCGCTTCAAAGAAATCGGGGTTCATCAGCCAGCGTAAACTGGCCAATAGAGGATATACTTCCCAGCCGTCATCGTTAATGACCGTGGGGCCTGGGGCAAAATAATAACGAAAAAAAACGGCTGATATGTCAATTAGATGAGCTTGCTTCACGATCACTCTTAGGGGTAAAAAACAAAATAGATTGATCTTCTATGGTCATAGCTTTAGGGGGCGAGGGCAATAAATTAATGTCTTCAACACGACTCCCCTTAGGGAAGATCAAATGACCATCATCAAATCGAACCGGAAATTCAGTACTTGGATAATACCAACCTAACACTGTTTCTTTTTCGAAAATCACCAACCAGCGAATAGGCAGATATTCATCCCCTACTCGCTCAAGCCCCACCACAGATAAATCATGAGAATCACCAAAATAATAAACACTCACCAGCTGGCTACCATCACCTAAAAGCTCAGGGGCTTGTTGACGAATCAAAATATGAGCTTGCTCTGCATCTAACGCAACCACCGCTGCACTGCTAAATACGAGTGTTAAAACCAACAGCATCCTTGCCGCCATAACTTACCCCTTGGGAACTGGTTCCGTTACAATTTTTTTGCCTAAATATTTTTCTAAATCCATCATGCCATACGCTTCGTATTCATCAATGAACGTAATTGCCATACCGCTAGCACCCGCACGACCCGTTCGACCAATACGGTGAACATAATCCTCTGGGTCATCTGGCAAATTATAATTAAATACGTGGGTAATGCCGTCTACGTGAATACCACGGCCGGCCACATCGGTGGCTACTAATACGGTATTGTCTTGGTTTTTAAAACGCTCTAAGGTTTTTACACGTTTTTGCTGAGCCACTTCACCACTTAACAACATGGCTTTAACACCCATTTTATTTAAGCGGTCCGCTAGGTCACGAGAGGTATCACGGCGATTAGCGAATATAATCGCTTTACCTGTGGTGGCTTCATTTAATAGATTCACCAGCACTTGGTCTTTTTCAGTTTCTTGTAAACTGTAAAAACGTTGATCAACCGTTTCGGTGGCTACTGACTCAGGTTCAATTTCAATTTGCTGAGGCTTATACGTCCAGCTTTCACTTAACGCCACTACATCGTATGGATAAGTGGCACTAAACAACTGGGTTTGACGAATGTCTTTTTCAGGGGTGGCGCGAATAATACGTTTCAGGTCAGGAATGAATCCCATGTCTAACATGCGGTCCGCTTCATCAATCACCAACAACTCAACTTGGTCCAAAAACACCACTTTTTGCTGCAAGAAATCCAACAAACGCCCCGGTGTCGCCACCACAATATCAACAATATTGTTTAGCTCGTCTTTTTGCTTGTCGTAGTCCACACCACCGACAACGGTGACCACATTGATGTCGGTATGCTTTGATAAGCCTTGTGCATCTTTTGCAATTTGCATGGCCAATTCACGGGTTGGGGCTATCACTAACGCACGAGGCTCACTGGCATAACGCTCACTTGGTGAGGTGGTTAATAATTTTTGTAAAACTGTAATTAAAAATGCCGCCGTTTTACCAGTACCCGTTTGTGCTTTACCAATAATGTCATGGCCAGCAAGGGTTAATGGCAAAGACGCCGCTTGAATTGGGCTGGCATATTGAAAGCCTAAATCATAAATGCCGCGCATAATGCGCTCATCTAAGTTCAAATCATGGAAACGGGTTTTACCTTCAGCAGGTTCAACTTTAAATTGGGATGGGTCCCATGGTGTGACTGTTTTTTTCTTTGGTGCAACTTTTGATTTCGCTTTAGCTGGTGCTTTTTTAGTCGCTGGCTTTGGCGCTTTGTTTGGCGCTACTGACTGCTTCACTGGTTCTGATTTATTAAATATTTTTTTAATTAATCCAAATGGCATTTATAACATTTCCCGTTTAAATTCTGATATATCCAGAGGCTGTCCGCTACGATAATGAGCGATTAAAGCATCACTGAACTGTTTTGCCCGTGTGGGCAAACCCTGTTGCAAATACACCTGTACTTGCTGGTATATATTGTCTTTAAAGACATTAGCGGATTGTTCAATATAATGAGGATCGCCGCTTAAATTATCGATACTCACATTAAATCTGAAATTAGCACTTTGGCTGAGTATCCACTCCAACGCTTGCGGCTTAACTTCTACTTTTTCAAACTCAGTTTGCTGCTCAGGTGTTCGACCATCAGGGTTATACCAATAGCCAAAATCCACCAGCTTACGACGCTTCTCCCCAGCAATACACCAATGGCTAATTTCATGCAGTGCGCTTGAAAAAAAACCATGGGCAAAAATCACACGATCCCAAGGATAATACTGACTTCTTGGGATATATATAGGCTCATGCCCGCCTCGAACCAACTCCGTATTGATGGAGCTTTTAAAGCATTGGTTAAAGATTTGAATAGCGGCACAGCAGTGATACATAGATTCTTACAACATTCTGACTGGCCTGCTTTATACCAGTTATGGCCGATAGCTACCAGTTGCAAACGGTGAGCATTGCATTTCATAGTAAAATCACGATACTTAGGCGTTTTTTTACTAGGGATAATCGGCACATGCTCAGGTCTTTTTTCAAGCAAGCCAAGCCACTTATGGTGTTGATGCTGCCGATCCTTGGAACGCAATTAGCACAAACCGGCATGGGCGTGGTGGATACCTTAATTGCAGGCCTTGCAGGCACCCTTGATTTAGCCTCAATTGCAGTGGGAAGCAGTATTTGGCTGCCTATTGTTTTATTTGAAGCCGGCATCATGGTGGCGCTAACCCCCATGGTTGCCCACGCTAAAGGCGCCAAAAATAAGCAGCAATCTGCTCACTATTTACAACAAGGGATTTATCTAGGCTTAGTGATAGGCCTGATTGCCATGACAATCATGCTGCTAGGCACACGCCCATTAATGGCGCTAATGGAAATAAGCGAAGACATTCAGAGCATTACAGTTGATTACTTGTTTTATATTGCCCTTGCTTTACCTGCTGTGGCCATTCATCAAGCTTTTCGCTCTTACAATGAAGCGGTACACCTCACCAAACCTGTAACCGTTATCGCATTTGCAGGCTTATTGCTCAATATCCCCCTCAATCTCATATTTGTTTTTGGTTTTGGTCCCATTGAAGCCATGGGAGGACCGGGCTGTGGCTTGGCAAGTTTAATCGTGTTTTACCTCATGACCATTGCCATCTGGATATTCACCTGGTTTAGCCAGCACCATCAAAAAGTAAAGCCACTACAAAACTTCACTGGCCCTAATATTAAAACCATTGGCAACATCAGCGCGGTAGGTTTGCCCATTGGCTTAGCCATTTTTGCTGAGGTGAGCCTATTTTGTATTATTGCCTTATTTATTGCCCAATTGGGTCCTGTGGTGGTGGCCGCTCACCAAATCACACTTAATATCACCACGGTTACCTTTATGGTGCCCTTAAGCCTGGCCACTGCCTTAACCGTAAGAGTGGGTCATGAGCTTGGCCGCAATCAGCCCGTAGCCGCTAAACAAGCTTGGGTAAACGCCATTCAAATCAATCTTATATTTGCTTTGTTTAACGCCAGTATTCTGTACTTTTTAGGAGGCGCACTGGCCAGCTTATATAGCCAAGACCAACAGGTGTTATCACTGGCGGTATTATTGATGATGCATGCGGCGGTGTTTCAGATTAGTGACAGTATTCAGGTGGGGGCCGCGGGTGCATTGCGGGGTTATAAAGACACCATGGTCACACTGGCTATTAGTATTGTTTCATTCTGGTTTGTGGGCTTGCCCCTTGGTTATTACTTGGGTCTCTCGCAAGTAGCACCTATGGGAGCTGCCGGCTTTTGGATAGGGCTAATCGTGGGCTTAAGTGTTAACGCTGTATTGCTCTTGTCCCGTCTTTACTACGTGAGCCGAAAAGCAATCAATCAACTGGATATTACACAGCACGCGGTTATTCAAAACTGATCATACTCCTTGGTTTTTTGCACCTATACTGAAGTTAAGTGCAGGAAGCAGTCGCAATTAGCCTTGGAGTGAATATGGCCAAACAAGCCGATGTTATTGATTTTAGGCAACACAAACGAAATCTACCCAACATACAGCGCCTATTGCCAGAATTAGATGGCATAGAGATGCTCTACACCAATGATTCATCTGATCAAGTCTTCAGCTTAAAGGTGCTTTGCTGGGCCGTATGGAGTGATGGCCACATTGATGGCATGGTGCCTTGGCTTAATCGCCTTGTGGCATGCCGCAGCCTAGATGACCCACTAAATGGTCATTGGGAAGGTTTTATGGACACTAACACTGGCCAAGTTCTTTTCGACGCACCAGCCTATAAGTCTGAGTTTTTAAAACAAAGTGCCCAGTTTTATCCAATTGTTCAAACAGGCTCTGTGAGTATTGCCCAAGAAATTCCAGACTTAATTGGCTCCCACGCCGTTTTTAGCAAAGATCATTTTGATAGCTTTAGTATTCAAGAAATCCATAGCTGGCGCCTTTACAGTGATGGCAGTATTTTAGCCATGTGTATTGAAGAAGATCATGTACACAGCACCCCTGTATTAACAGGTGATGACTGCTTATTTAGCGCGCAGCACCGTAAAGATTTTCATTATTTTTTCCAACACACCATCGCCAATAAAATCAAATCAAAAGACCCTGACGCATTAGCTGCCATGGCTCATTTGGCCAAGCATTCATCCTAATGTAAGCTGTGACAGATTATTATTAGGCAAAGCGTTCATTAAGGGCACTTCATGTTTCACATCAAGGACGAATACTTAAACGACCTCGAAACAAATCCATGGAAACGATTACGCAATCGCATGATTCGCGTAATCGTAAGTCCCTACCACTTAATGAAGTCCATCTTCATGGTGACTGGCGCCATTTTTTGGATATTGGCCATCGTTGCGCTTATTTCAACCTTCACTTTATTGGAAAGCCTGCCTCACTTTGAAGCTAAAGGTTTTGAGCAGGCCAAACAAACAGCGATCAAAAGTGTTGAAGAACATTTAGCGCAATCCCCTTCTGGGGTTAAAAAATACCAATGGGTTAGCATCGATAACATCAATCGCGAGTTACTGTATGCCATTGTCATGAGTGAAGACGGTGACTTTTTCAATCATCAAGGCATCGACTATGATGCGTTGATTAGCGCGTTAGGTGAAAACATTAAACGCCGTGAGTGGAGTTTTGGTGCCAGCACCATTACCCAGCAAACCGTTAAAAACATTTATTTTGAAAACAATAAAACCCTATACCGCAAGGTCAAAGAGCTGCTTGTTACTAAGCGACTTGAAAAGGCATTAAGCAAAAATGAAATACTTGAGCTGTACTTAAATATCATCGAATTTGGCCCAGATATCTATGGCATTCACGCTGCGGCTCAATACTACTTTAAAGCCAAACCTAGCCAGCTGAATGCAGCGCAAGGTGCCTTTTTAGCCGTATTAATGCCCAGCCCGCGCAAATATCACTTCACTATCTATCAAAACCAGTACTTGGCTAAGCGTCATAAACGTAAATACCGCAGAATCCTGCAAGACATGCGCTTTAAAGAATACATAAGCCCCATTCAGTACGACAAATACATGAAGTGGTCTTTCTTTTAACTTTCTTACTTTTTTTGCATGACACAGGCAAAATACGCCATGCTACGAAAAACTTGATGTAAATACTTGCAGCGACTCATAGGCTCAGTAAACTGCGGCCCATCATAGATAGGAAATCATTATGCAGTCGCCAATAAAATTATTATTTGTTTTATCCCTTATCACCGGTTTAGCGGGCTGTGCCGCAACCACACCTCTGGTATTAGGCGCTGGTGGTAACCATGAATTTTTAAAATACAAAACGGATATTCGCCTTAAGGCTGCTGCTGCGTTAGATGAAGAGCCTGATCTAATCACCTACTCAATTAACGGCATTGTTGAAAACAATAGCACTGACGTTATCAATACCTACCTGCTAGGCTATGGCAAAGATGATTACAGCCAGGATATGAAAAGCATCGCAATCTATCAAATTGGCTTAATCTATATGAACCGTTACAACAAAGACCGTGATGATGAAAAAGCCAAAGCCTATTTTCATCGTCACCTAATTGAGTTCCCATATAGTATTTTGCAAGACCGTGTCCAAGATCGCTTAGCCATCATAGAAGCCCGTAAAAAAGAAACCGTGCAAATGACCCCTGAGCAATTACTGTCTCATGTTGATAAAGACCGTTTATTAAACAAACCCATTACGGCATTTGATCCAGATTTAACCCCCATGAGTGAGCGGGCTATTCGTGAAAACCGTTTAGAAGATGCTAACGGTGTATATTTAACGGTTTATCAAAATCCAGGCTCCAGTGACAGCATTAAAGCCAAGTCACTTTACCAGTTAGGGTTAATTTATATGAGCGAGCAAAACCCAAATAAAAGCATCAAAAAATCCAGCTACTTCTTCCGTAAAGTAATGGAAGAATTCCCTAGACAGGCCGTGAGTAAAAAAGCAGAACACAAGCTTAGTAAATTAATTAATCAGAACGATGGGCCAGTCACTAAAGCGGGTAATTAAATCTATTAGTTATTAGACATAAAAAAAGCGGATGATTTACATCCGCTTTTTTTATGTCTGTCGCATTCAGAATTTTATCATTAAGCTATGGGGCTGGGTTAGGATGCTGCCCATGGACTTTCGCAATTTCACCAAGCACCTCATCATTCAAACTGATATCAATAGAAGCAATATTCTCTTTTAACTGCACCATGGTTGTTGCACCGATAATATTACTGGTCACAAACGATTGTTGATTCACAAATGCCAAACTCATTTGTGCTGGAGTCAGATTAAAGTAGTTAGCGATATTCACATAAGCTTTTGTAGCTTTCACCGCTTGCTCATTGTTATAACGGGTAAAACGCTCATACAAGGTTAACCGAGCTTTTTCTGGTTTTTCACTGCCTAAGTATTTACCGCTTAACGCGCCAAACGCCATTGGGCTATAAGCTAATAAACCAATATTTTCACGGTGACTCACTTCCGCCAAACCCACTTCATAGGTGCGATTTAATAAGTTATAAGGATTTTGAATCGACACTGGTTTCACAAAGCCATGTTCTTCACAAATACTCAGCGCCTTCATCACGCCCCAAGGTGTTTCATTACTAAACCCCCAATGACGAATTTTACCTTGTTGCACCAATTCATTAATGGCGCTAATACTGTCAAATAAAGGGGTTATTTGCTCTTCAGTTTTAGCCTGATAACCCAACTGACCAAAAAAATTGGTATTACGATCTGGCCAGTGCAGCTGATACAAATCTACATAGTCGGTTTGTAAACGCTGTAAGCTTGTTTCTATTGCTTGATGGATATGTGATT
This sequence comes from Bermanella sp., assembly GCA_049115935.1. Taxonomy (GTDB): domain Bacteria; phylum Pseudomonadota; class Gammaproteobacteria; order Pseudomonadales; family Oceanobacteraceae; genus Bermanella. The sequence continues at coordinate 53,624 of JAGDZK010000042.1, read as the reverse complement.
TTGTTAAACGCGGGCCATTACGTAAATACGTTAAGCCGTTGCCAGGGCCTGCCACTTTGGTTGCCAATACAATATCATCTCGCTGCCCGCGCTGGTTAAGCCAGGTGCCGACATATTGTTCTGTCAGCCCTTGGGTTTCAGGTTTCGGTGGTACTGGATACATTTCAGCAGTATCAATAAAGTTAATGCCTTGTGATAAGGCGTAGTCTAATTGTTCGTGGGCTTCTTGCTCTGTGTTTTGTTCACCCCATGTCATGGTGCCTAAGCTGATCAAACTCACATCAATATTAGTATTGCCTAACTTTTTAAATTTCATTACTAACCCTTTAAACACAAAAAAACCGATAAGGCTTACCCTATCGGTTTCATTATTAACTCTCAATGTCTGCTTGAGCTTAAAGCTGGAATGAATCGTTCCAGCAAGCGGCTCAATTAGTTTTGAATTTTACAATTGCGCCATTCACAGCGTACTAATAAGTATGAATCGTCTGCACAACTGGCTTCTAATACTTCATTAGGGCCATCTGATTTAAGGGTGCGCACTTTAGGGTTAACGCAGCCTTCACGTTTTGCCATACGCTCTACCGCATACGCACTGCGTGAAAATTTCTTGTTCGACTTATCTTCAATGACACTCATTTTAAGATAAAGGTCTTGGCCATGTGCATCGCGTTTTTGTTGTAGCTTAACCAATAACGGGTACATGTTTGAGTCTTCACGTAAATCCATCGCACCATCACGATATTCCGCCATAATGTCTAAACAAGTGGCCGCTTTATCACTGCCTTCTAAAATTTCAGCAACTCGCTGCTCTGCTTCAGCAATGATGTCAAACGTCAGACCCATAGCATAACGAGCACCGGTTTCTTGGCGGGTATCGGTGAGGGTAACTAAGTTGTAGCTCAAGCCATAATCAGCCGCCTCTACTAGGCTTCCGTTACGCTTCCACCAGCTGCGATAACCACGCCATGCAGCTTGTTTAGCGGTTACGCTTAGTTCACTGCATTGATCGGTTAATTTTCGTGCGGTGACATCTTCAACCAGCGCATAGTTAATGGCTTGTTCGTCAGGTGTGCGTGAGACACCGCTACAGGCACTAAGGGCCAGTATACATATCACTAAAGTTAAACGTTGCAACACGTTATTACTCCTTACATTACGTTTATTTATTGTAGTTGAAATTCTTATTATGGTTTTATGGCTTCTAACCAATGGATCAATTCTTCTTCTGCAAACGGCCAACCCAGTTCGCCGCCATCTTGTGCTCTTAATACAGGAATTTGCATGCCATATTTGTCAACCAGAGCATCATCCTCTGCAATATCCACATATACCAAAGTAAAGCCGAATACTGGGGCAATTCGCCTAGCCATACGCTCTGCTACTTCACACAAATGACAACCTGTGGTGCCCAATAACTCTAACTGCACAGTGTTTCCTAATGCTTTTTGATGAGGGCAGAATACCACGGTACGTGACAATAAAAAACGCCATAAAAAAACGGGAGACACAGTTACCTGCGCCTCCCGTAAAAAGAAATCGCTATGTTAGTTACGCATTTAAGGCGTTTAACATAGGTTTTAATAGATCAGGTAACTGACTTTTACCCAATGTTTGTGTGGTTTGATCCATTTGCTCGAATAAGTTTTCTAACAAGCTGCGAGAGTTTGCAAATTGATTCGCTTCCTCAAAGGCCTCTTTCACTCCTTGAGCAAAATTAGCCAGAGGGTCCGCCAAGCCTTTTGGTAACTTGGCTGTATCATAGCCTTTATTGCCATTCCCCAAGGCTTCACCTTTCATGGCGCCATATTCGTAGCTGCTTAATTGGCTTTGCTTAAGGTCTAAGCTGAACTGCGCAATTTGATCAGCGTCACTGGTTAAATTCATGGCCATATCAAATGCGGTTCCCAGGTCACCTGAATAAAACTCGTCAGCTAGGTCGTTAACTTGTGACATAAGGGATTCAATGGCGGCCATTTCCTCGTCATTTAAATCACCTTCAACTAATAAGTTAAAACCCGAACTGTTACTTTGCTCACTGTAGTTGGCGTATAACTCTTTACCATTGCCCTGAGCTTTAAGGGCTTCTTGGTAAGATTCATAATTACTCATAGCTTGAATTTTAACCACATCCCCTTCTTGGGTGGTTAGCTCAAATTCAAAGCTATTACTGGTGCGCTCATACGCTTTTGCGTATTCAACCGTATTGGCTTTGACTATCTGCTCTTGAGGGTTAAATGTGTTTTCCTCAAGCTCGTCAATACCGTCATAAATACCCTGTTCGGCGGCATTAATTTTTTCAGCCAAAGGATCATCTAACTTATTAAGGGCATCAATTTGCTCTCGCGCTTGATTGAAGCCTGTCTCAACACCGCTACGAGCGGCATCAAACATAGACTTTAAGTCATCATCGCTGGCGCCATTACTGCGGGCTTGGTCGATACGCTTACCCACGTGCTGCATGACCGTATCGATGACAGCATCGATATCAAACACACTTTTTGATTCGTTAACGGTTTTCTCTGGGGGCATATCTACACCCAGATTATCCTTCAAAGCTTGGCCTAGACGCTGATGGGCAAACTTATCTTGATCAAGGTTTTCTTCAGCCATCACACGAGGCTGAATAGGTTGTGAGAACAAATTCGACTTATTGAATAACGCAGAATTAAACGACAACATGGCACACCTCTAGGTAGCCAGCCTTGGCTTAGTTGAATAAGTGATACCCAACTTATCGGCTTGCTGGTCACTTACTTTAGTTCAATTGACACTCCTTATAAGGTTAAACACTTATAAGAAGCTCCTTTTATATGAGCTAAGCTAATATCCATTATTCATTACATTCTGCAGGTCCAGCCAAGCTGTCAGACAATCCCACCAAGCAACGCAAAAACTGTAAGACAATCCATCGAAGAACCTCAAAAAAATAGACTTGTACCACTAATAATGAAAGACCCCTTCCTTGTAGATTGTTAATATTTGTAACGTTAAATAACAATAAAAATAATGTGATGTCATGAATAGCCCAAAAAATAACGACGCAATTGCGATCGCCAACATACAGCAAGCCATTCGCCAAGCGGATGCCGAGCTTAAACAACGCCACCCATTTTTACTCAATCAAAACGCCATTGGCTTAACCATTTGCTTGGTTGCTCTATTCGGTATGATTTTCTCTGGTTATGCTTATATTGCGCAGTGGATTCCAGCTTGGGCCTGCATCATGCTTTCTGCTTTTTTTGCATCAATCAGTCATGAACTTGAGCATGACCTGATTCATCGTTTGTACTTCCGCAAAAATCGTTTTATACAAAACACCATGATGGCTATTGTTTGGATCATGCGCCCTAATACTGTGAACCCTTGGTTCCGTCGTAACATGCATTTTAATCACCATAAAGTATCGGGCACCAAAGACGATATTGAAGAGCGTGTGCTTGGTAATGGTATGGCCTTTAGCCTAAAGCGCATTATCATTTCACTGGATGGCTTTTTATCTATTTCGCTGCGTATGAAAGAGCTTAGCAGCATGAAGGGTTACCACTATCTAAGCTTTGTTTCTAAGGGTGCGCCATTAGCCCATTTATATGTGATCGGTCTTTATGGTTTCTTGGCATTTCATCTTTATGATGCATTCAATGTAAACGAAACACTTGGCTTAAGTTATTCGCCGTTATTATTGCAAGCCATTGATGTGCTTTCTATCGTGATGGTGGTATGGATTTTACCTAATTTATTGCGTGCACTTTGTCTTCACAATATCACCGCAGCGCTTCATTATTATGGGGATGTAGATTCACTCATCAAACAATGCCAAGTCATGAACCACTGGAGCTTAATACCTGTGCAGTTATTTTGTTTTAACTTTGGCGCTACCCATGCGATGCATCACTTTGTGGTCAGCCAGCCATTTTATTTACGCCAAATGGTGGCCAAGCAGGCATACCCTGTTATGAAAGAAAACGGTGTACGCTTTAATGATTTTGCCAGTATCTTAAGAGCTAACCGCTTTGCCAAAGACGCTGAGCCTCAACTTGCCACACAAGCCTAATATTTAACAAACACAAAAAAGCCCG
>JAGDZK010000042.1:0-49536 GCA_049115935.1 Bermanella sp. | reverse complement strand
CGGGCTTTTTTGTGTTTGTTAACTTAAGAAGTAAACGTTATTTTGTTGACTCAAAGCGCTTCGAATCATAATTTTTTTTCACTTCATCGGCGCGATACACTTGCCCACTCATGGCAAGGTAACAACCATCAGGGGTAGCTGGTGACATTAAAGCACCAAGTGCTGTGCCAATATTAAAAACGGCATCGGTATTGGTAAATGCTGCAGGTTGCATCGCGCCGGTAAACACAATTACCTTACCGGCTTGTGGGCCAATCGTATTGGCACTGTTCACCATGGTGTCAGTTCCATGGGTTATTAAAATTCGATCCGCGTCTGTGGATTCAATTAATGCCTTAAGCTTTTCACGATCTTCATCGGTTAATTCCAGACTATCTTTACGGCATACCTCAATTAACTCAACATCCAGTGCCACATTCATGCGCTGCAAAATATCACCGGCAACAGGCGCGCCTACTTGAAACTCACTTAAGGCATCAAAATAAATTTTATCTAAGGTACCGCCTGTGGTGAGGACCAATAGCTTCTTCATAAACTCACTCAAAATAAATTGAAAATTGAATAATGTGAGCAGTATAGACAAATCACCCCCTAAACCCTAGTTCGCCACTCTTAATTGTTGGTGATTGTTGTATTGATATTGCGCTTTAGAGCCTATACTCTAAATCGAATTTCATATGATACCGACACTTGGAGAGATGCATGCTGCGCTTTACCTTAAATGGCCAACCCATAGAAGTCGATGTACCTGCCGACACACCACTATTGTGGGTTATTCGGGATCACCTTAAATTAAAAGGCAGCAAGTTTGGCTGCGGCATGGGGTTATGTGGTGCATGCAGTATGTTGGTAGATGGCCAGTCTACCCGTACCTGTGTGTTGCCTTTAGCAGCCGTGAGCAATCGAAACGTAACCACCATCGAAGGACTAGGCAACCCAGATATGACATCTGCCTTACAGCAAGCTTGGGTTGATAGCAGTGTGCCTCAATGTGGTTATTGCCAAAGTGGCCAAATCATCAGCGCCACCGCTTTATTAAAAAGTAACCCCAATCCAAGTGACACTGAAATTGATAACGCCATGAGTGGCAATATCTGCCGCTGTGGCACTTACCCACGAATTAAAAGTGCCATCAAACAAGCTGCTAAAACCATACAAAACGGTCAAGGCAAATTGCAAGCAGTGCAGCACTTCAACCCAACAACTTCTAAGCAGGAGGCTTAATCATGAGCAATGACATCAATACCTCCCGTCGCAGTTTTTTAAAACACACGACCATTGCAGGGGGCGGCTTAATTGTTGGTATTCCGTTAATGGGAATGGCTCAAACAGCCGGTGCAACAGAACAAGAAAATCTTACTCCCAATGCGATATTACAAATCACACCGGATAACCAGGTTCATTTTTATCTGCCACGAAGTGAAATGGGTCAAGGTGTTTACACCGGCTTAACCACCTTATTAGCAGAAGATTTAGATGTATTACCAAGCAGCATTTCGGTTCACCAAACAGGCGCTAATGATGACTATGCAAACCCAGAATTTGGCATGCAAATAACGGGGGGCAGCACCAGCATTAAAGGGCATTTTTTACCACTGCGCCAATTGGCAGCAAACACACGTTTAGTTATTCGACAGGCAGCCGCTCGGCAATTAAATAAGCCGCTTGAAACCATACAAACCCAAGACGGTAAAATATTTATTCAAGGTAAAGCATTTGCTTATGGTGACTTTGTTGATATAGCAAGCACACTAGATTTCCCAGAAGACACACCTATCAAACCAGCCAGTCAATTTAAATACATTGGTAAGTACAACCAAAGACTTGATGCCCTAGCAAAAAGCACCGGTACCGCGCAATTTGGTTTAGATGTGGATTTTGCAGGTTTACAAAAAGCAGCGCTTAAGCGCTGCCCAGTGGCAGGAGGCACAGTTAAATCCTTTGATGACAGCGCAGCCAAAAAAATGCCCGGTGTAAAAGCCATTGTGGCTATACATAATGGTGTTGCCGTGGTGGCAGAGCATTATTACCAAGCTAAAAACGCACTAACTAAGGTCAATGTAGAATGGCAACTGCCTGAAAAACTCAGCACGTTTTCAACCCATTCGTTAGATGCGAACAATGGCATGGGATTATTTGAAAACGCTTTGTCTAAAGAAGGTGATAACGGCCATGACGAAGGCGATGCCAGTGCTATTCAACAAGCAGACCAAGTCATTAGCGCCCAGTATTGGGCACCCTATTTAGCGCACGCTACCATGGAGCCACTTAACTGCACGGTTAAAATTGAAAACGAAAAAGTCGATGTTTGGGTGGGCAGTCAAAGTCCAGGGATAGCTAAAAATATTGCCGCATTATTTGCCGATGTTTCAAAAGATGATGTCACTGTTCACGGCACATTTTTAGGTGGTGGTTTTGGCCGTCGCAGTGCTTCGGATTTTGTTGCCGAAACCACCGCTATTGCTAAAGCCACTCAACTGCCCGTGCAATTAATATGGAGCCGCGAAGACGATACCCAGCATGATCTTTATCGCCCTGCATCGTTAGCCAAATTTGATATTGGCTTAAATAAAGATGGCACCATAAATAGCTGGAATGTAAAACGGGTTGGGCCAAATATCATGCCCTACATGATGGATGAAACCGTTGATGCCATGGCGCCTGGATTTATGCCAAACGCCATGGTGGACTGGCTAAGTAAACGCGGTTATGGGTTATTTGATGGCTGGGTAGTGGACCCTTCCAGTATTGAAGGGTTATTTGAAGATTACGACAGCCCTAACAAACAAGTGAGTCATGTCACCATTGATCCAGGCTTACCGTTAGGCTTTTGGCGCAGCGTGGGTCACAGCTACAGTGGTTTTTTTAAAGAATCCATGATGGATGAAGTGGCAGCTAATCAAAAACAAGATCCCGTGGCTTATCGTTTAAAACACCTAAAAAATAATCCACGTCTTGCTCATGTTTTACAGTTAGCCGCTAACCAATCCGGCTGGGGCAGGCCCCTTGCAAAAAGTCATTTTCATGGTGTCGCTACTCATATGTCCTTTGGCTCCTATGTCGCTCAAGTGGCAGAAGTATCGATAAAAGATAACAAGATTCAAGTACATAAAGTCACATGTGCTGTGGATTGTGGCACAGCCGTTAACCCTGATGTTATTAAAGCGCAAATGGAAGGTGGCATAATATTTGGTTTATCCGCCGCGCTCTATGGTGAAATAACACTAAAAGACGGTGCCGTTGAACAAACAAATTTTCATAACTACCAAATGCTACGCATGAATGAATCACCGGAGTTTAACGTGCACGTGGTGCATAGCAATGAAAGCCCAACGGGTGTGGGCGAGCCTGGTTTACCACCTATTGCTGCCGCTGTTGCCAACGCAATATTTGCTGCAACCGGTAAACGCTTACGCAGCTTACCGCTTAAGTTAGCTTAAGAGGTATTTATGCAGGACTCACAACTTGACGTATTAAAAGGTTGTTTGCAGGCCTTAAGGCAAGGCCATAAAGTGACGCTAGTGTCGGTAGCCAAAACCTGGGGCACCAGCCCCAGGCCTGTGGGTTCATTACTGGCCGTCAGCTCAAACGGGCAATTTTATGGCAGCGTAAGTGGTGGTTGTGTTGAAGAAGATTTAATCCAGCGCTTAACTCAACAACCCTGCAACAAGCCACAACTTATCATGTACGGCGAAACCCCTGAGCAACGTCACCATTTTGGTTTGCCCTGTGGTGGTGTTTTACAATTGGTTATTGAACCATTTAACGATATTGAAGACGTTACTCAACTCATCCACAAAATTCATGCACGCCAAGCCATTTATCGCAGCATTGAATTAAACACATTAAATATTCAACAGTGTCTTTGGCAAAAACATCACAACATCGAATTAAGCGGCAATACTTGGAATAATATTTTTGGCCCTACTTGGCGTTTACTGATTATTGGTGCGGGTGAAACTGGGCAATTCTTAGCACAAATGGCACAAGGGTTGGGCTATGAAGTACTGGTAAGCGACCCGAGGCCGGAATACAGAAAAAATTGGCCACTAACACAATTATCACTACTTGAAGGTTTCCCAGACGATATTATCGCCGATATGACAGTGGATGAGCGCACCGCCATTGTTGCGGTTGCCCATGATCCAAAGGTGGACGACATGGCATTACTAACCGCGCTAAAAAGCGAAGCCTTTTATGTAGGCGCATTAGGATCACAACAAAACAACCATGATCGCCGTCAACGCTTACAACAACACTTTGGTTTTACCCAAGCACAAGTGAATCGTTTACATGGCCCTGTGGGTATTTATATCGGCAGTAAAACACCTGCAGAAATTGCCCTGTCAATTTTGGCCGAAATGACAGCGATTAAAAATGGCGTAAGTTTAACGTCTTCCCCGCAAAGTTTAAGTCAGCACGCATGTCTAAGCTAGGTGCTAGCCCTACTCCTAAGATCACTGCCGTTCTATTAGCATCTGGCAGCGGCACTCGCTTTGGTGGAGATAAACTACTGCATCTTATTAATGATTTCAGCATGCACCCCAGCGAACAAAAACAAGCCATTGGATTAACCAGTGCCTTAAAGGTGCAAGCATTTGTGGATGAAGTGATTTGCGTGGTGCGCCCTGATGACCTTATTCTAACAAAGCTATTTAAAGCTCATGGTTTAAAAACGACTAAAAATCCAGATTTTAAAACAGGACTAAGCGCATCGATTCAACATGGCGTCAAAGCGGCTAAAGCTGATAACGCCATCATGATTTGTTTAGGGGATATGCCATTTATTAAGCCAGGCAGTTATCAATCTTTGATTGAAAAATTTAATGCACACCCCGATCGCATTACTCGCCTTATGTATCAAAATGACGATACTAAACCTAAACAAGCAGGCCACCCTGTTATTTTTCCTGCCAGTACAAAACAAGCATTACAGCAACTTAAGGGGGATTCAGGGGCAAAGGCATTACTCAAAGAAATGGATATTCTGTATGCAATCACCACTGATGATGGTGTTGTTTTTGACATTGATACCCAGCAAGACTTGTTAAAAATCAGGCAATAAAAAAGCCAGTTAAACTGGCTTATTAGACATCTACTAACGCTTTTTATTTTTTGCTTTGCGCTTTTTCTTTAAATAATCTTTTACCGGCGTAGCTTTTGTAGGCAAAGCCATTTCAAACCGCTGCGCCATAGAAGCCACTTTCTCTTCTTTTCGATCAAACTCTTTGGCTTCTCGCGCCGCTTCAAATGAAACGACGTTTTTAGTTTTTCTCTCACCAGTCATAATTCACCTCAAGGGTTATGATACCCCTGAGCAATAATACTCACAATGATCTTTACGTTTTAAGGGACGCCAAGTGGTGATCCAGTGTCGCCATGCCTTTTTCTAAATCTGTGCTTGATTGATTACTTTCTCCAGCAAGGCTTGCCAGTACTTGAGCCGCATCACCAATGATGGTGAGATTTTTACTGATTTCTTCACTCACCGTGCTTTGTTCTTCTGCGGCTGTGGCCACCTGGGAAATATGATCTGCAATAGTACTAATATCACCCACTACCGACGCCAAAGAGTCATAGGATACCTGGGTTTCTTCCATGGCACCTTTAGCTTTGGATGTACCGGACTCAATAACCGTAACCGCCTGCTTCACACCACCTTGCAGGCTTTGAATCATTTGATTAATTTCTTCGGTACTGGTTTGGGTTTTAGAAGCTAAGCTTCGCACTTCATCTGCAACCACCGCAAACCCTCGACCTTGCTCACCGGCACGGGCGGCTTCAATAGCTGCGTTTAATGCAAGTAAATTGGTCTGCTCGGCAATGGCGCGGATGACATCAAGAATACGATTAATATCTTCGGTTCTTGATGCCACCTCAGAAATAGAATGACTGGCTTGCTGCATATCATCCGTTAATTCTTGTACGGTATTAACCGAACCAGACAATGACTTTTGTGATTTCAAAACGGTCTCGCGAGCATTTTTCGCACTGTTTGCCACTTCGATTGCTACTTGTGACACCTCTGATGCCGTTGCCGACATTTCATTAGTAGCCGTTACCACACTATCGATTTCTCGTTGTTGATCATTAGTGGCCTTTAAGCTTTTCTGGTTAATTTGTTTGCCTTTGGTTGCCGTTTGTTTAGCTGCATCACCGACTAATTTAAGCTGCTGGACCATCTCGCGTAATTTAACAATGAACTTATTAAAACCATTACTTAATGAAATTAATTCGGCATGCCTTTTGAGACGAATATCTTGAGTTAAATCACCATCGGCACTGGCTAGGTTTTGAATCATATCGTCCAGCTCTTTAATCGGGCGCACAATCGTATTGATAATCAACACAACCACAGTAATCACAATCAATGTCACCACAAGGGCAATGACTAATGCACTGCTGACAATCTCTAATACATTACTATCAATGGTACTAATCAATTTATTTGTATTAGCAAGCACAACCTCTTCAGGAAGTTCGATTAAGATGGACCAAACATTTCCAGAAGCGGCAATAGGAATGCTTGCTGCTACAAAGTAAGCCCCTTCATGCAACCACGTTTTATTATCTTTGCTATGTAATTCAAGTAACTGCCCATCATAAACATCTCTAGATTCTGATAACGGACGAGTTAGTTTGTCTTTGTATTTACTGGATGCAGCTACCAAACCCCTATCACTTAACAATGTGATACTGCTTTTACCGCCATAAAGCGCTTTTGCTCTTTGATCAATTATTTTTTGAAAAATAGGTAAATTAACGTCTGTACCTACCACGCCTTTAAACTGGTTGTTGACCACCACTGGCACTACTAAACTGGTCATTAACTCCGTATACCCTTCGCTAATTTCATAAAGATAAGGGTCCATTGCACAAGGTTTTTTCGAGTCTTTTGAACATAAATACCACTCAGCTTCGCGAATGCCAAATTCACCCACGGTACCATTATTTTTATCAACTGAATTTTCAACGCGCTCTTGTTGAATCTTGCCCTCAGGAGTGCGGATCCAATAAACTTCTAAAGCACCTGAATTAGCAACCGTATGAATCAACTCGCTATCTAAAAACTCTTCGTCGCGACCATCAAAACCATTAGGTTCAAATTGGGCATAAATAGAACTAACATCTGTGTGCGCACGAAGAGTCGAAGAAGCAAGGCTATTCACTTGCTCTCGGGTTAAACGGTTTGTCTCATCTTCACTGGACAATTGTAATGTTTTAGCCATACCAATCGGCACACGATAAGCGGCATTTATAAAGCCGGACACTTGATGACCAATTTGATTAGCTTCACTGTTTAAGCGCCCTATGACTTCTTCTTCCAGTGTGGTTTTGGTTTGTGTCACCAGCTCTTGCTTCATTTGGTCAAGGTTCATTGACAAGTTAGTGTTCAGAATCACAACCAAAACCAAAAAGGCTGTAATGATTGCCCCTAACAACTTGTTTTTTAACGGTAATGCCCTTAACCATTGCTTCATTGGATGTCCTTCATGCTGACAGCAAAATTTTCCCTGTTACAAGTATAGACAAGCATTATGAAATTGCTGGCACTTGTAATCTAATCCCTTCTCAGCATAATGCCTGCCCATGACTGAACTCCCCATACATGCCATATTACCTGAGGTGACAGCTCACCTTGCTCAACATTCACGCCTTATCGTGCAGGCCCCACCTGGTGCGGGTAAATCCACGGCGCTGCCTTTAGCCCTGCTTGACGCGCACCCACACAAGCATGGGCAAATTTGGCTACTTGAACCTAGGCGTTTAGCGGCGCAACAAGTTGCCAAACGTCTGGCACAAACCTTAGGCGAAGAAGTAGGTCACTCCATTGGTTTAATGACAGGTGACAGCAGTCGCATCAGTCAACATAACCGCATAGTGGTCATGACCGAGGCAATCTTGAGTCAGCGTTTAGTCAATGAAAACGACATACCTGATTGCAGCATGTTAATTTTCGATGAGTTTCACGAGCGCAATTTACAGACGGACTTAGGTTTGGCTTTGGCCCTACAATGCCAAGAATACCTAAGAGATGATTTAAAATTAGTGATCATGTCGGCCACCTTGGATACTCAAGATTTGGCGACACAGTTGGATTGCTCAATCATAAACAGTGAAGGCAAGAGTTATCAGGTCACCAATGTGTACTTGCCTCCAGCTATTAATCAACATAACCCGCTAGCCACACAGGTTAAATCTGCAATTAACTTAGCCTTTCAAGATGCCATTCATGGTCACGGAGATGTGTTAGTTTTTTTACCTGGGGTTAAAGAAATTCAACAATGCTTACGTGTTTTAACGGACACGTTCGAAAGTGATATAGCAAATCAAAGACTGGCCATTCACCCCTTGCATGGTCAATTAAACCCAGAGCAACAAAATAAAGTTTTCACATCTAACAAACAGCGAAACATTATTTTAGCGACTGACATCGCCAAAACCAGTTTAACCCTACCCAAGGTCACCATTGTGATTGATAGCGGCCTAGAACGCATCAACCAATTTAACTTGCGCATGGGCATGGATGAACTCATCACGGTTAATGCAAGCCAAGCCAGTGCAATTCAGCGGGCCGGTCGAGCTGGCCGAGTTCAGGCCGGTTTGTGTTATCGCTTATACAGTGAAGAAGAGTTTAAACGTCGCTCTGCATTTAGCCCCCATGCTATTGAGCGCAGCGACCTTGCATCGTTAAGTTTAACTTTAGCGGCATGGGGAAGCTTGGATTTATCAGATTACACATTTTTAACACAGCCTGATAAACAAAGTTTTTTAAACAGTATTCAGTTACTGGATCAATTGAATATTCTAAATGAAAAAAAGCTTACCCCTCACGGCAAGGTCATTTCAGCCTTGGGGTTACACCCACGTTTAAGTCATATGATTTTAAAATCAAAAGATTTTAAAATGGCATATGATGGCTGCATGTTAGCGGCGCTATTAAGCGAAGGTGATCCATTATTTTTTAACGAACAAAACTCTGATTTATCAATCCGTTTACAGCTATTTGAACGTGATACCCTGCCTAGTTATTTTGAACAAGCAAAAGTGAACATCAAAAAGTCCCAGCGCATTATTCAATTAGCGGATAAATTTTCCAAGATGTTAAACATCACAAAAGGCAAAATAAATAGCTTAAACAGTGGATTATTATTAATGCTGGCTTACCCTGATCGGGTGGCACAAAGACGCGGCAAAGGTTATCGTTTACGCAATGGCTTAGGCTGCCAACTGCATCATCTTGATGGGTTAACACCATCAGATTATTTAGCCGTCGCTCATATTTCGCAATCTCAGCAACAAGGCCTGCATAGCCATAGCATTGTACGCTTAGCGTGTAAGGTAACATTGGCAGACATCGAGCAGTTATTTACACAACAGTTTCATTCAACTTGTACTTTGCAGCTTAATGACAAACAACAACTGCAACAAATTAATCGTATAAATCTTGGTCAACTTATTTTAAGTGAAACCACCAGCAAGGCAAAACCAAAACAGAAAACCGATTTTCATTTACAAGAGTTTTCTAATAAAGGGCTTGTTTTTTTGCCCTTAAAAGACGAACAAAAAGCACTACTCAAACGCTTACAACTTGCCCACGACACATTACCGGAAATATTTAAAAGCTTTGACGAGGCTGATTTAATTGACGACAAAGAAAATTGGCTAACGCCTTTTTTGAACACAAGCGATTTAAACAACCTAGATTACAGCCAAGCGTTTCTGAGTCGTTTAGAGTGGCCGGTACAACAAACCCTTAATGAATTATTCCCCACTCGCTTTGAGTTGCCCACTGGTCGCCATGCCAGTATTGATTACTCACAAACACCACCTGTGGTGAAAGCCAAACTGCAGGAATGTTTTGGCTTGGCCCAATCACCCACTATTGCTCAAGGGAAAATCACCCTAAATTTACACCTGCTCTCACCAGCACAGCGCCCTCTTGCCATGACCCAAGATTTGGCTTTTTTCTGGAAACAGGCCTACCCAGAAGTGCGTAAGGAAAACCGCGGGCGTTATGCTAAACACCCTTGGCCAGAGGATCCGCTGACGGCCGAGGCCAGTGGTTTAACGAAAAAGAGAATGTCGCAACAATAAAACACAATTTAGGAATGTTTATTAAATTGAAAGGTCTAAACTTGGAGTAGGTGTTTGATTTAGATAGGCATTAAAAATGAAGACTTTAGGTGTTTTAGCTATTTCTATGGCGTTGTTAACAGTGGGTTATTTTTTAAAGCAGCCAACCCTGTTAGATAGCAATAGTGTGGAATCAAAGCAAGCGACCCAGCCAAAAAATAATTCACAAGACCCGACTGTTTCTTTACATACCCATGATCACAATCATCAAGCCGCTGGTAATACTTCCTCTCAGGCATCTCAAACTACCGCAGTTGCACCTGGTAAAACCGGTAATCCTCACTTTGATCAATTGAGTCCTGAAATGCAGCAGGCGTTAAAGGATCAACTTTTATTAGAAAACCCAACTACCACCACTGAAGGTCCTAACGGTGCAATTATCCTTCCAGCCAAAGGGCGATTCACTCAGATGCCAGTAGCCGTACAAATGCCAGACGGTACCATTCAAATTAGAGAATATTCATCCATCCCTAAACCTCAGTACCAGCTATCAAAGTAAAACAGTTGTTCCATTCTTGATAGGCCTAGTTCATCTATAAAATGTCATTTTGATCGCAATATGGCTTTGAATCAGCATTCAGTTACAAAATATTACGTAGTCACCATAATAAGTTACGTCAAATCACGCCATATGAAGTAAGGTTAAAAAGTGAACAGAATCACCTTTTAACTATTAATAATGCAGGTATGCTTTATGGCTTGGTTGATCACTGTATTAAGTGCAATGCTGCTGTTCAGCCCTCAGGTTTTCGCAGCCGCCTGTCCCGCTTCCTCATCTGCAGAAACCACTGGTGCCGACGATGGCGATAACTGTACTGTGACCGATGGAACAACGGGTACCGTTATCCAGCTAAACTTTATAACCGGTTTTAATTCTGCAACCTTAATAGAAAATGATACTGTCAGCCCAATCGCCACAGACACCTTCTACAATAATACTTACGGCCTTGACCCAGTTAGACAGCCTGCTGATATCGCATCGGATGCTGCAGCGCAATCGATTGCCAGTGGTAATAAAGGTACGACCGTTGGAGCGCAACGTAAACTGGCTTTTATTAAAGCAGCAGAGATATTAGCAGCTCAAATCACCACAACTGAGCCGATCTTAGTAGATGCAGATTTTACATTATTAGCTTGTAGCCAATTAGGAGCCACTCTCGGCAGTGCAAGTTCTACCTCTTTTATCCAAAATGCTTCAGCGCCTGCTGGAGCACTAAACAGTACCTGGTATCCAGTCGGTCTCTACAACAGCCTTGATGGTACTGATAACTACCCTTTAGGAGGCCCTCTAAACGCAAACCCAAACACAGTAGATAATGGTGGGAATATCAATGCTGACAGCGATATTTTTGCGCGATATAACTCATCAACAGGTAACACCAATTGTTTAGACTCAAGTAATGGCTGGTATTACGGCTTTGATGCACCACCTTCCGAGGTTTACACAAATTCTGGCGGTGCTTTTTTAACTGATGGAAATGGTGACCCCGTTCAAACAACATATATAGGGTTCACCACCGTTTTGCTTCATGAAATGTTGCATGGAATGGGTTTTTCAACAGTAACTGACTCTAGCGGTAATGAATTAGGAGGGCTCAATGATATCTACGCTACCTTCTTAAGAGACGAAGCCAATAATCGTAATTGGAGCAATGCCAGCGAGTCAGCGACCGATCGTTATAATTCCTCTATTAGTTCAACAGGATTATTGTGGACAGGTTCCAATGTTAACACTGCAGCTATTGGTGTCGTCACCGCTGGCTATCAAGATAACGATTCTTCATCAAGCTTTACAAGTGGGGATCGTGTGCAAATGTATGCTCCTAACTTATTTAACA
The DNA here is from genome assembly GCA_049115935.1 of Bermanella sp. Lineage (GTDB taxonomy): Bacteria > Pseudomonadota > Gammaproteobacteria > Pseudomonadales > Oceanobacteraceae > Bermanella. The sequence continues at coordinate 37,561 of JAGDZK010000042.1, read as the reverse complement.
GCGGCAGCAGCGTTTCTCACTTTGATACTGCGGTTGCCCCTAATGAAATTATGGAACCTCAATATACCGCAGGCTCTTTAGATTTAGGCCTCGCTTTGTATTTGTTAAAAGACATTGGCTGGACAATTAACGCTGCCGGAAACACAGCACCTGTACTAGGCAGTATTGGAAACAAGTCTGCCCCTGTGAATACTAATCTAACCGTTAATCTATCGGCCACGGACGCTGAGGGCAATGCGTTAACGTATTCGGGATGTGATGCAGAGTTAACCTGCTCAATAAGCAGCAACACACTAACATTAGGTAGCAATACAGTTGGGAGTTTTAACATTACCATTGAAGTGGAAGACGACGGTAGCCCTAACTTAACCGACAGTGAAACGTTTACGTTCACCACCTACGCCGAACCTGAAATAGATATTAACAGCACCAATTTAAACCCTAATGACACACTGAATATCTCAAATTCAGCTACCAGCATTGATATCAGTAATGTTAACAATGCCTTTAGTTATTCACTTGAATTTGAAGGCAGCGCGGCCAATGATTTAGTGAGCGTCAATGGCACAACCCTGAGTATTGCCATGCCAACAAGCGGCCAGTTTGCAGGTGAGTACGTATTAACCTTTACCGATGCCAATACCGGTACCACCTATGATTTTACCCTGGTGCGTAATCCACGATTGGTATTCTCAGCCACTAAATTACTGGCCAATCACAGCTTACAAACGTTAAAAATTGAAGGTGGTGCCGCTAATACGATTTATACACTTGCCAGCAGCGACAGCGCCTTGTCATTTAGAAAAAATGGCACGACTATCACCAATGTCGCAGCCGATGGCAATGCCGCTAGTTTTTACCAAGCAAGCTTGGTGCTGGTAACCAGTGATGTATCCGCCAGCACAGCCGTTACCGCATCTGTCAGCAGTGTTTACAACACGGTAAACTCAAGTGGATTAACAGTAGAGCCTGTTCGCAGCCATGTACTGACATTTGAAAACAGTGCAGGTAATGCCCTTGAAAATGTCACCGCAACACTGGATAGCAGCACCTTAAGTGCCTACAACTTGGCCAGTACTTATACCAGTAATGCTCAAGGTCAGGTGACGATTGCGCTACCAGCCAATACAACTGATTACACTGCCACCACCAGTTTAAGTGGATACTCAAATGCCACCGTGACACTTGATGATTCATTATTAACACAAACAGTGGTGTTAGAAGGAATCACTGACCCTATGTCACTATCGGGTGACATTAATGCACTTGGGGATTTAAGCTTCGCGACTGAGTTACCTGTGATTACATTAGTGCTTAACGATGGCAGTGAAGTGAATATCACACCAACTCTGAGTAGCAACACACTGGTGACCTTCAGTTATGTGCACAATCTAGCAACTGGTTCGGTATCGTCTCTTAAAGTGACTCATAGCCAAGGCATCGGCATCATCTTTAACATCAATACAACGGGTAATGTAACGTTTGATATTTTTATGGAGTCAAGTACACAAACCATCACCAATGGCACTAAAAAAGCCGGATCAAGTGGTGGCAGCATTGGAGCATGGGCACTGGCTATTTTGCTTGCCGGCCTTACTCGTCGACGTCAAATCAAACCTCGCTGCTAGGCAGCGGCCCATAGCGTATAAATTTGAATATATAAAACGCCTTTTAATAAGCGTTTTATCAATTTGAGACTTTTACTATGTTACTCATCTTCAGTTCACTTTAAACTAGGGCATAAGTTGTAAGGTGTGTATATGAAGATTGGTATTGGAATTGTTTGCGCGTTAGGGATATTAGCTTGGTTGATACTGGCTAGCCCTACTATATCGGTTGTTGACAGCTCAACACAAAAGCACATTGTGTTAGATGAGCTTCACTCGCCTGTGGCACAAAGCCCTACACAACCCCAAATACCTCCTACTAACCAAGCATCTGCTGGTGCTCATGTTCAAGCTGAGGTTGCCCCTAAAAAATCTCACCTAGATCACCTCTCACCAGAAATGAAACAAGCCGTTAAAGATAAGCTATTTCATCACGGCCCAAAAACCATTACCAAAGACAACCAAGGTCGAATTCGCATGGATCACACTGGTCGTTATGTGAACATGCCTGTTGCCGTTCGCAAAGCCGATGGCAGCATCGAAATTAAAGAGTATTCCGTTATTCCGGATGCCCAAACGGAAACAGCACAATGAATTTAAATTTTACAACTCGTTATTTTGGCATCCCTCTATTTTTAAGCTTATTTAGCAGCATTGGTTTTGCAGCTACTTGCCCATCAAGCAGCAGTAACGTCGGCAGTGTGAATTCTTGTATTGTTGACGGCAGTGCTTCTGACATTCAATTGAATTTCATATCCGGCTTTGACTCCACCGTTAGCACAACCCCCAGTGGCGGCAACAATGGCACCACCATCGGCGAGCAACGCAGATTAGCTTTCATTAAAGCAGCAGAGCTATTGGCTAACCAAATTGTATCTAGCCAAACCATTGTGGTGGATGCTTCTTTTAGCGGCTTGCCATGTGACGCGAGCTCTGCTGTTTTAGGTAGCGCTGGTGCCATGGGCAGCATTGCTTATGAAGGCGGTGATGTACTACCAGCTGGTGCTTTAGTTGATACGTTTTATCCAATCGCACTATTCAACGCATTAGAAAATGACGACGCAGCACCTGAACAAGCCGATATACAAGCTGAGTTTAATGCAAACTTGGGTGGTAATTTTTGTTTACGCGGTGGCGATTGGTATTACGGATTTGATGATAATAGTGGTAATTTGACTGGTTTTTTAACGGTCCTGCTTCATGAAATTACTCATGGCTTAGGATTTACCTCCCTGGTAAACCCTAGCACAGGTGAAAAAGCACAAGCCTTCAATAGTGACGGCAGCACAACTGAAATTGACGACATCTTTTCGAATTTTTTATACATAAGAAGTGAAGACAAAACATGGAAGGAACTTGGCACGTCTTCTCAAAATAATGCCAAACGTAAGAGCTCAATCACGAGCCAGAATGATTTATTTTGGAGTGGATCAAACGCTAATAATATGGCAATAGGAAAATTATCGGCTGGTTTTTCTGATACTGATAACAGCTCAAGCTTTACAAATGGTGATCGCATTCAAATGTACGCACCAAGCACACTTGAAGAGGGCAGCAGTGTCAGCCACTTTGATACCAGTGCAACCCCTAATGAATTGATGGAACCGAATTTAGCTCTCAATTCATGCGACCCAGGTCTCGCTCTTGGGGTACTGCAAGATATCGGCTGGTCAATTATCAATGCAAGCAAACCTGATTTTTATTTAAATATTAACTGCAATACCGTTGCAGACGGACAAACCTACACTAATAATTTTAATGGTGACTTTATTAAGGTTGTACCTGTAAGTAGTTCATCCTCTTATACTTTCGATTTAACTTACGAAGGTAATGACGCAAATAGCCTTGTGAATGAATTTAGCAATGGCTTATTTATCAATACACAAAGCACAGGGGCATTTGCCGGAGTTTATGTACTCACCATTAGTAATGGTATCGACCCAGACATTACAATCACCATTAACCGCCCATTAAGAGTACTTTGGAGCAGCGAGGCTTTACTTAATAATGAATCTTACTCGCTGGTCATAGAAGGCGGTGCAGCGGGTTCAGTCTATGATTTAACCCAAAACCAAACGAACGCACTTAATTTTTTAAATTCACAAAACCAAGCCATCACGTCTGTGACGGCGAGTGATCAACCCAGCCTTTATAATCCTGCCTTGGTTAATATCAGCAGCAATACTGTGAATTCCCCGCTTACGGTAACCACAACGGTTAAATCTCAAAGCAATACTTACGCTGATGTGAGCAACAAGGTTGTAATTTACCCTGCGGATAATCATATATTTAATATTACCGATTCATCTGGCAAAGCGATTAGTGCAGTCAGTGCAGAGCTTGCTACTAGCAGTATTATTGAAGCGGTTGGTATTGAAAGAAATTATGTAAGTGATGCTTCAGGTAATTTTTCAATTAATTTACCTAGCACCAATGAAAACTTTACGATCACCTTAACTAAATCAACGTATTCACCACAAACCATCATCGTGAACAGTGCGTTAACCACCCATAACATCACGCTTTCTTTAAGTGACGCGCAAACAAGTGTGCCTAAATTCGGTTCAGGTGGCGGAGGTTCTTTGCCATTATGGATGATTAGCTTACTAGGTTTATGCCTACTGCGCCGAATACGCCCTTGAGAGACTAACAAGCATGCATTAATATCGAGCGCACTAATAATAAAAAGTATAAGTTGGGTGTCTCATTGTTAATGCTTTCTGGTTTTGCCTTAGGCGTTATGTCTGTATTAGCTCTGGTTGTTTTGCGCGACTATGGCAAGCTCACCGTAGCCAAAACATTTGTACTTATGTTATTTGCCGGTGCCTGCTTTTTACTTGAACCAAAATTAACCGGTATATGGGCACTATTGGCCGCCGACCTTTACACCATGGTACCGGCCTTATTTTGGGTGCTATGTCAGCTAGCATTTTCTCGCAGACCAAAGGTACTTTCATTAACGGGTTTTATTGCGCTATACACAATATTAGCGCCCATGTTTGCGCGCCACTTCGTTGAATCAAGCAATGAGTCTCTCATGGCCTTTTTATGGACATGGCCATCGTACTGTGAGTATTTAATGATTGCTTTAGGCTTATGGACAGTCGTGGCTAGTTGGTCTGATGACTTAGTTGAATCTCGCCGCCAGTTGCGAGGGGCTGTATTAATTGCAGTGGGTATCAGTGTATTACTGGTTGTGATTCCCGCTAACACACACATTGTCGGCCGCTGGTTACCTTATTTATCCATTTCAATTATCACATTAACGTGTGCCTATTTTTTATTGCACACTCATCAAGGGGTTTTATTCGGCTTAGTCAAGCCACAACCCAACGAGGAAGATTCTCCAAATACTTCAATCGATAAAGATGAATTGATAAAAACGCCAGAACTGAATCTTGATGCACAAAAATTAAACACGTTGATGGAGCAGGGCTTTTATCGCACTGAGCACCTGACCCTTAAAGATTTGGCGAATGAACTGGATTTACCTGAGTACAAAACACGCAGCTTAATTAACCAAACTTTGGGCTATCGTAACTTTAATGATTACATCAACCAGCTCAGAATCCACGAAGCGGCAGAACGTTTAAAAAGTGATCCTGAAAGCCCAGTTTTGAATATCTCCCTTGATGTGGGTTACCGTACATTAAGTTCGTTTAACCGTGCATTCAAAGACATCATGGGTATGTCCCCTTCTGAATATCGCACTAAACAATAATTGTTTTCCGCTTTTAACCTGTGCAAATACTTAAAACAAGTGATTTTGTTAAATTTGCACAGTGCTCTATTATGGCCAAATTTCACCTCACACCCCTCATATTTACTGGCTTTACATCTTCTGCATAGTCCCTTTTGCTTATTGCAAACTCATTTAGTTCGAGCTTTTTTGGCGTCGGTCGTAAAGTGATCCTACTAATAACAACAACGACTCTTAGCGGGATGGACTGACTATGCAATGTGCTCACAACCAGCCACATATGACTATTCACTTTCAGCCTAAACACATGGGATTGGTAGAAGACATCAAACAAATTTTGAAAACATCGCTATCTGATCACCCTAATTTCGACATGATCGCCGATGCATTTAATATCAGTGGTCGCACCCTACGCAGACAACTCTGTGAAGCCGGTACAAGCTTTCAAAAGCTATTAGATAATCAACGTCGTCAGTACGCCATTGAATGCCTACAAAATACCAGCATGAGCACAGAAGATATTGCAGAAGCACTTGGCTTTAGCGATGTTGCCAACTTCAGGCACGCATTTAAGAAATGGGTGGGATTATCACCTGCGGTTTACCGCCAACAATTCCAGTTTTCCATCGATACCGTCAGCGCCTAATTTTTTGGCCTATAAACGCAAAAAGCTACCCTTGGGTAGCTTTTTGCGTTCTTTTTAACCTCAGCAAGGCCGAGGTTAAAAATTACAGTACGTTTAGCAATTCAACTTCAAATACTAACGTGCTGTGTGGCGGGATAGCGCCTTGACTGCCTTGTGGGCCATATGCCAAATCACTTGGCACGTATAAACGCCACTTAGAGCCTTCATTCATAAGCTGTAATGCTTCAGTCCAGCCAGCGATCACGCCACCAACAGGGAATTCAGCCGGCTGGCCACGTTCAACAGAGCTATCAAACACACTACCGTCGATAAATGTACCGTGGTAATGAGTACGTACTGTTGATTCACGAGTTGGCTGGGCGCCGTTACCTTCAGTGATGATTTCGTACTGTAGGCCACTTTCTAGTGTGATCACGCCTTCTTTTTTAGCGTTTTCAGCAAGGAAGTCTTCGCCTACTTTTTTAGCAGCTTCAGCGGCTTTCGCTTGCATTTCTTGCATCTGACCCTGAATCACTTGATAAGCTTCTTCAATTTGCTCTTGTGACAAAGGCATTTCAGCGTTTGCCATAGAGTCTTGAATGCCTTTTAACACGCCATCGATGGCGAAACCTTCAAACTGACTACCTTTAAGTTGATCACCTACTTGACGACCAATCAAATAACTAACTTTTTCCGCTGGTGTATCTAATTTCATAATGTTTCCAAAAGCTCACACAAGGTGAGAGTGAATTCGGTGCGCACTTTATCATACGCCGCCATAAAATTCAGGCCCCACTCTGGCTTTATCCAATAATCAACTTCAACCCCACAATCAACGTAATAACCTCATAAGCCCGCTTAATCCAGCCAGACCCCATCTTAATAGCCAAATGAGCCCCCACAAAACCACCTACTAGGGAACCCAAAACGAGCGCCAGCAGCCAGTCCCATTGAATCGTCGCAATCAGCCCCATGGTTAACGCGCCACTTGCGTTCCAAAATAGACCCACCGCAATTAAGGTATGTCCAACCGCTTGCTTATAATTAAGGCCAAACCACTTCACCAGCCACATGGTGGCAAACAAACCAGTACCAGCAGACAAAGCGCCATTGGCAAAACCAATCAATGACAAACCAAGCCCGCCTATTAGCCAGCCCTGTAGATCACGATGCTTCTCTTGAGGCTCTAAACCAAGCTGAGGTTTAAACAAAGAATAAAGACTTAAGGCAAGGGTCATGACACCTAACGCTATTTCTGCCATGCGATCATCCACGCCGATAATCACATAGGCACCTAAAACCACCCCAGGAATACCGCTAGCCAGCATAAAGCCATTTAAACGCCAGCTGGTATGCCCTTCTTTCACATTACGAATAGTGGCCCCCAAACCAAGGGCTACTGTGGCGACTTTATGGGTGGCTAAGGCCACAGAAAACGGTAAGCCCATAAAAATCAAAACAGGTAATTGAATCAAGCCTGCGCCGCCGCCAGCAAACGCTGAAAAAATATTGGCCAAGGTGCTGATCAAAAACAGTATAATCTGGTCTAACATTATTAAATTCACTTTAAAGGAGCTAATAGAACGTATGTCGTCCTTTGCCCTGTATTACTATGATCAATGCCCATTTTGCCAAATGGTGCTTAGAGAAGTGCACAATCTACCTGTTAAGGTTGAGCTGAAGAACACATTGAAAGATCCACAGAACCGCCAGGATTTAATTCAAGGCGGCGGTCGCGCAACGGTACCTTGCTTGCGTATTACCAATGAAAGCAACAAGGTTCAGTGGTTGTATGAGTCCCGTGATATTGTGCAGTATTTAAAGCAACAAGCTAAATAAGTGCTCACACAAACACAAAAGCACGCAATGCGTGCTTTTGTGTTTAAGCTAACTGTTTTTGTTTTAGTAGTCGCTCAACGGTATCCACCACTGCTTGGGTATGACTATCAATCTCTAGATTAATACCATCACCCACCTGCACGTTTTGATAAGTCGTAACATTCAAGGTTTCAGGAATTAAATAAACACAAAAGCGATCTTCTTTAACCTCGGCAATGGTTAAACTGCAACCATTCAAACCGATATACCCTTTATCAAATACATAGGGCTTAAAGGAATCTAATAATTCAAACCAAACAATGCAATTGTTTTCAGGGCGCTCAATCTCAACCACTTTTACAATGCCGTGTACGTGACCACTTAATTGGTGCCCACCAATATCATCGCCAAATTTTGCGGCTCGCTCCACATTGACTAAAGCGCCTTCTTCTAATGATTGCAGGTTGGTCAGATTCAAGCTGGCCATCATCACATCAAACGTGACAGTTTGATTATTAATGCTCGTCACCGTTAAACACGTACCATTTAATGCCACACTAGCACCAATGGTTAGACCCGGAATAAGCGGCTCCGGCAGAACTAACGTGAGCGTCCACAAGCCTGTTTTCTTTTCGATACGCTCGATTTTAACTGCTGATTGTACAATTCCAGTAAACATGGCAACCCTCAAATCAAATACCTTATTATGAACTATACTGGCTAGATAGAATATATACGTATGTCATTCATGGACTAAAAAAGACAAACGCCTAATGATACGCAAGCCTGACGCAAAAAAAATTGGATTAGTACTCTCTGGGGGTGGTGCCCGCGCGGCTTATCAAGTGGGGGTACTCAAGGCGATTGTCAGGCTTTTACCCCAAGAGCATCCCAACCCATTTAATATCATCAGCGGCACCAGTGCGGGTGCCATAAATGCCGTGGCCCTTGCCAGTTACGCCAGCCATTACCGCCAAGGTATTCAGCGCTTAGAGCATATATGGAAAAATTTCAGTTGTGATCAAATCTTCCGCAGTGACTTCTTAAGTGTCTTAAAGTGGTCTGGTAAATTCTTCATGAATACTTTTTTTGGTTATAAAGCTGGCGACCCTGTGTCATTGCTGGACAACTCTCCATTGCGCCAACTGGTTAAGAAAATGATCTTGTTTGAGAATATTCAAAAAGCCATTGATAACCAAGATTTACATGCGCTATCGGTTACCGCATCCGGTTATGCATCTGGTGAATCAGTGAGCTTTTTTCAAGGTCATAAAAGCATCAAGAATTGGCAACGCTTGCGCCGTATTGGCTTGCGCTCACGCATAGCGGTTGATCATTTGCTTGCCTCTTCTGCTATCCCAGCGGTTTTTCCCGCTGTGCAAATTAATCGCGAATACTTTGGTGATGGTGCGATCCGCCAACTAGCACCCATGAGCCCAGCGTTACATTTGGGGGCTGATAAAATTTTAGTGATTGGTGTGAGTGGTCAAGCCCACAAACGCAAGCCGCGCGAGCAGATGAAACACTACCCTAGCATGGCTAAAATCATGAACCACATGTTTAACGCGGCTTTCCTAGACAGCATGGAGAGTGACGTAGAACGCTTATCACGTATCAATAACACAATCAGTAAAATCCCTGACGAGGTTATTCAATCACAACATATTGGCTTGCGCCCAGTTGAAATATTAGAAATTAATCCTAGTGAATCCATTGATGACATCGCTGCACGCCACGCTCGAGAATTACCTAAAAGCTTACGCTTTTTTTTGAAAGGCTCTGGCACCACCCATAAAAGTGGTGCGGGTGTATTAAGTTATTTATTGTTTGAGCGAGGATTTTGTCGCGAGTTAATTCAATGTGGTTATGATGATGCCATGAAACGCAAAGACGATATCCTACGTTTTTTCTGTGAAGAAAATGAATCACAAAAACAAGCTTAAGTGCCTTAATAAAAATAAAGCAATTGAGCTTAACCTCTGGCCACGCTAACATGCTCAAAAATAAAATTATAAATATTATGCGCCTATTACTCTTTTTATTCGTTTTACTACCCAATATCGCGTTTGCTTATCCTATTGCACACTACGTGGGTTTTGGCACCGGCTATACGTGGAGCGAAGCCAACTTTAACGATAAGTTACGTTCGCTTGGGGCCACAGAAGAAACGCCTAGTTATACCGATGTTAGCCGTGCAGATATTCCTTGGCAGGGCTTTGTTGGTTTTCGATTTCATCCAAATTACGGTATCGAAGTGGGTTATCGCAGCTATGGCAGTATTGAATTCGATAAAACACTTACGGCCATTGATACCAGTACCAATAAATTAGCGTTTGGTACGGTTCGTGAAGCGCAGGTTTCAACGCAAGGCTTTTATATCGAACATGTATTTTCTTATGCGGCGCTGGAATCTTTAATCGTTCAAGCAAGAGCCGGTGTATTAATTGGCAGCGCCACTTACACCGACATTGAAACCCTGACGAACGTTGACGACAATGACAATCAAATTGAAGGCGCTCCTCAGCCTAGCACCAGCAGTGATGGCTTTGTGAAAGCACAGCTAGGGTTCAGTGCCTTATACAAAGCATCAGATGTTTGGTTCTGGCGCTTACAAGTCAATCAAATTGACATCGATCATCGCGATGAACAAGAATCTTTCTCCCATTGGTTTACAAGCTTCTCTGTTGAATACCAATTACAGGAATGACCATGGCACATAGCAAAATTAAACCGTTCATTTTCGTTTTTTTCATCCTGCAATTAACCGCATGTGCATCTATGTTCAATGGCAGCGAACAAGAAGTAAACATCAAAACCCACCCTGATGCTGAAATTTATATTGATGACCGGTTTGCGGGAAATGGCTATACACGTAAAAAGCTCGCTCGTGACGAGGCGCATATTATTCGCGTTGAAATGGGAGAATGTCAGCAGACCTACACCACAAAAGCTCAATTCAATAAAACAAGCTTGCTAGGTGTATTTGTAGATTTAGGGTTGGTCAGTATTCCTATCGACTTTATGACGGGCGCTGCTTGGGATATTCACCCTGACCGCTTCATTATGCAGCCTGAGTGTATGCTGGATAAGTAAAACTTATTACCCAATATTCATAACGAAAAAACCGCCACTAGGCGGTTTTTTCGTTTAACAATTTTTTAACTGGGCCATAGGTTTTACGGTAAATCTCTGTGGGACCGTATTCCTGTAATGCCTCAAGGTGAGCCTTAGTCGGATAACCTTTGTGCTTTGCTAAGCCATACTGCGGATATTGTTTATCTAGTTCAACCATATCATGATCGCGCTGCACTTTGGCTAAAACTGATGCGGCTGAAATGGATGCAACCAATGCATCCCCTTTTACGATAGCAGTGCCAGCGCAAGGCAAGTCTTTCGGCAAACGATTACCATCAATTAACGCGTGTTGAATTTGCATATTCAACCCCTCTATAGCTCGAGTCATGGCAAGCATGCGAGCATTGAGTATATTGATGTCATCAATCTCTTGGGCGCTACAACGTGCGATACAATAGGCCAGCGCCTTTTCCTTAATAATTGGAAACAGCATCTCACGTTTTTTTTCACTTAACTTTTTAGAATCATTTAATTGATCAATAGGGTTATTAGGGTCTAACACCACAGCAGCTGCTACCACATCCCCACATAAAGGGCCGGCACCTGCTTCGTCGACACCACAATAAATCAGTGCCTGATCAATTAAAATTTGTTCTTGCTCGATGATCTCATTCATTTAGCTTCAACCAATTGAGTAATCGCTTGCGCTGCGGCTACATCAGCATCGCGTTTTAACCACTTATGCAATTGAGTGAACTCTTCTTTTAAATGAGCAGAGGCATGTTTATTTTGCAGGAAATTCAAAACCGCATTGGCTAAATTTTCAGGCGTAGCCGCTTCTTGTAATATCTCAGGTACTAACTCTTTACCCGCTAATAAATTTGGCAGCGAAACAAACGGCTGCTTCAGCATTTTACGCACGATATAAGCCGTCAGTGCTGACAATTTATACGACACTACCAAGGGTTTTTTAAACAGCATCCCTTCTAAAGCAGCCGTGCCTGATGCCATTAATACCACATCTGAGCTAGCCATTGCCTCTCGGCTTTGTCCATCTAACAACTTAACAGAAAGACTTTCATGATCAGCCAACATATGGGTTAACTGTGAGAATCGATCTTGGTTAGCGGCAGGTAAAACAAATTGAACCGAAGGCACCTGTTGCTTAACAAGTTCGGCTGCTTGTAAAAATAATTCGCCTAATCGTGCTACTTCACCACCGCGAGAGCCTGGCATCAACGCCACTACTGGTAAATCATCTACCAGTTCTAATTGCTGACGAGCACCTTGAGTATCTGTCTCTAATGCTATGGCATCCGCTAAGGTATGACCCACACAAACCGCAGGCACCTCATGTTTTTTATAAAAATCCACTTCAAATGGGAATAAACACAAAACAAGATCAACGGATTTTTTAATTTTAAATACACGTTTTTCACGCCAAGCCCAAACACTTGGGCTAACGTAATGTACCGCTTTGATGCTTTTTTCTTTTAATTTTTGTTCAAGCTTTAAATTAAAGTCAGGCGCATCAATGCCTATAAACACATCAGGCTTGAGTTCAAGTAAAGTATTAAATAACTGCTTACGTATTTTTAATAATTCGCCTAAACGGCCTAATACCTCAAACAGCCCCATTACGGATAAACGCTCCATGGGGTATAAGGTTTCAAATCCTTCGGCAATCATTTTTGGACCGCCAATGCCCACAAAACGGGCATCAGGGTGTTGTTGCTTTAAGGCTTTAATTAAACCTGCGCCAAGAATATCCCCTGACGCTTCTCCTGCCACCATGGCAAAGCACAATGACATTAGCGGATGATTCCTCGAGTTGACTGTTCAATGCTTTCAATAAATGCTTCGACCGCCGGGGATTCTTTCAGCAATTCTAATAATTCAGGTTTAGCTTCTTCAAGGGTTAAACCTTTACGATAAACGGTTTTATATGCGTTGCGTAACACGCGAATATCATTTTTTTCAAAGCCGCGACGCTTTAAACCTTCGATATTAATGCCGTGAGGTTTAGCCGAATTCCCGTTTGCCATGATATAAGCTGGTACATCTTTTAATACGATTGAACCTGTGCCGCACATACTGTGACTGCCAATTTTCACAAATTGATGTACTTGCGATGCGCCACCCAAAATAACGTAATTACCAATATGCACATGGCCTGCAATATTTGTGTCGTTAGCTAAAATGCAATTGTCGGCAATGATCACATCGTGGGCAACGTGTACATTCACCATGAACAAATTATGGCTGCCAATCTTGGTCAGACTTTTATCTTGTGTTGTGCCGCGATGCACTGTGCACGCTTCACGAAAGATATTGTGATCACCAATCTCTAAACGAGTCGGCTCACCTTTAAATTTTTTATCTTGGCAATCTTCACCAATGGTACAAAATTGAAAAATCTGATTGTGCTTGCCAATACTGGTTGGCCCTTTAATCACAACATGACTACCAATCACGGTACCTTCATCGATGGTCACATCCGGCCCGATTATGGTGAATGGGCCTACTTCAACGTTTGCTGCCAACTTGGCGCTTGGATCAATAATAGCGCGTGAATCAATCAAAATGTATTTCCCTTTCGGCACACATAATTTCAGCTTGGCAGGCTACTTGTCCATCTACCCAAGCTTCACATTCAAACCGCCAGATTCCACGTTTGTCACTGACATAACGCGCTTCCATTTCTAAACGATCTCCTGGCACTACCGGTTTTTTAAAGCGAGCCTTATCCACGCCCGCAAAATAATAAACCGTATTTTCGGCCTTTTCTTTTTCTATGGCATCTAGCCCTAATAGCCCAGCTAGTTGCGCTAATGATTCGAGAATCAAAACCCCTGGCATAATTGGATGCTTGGGGAAGTGCCCTTCAAAAAATGGCTCATTACTGGTGACATTTTTATAGCCTACTATGCGCTGTTTTTTATCCAGCTGCGTGACTCTGTCTACCAATAAAAACGGATAACGGTGGGGTAATAAATCCGTAATTTCATTGTAATTCATTACCGCCATGGGGTTATTCCTTTAAAGATTTCTCAATGAGTTTAATGCGTTTCGCCATTTCGTCCAGTTGACGGAAACGAGCCGCACTTTTACGCCACTCAGCGGTGATCGACATAGCAGTACCAGATGAGTAACTACCTGGCTCAGAAATACTTTTTGTGACCAGCGTCATAGCTGTCACATGGGTGCCATCGGCAAGCTGTAAATGACCTGCCACACCAACACCACCAGCTAATGTGCAACAGCTGCCAATTTTGGTGCTGCCTGCAATCATACAACCAGCCGCCATGGCGGTATGAGCGCCAATTTCAACATTGTGGGCAATTTGAATCTGGTTATCGAGCTTCACACCATTACCAATCAAGGTATCGCTCATGGCACCACGATCAATGGTTGTATTTGCACCAATCTCAACTTGATTACCAACAACCACCCCGCCAATTTGACAGATTTTCACCCACTGGCCTTTTTCGTTCGCAAAACCAAAGCCGTCAGAGCCAATGATCGCGCCGCTATGAATGATACAGTCATCACCCACAACTACGTCATGATAAATGCTCACATTGTGATGCAAACGAGTATTTGAACCGATGCGCGCATTTACGCCCACAATAGAGCCAGCGCCTATGACAGCACCTGCACCAATAACAGCATGATCTTCAACCACTGCATTTGCCGCAATACTGACATTTTCACCAACTTTAGCGCTTGGACTGATCACTGCACTTGGGTGAATTTGATGATTCGCTTTAGGAAGGGTATTGAACAGCTGGGATACTTTAGCGTAACCAAGATAAGGGTTATCTAAAACAAGTGCAGCACACTGACATAACGCTGCTTGCTTAGGGTGTACAATTACAGCACTGGCTTGTGTGTGCTGTAATTGATCCTTATAGGCCATATTAGCAAGGAAACTGAGTTGCCCACTTTCAGCTTGGGACAAAGTCGCCAAGCCTTCAATACTAATGTTTTCATCGCCAACGACTTCAGCATTTAAATACTGAGCGATTTCACCAAGTGTATAAGCCATAACTTATTTCGCAGCGCTGGCTTCATTAAGCTTGTTTAATAACTTTTTGGTTAAATCTAAATCAGGTACTACGTGAATAACAGCTTGACCATTTAACACAATATCTACTTTTTCAGCTTCGATCAGTGTTTTTAGAATGTCTTGTAAACGAGGTAAGTTGGCACGGAAAAACTGCTGACGCCACTGCTGTTCAGCTTGCTGCAATTTACCTGCAAAGAATTTAAATTCACTTTGTTGTTCTTTAATGCTGTTACGGATTTTACGTTGCTCTTCGTCGCTCATAATAGCGCCGTCTTTTTGTAATTTTTCTTGGCTTTCCATCATTTCTTTTTCAAGCTGTTTGATTTTGCCTAGATCATCACCAAATTGATCTTCAACTTGCTTGAAAGACGCTTTAGCACCATCTGATTGAAACAACGCACGTTCCATGTCTACAACAGCAATTTTACTGCCCGCAGCCATGGCGGTAGATGCCACAAAAAACAAACCCGCTACTGCGATTTTCGTCCACTTCAACATAACACTTCCTATTTAATCACTTATTATTGTAAAAAACTGGCCAAGAAGACTGCTTGAAAACACGATGGTTTTCAAGCAGCTGCTTTAAAATACTTGCCCAAGAGAGAATTCAAACCCTTCGGTTTCATCATCATCTTTGCTGTTCAATGAACGGGCAAAGGTAAAGGTTAATGGGCCAATAGCCGTTACCCAAGTCAAACTCACACCGGTACCAAAACGAATTTCATTGGCATCAAAACCTTCAGAACATGACGGGTGAGCATTAACATCACCAACACCATTCCCTTCAGTTAAGGTTAAGCACTCTGTATCAAACACATTACCCGCGTCTAAGAACAACACACTTCGCATACTGCGCTGATCTTCAACAAATGGTAAAGGGAATACCAATTCCATAGAAGCTTCGGCCAATAAGTTACCACCAAGACTATTGTTATCTGCGATGTAGGCTACATCTTGAATAGAATCGTTATTTTCATCGATGTTGACTTCAACACCATCCGATGTAGTTGTACCTAATGAGCGCTTAATCGCACCACGAGGTCCCAGTGAGTTACTGGTATAGCCACGAACCGAGCCCACACCACCGGCGCGGAAATTACGGAAGAACGGTAACTCTTCAGTATCACCATAACCGTCGCCATAACCCAGTTCAGTACGAATACGGAACGTCCACTCACCCGAGATTGGGAAATATTTCTGCGCGTTATAGGTAACACGGTAATATTCTAATTCACTACCCGGCACTGTGGCTTCAAGGGCTAAACTTTGTTTTGCACCAGCCGTTGGGAATAAACCGCGGTTTAAGGTTGTCCAGCTCCAGCTGCTACCTAATGTCACTTCAACAAAGTCTTCGCCTTCGTCTTCGACAAAGCTCAAGATCTCTTCAGCGATACCCGTTTCCTGAGCTTCCATTAACGTTCGGCTTGCTTCAATACTAAATGACAAACGTTCACGGCCACTAATAGGGAAGCCAAACGTGGTACGCGCACCATAGGTGTCTGTGTTGTAGTCACTTAAAGATAATTCAGAGAAATCCGTTTGACTATAAAACAAACCATAACCACGACTGATACCATCTACCGTGTAGTAAGGGTCGGTATACGATAAATTCAAACTGGTTACTGCATCGGTTTTATTTAATGATGTGCTCATTTTTTTACCGGTACCCATGAAATTATTTTGCGACACACTGGTGCCTAAAATCATACCATCAGCACTTGAGTAACCAATACTCAGGTTTAAGCTACCACTTGGCTGCTCTTCAACGCTGTAATTCACATCAATTAAGTCATCTGATCCTGGTACTTTTGGTGTTTCAACGTTAACACCTTTAAAGAAACCAAGTTGCTCTAAACGGCTTTTAGATTGTTCTATTAGTTCCGTTGATGCCCAGCCACCTTCCATTTGTACCATTTCACGGCGCAGCACTTCATCCATAGTGGACTCGTTACCAGTAAAGTTAATACGACGCACATAGGTACGCTTACCTGGCTCTACAAAAAAAGTTAGCTCAACGGTTTTATCTTCGTCATTAATTTTAGGCACGCCGTTCACACTGGCAAAGGTAAAGCCTTCATTACCTAAGCGTTTTGCAATCAAGTCTTGAGTGAATGTTACTTTTTGACGGCTAAAGGTTTGATCCTCTTCCATGATGACAAGCTTGCGCAGTAACTCTTCTTCTAAGATAAGTTCACCTGCCAAGTTCACTTTATTCACCGTGTACACTTCACCTTCGTGAACATTCACACTAATAAAAACATCTTCTTTATTAGGCGAAAGGGATACTTGGGTAGACTCAACGTTAAAACGAATAAAACCACGGTCTAAATAAAATGAACGTAAACGCTCTAGGTCACCACCTAGTTTTTCGCGGGAATATTTATCGTCACTTGAATACCAAGACCAAAGGTTGGTTGGTTTTAATTCAAATTGATTAAGCAGTTCTTGTTTTTCAAAGTTTTCAAAACCAACAATATTAATGTGACTAATTGACGCAACAGAGCCTTCATCCACATTAATTTTTAACGATACGCGGTTACGAGGTAGCTTTTTTACTTCTGTATCTATTTGTGCGTCATAGCGACCTTGGCTCACATACTGACGCTCTAACTCTAATTCTAAACGCTCTAAGGTTGAGCGTTTAAATACATAACCTTCAGCAAGACCTGCTTGTTTTAAACCTGTTTTTAACTGCTCGGTTTCAATAGCGTTATTGCCCTCTATCTCTAGCGCGGTAATGGTGGGCAATTCAACAAGACTTACAACTAAAATGTCGCCATCTCTTAATAGCTCAATATCATTAAAGTAACCGGTTGCAAATAAACCACGGGAAGCAGACGCAAGTTTTGCGCTATCAACTTTGTCACCAATATTTATTGGGAAAGCACTGAATACAGTACCGGCACTTACCCGTTGAAGGCCGTCGACACGAATGTCTTTAACGGTAAAGGAATCGGCTTGGGCAAGTGTTGCGCCCAAAGCTAAAAGCATGCTGATTAAGGTGAACTTCATGTTAATCCGAATTTATTGTTATCTTAGGCCGTAAGTATGGATACCGACCAGCAAAATCATTTAATTATTATATGCGACTTATGTCATTAAATATGGCTACAAACATAACCATCATAAGTAGCGCCATACCCAGCTTAATACCCGCTAGCTGAACATTTTCCGATAGAGGTGAGCCCTTCACCGCTTCGATTAAGTAAAACAAAAAATGCCCGCCATCCAGTACGGGGATTGGTAATAAATTCACCACTGCCAGCATAATGCTGATATACGCTAAAAAACCAATAAATGCTTCAAATCCAGCCTGGGCAGAGGCGTTGGCTACTTTAGCAATGGTAATCGGGCCGCTCAAGTTCTTAACTGACAACAAGCCTTGAATCATCTTGCCGATAGACTCTAAAGTCACCACCGACATATCCCAGGTTTTATAAGCTGCTTTACCAACGGATTCAAACACACCAAAACGCTGTGTGGTCACAAAGTCTTCCGGTAACTCAGGGGACTTGACCATGGCACCAGCAAAGCCAAAGCTTTCACCTTGCTCATTCGTTTTAACCGCTGGAATCAAGGTTACTTGTTGCGTTTCGCCATCGCGTAATACTTTGATAGATAGTGCCTTCCCGCCATTGGCTTGCACCACCTCGACAAAATCAAACCATTGATCAATTTGCTGCCCATCTACACTGAGAATTTCATCACCGCTTTTTAAACCAGCCTGTTGTGCTGGCAAACCATCCTGCAACTGGGCTAAAACAGCAGGTACTTCTGGTCTATAAGGTGCGATCCCTAATTCATTTAGCGCATTGGGCTCTTCTTTATCACTCAACCAACGATTAATCGATAATTGAAATTGCTGTTCATTAGAGGCGGTAAAGACAATCTCACCGGTATCACCTAGGCGCTTTAATAACTGGTAATGCACATCTTGCCAACTGCTTACCTCTTTACCATCAACAAGCGTGATCTCTTGCCCTGATTTCAAACCTGCTTCTTCAGCAAGACTTTGCGGGGTAACCTCACCGATAACAGGCTTCACTTGAGTAATGCCCGTCATAAACATTAACCAATAAGCAAAAATGGCAAAAATAATATTCGCAGCAGGGCCGGCTAAAACCACTGCCATACGCTGCCAAACGGTTTTACGGTTAAAGGCTTGATCTAACAACTCAGGTGCGACTTCGCCTTCACGCTCATCGAGCATTTTTACGTAGCCACCCAAGGGTATGGCAGCAATGGCAAACTCACAGCCGTTTTTATCGGTACGACTCCAGATTACTTTGCCAAAGCCGACAGAAAAGCGCAGTACTTTCACGCCACAACGACGGGCAACCCAGTAGTGACCATATTCGTGTACCGTAACCAGAATACCCAGAGTTACGGCTAACGCTAATAAGCTGTATAACACACTCATGATAAAATCTTGCCCTCTACGAAGCGCCTTGCCCAAGCATCGGCGGCTAAAATTGCCTCAATGCTGTCCGCCGCTTCGATTTTGCATGCGTTTAAAGTTTCATCGATCAGGTTTGAGATTGACGTAAAGGCAATTTGTTCCCGTAAAAAACCAGCAACGGCTACTTCATTTGCCGCATTAAGAATAGTAGCGGCAGTACCACCGGCTTCAAATGCTTGCGAAGCTAAATCTAAAGCCGGAAAAGACGTGCGGTCAGGCAATTCAAAATTCAACTGTGCCACTTCAAATAAATTAAGAGGCTTAACACCAGAGGTAATGCGCTCAGGCCAAGCTAAGCCATAGGCTATGGGCGTTCGCATATCCGGATTACCCATTTGACAAATAACAGAACCATCAACATATTGCACCATAGAGTGAATAATCGACTCAGGGTGCACCACCACTTCAATTTGTGAAGGCTTAACATCAAATAACCAACAAGCCTCTATAAGCTCTAAACCTTTGTTCATTAAGGTAGCGCTATCCACAGAAATTTTCTGCCCCATTGACCAATTAGGGTGTTTGACTGCTTGCTTGGGAGTTACTTTAGATAAAGCATCTAAGCCCCAACCACGAAATGGTCCACCTGATGCAGTTAATAATATTTTTTCAATCTGCTGCTTGCAGGAAGGATCTTGCCCATAACCCAACGGCAAAGATTGGAAAATAGCATTATGTTCACTATCTATTGGCAGAAGTTCGGCTTGATTATCCTTCACGGCCTGCATAAATAAATGGCCACTCATAACGAGCGCTTCTTTATTGGCAAGCAACACACGTTTACCCGCTTGTGCCGCCGCTAATGTTGGCAATAAACCAGCCGCGCCTACAATGGCCGCCATGACCTGATCGACATCTGCGTCACTGGCAATATCGACAAGCGCCGAAGCACCACTTAATACTTCAACTTGACTACCATGCTGCTTTAAAGATTCAGCCAACTGCTTAGCACTAGCCTCATCTACCATCACGGCATACTTAGGCGAGTATTCAAGACACTGCTGAAGCAATAGGTCGACCTGAGTATTTGCGCTTAAAGCAAATACCTCATAAAGATCTTTGTGACGAGCAAGTACATCAAGTGTACTTTTACCGATGGAGCCTGTGGCTCCAAGTACGGTAATCATTTGCCTCATACAACTAAGTTCCAGCCAAATACACTTAGTGCTAAAGCAAATAAAGGAAGTGCTGCAGTCATACTATCAATACGATCCATTACACCGCCATGACCTGGTAATAAATTACTCGAGTCTTTAATACCGCGGTGACGCTTCACCATGCTTTCAATTAAATCACCCACAACAGAAAAACAGGTAATCAACAAAGTCAGTACAATTAACAATGCCCACTGCTGTGTATCCAGTGAAAGTCCTGCTTGATTTTCTAGAAGGTAGCCACCACCTAATGCCATTAAAGTTGTAACTAATAAACCACCAAACACACCTTCCCATGTCTTGCCTGGGCTCACACTTGGGGCCAGTTTGCGCTTACCAAAAGTGCGTCCGGCAAAATAAGCACCCACATCCGCACCCCATACAACAAACATTACGTACATAATTAAATAATCATTAAACGGATAGCTCTTTATTTGTACAAAGCCTACCCACATAGGCAATAAAATAAATAAGCCCATAATCAAACGAGCAACAGGACTGCTCCAAATATTTTTAAGCTTAGGGTGCAGAGAAACAAACACAAAAGCGGTAACCCACCAACCAAGTGCCAGATATAAAATATCAACCTCTTGTACCAATGAGCTAAATTCAATGGCACAAATTAAGCCTCCAACCAAACCCGCGTAAGCGACACGACCCATTTGTAGCTTTAATCCAGAGAGATTTGCCCATTCCCATGCGCCTAAGGCGACAATGACACCAATGAATAATTTAAATTGCGCCAGGGGTAAGTAAAAAATCCCCCCAATCATAATTGGCGCCAACACTAGCGCGGTAAGAATACGTTGCTTTAGCACGTTTGATCTTCCTTCAATTGTTCATCTGTGCGCCCAAAACGACGCGTGCGGCTGTTATATTCTTCTATTGCCGACCAGAAGTTTGTTTCATTAAAATCAGGCCACAACGCGTCACTAAACACCAACTCGGTATAAGCAAACTGCCACAACATGAAATTACTAATCCTCAATTCCCCACCCGTGCGAATACACAAATCAGGTTCAGGAAACTCATTTAAACACGTATAACCAGAAAAAAGTTCTGGCGTAATATTTTCAGGTGAAATTTTGCCAGATAGCACATCTTTGGCAATGTTTTGCGCGGCATGAGAAATATCCCAGCGCCCACCATAATTAGCCGCAACCACTAATGTAAGACCGGTATTATCTTTTGTAAGATCTTGAGCAATTTCAATATGCTCTTGCAAAATAGGCGTAAAGCCGGAGACATCACCCATTATAATTAGGCGAATATTATGCTCGTTTAATTTTTTTACTTCTTTTTGAAGAGCATTAAGAAATAGCTGCATTAATGCATTTACTTCTTTTTCAGGACGCTGCCAATTCTCACTTGAGAAAGCAAAAAGCGTCAGAACGTCAACTTCTAAGCGGGCTGCTTGTTCAATAACAATTTTAACAGCCTTTACACCCGCTTTATGGCCAGCAACGCCAGGTAAATGGCGACGCTTAGCCCATCGATTATTTCCATCCATGACGATGGCAACATGACGAGGGATACGTTCAAATTTTGGTATCGTAGCTTCAGACATATGTGGAACCTAATAATGAAACTGCGCCTTAATAAAGGCGCAGTACCGCTTCATATTAACTCGGTTAAACCTGCATTAGGTCTTTTTCTTTTGTCGCCAGTAAAGATTCGATATCAGCAATAAACTTATCAGTTAGCTGCTGAACTTGATCTTGGCCTTGACGCTCTTCGTCTTCACTAATTTCTTTTTCTTTAAGCAGGTCTTTAATACTGCTGTTTGCATCACGACGGATATTACGAACAGATACACGACCTTTTTCCGCTTCTGCACGGGCTTGCTTAATATAGTCTTTACGGGTTTCTTCCGTCAAAGCAGGCATAGGCAAACGAATGGTTTCACCTGAAGTTGAAGGGTTAATACCCAAATCTGACTTCATAATCGCTTTTTCAATAACCGGCACTAGGTGTTTTTCCCAAGGGGTAACCGCTAGAGCACGACCATCTTCAACGTTAATGTTCGCAACTTGAGAAAGTGGCGTTGGATTACCGTAGTAATCAATTGAAATACCATCAAGAATGGCAGGGTTCGCACGACCTGTACGTACTTTTTTGAACGCATCAACTAATGCGTTCACGCTTTTTTGCATACGATCTTTAGCGTCTGCTTGAATTTCATTCAACATTTTCTTTTTCTCCACACACAATCAATGTGCCATCACTACCACCCACCATGAGTTGAGCCATCACACCAGGGGTTGCCATGTTAAACACACGTAATGGCATTTTATGATCTCGCGCCAGACAAATCGCCGTGAGATCCATCACTCCCAACTGACGCTCAAGTACTTCGTCGTAAGTCAGGGTTTCAAATTTAACCGCTTCTGGGTTTTTCTTTGGATCAGCATCATACACGCCATCAACATTGGTGGCTTTTAATACGATATCTGCTTCGATTTCAATACCACGCAAACACGCAGCGGAATCGGTTGTAAAAAATGGGTTGCCCGTACCTGCTGAGAAAATCACCACATCACCCGTATTCAAGTGGCGAATAGCGCGGCGGCGATCGTAATGCTCAACAATGCCACTCATAGGAATAGCAGACATAACACGAGATTTAATATTGCTACGCTCAAGTGCGTCACGCATGGCTAATGCGTTCATCACAGTGGCCAGCATACCCATGTGGTCACCGGTTACACGATCAAGACCTGCTTGGCTTAAGGCAGCACCGCGGAACAAATTACCGCCGCCAATCACCAAACCAACCTGAACGCCAATTCCCACCAGCTGCCCAACTTCTAACGCCATACGATCCAGCACTTTGGGGTCGATACCAAAGTTTTGCTCACCTTGAAGCGCTTCACCGCTTAACTTCAATAGGATGCGTTTATATTTAGGGCTACGATTATCTGCCGGGGGCATAGGTCACCTCTTTTATGCAATTCTATAGTCATGAGTTTATAGCATAAACCCAGACCTCTCACTGCAAAACCCCGGTTCTGACTGAGATCATGCTTGATTCTCAACTCAGTTCACCAGGGCTTTCAAATAACCTTTACACAAATGCCGAGCAAGGGAAACCTAACTCGGCATTTAAAGAGCTGTAACAGCCCTATTGCTTAGCCTTTAAGCTGAGCAGCAACTTCTGCAGCGAAGTCGGTTTCGTCTTTCTCGATACCTTCACCCACTTCGATACGAATGAAGCTAACCACTTCAGCGCCAGCAGCTTTCGCTAGCTTAGCGATCGTTAGCTCAGGGTTCTTAACGAAAGGTTGCTCTAGCAAGCTGTTTTCTTTAAGGAACTTCTGGATACGACCACCCATCATTTTCTCAACGATTTCAGCAGGCTTGCCTTCCATATCAGGCTGAGCTTTGATGATTTCTTTTTCAGCATCAACCACTTCAGCAGGCATATCTGTTGGCGCCAATACGCGAGGGTTAACCGCTGTTACGTGCATAGCGATGTCACGCGCTAACTCTTCAGTACCACCTTTTAATGCTACAAGAGCAGCAATACGGTTGTTAGAGTGAACATAACCTGCAACCAACTCGCCTTCTAGCAATTCAGCACGACGAGGAG
Organism: Bermanella sp.; assembly: GCA_049115935.1. Taxonomy (GTDB): domain Bacteria; phylum Pseudomonadota; class Gammaproteobacteria; order Pseudomonadales; family Oceanobacteraceae; genus Bermanella. The sequence goes on along the minus strand of JAGDZK010000042.1, from coordinate 13,465 downwards.
AGATGTTTTCACCGATTTTTTGAACCAAAGCTTCACGCTCTGCATCCAAAAGACCAACTACTTCAGTGTTTTTAGCTTCAAAAGCCACATCAGCGATTTTGTTAGCAAAACCAAGGAAGTCTTCGTTTTTAGCAGCAAAGTCAGTTTCAGAGTTAACTTCAACTAGGATTGCAGCAGAGTTATCAGCAGCAGACTTAATTACTACTACGCCTTCAGCGGCAGTACGACCTGCTTTTTTAGCAGCCTTAAGGCCAGAGTTCTTGCGCATTTCTTCAATGGCTGCATCGATATCGCCATTAGCTTCTTGAAGTGCTTTTTTACACTCCATCATGCCAAGACCAGTACGCTCGCGTAATTCTTTAACTAATTTTGCAGAAACTGCCATAGTCATCACCTAAATTTGATCTAAAAATTCTTTTAAAAAAAGGGGGCTAGCCCCCTTTCTTATATTGCAACTTAATATTTAAACAAATATTACTCAGCTGCTGGCGTTTCTTCTGCTTTAGCAGGTGCAGCTGCAGGAGCTTGCTGGCCACCTTCAGTTTTGCCTTCGATGCAAGCATCAGCAACAGCAGAAGTGAAGATTTCGATTGCGCGAATCGCATCATCGTTACCAGGGATAACATAGTCAACGCCATCAGGGTTGCTGTTAGTATCCACGATACCGATTACAGGGATACCTAGCTTGTTCGCTTCTTGAATCGCGATACGCTCGTGATCAACGTCGATAACGAAGATAGCGTCAGGTAGGCCGCCCATGTTTTTAATACCACCGATAGAGCGCTCAAGCTTCTCCATCTCACGAGTACGCATTAGCGCTTCTTTCTTAGTTAGCTGCTCAAAAGTACCGTCTTTCTTTTGTGCTTCAAGGTCAGCAAGACGCTTGATAGATTGACGAATAGTTTTGTAGTTAGTCAGCATACCACCCAACCAGCGGTGAGCTACGAAAGGCATGTTTGCACGAGCAGCTTGCTCTTGGATTACTTTAGAAGCAGCACGCTTAGTACCCACGAAAAGTACGTGGTTGTTTTTAGAAGTCATACCTTTAACAACGTTCAACGCTTCGTTGAATGCTGGCACTGTGTGCTCAAGGTTGATGATATGGATCTTGTTACGAGCACCAAAAATGAATTTACCCATTTTTGGATTCCAGTAACGAGTCTGGTGACCAAAGTGAACGCCTGCTTTAAGCAGGTCACGCATTGTAACTTGTGCCATGATAAATACCTATTTATAGGGTTAGGCCTCCATGTATCCCATTGTCCAATCCCGGCTTTTAAAGCCCAAGACACCCAGAACGATGTGTCGATACATGTGCGGATTTATATAATGTTTTACCCCCAGCTGTCTAAGACCGCAAAGAGCGCGCGCTTTATACCATAATTAAGCCCCATTTGGGAAGAAAATTTAGCAATTAAAAGCCTATTTCGTGACGCCTGGTTATTCATCTATTGTGCATAAGTGAGTACAATAGCGGACTTATTAAACTAAGAGCGAATATCTCCCCCATGGCTGTGACCATCAAAACTCCAGAAGAAATCGAAAAAATGCGCGTAGCCGGTCGCTTGGCTGCCGAAGTGCTGGAAATGATTGGCGAATATGTAAAGCCAGGTGTGACTACAGGTGAGCTGGATCGCATTTGCCACGATTACATCGTCAACACCCAGCAGGGTATCCCTGCTCCATTGAATTATGGCAACCCACCCTTTCCAAAATCTATTTGCACGTCAGTGAATCACGTGATTTGTCACGGCATTCCAAGTGATGACAAGGTTCTCAAAAAAGGCGATAGCGTTAACATTGACGTAACCGTTATTAAAGATGGCTATCATGGCGATACCAGTAAAATGTTTTTTGTGGGTGAGCCAAAACCTGCCGATAAGCGCCTAGTAGAAATCACTCAAGAGTGTATGTACAAAGGCATGGCGCTGGTTAAACCCGGCGCTCAACTTGGTGATATTGGCCACGTTATCCAACAACATGCTGAAGCAAATTACTACACTGTTGTACGTGAATACTGCGGTCACGGTATCGGCAAGGGTTTTCACGAAGAGCCGCAAGTAATGCACTACGGCCGCCCAGGCACAGGTATGGCTTTAAAAGAAGGCATGTGCTTCACCATTGAGCCAATGATTAACCAAGGCAAACCGCAAAGTAAGCTACTGGGTGATCACTGGACCGTTATCACTAAAGATCGCAAATTAAGTGCGCAATGGGAGCACACTTGTCTTGTGACAAAAGACGGCATAGAGGTGCTTACCCGCCGCAAAGAAGAAGTGTTTCCTTGGGAGCAATAACAGTGGATCAGGGCTTACTCGCTAAGATATTCGACGAAACGACCTTTCGTCAGGCTATTGCTGATGGCAAGCCCGTTATTCCTCTTTTTAAAGAGGCTATCCGTCACAGCCAAGCTGTGATGGATGAACATTTCCGAAACACCTTAGACGCTGTCACACTGGTACATGCCCGTTCTTGGTTCATGGACCAACTACTCAAACACGCCTGGCTACAATTTTTCCCCGAAGACATTGATAATATCGCCCTATTGGCCGTTGGTGGTTACGGTCGCGGCGAGCTACACCCTAAAAGCGACATCGACATTCTGCTACTGAATAAAGACGAAGACGCGTTCAGTGCCAACAGCGACGCAATGCAAGGCTTTATTACCTTCATGTGGGACATCAAACTTGATGTGGGCCATGGCGTACGCACCATTGATGATTGCAAGAGTGAAGCGGCAAAAGATCTCACCATTGCCACCAATTTAATGGAAACACGCACATTAATCGGTGCCGATAAACTAAGAGAAGTCATGCGTGATATGACTGGGCCTGACCTCATCTGGCCGAGCGATGAGTTTTTTCTGGCCAAATGGCAAGAACAAGAAGAACGTCACGATAAGCACCATGATACGGATTACAACCTTGAGCCCAACATTAAAAAAGGCCAAGGCGGCTTGCGCGACGTCCACACCATTGTATGGGTACTAGAACGTCACTTTGGCAGCCACGAATTAGAAAACTTAACCAAGCAAGGCATCCTCACAGATTTTGAATACGGCATGTTGCATCGTTGCCGTGATTTTTTATGGCAAATTCGTTACGCCCTGCACATGGTTACCGGTCGTGAGGAAGATCAATTACTCTTCGATTTCCAAAAAGAAATCGCAGAGATTTTAGGCTTTAAAGATGACCAAGAGCAATTAGCTGTCGAACACATGATGCACCAATACTATCGTTACAGTTTGGCGCTGAATGAATTAAATGACCTGCTTATGCTGCTATTCAAAGAGCTTATTATTGATAGCCAACAACCAGCTGATATCGTACCGATTAATGAATACTTTCAACGTAATAATGACTACCTTGAAGCCAGCGATATCGACCTATTTACGCACACACCCAATGCCATGCTGGAAGTGTTTTATTACCTAGCCAGTGATAACAGTTTAAAAGGTGTTCGAGCCAACACCATAAGAGCGCTTCGCGACAATCGCCACTTGATTGACGACGACTACCGCACACACCCAGATAATGTACGCACATTCATGGCCATTTTACGCAGCAATGACCATGTAACCCGAGAGCTCGAACGCATGCTGAACTACGGCATTCTTGGTCAATACATTCCTGAATTCGGTGCCATCATTGGCCATATGCAACATGACTTATTCCATAGCTATACAGTTGACCAACATAGCTTGCGTGCCATCAAATTTATTCGTCGATTACGTTTTGGTGTTGAAAAAGAAGCATTCCCTCTGGCAAGCAAACTCATTCACAACGTCGCTAAAAAAGAGATTTTATATCTTGCCGCACTACTGCATGACGTAGGCAAAGTATTACCCGGTGATCACGAAATTACCGGAGCCGAAATAGCAGAAAACTTTTGTGCTCAACACGGCTTAAACCAAAAAGATACTGACCTAGTTGTCTGGCTGATTCGCAACCACTTGCTTTACTCACAAACATCACAGCGCCTAGATCTTGCTGACCCAGATGCTATTCATCACTTTGCCACGCAAATGGGTGATCGCCGCCATCTTGATTATTTATTTGTATTTAGTGTTGCCGATATTTATAGCACCAACAAAAAGCTGTGGACAGGCTGGCGCGCGGAACAAATGCGTACGCTTTATAGTGAAACGCTGCACCTTATTCGCCGTGGACTAGACGTTCCAATCGATAAAGATGAATGGGTAAAAGAAACACAAATAGCGGTTATCGAGCGCCTAAGTGAATACGGCTATCAAGAAGAAGACGTTTATGAAATGTGGGCAAATCCGGGGGATGAATACTTTCTTCGTGAAAACGTAGACACTTTAGTTTGGCATGCATTGGCTTTATTCAAACATAAGGATATCAACAAACCCTTGGTTTTAATTGGTGATACGAGCGATAAAGCCCGCGAAGGTGCCACGCAGATTTTCATTCACATGAAAGATCAGCCTCACTTATTTGCCGCGATGACCGCTGCTTTAGATCAACTGCACCTCAACATTCAAGATGCGCGAATTATTACCTCTGCCAATAACAATGCTTTAGATACTTACATTGTATTGGACGAAAACGGCAAACCCATTAGTGAAACGATTCGCCTAGAAAAAATTCAGAGCACCTTAGAAGAAGCCCTCTCTCACCCAGAAGAGTTTCCAAAACTTATTCAGCGTCGTACCTCAAGACAACTTAAGCAGTTTGATTTCAAACCCATTGTTAATCTAAGTAATGACCCGTTTACCAAACGTAGCTTACTCGAAGTAATTGCCCCTGACCGCCCAGGCTTGCTTGCACGCATGGGGCGATTGTTTATGGAATATGAGATTTCATTAGAAACAGCAAAAATATTGACCGAAGGTGAAAAAATAGACGATATTTTTTATATCACAGATAAAAACGGCGAGCCATTTAGCGACCCCAATTTCTGTCGCCAATTGCAAAGTGCAGTCATCGAAGCTCTCACCGAACAAGTGGAACTACAAGCCACGTTATAGCGGACAAATACAGTTTAAAAGCCCGGCAAATAGCTGGGCTTTTTTTTGCAAGCTAGATAAAAAATCAAAGAAAAACTAGGATAACAAACAGAAGGAAAAATGGTCGGGACAGTAGGATTTGAACCTACGACCCCCAGCACCCCATGCTGGTGCGCTACCAGGCTGCGCCATGCCCCGACACCACTTACTAAATTGAGTAAGTGGGCGGACTATATACTAAGCATTTAATTTTGTGAAGGTTTTCACTTTATCAAAATGCTTAGTTTCAATATGAAAAAATGCAAGATTAGCATTTATACAAATTGTTTAAATGGTGCGTCAACCGGCGTATCAGCCAAGTGATTTGTGAAGTTACTCATTATTTTCTGAGAAAGACCCAAAACAATTTCTAGTAGTTGTTTTTTACCATAACCCACCGCATAAAAACGCTTCACGTCCTCTTCTGATAACACACCACGCTCACGCACCATTGCCAACGTCGTGGCACGTAAGACTTCTAACTTTTCATCTGACAAAGGTGTTTTATTTCTTAACGCATCAATAATGCCTTGATCTACCTTCATTGAATGAGCAATACCAGTATGGGCTGGCACGCAATAGTGGCAATTATGCTCAATATTAATCGACTGCCACACAACCGTTAGCTCTTCAGCATTAAAAGACGTATTTTGAAACAAGTTATGAGCTTGTTGGTAGCTATCCAACAACTCAGGGGATTCAGCCATAACAGCATGTAAATTGGGTACCATACCAAACGCTTTAACAGACTTCTCTAAAAGTGGCTTTGCCGCTTCAGGGGCATTTTCTAGTGTATAAATCGTGAAATCAGACATATCGAAGAATCTCCTTAAAAATTTTGACTGAGCTTAGCTCAGGAACAATACAATATTTGATTTTGAACGATCGCTCAAGTTATTATTGAACAATCGCTCAAGAAGATCTGTTCCATGGCTAATACCAGTAAATTTGACCGTGAAGACGTACTCAGTAAAACAAGCCACCTATTTTGGGGAAAAGGGTTTGCAGGTACCTCTATTCGTGACATCCAAGACGCCGTTAATATGCGTCCAGGTAGCATCTACGCTACCTTTGGCAGCAAAGAGGGTCTTTATAAAGAGGCTCTACTCAGCTATGCCCAAAGCATGGGGAGTAAGTTAAATGAATTGATTGAAGAGGCTGGCAACCCCATTCAGGGCCTACAAAACTACGTGGAATACAACATCATCGACGCAAACACTTGTCACCCTAGTGGCATTTGCATGCTGTATAAAGCAAGTGGCGAGTTTTTGGGTGAAAATAAGGCCTTATTTGAATACAGCCAATCTCTAATTCATCAGTTTGAACAAAGGGTTGTTCAAGTCTTTATTCAGGCTAAACAGCAAGGCGTATTAAAAGATAGTTTTGATGAAAACAATGCTGGCCAGCAATTTATCATTCAATTCACCGGCCTTAGAAATTATTTTAACGGGCGCAATAACCCAAAACTTGCAAAAGAGTTGATAGCAAAAATGTTCCAGCAACTGACAGCTTAATACTTATAAGCGTTCTAATTCCCGCCAAAACCAAACATAGAGAAATCTGATTTATAGGGCACTTCATTAGCGCCCGCTTGTTTACTCTCAATTAGCCCTAGGTAGGTTTGCATTTTATGAGCTTCCAAATTACGTTCATTGGGTACCGATGTGACAAACTTGGTTGCTCTTAACATACTTTTAACACCTGAAGTCACTGAATAATCAGCGCCCTCAAGTAGGATCATTTCTTCTCCCATATGCCAATAAATATCTAAATTGGAAATTTGTAACGGACTTAATGGCGGTACCAAAGGCACAATGTCTTTTGTTGTGACGACACGCAATAGTGTCAAATCTGAAAATGTATTTGCACCACCCACGTTCGTTACTTTTGGTTGGCCAAAAGTAATTAGCTGACCAACTTGAAACCCTGTTTTTTGCAAGTACATAGCCAACATAACCGCTGCTGCGCCACCTAAACTATGACCAGTAGTACGTACAACTTGCTCTTTACTTAAATAAGGTTTTGCATCATTAAAAATAGCCTGCGCTGCGTTAGCAAAACCTTGGTGCACTGCAATACCAAGCTGTTCGTCCTGTTTTAAATGAATATCCAGATCAACCATGGCATTCTGCAAATTAGCGGTACCTCGTACCGTTAAATATTGCACACCTTGATAAGTCGATAAAAAATAACTGACCTCAACCCCTGGTAATATGGACTCGCGCACTAGTTTATGTCCCATTGCCTCAAGCTCAGATGTTTTGTCACCATCAACATACGCAAGGGCAGAAAGCTGGGCTGTATGCTTTATCATAGAAAAATCAGGCACAGCCCATGCTTGAGCTGTAAAAAGCAACACCAATAAAAAACAACGTATCATTATGAATACTCTAAATAAATTGAAATACGAAAGGTCAATGTTTGGCGGATGATACCAATGACATATCACCTGTCTATGTCATACTGCTTATTTTGCAGGAAAAAACATGAATATTTGTATCATCAGTGCCAGCACTCGAGAAAAGTCCGCGTCACTCAATGTCGCTCATTTTGTAAGAGCACAACTAACACAACTACCCGCGAACACCCAAACATCCATTTTGGACTTACACCAAGCCCATATTCCCCTTTGGCAAGAAGGCATGACAGCCAACCCCGACATTGAAAAACAACTAGCCCAAGCCGATGGGTTTGTATTTGTCATACCTGAATGGCATGGCATGACGCCCCCTGCGTTTAAAAATATCTTTTTCTTTTTTAATGCCTGCTTCGCACATAAACCGGTTTATATTGTGAGTGTCAGCGCAGGCACGGGCGGGCGCTACCCTATTAGCGAACTGAGAATGAGCAGTTATAAAAATAGTTTCATCAACTACATTCCTGTTAGCACCATTATTGATCATGTTAATGACACCATAAATAACAAGGGTGAGTTCATTGCAGAAAGTGATTTTATTGCACAGCGTATTGATGAAGGTTTACAGTTTTTACTGGAATACACACACGCACTTTGCCAAGTACGCGAAAGTAAAATTTATAAAGAAAAACGATTTAAAAACGGCTTATAGATAACTCTTACTTATCTTCAGGAATGCCGTGTCGGTCACGGTATTCTCCTGGGGTAACACCAGTCCAACGCTTAAATGCCCGCTGAAAAACACTTTGTTCAGAAAAGCCTAACACCTGTGCTATGTAACTCATTTTATAATTCGTCTGCAGTAAATAGCTAAAGGCGTATTCTTTTCGAACATCATCAACGATAGATTTAAAATTAGTGCCTTGCTGTTTAAATTTACGTTGCAAGCTGCGAGAACTTACCCCCAAAAAAGCCGCCGTGTCTTCAAGGTTAGGCACTTTAGTGGCAAGTGTTTCGATGATGTATTGGGTAATCACTTCATTGGCTGCGTTTTTTTGTTTTTTACTGACTAACAAATCAGCATATCCGGTCAGTACTTTTAGCAAATCAGGGCTATACCCAAGCAAGGGTAAGGTTAGTATATCACGGTTAAATACTATCCCCGTGTACTGGCTATTAAACGTGACAGGGCAGCCAAAAAACGATTCATATTCTGACATATCGCCATGCTGCTCATGGCTAAAATGGATTTCGACAGGGGAAAGTTTCAAGCCAATCACTTTTTTAGCAAACGCAACCCAGCTAGTCACTACCTCTTCGTTAAGGTGGTAACTACACTGATAATGCGGCACCCACTTTAAAGTACATGTGGTATCGCCCATTACAAATTCAGGCCGAGACAGGTTTCCCACCAACGATTGGTATCGACGCTGAAGCTCTAGCGCCTGTGCAATCGACTGACAGCAATCGACAATATGACCAAGCAATCCCCAGCGACCACTATCACCCCACATGCCTATGCGAAAACCAAGGTCATCATAGGCTAGTTGCTTTGCACCATAAGATAACAATGCTTCGGATACCGACACATCCACCATGCGGTCGGCTTCATCTAGCTGCTCTCTTGAAAGACCAACCAGTTGATACAAAGTTTGAGCAGGTAAACCTTCATGCACAAGATAAGCGAGATTGGTTCGAATACTGAATGCGGCTACTTGTAACTGCACGCGTCACCTATAAATGAAAATTCAGGTGATATAGTAAATCAAAAAAGATTGGAAAGGACTGGCAATAACACGTCAATGGAGGAACATATAAAGACAAAAATTAAAACACAGCCTAGCAGGCTAGGCTGTGTGAAAGGCATTAACCTTCAACTGTACCAGTGGCAACAGCTTCTTTTACTTCTTCGGCTTTTTCTTCAGCTGCTTCAGCCGCGTCTTCCATCACTTCTTCAGTGGTGGCCATTGCGTCTTCTGTGCTTTCTTGTACTGCTTCAGCTGCTTCTTCTGCTGTCTCAACCGCTTGTGCTAGTTGTGCTTCTGCTGCTTCAACTGCGGCTTCTGCTTGGTCATTTACAGATTCTTCACTACATGCGATTAGTGTGAATGCGGCTACTAAGATTGCTAATTGCTTCAACATTATTGATCCCCTTATTTTAATGACTGCTAAAAAATAGCGCACCTATCCTAGTCTAAATAACGTTACGTCACTAGCGGCTTCGCTCTATGGCGTGAACCAGTTCCAGATATCTTAAAAAAATGCAAAAACTGTCTATGCTTAATAGGTGTACTAGTAATTTACGTTATTAAAAATGAGTCTAACCAAACGAGTTTGGATAAGCTTTGTATTTGTCATCGCCGTGGGCGTCGCGCTTTCCTTTGTGATACGTGACAATGGCGAGAAAGCCAGCATCAGTAGTCGAAACTTAGTTTCTGTTGCCATACCAAAGCTGAATCTCATTAAAGAGCTGCGCGCCAGCATTACTGAGCACGAGCGACTGCTGTATGAGTATTATGCCAGTACGACCCGCGGCCAGATTTGGCCAAAAATAGAAGGCACTGAAAAAGGATTGGCCAAGCAACTCATGGCCATTAACGAGAGCTTTTCAGGCCATGTGAAAAGTTTACCCAAACTGTATGCCGATATTAAAGCCCTGCAAGGAGCTCTCGACATCAACTTATCGTCAAATAATACGGATTGGGATAAAGCCCGGGACGATCTCGCCCGACTGACCAAAGCAGGTCAAGCCGCCGAAATAATATTAGTAGAGTTAACGCAAGAGGTTGAACAACAAGCACAACAACAAGCTGAAGACACTCAGCAAAAAATCCAAAATATTGTTGATCTCGTAATTTTATACACGCTTATTATTATCGGTGTGGCACTAATACTAGGATATTTCACTCAAATCATTATTCGTAAAACCGCAAAACGCAAAGCACTGGCTAAGTTCCCTGAGCGAAATCCTAATCCAGTAATGAACCTTAATTGGCACGGTGATATTTTATTTTCAAACCCTGCATGCCAGTACCTGTTAAATATTATTCACCCTGATTCCCATGACCTTAACCAGCTTTTACCATTTGATTTTAAAACTAATCTTAAAACATGGCAGGCTGATCATCGAAATATTGTTAATTTTGAAGCTAACATTAGTCAACGCCACCTAAAATTTAGTGTCTCACTACTTCGTGATTTAGAAAGCTGCCACCTTTATATTGAGGACGTTACCGAACAAAAAGAAGCTCAAGCGCAACTTGAATACCAAGCCTTTCATGACATACATACCGGTTTGGCAAATCGCCGGAAATTTGAAAGTGATCTGACCTATTACATTAAAGAACAAAAAGCATGCTCTATTTTATTTCTGAGCATTGATCGGTTTAAATTCATTACATCCAGCCAAGGTTACCATGCTGGCGATGCCATTATTCATCACCTTGGCAAGCGTCTACTGGATATTAGTCAACAACTAAGCTGCCAAGTAAAAAGCTACCGCCTTGAAGGATCAACATTTTGCATGATCGTGCAACACCCAAACCCTAATGAAGTTACCCATGTTGCAAAAGCCATTCAAGGTGCTATGGATGAGGCATTATTTGTTAACCAACACAGTTATTTTTTAAACCTCAGCATGGGATACTGCCATTACCCACAAGATGGTAATACCGCACAAGGGTTAATCAGTAATGGCCATGCCGCCTTAAACCATGCGCGTATCATTGGTAATAACGTAGAAGCTTACAACACTCAATTACATGCCGCTGAGCAAAGCTGGCTGCCTATTGAGCGCGGCATACGTGAAGCACTAGAAAAACAACAATTCGTCATGTTTTATCAAGCTAAAGTAGATGCCAGTAACGGTGTTATCACAGGAGCAGAAGCCTTAATTAGGTGGTTTAAAGAAGATAGCTCAATGGTCAGCCCTGCCACGTTTATTCCTGTTGCCGAACAAACCGGTTTAATTATTCAAATTGGTCATTGGATTATTGAGCAGTGTTTTAATCAAACAAAAGCCTTTCACAGTAATGGCCACCCTATACAAGTTGCTATTAATATTTCTGCAAGGCAGTTTCAATACCGGCATTTTATTGAGCAATTACAAGCACTGATTAATAAAACAGGTATTAACCCACAACATGTGGAATTAGAAATCACTGAAAGCTTGATTATGGAAAACATAGACCAAAGTATTGATATCATGAAAAAACTTAAAAAGATGGGGTTTTCTCTGGCCATTGATGACTTTGGCACGGGTTATTCATCATTAAGTTACTTAAAACGTTTCCCAATTGATTCGTTAAAAATTGATCAAGCTTTTGTACGTAATTTAGAACATGATGAAGATGATAAAAGCATCGTGGCCGCCATTATCGATTTGGCGCTGCATTTAAATTTAAAAACCATTGCAGAAGGTGTGGAAACTCAAGAGCAGTGGCAACTGCTAAAAGATATGAAATGTGATTACATTCAGGGTTACTACTTTAGTAAACCCAATCATGCTGATAAATTATTCTCATAAAAAAAAGCGCAACCCATCATGGGCTGCGCTTTTTTTGCACGCTAATTATTTAAATTAATTAACAGTAGAATCTGTTGCAACGGATTGCGCCGCAGGCTGAGCTTCCGCTTCGCTTGCAACCGGAGTCGCTTCTTCTACACGATGCCAAACCTGTGAACGACCAGCAAATGCAAAACCAACATAGCCACGAACATCTAGTTTTTGACCGCCGTCGGTTACTTCAATTTTAGAGCTATAAACACTACCGCTTTTAGGGTCTAAAATTTCGCCGTCATCCCAAACGCCATCATCTTCTTTTAGGCCCCAAATAAATTGCATACCTAGAATAGGCTGATCTTTTAGATCCCCTTCACATTCTGTGCATTTTGGGTTTTCTTCTTCCGGTTCAATCAACTCAATGATTTTACCGTTTAATTCACCGTTATCGATCCAAATTTGCACAAGGCTTTTTGGTTTACCGGTTTCATCGTCGATGGTTTTCCAAGTACCTTCTGGTGACATATTGTCTGCAAGAGTTGGCTGAGACATTAATCCGAAAGCAAGGGCAGAAAGAGCAAGAAATCGTTTCATTATTATTATCCTACGTTGTAAGCCAATATGGGCTTAGCTACTTTATCACACAGAACTGCATCACAAAGTCCATTTTTGGCCAAACTGTCTGTTTTATCGCGCCGCCATACGTATGGCACCATCTAAACGAATCACTTCGCCATTGAGATAATCGTTCTCTGCCATGTGCACCACAAGATTACCGAACTCTTTTGGGTCACCTAAACGCTTGGGGTATTCCACACTGTTGCCCAGTGCTTCGATCACTTTTTCACCTAAGCTTTCAGCTAATGGCGTGCGAAACAATCCAGGAGCTATGGTATTACAGCGAATACCATAACGGGCTAATTCTCGTGCAATGGGCAATGCCATGCCTGCTACACCGGCTTTACTCGCTGCATAAGCTGGCTGACCAATTTGACCATCAAACGCCGCAACCGATGCCACATTGATGATCACGCCACGACCATTATCATCATTAATTGCCTCACCTTTCGCCATATGGGCCGCCGCTTTACTCAATACGTTAAAGGTGCCAAATAGATTCACATCCACGATCTTTTTAAAGTTATCCAGCGGTAATGGATTACCTTCACGGTCAATCACTTTTTCTGGTGGGCCAATGCCCGCACTGTTTAATACAATATGTAATGCCTTGTAAGATGCAATGCACGCCTGAATACCGGCTTCAACTGATGCTTCGTCCGTCACATTCACTTGTGCAAACATGGCGTTTTCACTGCCCAGCATTTTGACGGCTTTTTCGGCCAAAGCTTGGTTCATATCAAAAATGCAGACCTTTGCGCCCTTAGCCACCAGCGCTTCACACGCAGCAAAACCAAGACCTGATGCGCCACCTGTCACAATGGCTACTTTATTTAAAAGATCCATATTCGACTCCTTTTTTATTATTTTAACGTCTCAGCATACTGTTACGCCGTAAAAAGTAAAATGTGATAATGGCTCAAATACAGTGTGATTAAACAGCTTATACTTAAAAAGCTAGCCACACTTCGACTGCTCGTAC
>JAGDZK010000041.1:0-89586 GCA_049115935.1 Bermanella sp. | reverse complement strand
CCTACGCGTACACACAAACCGTCAATTGGGGTTGGCGTTTCGCTTGTACCCATGATCTTGTTGGCTTCTACGTCAGCTTTCCACTCTTCGCGGCTTTGACCAGACTCTAATTGAGAATCAATATAAGGTATTAAGCTACCCGCTAACGGCACACCAAACTGATCAACCGGGTAATCTTTGCTACGAATAAATTCAGCTGTGCTCTTATCTAGCTCTAGAATAGCAGACGCTGGATCATCCAATAGATCCTTAACATTATCGCGAATAGCACCCATCTGGCTGATCAGCTCACGCATGTGCTTGGCACCAGAACCTGACGCTGCTTGGTATGTCATTGGAGAAACCCATTCAACCAAGTCTTTCTCGAACAAACCACCCAACGCTAACAACATCAAACTAACTGTACAGTTACCGCCAACGTAGGTTTTAACACCAGATTCAAGACCTTTTTCAATGACATTTTGGTTCACTGGGTCTAGAACGATAATGGCCTTGTCATCCATACGCAATGAAGACGCCGCATCAATCCAATAGCCTTCCCAACCCGCTGCACGTAGTTTTGGGTACACTTCTTTTGTGTAATCACCACCCTGACAAGTAATAATGACGTCTTGCGCTTTTAACGACTCAACATCAAAAGCATCTTCCAACAAACCTGCATCTTTGCCAGCAAAGTCTGGAGCCGGCAAACCTTTTTGTGACGTGGTAAAGAAGGTAGATTGAATAAGATCAAAATCCCCTTCTTCTTGCATACGCTGCATCAATACTGAGCCAACCATACCGCGCCAGCCCACTAAACCTACTTTCAAATTAGTACTCATAACTTAAAGCTCCTTTAATGCTGCTACTACTGCTTCACCCATTTGAGCAGTGGATACTTTTTGCATATCAGCTGAGAAAATATCCGCTGTACGTAAACCTTTATCCAATACATTGCTAACCGCTTGTTCGATGGCATCCGCCGCGGCCACTTCACCTAGGCTATAACGCAACATCATTGAAGCAGACAATATAGTTGCCAACGGGTTAGCAATACCTTGACCTGCAATATCAGGGGCACTGCCATGACAAGGCTCATACATACCCTTGTTGTCTTTATCTAAAGACGCAGATGGCAACATACCAATAGAACCTGTCAACATGGCGGCTGCATCGGACAAAATATCGCCAAACATATTACCGGTAACCATTACATCAAACTGCTTAGGCGCACGCACAAGTTGCATTGCCGCGTTATCGACATACATGTGAGATAACTCAACATCTGGGTAGTTTTTCGCTTCTTGCTCCATGATTTCGCGCCACAGTACCGTTACCTCAAGTACGTTAGCTTTATCAACAGAGCATAATCTTTTACCGCGTTTTTGTGCCGACTCAAACGCCACTTTTGCAATACGACGAATTTCAGTCTCGTTATACACGTACGTGTTGTAACCTTCGCGCTCGCCATTTTCTAATACACGAATACCACGCGGCTTACCGAAGTAAATGCCGCCGGTTAGTTCACGTACGATCAAAATATCTAAACCAGACACCACTTCAGGTTTAAGTGATGATGCATCCGCCAGCTGAGGATACAAAATAGCGGGACGTAAATTACCAAACAATTCAAGACCAGAGCGTAAACCTAATAAGCCTTTTTCTGGGCGAAGTTCACGGTCTTCAAGGTTATCCCATTTAGGACCACCTACCGCGCCAAGTAAAATAGCGTCCGCTGCGCGGGCTTTTTCCATCGTCACTTCAGGCAGTGGTGAACCAAACTCGTCATAAGCGGCACCGCCCACCAAGGCATTATCTAATTCAATATCAAGATTGAATTTTGCTTTTGCCGTTTCTAATACATTAACAGCTTCAGTTACGATTTCTGGGCCAATACCATCACCCGGTAATACTAGAATTTTTTTAGTCATTATTTCGCTTCGCTCTTCAAAGAGAGATGGGCCACGAGAGATGAAAGACGGTAAACACTCACCTTCAAAATCCCGCAACCATTTAAATTTTCATGAGATAAATACGTCTAGCGTCTCTCATCTCACATTTTACGTTTCGCTATTTAACCTGATCAAACAACCAAGGGGACGACTGACGGCGCTTATCTTCATACGCTTTAATATCGTCTGCATCTTGCAGGGTTAAACCAATATCATCCAAACCATTTAACAAGCAGTGTTTGCGGAACGAATCCACTTCAAATGCAATGGTGTCGCCATTAGGTTTAATGATATTTTGATTTTCTAAATCAACGGTTAACTCATAACCCTCATTGGCTTGCACTTCTTTAAATAAGCCATCAACGGTTTCTTCATCTAAAACGATCGGAAGCAGGCCGTTTTTGAAGCTATTGTTAAAGAAGATGTCCGCATAACTTGGCGCAATAATGGTACGAAAACCAAAATCTTCTAATGCCCAAGGTGCGTGTTCACGAGATGAACCACAACCAAAGTTTTCACGGGCCAACAAAACTGATGCACCTTTATAACGCGGCTGATTCAATACAAAATCCGGATTAAGCGGGCGACCTGAATTATCTGCATCAGGCTGACCTTCATCTAAATAACGCAACTCATCAAACAAGTTCGGGCCAAAACCACTGCGCTTGATGGATTTTAAAAACTGCTTAGGAATGATCATATCGGTATCGATATTGGCACGATCCATAGGAGCCACAATACCGCTTTGCTTAACAAAAGGTTCCATTGTTTAACTCCTTATTTAACCAATTCAAACTGACGAACATCAACAAAATGACCTGCAATCGCAGCCGCGGCCGCCATCGCTGGGCTGACCAAATGGGTACGACCACCGTAGCCTTGGCGACCTTCAAAGTTACGATTTGAAGTAGACGCACAGTGCTCACCACTGCCTAATTTATCGGCGTTCATGGCCAAGCACATTGAGCAACCCGGCTCACGCCATTCAAAACCCGCTTCCATAAAGATTTTATCCAAACCTTCTTTTTCAGCCTGCTCTTTCACTAAACCAGAACCCGGAACCACCAACGCTTGCTTCACGCTATCGGCTACTTTATTACCCTTAGCAACGGCAGCAGCCGCACGTAAATCTTCTATACGGCTATTGGTGCACGAACCAATAAACACACGATCCAGTTCAATGTCCGTAATGGCTTGACCCGGTTCTAGACCCATGTATTTATAAGCACGCTCAAAACCGCTGCGCTCTACATCGTCTTTTGCGTCTTCTAACTTAGGCACAAAACCATCAATGGTGGTCACCATTTCTGGGCTGGTTCCCCAAGTTACTTGTGGCTTGATATCTTCTGCTTTAATTTCGACCACTTTGTCGAAAACCGCATCAGCATCGGATGTTAAGTCAGACCAAGCAGCTACTGCTTTTTCCCAGTCAGCGCCTTTTGGTGCATATGGGCGACCTTTCACGTATTCAGCTGTGATTTCATCGAATGCCACCATGCCTACACGAGCACCGGCTTCGATCGCCATATTACACATGGTCATACGGCCTTCCATACTCATAGAACGAATGGCGCTGCCGCCAAATTCCATTGCACAACCATTACCACCAGCCGTACCAATCACACCAATTACATGCAATACGACATCTTTACCGGTAATACCTGCACCCAACTCACCTTCAACATTAATTAAAAGGTTTTTCATTTTGCGCTGAATCAAACATTGAGTCGCAAGAACGTGCTCAACTTCAGAGGTGCCGATACCGTGAGCCAATGCTGCAAACGCACCATGTGTTGCCGTGTGAGAATCACCACATACCACTGTCATACCAGGCAAGGTGGCACCCTGCTCTGGGCCAACCACGTGCACAATACCTTGGCGAATGTCTTTCATTTTGAACTCAACGATGCCAAATTCATCGCAGTTTTCATCAAGGGTTTTCACCTGAATTTTTGATACAGGATCAACAATGCCTTCAATGCCCACATCACGCTCAGTTTTGGTGGTCGGTACGTTATGATCTGGCGTTGCTAGGTTAGCATCCAAACGCCAAGGCTTACGGCCCGCAATGCGCAAGCCTTCGAATGCCTGTGGCGAGGTTACTTCGTGCAACAACTGACGATCGATGTAGATTAAGGCAGTACCGTCATCACGGGTTTTCACCACGTGTTGGTCCCACAACTTGTCATATAATGTTTGAGCCATGTCTCTCTCCGCAAAACACTTACTTTGGCAATGCCTTGGTAGTATTTCTTCTTATTGCTTTTAAGTTACTTGACGCAAGTTTACGATCAGGCTACAAATAACACAAATTCATATTTTTTATAAATTGGATTCCATTTCGGAATACAGGCCATTTAATGGACACTCAATCTTTACAGGCATTTATAGCGGTTGCTGAAACAGAATCCTTCTCCTTGGCTGCCCAGCGCTTACACCTAACACAACCAGCGGTTAGTAAGCGTATTGCCATTTTAGAAGATAGCCTTGATAGCCAATTATTCGATCGCCTCCCACGTAAGGCCGTATTAACACCCGCAGGCGAGGCATTGCTGCCCAAGGCAAAACATATTCTGAGTGAACTACTGGAAATTAAAACCGAGCTGGCCAGCTTAAGCGGGGATATTAGCGGTACATTACGAATTGGTACAAGCCATCACATTGGCTTACACCACCTACCCCATTTGTTAAGGCAATTTCATACCGCCTACCCACAAGTAAAACTCGCTATGCAGTTTTTAGGCTCAGAAGCGGCCTGCGAAGCATTGGCACAAGGTGAGTTAGATATTGCGTTTGCCACACTGCCCCAAGAAGATCACCCTAAACTGGATATGCAACCTATTTGGCGAGACCCATTAAGTTTTGTTTGTGCATTTACTCACCCCTTAAGCCATAACAAAAAGCTAAATTTAGAGGACCTCACAAAATATGAGGCCATATTGCCTGAACCCAATACAGTGACATTTGAAATTATTGAAGATGCGTTTAAACACGAAGGACTATCATTGCAAAGTGCTCTACCTAGCCGCTACCGTGAAACCATCAGCATGATGTCGAGCTACATGGAAACCATCAAAATGATGGCCAGCGTGGGGTTGGGCTGGGCTGTATTGCCCGAGCATATGGCCAATGATAAAGATTTAATCAAACTGCAAGTTGGCCCAAAAAATCTTTATCGTGAACTTGGGGTCCTACAGCGCAAAGGCAAAACACTGGGAACCGCTGGTAAAGCATTTTTAGCCATACTGCCTGATCGTTAACTGACACAAAACAATGATTGTTTTTGATAAGCCCTCATAATGAAGAATAACGACTAAACTTAGAACATAAAACACAACGGGAGATGCATCATGCTGGCCATCAAAAACGTGCTCTTGCTACTTGATCAAGAAGTAGATAATCACACCGCGATCAAACGAGCCATGCAAATTTGCCAAGAGCACGATGCAAATTTGTTTGTGACGACCTATGTTTATAATCATGCATGTGAAGAAGGCTCTCTTAGTGACCTAGACATGCGCCATGAATTAAAGTCCATGTTACTTGAGCAAGCTCAAGCATGGGCTGAAAACTTATTTAAAGAACTTTACCTACCAGCAGATACACCACTTTCCATTTGCTGGTGTCGCCATGCCTATCAGGCTGTGATTGATAATTCAGAAGACGCCAGTTTTGACCTTGTCATCAAAGCGGCCGCCAAACATCACAATATCGTAGAACGTGTTCTACAACACCAAGATTGGAACCTACTTAAGCACTGTCCCGCACCTGTTTTATTGGTTAAAGGCAAAACCTCATGGGAAGCACGCACCGTTATTGCAGCTGTTGATGCTACATCTTTAGATAAGTCCCATAAGATCATCAACGAACATATATTTGAGTTCGTTGAGATCATCAACCAAGATAACAAATACAATGTACACATGGTTAATAGCTACCCAATGATGAGCCTAACACTAGCAAGCTTGCCAGATGCACCCATTCCTGAGGATTTACAACAATACGTAGTTGATCAACACACCCAGGCCTGTGAAATACTGGCCGAAAAATACAACATTGCCGATGACAACATTCATATATATGAAGGCGAACCAGAAGAAGCCATTACCAAAACGGCAGAGAAGCTAGATGCCGATGTCATTGTCGTTGGCATACTAAGCGAAGAAGATTTACAAAGCGTTATCTTGGGCAGCACGGTTGAACACGTACTGGATTCTACTCACGCTGATGTTCTTGCCATAAAACCACAAGATGGCGTCATTGATATCGACTAAGAACACATACTAAAAACCACAAAAAAAGGCTTCATCATGAAGCCTTTTTTTGTTGGGGCCATATTAAAGCCAACAGGACTTAATACAACTTAGATAAAAACACACCAATTTGATCACTTGATTGCTTATTACCCTGCTCATCTGTAAAAGTAAGCCAGCTGAATTGTGCACCCAGTGAAACGCCCATTGAGCCGCGAATTTCCACCATCAATTTTGGCCCCCAAGTGGGATCAAATTCTGTTTCAACGCCACTTGCCGAATATTTATGGGCACCTCGAAATGTTAAACCAAAACCAACACTGCTCACTTGATTTGACTCCACCCACATTAAGTCGCCAACCGCAAATTGCTGCTCATGACTACCGCCTGATTTAGCGGACACCGACAAATAACTATAACCTAAACTGGCACGCAATGATGAAGACGGCTTAGATGGAATAGCAAATGCGTAACCTATCGAAAAAATAGGGCCACCACCAAGAGTCAAGTTAGGTAAATAGTCTTTAGCTACTGCAAGTTCCTCACCGCCACGATCATATGAAAACTGCCAATATGCTCCAGACATTTTTTCAAATGGCTGACTAAACCCCTCATCAGGCGTTAACAGCTCTAAACGTCCAAGCGGCAAATAAGTAGCGGATTTACGCTTATTGAACGGGGTAACACTGTAGCTCCAGCTAGCCCCTTCATGTGACGTGGTATAAGAGGCTTCTTGGCCAAACAATTTAGGTTCCGTGCGGATTATAAAGAAACCCACTTCTGGGTTTAATCTAATTGGCAGCGCCGCATAGCGACCGTCAGAGCTAAATTGAGTAAAACGCAGCTGAGGCCTGATCACATCAATTTGACGCATATCAAAATCATACAGTTCAATAACGGGATAAAAGAAACCATCACCTACCTCTGTTTTTTCAACATAGGTTCTTAACTGTATTAAAAAAGGGCCATGACCATTTGGTAGCTGATACCCTTTATAAAAACTTTTTTTGCCATCAATTTCGATCACGCCATCCCCAAGCTCTGGGTCACCCTGCATACCAACTGGCAATGGCTCAAATTGATAACCGCTAGAAACTGGAGAGTTCTGCAGCAACCTCTGTTGCTCCATTGGACTTAAACTTGAGCATGCTGATAGCAGCAACAAGCAAACCATTACACTTATAAATCGCATAGACATATCCATTAAAAATTACGACGCATCCGGTTTATTTTCACTATAACGATGGGTTAAAAACTCAGTATGATCACGCAGCATCAGCGTCATATGAAACAACTCCTCCATCACGTCAACAATGCGGTCACGATAGCTGCTTGGCTTCATGCTGCCATCATCGTTAAATTCCTTCCAAGCCATAGCAACCGATGACTGGTTTGGAATGGTAAACATACGCATCCAACGACCCAGTACACGTAAACTATTCACTGCATTAAAGGATTGAGATCCACCACTGACTTGCATAACCGCCAGTGTTCGACCTTGGGTTGGGCGAACCGAACCTATACTTAATGGAATCCAATCAATTTGGTTTTTAATCACAGATGTCATATTGCCGTGAATCTCAGGACTACACCACACCATAGCCTCTGACCAAAGCGCGAGTTCGTGTAGCTCTTTAACCTTAGGGTGATCATAGGTTTGACGATCAAAGACAGGCAAACCTTCTGGGTCATAAACTTTAACCTCAGCCCCAAAAGATTCGAGTATTCGCCCTGCTTCTAATGCCGCTTTTTTACTGTATGACTCAGGGCGCAGTGAACCATACAAAATAAGCACCTTTGGAGGGTGCTCACTTAGTTTTGTTTGTTTGATTTTTTGCAAAGACGTTTGCAGCGTATGATCTGGTAACATCAACTCACCTAACACGATCAATCTATCGAAGCCCAGGTGTTAATACCGATTTAATAAATTAACCTGAGCAATCCCATTGTTGTACTCAAATTGAGTAAACATAACAGCAAGCTGACCTTGCCATTTATGGCACTGAAAATCCAGTAGCTGAGTAAATTGTTCCACATATTCTGCCATTGCCATAATCGACATTTGAGTAGAGCGCTCAGGTAAATTGCCTAATTTATAATCTAAATATTTGATTAATTGAGCCGGCTTACCATGAATGGAAACTTGAATAGGTCGTGTTTCTAGCTCAACTCTCAGTTGTTGTATTAACTCCCATGCCAACTGCTTTTCATTCGCCCCAGCCTGCAACACACGAGTGCTCGCGCCATTGTGCAAACCATTGACGATCAGTAACAAGGGCTTTTTAGTTAAATTCAATTGAGCAACCAGATGCCGTACCTGGCAATAAAGCTCTAAATTGTGAAAAGCTTGAACCACTTTTGATCGAGACTGATGATCAAGTAAATTCATACATTCATGGGCACGCTGGTAAAATACTTGATCCATGGCCTCCATGTGTTTCACTACAGTCGTATATTGCTGCTGCATATATTCTAGATAAGCCTTGGCATCCTTCTTAGGGGCAACCTCATGAGGCATATATTTATGAACCGGTAATTTTGAGGCACGCAAGCGTTCAATAATATAAGCTTTCTCTATACGCCCAAATAAATTAGTGGCGGCCGTATTGTGCTTACGATCCTCTACTCGATTGTTCCGAATAAAATCAATACTGGTTTGTATATCAAACTGAGCCACATCTCTTTCATCGGTAGGCTCGAATTTGAATATCCGGTTATCACCACGTCCATCAAAATAGCGTTTAGCGCTTTTTAAACCTGAGTCTTTCTTTTCCTTAAGCGCTCGTATTTTATCTGAAGAGACACAAAATTTTTCGGCACCATTTATGTGATTGGCTTTGTAATCTAATAATGTTAATTCCTTAGATAAATTAAAAGGATTTTCAATCAAGAATCGAGCGGCCACTTCGGCTTTCAACAGGCCAACTTCATTTTTTACATTTGCCATGCGCTGCGCATCATTTGGACAAAAGTAACTAATTTCCTTATCAAAGCTATCTTGTATCGCCTGCGAACTGGCCGGTGTAATTTTATGAACCTCTAGCGCCACTGCTTTCGCATAATCATCAAGTAAAAAGCCTTCTTTCCATGCCCAATCATTTTGAGAGCTCACTGCTTTTTGTGCAAACTGTGCTGAACGTAACCGTTTAAACATGGCTTTAAATGCTTTAGTACCTGCAATTTTAACCGCTTGAGAATCCGTTTCGAATTCAATTTGTCGGCACTTCCATGCGGTTAATTTGCGATGAACATGAAACAAAAAAGAGAAAATACATTGTTGAAATAAATGAATACGTTGCCACACCCAAAGCTCAGCATATTCGTAAAACGGAACATTCTCTTTTTGCATGCGTCTTAATAGATTTTGGTGGCGTTTGTCCTGACCAGATGCACGAAAATACAGCCATTCACTCACATGATGCATTAAATAAAACGCTACTTTTTTTTGTTTGCTTCTAAAATGAGATAATTCGTGTGCAATCATTGCAGAAAACTCATTGAGGCTTAACGACATTAATAGCGGCGCACCAATAATGATTTTGTATTCATCACGGTAAATGCTATTGACTCCCGCGTATGCATCCACCCTTACAGCGGTTTCATTATTAATCTCAATACGCTTTGGTGGTCGAACATTTAAATGACGGCTCATTTGTTGAACTAATTCAAATAATGCAGGGGCTTCATGGCGTAGCAAAACACGTCCATGGTATGAGCGAAAACCGCCAAACACAGGGCGCAATAATATGTATATAAACCCTAAACATAAAACAGTAGGACAAGACCAGTGAGCGGCAAGCAGATAATTTTCTTCAACCACATTAATGATCATTGGCTCACTGAAAAACAACACAGCAAAACCAAATACACATAAAACAGACGCAATATATAAAAATGGAATTAATAGACTAACCGCTTCAACCCACATCAACTGACATGACTCTTTAAAGCCAATCACTTCTCGCGGGCTGCGGCCTTTAAAACTAGACTGAAGATAATGTATAAGTTTTGTACTATTAGCACTGACTGTCACATCAGAAGCTAGGCGCTTTTTTACTTGCTTACTGGCCTGCTTCCAATTGATTTCGGCATGATTTTCAGCAACTGGACTGACGGCCCTTAATGGCCCATTGAAATGTCGTTTAGCTGCAAAGTTGGCGAACACCTGCCACCCCATTGATTAATTATTTGTTATTATTCAAGCAATATCAGCACTAAAGTCTGAGACACAACACTTTATTACAAAAAACAAACTAATTAAACATATGTTTGAAACATGTGTTCATTATATAGGCAATATATTGCGCTCGATCACTTTGCGCATCACAAAGCTTGAGTGCACACCTGTCACGCCTTCAATCCTTGTAAGCTTACCCAATAAAAAATGCTGATAGGCTTCCATGTCTGCTACCACCACCTTTAATACATAATCAGCGCTTTGCCCGGTAATCAGAAAGCATTCAAGCACCTCCTCAAAACCGGCAATGGTATTTTCAAAATTACTAAAGCGCTCAGGCGTGTGCCGATCCATACTAATGGAAATCATAGCCAACAAGTCTAGCCCCAGCTTTTTAGCATCGAGCAAAGTAACCGTGTTCAATATATAGCCCGCATCCTGCAACGCCTTTACCCGCCTAGAGCAAGGGCTGGCTGACAAGCCTACTTTTTCTGCTAGCTCTAAATTACTGATGGCGCCGTTTTTTTGCATTTCTTGCAAAATACGCCGATCAGTACGATCTAATTGATGCATACAAGCCTCACCAATTCCAATAAATTCACCAACAAAGCAATATAACACCAAAAAATTATAATAATAAGCAATATCATATAAATAAAACTCAAATATAGTAGTACATTAGCAAACATACACCTCAATTCTTGCCCTATAATTTCTATCACTTGGAAGCACCCAGACAACCACAAGTTGAACAGGACCTAAACGCCACAAGCGCTACGGTATAAGCAATGTGTTTCACCAAAAGTGAGTCACTCTTCCAAGTAACGACACATTTATTACCTCACGAGAGCCATCATGTTTGATCACAACAAATACCGCCCTTTTGCCGCCATTCAAAAAGCAGATCGCAAATGGCCAGCAAACAGCATCAAAATTGCCCCTAAATGGTGTGCGGTTGATCTGCGTGATGGTAACCAAGCACTGATTGAGCCAATGAATGTGTCGCAAAAACAAAAAATGTGGCAGTTACTAGTGGATATCGGTTTCAAAGATATCGAGGTTGGCTTTCCTAGCGCCTCGCAAACGGACTTTGATTTTGTCCGTTGGTTAATTGAAGAAAATCAAATTCCTGACGACGTGACCATTCAAGTATTGGTTCAAGCCCGTGACGAATTAATCGAGCGCACATACGAGTCATTGATCGGTGTTAAACAAGCTATTGTGCATGTCTATAACTCAACCTCACCAGTACAACGCAACAAGGTTTTCAAGCTAGACAAGCCAGGCATCATTGACATCGCTATTAATGGGGCGAAAAAAGTGGCCAGCGAAGCAAGCAAATACCCAGATACAAAATGGACATTTCAATACAGCCCAGAAAGCTTCTCAAGCACTGAAACAGACTTTGCGATTGAGGTTTGCAACGCTGTCATAGATGTATGGCAGCCAACACCTGAAAACAAAGCCATCATTAACCTACCAGCAACAGTTGAATGTGCAGGCCCCAACGTATTTGCAGATCAAGTAGAGACATTCTGTGAAGGGGTTAATCAGCGTGACAATGTGATTATCAGCATTCACACCCATAATGACCGTGGCTGTGCAGTAGCCGCCGCTGAAATGGCTATTTTAGCCGGTGCGGATCGCATTGAAGGCACACTAATGGGCAATGGTGAGCGCACCGGTAATATGGATTTAATCACCATGGCCATGAACCTATACAGCCAAGGTATTGACCCTGAATTAGATCTATCCGATGCGAAACGGATAACCCGCACAGTTGAAGAATGCACCAATATACCAACCCATGCTCGCCACCCTTGGATGGGCGACTTGGTATACACAGCGTTTAGTGGCTCACACCAAGACGCCATTAAAAAGTGCCTAGATGTGCAAACTGAAAATGAACCTTGGGATGTAGCCTACTTGCCAATTGACCCAAGTGACATTGGCCGCGACTACCAGTCAGTTATTCGTGTAAACAGCCAAAGTGGTAAAGGCGGCGTAGCATATATTTTAGAACAGGAACATGGCATTCAATTGCCACGCTGGATGCAAATTGATTTAAGCCAAAAAGTACAAAAAGTCAGTGAAGGTGGCGGAGAAATCTCCTCTCAACGCATTCATGAAATATTCCAACAAGAGTACATGCATAGTAATGGACCCTTAGCGCTATTGGATTACGATATTCAAGCTAAAGGCGAAAACGGGGTTAAAAACATGCATATCCAATTGCAAAATGACCACGATAACATACGCATTGAAAGTCATAGTGACGGCACATTAGAAGCTTTTTGCAACGCTTTAGCTCAGCACTTTGCTATTAGTATTGATGTTATTCAATACAGCCAAACCTCACTTGGTACACACACCCAGTCGAGCGCCCTTGCCAGCCTGGAAATAGACATTGATGGCCAAACTTTTAAAAGCTGCGCCATTGATCAAGACAGCATTAAGGCCAGCTTTATGGCGATCATCACCGCTTGTAATAGGCACTTAAGCAGACAAACCCTTGCCGCTTAACGTGATATAACGAGTATTTATCTTACAAACATGCATTTCTGCATATTGGTTCTATTCTAAGTATATAAGCCATACTCTAGGATAGAACCATGTGGAATGCCCTTCCAATACGCATAAAGCTTTCAATCGTCATTGGCGGCGCCCTACTTGTTAGTTTAATTGCATCGACTTTCATCAGTAATAACGCCATGCGCGATATGGTCATGGGTCGTATTGAAGTGCAAGAAATTCCCGCATCATTGAATGCAGTGGCCAATGCCATTGATAAAGAAATCAGCATTCCTATTTCCATATCAAAAGCCATGGCTCAAAACCATTACACCAATCAGTGGCTTTCACAAGGTGAACCTGACGAGGCCAGCAGTAATGTCATTGCCTACCTAAAAAACATGCAAACGCAAAATAATGCCATCACTTCGTTCATTGTTTCAGGCAACTCAAAGAACTACTACACACCTCAAGGTTTAAGCCGCCAAATAACAGCTGATGACACCTGGTTTTATAATTTCATTAAGAGCAACAAAGAGTATTCACTGGATATAGATTTAGATGCCAAACTTGGCAAGCTTGCCCTTTTTATTAATCATCGTACACAAGATGGCAAGTCTATTACGGGTATAGGCATGGATATAAACCAAGTCACTGAGTTAGTTAAAGGCTATAAAATTGGTGAAGAAGGTTTGGTATTTATTGCAAATGCTAAAGGTGAGATTCAAATCCATCCAAATAAAGACATCGCTGCCGGTACAACCATTGATGCTTTTCTAAAAGAAAAAATCAGTGATCAACTACTGAATAAAGATAACATCACCATCATTGAAACCCATGAAAACAAAGACAGCATATTAGCCGCTAAATATTTACCCGCTTTAAACTGGTATGTGATCATTGATATACCAACACAAGAAATTCACGGGCCTATTAACAACTCATCATTTAAATTAGTTTTACTGAACCTATTGGTAGCTGCTGTATTAATTATAATCGGTTTATGGGTTGCCATGGGGGTTGCCAAACCTGTGCAAAGAGCATCTGTCATGCTAAATCAAATTGCATCCGGTGACGCAGACTTAACCCGACAAATGCCAGTGGACACAGCCGATGAGGTTGGGCAGCTCGCAAAATCATTTAATCATTTTGTTAATCAACTTAAAGTTCTTATACAAGCAGTCGGTAATACAGCACTTGAAGTGAATAACACAGCTTCTGAACTTAACCAGTCCGCAGCCAAAACAGAAAAAAACACAGAAAACCAACAACAAAGCGTTGATATGGTCGCTGCCGCCATTAATGAAATGGGGGCAACGGTTCAAGAGATTGCACAAAACGCCAATGAAACCGCTGATGCCGCCAAACAAGCAAGCAAAGAAAGCCAAGAAGGCCAAACAGTCGTCAACACAACCGTAACAGGCATTAATAGCTTATTTGATAAAATGCAAACTGCCTCCAAGGTCATTACCACTCTTGCAAATGATGTTGGCGAAATCTCCACGGTATTAGCCGTTATCAAAGGCATCTCGGAACAAACCAACCTGCTGGCACTTAACGCGGCCATAGAAGCAGCAAGGGCTGGTGAACACGGACGTGGGTTTGCGGTGGTTGCCGATGAAGTACGCACTCTTTCTCAGCGCACCCATGAATCAACCGAAGAAATTAATTCTATGGTTTTAAAACTGCAAAACGGCGCACAAGATGCGGTAAGCGCTATGAACAGTGGCATTGAAACTGCTCAAGATTCCGTAGAAAGTGCTGACACCGCAGGTAAGTCATTATCAAAAATCACACAGGCAATCAGTGCCATTACAGATCTAAGTATGCAAGTAGCAACGGCAACCGAACAGCAAAGCTCAGTGGTTAACGAGCTCAACAACCATATCTTAAATATTAAAACCATGTCAGATGACACAGCTAAAGAAACCAAAACCATTAACGACCAATGTCGAAATTTAACCGATTCGTCTGGCCGTCTAACCAGCATGGTTTCTCAATTCAAACTCAAGTAAAATTAAATTTAACTAAACCCAAGTAAACTGGGTTTAGTTAAATGATCTAAACCCAGTTAAATGCTTCCCCCTCACCATAAGAATGACTGTAGCAACAACAAACAACAAACCAATAACAAACAAACTTGAAGGGACATTTAAACCCTGTGCAATCGCACCAGCCAACACCCCTGCCATAGCTGAAACCACCTGTGAAATAATGGTATAAATACTCATTACTCGTCCACGAATAAATACAGGGGTAAAATGCTGTAAACCTGCCACTATGAAGCTAACCACGACACCGGCAAATGTGGTCCCTATAATCAAAACTAAGCAACTAACCCAAACATTTGATATTGCACCGATTAAAATAAGTGAAACACCACACATAAACAATAACACCAAAATCGTGCGCCCTATGGGCACAAGATTTTTAAGTTTCATAGCGGCAATACCACCTAATATTAATGACAAAGCAATTAAACCTAAGTACTGACCTTTTTCCTGTGGATTCAGTCCTAACTGAGTATCAGCGATTTGCGGCAATATCACCTGCATCGGTCCCATCATCAAATAACCAATAATGGCAGCCATTAATAACTGAGGGATGACTGGAATCTTTTTTAACGCTTTAAAACACTCAAACCATTCTTGTTTTAATTTTTCATGTGACATACGTTTATGATGATTAGGAGCATTAAATAAAAGCAAGCTTGATACGGCAAACATGCAAATACTAAGTACCGCGACGCCTTGCCAATCATACCAAAGCTGTACCTGCGTAATAATTATCGGCGCCAAACCAAAACCAAGCATAATCAATAAATTAAATGTAATAGTCGCTTGAGTAAGCTTATCACCACTGACATAACTCCCCATAGACGATAATCTAGCCGGCGCTACAAATGCCCAGCCAATTCCAACAAAAAAGCTTGATAATAAAAACAAAGGAACTGAATACAATGGCTCATAAGCCATAACATACAGCATGCCTAGCGCCCCTAGAATGAAAAAATTCTGAGCAATTAACAAAACACGTTTAGGACTATATCGATCAATATAAGCACCAGCGATCCAACCAAAGAATACAGGTGGGCCAAAGCAAAACCCATATGCCAAGCCTGCTAATAAAGACGAATCAAACTTTGCTAAGCCATACAAGATAGCCGTGTAATTAACCATGTGCCCTGCGACAAACGCCAAGAAGCAGGACATATAAAATACAACTAATTTCATTGGACACCTAAGAGGTGCGAGTAACGCACCCCTTTTTAATCATTAAGGTAGGACAGGATCAAGTACGATCAATGAGGGCTGTGCATCTTCTATATGCCAACTTGGAAAGCTTGAGTTAGTAGTATAAACCTTTCCGTCATCCGCAATTTCAACATCACGAGTAAATGTTACACGCTTAGGCATCGGGTAATGCTGCCAACGCTTTTCTTTATAATAGTACGCATACAGAGCATCACTGGTATTACCATTAACCCAAACTACATTGCGCTTTTTATCAACATTTAATGAATAAGGCGTTTCACTACCAATTGGTTTTACGGGTATATCAAAGAATTCAAAGGCTTCTGTTTCTTGATCAAAGCGCACAATTTTTGACTCAGGGAATGCAGCAATCCAAATGCCGCCTTCACTATCAATGCGTAAACGTCGGGGCCCATGGAATGGTGTTTTGTACATTTTTATTTCATAAGTAACAGGATCAATTCGCCCAATGCTATCGGCATGTAAACGTGCAAACCAAACACCACCATCAGGCGCAATATCTAAACCATAAGGTAAAGGCACACCGGTTGAATCACGATC
The DNA here is from genome assembly GCA_049115935.1 of Bermanella sp. Lineage (GTDB taxonomy): Bacteria > Pseudomonadota > Gammaproteobacteria > Pseudomonadales > Oceanobacteraceae > Bermanella. Next base: position 72,899 of record JAGDZK010000041.1, on the reverse strand, counting down.
AACTGCAGCCCAGTTTGCAACTGGTAAGCCCCAACTCATAAGCTTTAAAAGCACACCCATTAGATTAACGGTAATGGTTTCTTTAAACGATCGACTGGGTAAATCAAATAATTCAAATTGTTTGGTCGTACGATTAAACATACCTACTTGATTTGATAACGCCAAGGTAAACCACACGTTATTATCACCATCTACCCTTAGGGTATGAGGGTAGTAACCACCATCCATTAAGTGGTTAGTCCACTCTTTTGTATTCGGATTAAATTCAATAATGCGCTGCTGATACGATGCGGTAATAAAGATACTGCCATCAACCGGGCTTTGTGCAAAAGAATGAATACCAGCAAAGGTTTCATGCTTCGGAAACTCTTTTAATCGTGCCCCAAGCAAGCCACCTAATTGATCACCGGCTTCTCTTGGTAGCTTATAAACTTGATACTCACCCGTAACAGGATTCATTTCATACATACGATCTTGTAAATTATCGCCTACATATACCAAGCCATTTGAGTGGTACAACAAATCATGCATTTGGGAAAAGCTATCACCTATAGGCCATTCTGTAATATTCGCACCATCTAAATAAGCATCCCACTGCGTACCCTTTTTGATCTTTAAAGGATCTGCGTTAAGGCCTGCATACTTCTCATGTAATAATTCTGGCAATACATCCTGAGCATCATCGGCCAAGCGTGCACCGTAGTTGACCATTCGATAAATCGTCTCATCCCATTCTTGAATGCTGCGATCACGACGCAGATACATGGAACCTTGCTGATGGCAAAAACCACACTGCATTATGTAATGCTTTTTTAATCCTTCTTCTAAATCTAAGGCCGCTAACCATGTATTTGCAGGACGAGATGCTGCAAGTAAAATAGGGTCAAGCTCTTTTTTCATTGTCACCTGCCAAGTCTCATTGGCCTTCATTTCAATGGTGACATCTTTATAATCGGGCTTACGTAAACGGTAACGAACAAGCTCATCATCCGCCTGTTGAAATATAGCTTTACCATTTTTATCCGTAAACTGGGACTGGGTACGGTTAGAGCGATTAACCACTCCAACCGGAGGGTAGCCACTATCACTGCGATCAAGGGTAAAACCATTAACGGGTGTTTGACTCACCATAACAATCGATAACGGATTATTCGCTTCATCTTTAACGATAACGGCACCCGCTGTAACCGTAACACTGAATAACAAACCACTTAACGCGAAAACTATTTTAAAAATTTTCATTGTTTCACATACCCCTCGTCGCTTTGTTCAATAAATGATAAAAAAGCTTGCTCAGTGGTTTTTTCTGGTTGATGTGTAAATTTTTGTTTAATTTTCTGATTACTTAAAACGGGTCTAAATTCAATAAATTTAACTTGTTCTGGGCCGTATTGAGATAAACGTAACTTTTTAAACACGAATAATGCAGCCCGTAAAAACCACGATGGAATCGATAAATACGGTTTATTTAAATGCGCTGCAATCTCTTTAAGTGTAAGCGTGCCGTCCCCTGCTACGTTAAACACACCCTCAACATTGCTTTTTGCCGCTTCAATAAGATAAGCCACTAAATCATCCACCCAAATAATGACAAACGGGGAGCGTGACCCTGCAATACCGACAATGGTTTTCTTACTAAACATATTTGTAATCGGGTTGTTGAAATTTGGGCCAAGTACCGTACCCGGCCTTAATACAACTTGCTGTAATTGAGAATGACTTAAACGGTACTTAGCGAGCATTTCTTCAACTTGGCGTTTATGTGAAGAATAAAAATAATCTTCATTACCCCGCACTGGCATATCCTCAGTTAACCACTGCGGATTATCTTTCCAATACCCGTAAGCAGCGCCACTCGATGTCACAACAAATTTTTCAACACCCACTTCGATAGCCGCTTTTACTAAATTCTCTGTTGCAATAACATCAATCTCAAAAGCTTCTTCTCGAGACATTGATTCAGGCAATTGAATAATTGAGGCTAAATGTATAATGACATCCGGTTTTATTTCTTTAACCCATTCAATGAAATCAACATCACGAATATCAAAACACTTATGAATGCTAGAAACATGAGAAGCTAAATCATTTAATGCCGTAGTATACAATTCAACTGAAGCATCATTGTTAAAATGCTCAACCAAGCGAGATCCGATATCACCAGCCGCACCTGTAATCAGAATTTTCATAATGCACCTTTGATGTTTTTATTTTTCATACTCATTCGACATAAAACAGCAAATGTAATCCCAGATACAATATGCCACGTCCCCCAAAATGCACTAATCAACGCCATACCGTATTCCGCATTAAATTGGGTAAAAACAATGGCAATGGCTAATGAAGAATTTTGCATACCTACTTCTAAGGTCACGGCTGTTTTATCCGCTAAATTTAAACCCGCCGCACGAGAAGAAAAATAGCCGATGGCTAATGCTAAAGCGTTATGAGCCAGCACCACACTAAAGAGCATTGTGAAATGATTTAAGAAATGCGCTTGATTGCGCAGTACAGCAACCAATATAAAAGCAACCAATGCAATAATGCTTAGATATTTAAGAATATGATGAAGCCACCTACCAACAGTCGGCAAATATTTCTGAATGACAAAACCCAGAATCAAAGGCGCTGCTAGCACAATTAACAGAGATTTTAAAATATCAAACCCATTAACATTAATATCAAGTAGCAACTCATTAGCAACAGGATTAAGACCCGCCCAAAACACAAAATTTATCGGCAGCATGACAACGGCCACCACGCTTGATACCGCTGTAATTGAAATAGAAAGCGCCGTATTGCCTCCAGACAAGTGGGTGATAAAATTCGAAAGCGCACCACCAGGACATGCGGCAACTAATATCATACCCAACTCAACACCCGCCGGCAGATCGAGCATCAAAGTGAGTAAACAAGTAAAAGCCGGTAATAGTAAAAACTGAGCAACAAGACCAATCAATGGCGCCTTAGGAGTTTGCACCACTCTTAAAAAGTCTTTTGGACGAACATCCAATGCGAGCCCTAAAACCATCATGGCGAGAGTCAGATTAAGCACCCATTGCTGTGCAGCGTCATAATGGATTTCGGTCATTGCTACTTCTCGATGTTGAATACGGACACTTTAAATGAAAGGCCAACAGTAATACTGACCAGAGAGGTCAATTATTGGCATGTAAAGTCAATTTATCGTATTTTTAGTCTATTTGAGGAGTATAGTGTTGCGGTAGCGTTTTGGTGTAATGCCTGTCCAGCGCTTAAAAGCACGCTGAAAGGCACTTTGTTCTGAGAAACCTAATCTCTCACTCACATACAGCACGCTATTTTGAGTTTGCCTAAGATAAGTCAATGCCAACTCTTTACGAATGGCATCTAAGACCTGAGAGTAACTTGTACCGTATTCTTGTAATTTCCGTTGAGTACTGCGCACACTCAATTGCAAATAAGTAGATACCTCTTCAATATCCGGCACATGGCTGGGTAACGTTTTCACGATATAATCTTTAATTACTTCTAAAGGTGAAGTAAAAGTCTGCTCCTCTAGGAGGGACTGTGCATGATTAATCAGTATTTTATGGGTTTCTGTGTCACTTTTTCTTAAGGGGACCTCAAGCAATTCATTATTAACATCAAGACCATTAAACTTCGCATTGAAAAATACAGGGCATTGAAAATAATCAATGTAATTTGCTACATCTGCCCGCGGAGCGTGAGTAAAATAAACTGCATTCGGAGAATAATTAAGATTATTAGTGACTTCTCTAGCCAGACTTACAAGACCCGTCACTATCTGCTCAGCGAAGTGGTGGCTACAATTGTAGGCAGGCACCCACTGTAAAGTCGTTACCCCACCATCACAAAACTGAAGTGGCGCCCCCATATTGCCCGAAAGTGACTGAAACCGATATTGGGCTTCTATGGCTGCTTGAAAGTTCTGCGCGGTTACGGCTATAAAACCCAAAACCCCCCACCGACCAGGTTCAAAATGCTGCCCATGATGAAAGCCTAACGAAACATCATCCAAACAATCACTGATAAAGCTAAGCAGGGCTTCATAGCGCTGAACATCAATAAGCAAGCGACAATCGTTAAGCTGATCTTCAGAAAGGCTACATACACTACGCATATCGTGTCGTGATAAACCATGACGCTCACCATAGTTGATGAGCGAGCGCACTAGCTGGATGGCGGTCTTAGGTGAAAATTGTGTTTGAGATGTATTCATAGGGCCATTAAATCAAAATGGCACCAAGAGTCAATTTATTAAAGGCTAGCTAACCGCTGACCCATGAAAAACCTAAGCACTTAAACGTAAAACCTATAAAGGCTACAACTTAAACCTAGATACCAAGCCAGATAACTCTGCAGAAAGTTTGCCTAAAGATACAGAATTGCTTTTCAAATGCTCGGCACTTTCATTGGCATTTACAGCACCTTCATTAATATTAATGATATTGCGTTGAATTTCTTCACCCACCTGATACTGCTCTTCAGCGGCGGCGGCTATTTGTGTGGTCATGTCTCTGATGGTAGAAACCGAAGATTGAATCGACTCAAATACCTTACGTGTATTTTCAGTGGCCTCAACTGTTTCACGGGTATGCTCAATACTGCTGGCTAATTTACCCGAAACATTTTGTGTTTGATTAGTAAGGTTTGATAATAACGTGTCAATTTCTTCCGTGGACTCGGCTGTTTTACCCGCAAGTGTCCGTACTTCATCCGCCACCACAGCAAAGCCTCTGCCTTGCTCACCCGCTCTCGCTGCTTCAATGGCAGCATTAAGAGCCAGTAAATTAGTTTGCTCCGCAATACCACGAATGGTATCTAGTATACTGGTGATGTTTGCACTTTGATCCACCAGCGCACTCATGGCTTGGTTTGAATCATCAATCACCGTCACAAGCTTATCAACTGAACTGGCAGTACCCTCTATAAAACGCTGACCTTGCTCCACATACTTTTGGCTTTCATCTGCAGCGGTCGCTGTTTCACCACAATTTTTGGCTACTTCGTTTGATGTGGCCACCATCTCATTAAACGCAGTAGAGACCTGCTCAATGGCTTTAACTTGCTGATCTGCAATTGAGCCCACCCGCTTTGATAAGGCTTTTGTTTGATCGGATTGCTCTTTTACCCCTACCGCACTGTCCCTAATTTCAGTCACTAATGTATGGACAATACTAATGAATTGATTGAATGCCTTCGCCATTAAACCTGTTTCATCGTTCGATTTAATGCGCATTCGTTTAGTGAGATCCCCCTCGCCTTGAGCCACCTCATCCATACCATCGGTTACGCGTTGCATCGGCTTAGTGATGATGCCTGTCATCCAATAACCCAAAAATATAAATACCGCCGCCAATACAATACTGATGACTAACATCGACAGCTCTAGCGCGTAAGTAGCTGCAAATACCTCACTCTCTGGTTTTAAACCAATAAATTTCCAACCAATAACAGGTGATGTATGTACCGATGCAAACCAAGTTCTGCCCGCCAATTCTATTTCTGCAAAGTCAGTCTCTGTCGCCAGACTTTTATAATCATCATTTATATCTGCAAGTATTTTGAAGTTATTTTCAGGCACCGCCGAGTCAGCTAATACTCGACCTGTTTCCTCAACCAAAATCACATAACCTTCTTCACCAAATTTGATTTCATTAACCATATTGGTCAGCTTGCTTAATGTGACATCTATACCCACCGCACCAATCAAACCATCCACCGCTTTAAATGTATGTGTATAGCCTAAAATCGGTGCTCCGCTGTTAAAATCTCGATAAGCAGGGGTACGCACAGGGCTATTCATATTTGCTTTAGCCGATGCATACCAAGGGCGTACGGTAGGGTCATAAGTCGACATATCTTCATGTGGCCATTGAATATAACCACCGTCATCTAAGCCTAGATATACATAAGTAAGATCTTTGTGTGTTTCACCAAATGCGGCAAGTAAGCGATACGCATTGGCTTCGGCCTCTGAATTACCAAGTGCATTCATAGGTGGCATATTAGGCCCCTTATAATTGGTAATATTATTATCCAACGCTTTAATAGGCACCGAGTTCGCCAAAAATTTCACATCTTCTGCCAAACCACTCAAATACAAACTAAAGGTTTGGTCAATTTTTTGGATTTCAGCCAAGCTGTTTTCTTTAAATCCCTCTACTGCATTAGTTCTAAATTCATGGGCAGCCATGAACGCAACCAAGGCCACAGGCAGGACAACAGCAGATACCAATAAGATTAAAAAACGAAATCGGATGGTCATAATGAATCTCTAAAAAGAAAATAGACTTCTTTTATTTATAGACTAGTTATGTATTTACAGCCGCTATCTTGCAAAATAAATTGTAACAAGCTCTTCATATAAGCAAAAAACCCACCATGTCTAGACAAGGTGGGCCTTAAGAAGGTAAACGTTATTTTGACGCTTAATGGACGGTTTGCTTCACCACAAATGTTAATGTATCACCCTCAACATCTGCAACGATATGATCACCGCCTACAAATTTACCGGATAGAATATCCTGTGCCAGTGGGTTTTCAATCCAACGTTGAATACTACGTCGCAATGGTCGAGCACCGTATACAGGATCATAACCTTGCTCAACTAAACGCTCTATTGCAGCATCACTTAGCTCCATAGTGAGCTCGCGTTCTTTCAAACGTTTACGCAATTGATCCAATTGAATATCGGCAATGCCCCGAATCTGTGAACGTTGTAATGGGTGAAACACCACTACTTCGTCAATACGGTTAATGAATTCAGGTCTAAAATGCCCGCCTACAATATCCATCACTGCAAGCTTCATATCTTCGTATTCATCCACGGACTGCTCTTTGCCTTCATTAGCTTGGCTTAGAGTTTGAATCACATCACTGCCTAAGTTCGAAGTCATCACCAATACCGTATTTTTAAAGTCAACCGTGCGGCCTTGACCATCGGTTAACTGCCCATCATCCAACACTTGTAACAAAATATTGAACACGTCCGGGTGTGCTTTTTCTACTTCATCTAACAGAATCACGCTATAAGGTTTGCGTCTTACATGCTCAGTTAAGTAACCGCCTTCTTCATAACCTACGTAACCAGGAGGTGCCCCAATTAAACGGGCCACACTGTGTTTTTCCATAAACTCCGACATATCTACACGAATCATGGCGTCTTGCGAATCAAACATAAAGTTTGCAAGGGCTTTACATAACTCAGTTTTACCCACACCGGTTGGGCCTAAAAACAAGAAACTACCGTTAGGCCTACGAGGGTCACTTAAACCTGCACGACTTCTGCGCACGGCATTAGAAACGGCAACAATGGCATCGTCTTGACCCACTACATGCTTATGTAGCTCATCTTCCATTCGCAGTAACTTATCTCGTTCACCTTCAAGCATTTTCGTAACCGGCACGCCGGTCCATTTTGAAACCACTTCTGCAATTTCTTCATCACTTACACGATTGCGTAATAAGGTGAAATCGTTATTACCTTTTGCTGCTTCTTCGGCTGATTCAATTTGTTTTTCAAGTTCAGGGATTGTGCCATATTGCAACTCAGACATGCGCTGTAAGTCACCGGCTCGACGTGCTTGCTCCATATCAACTTTTGCCTGTTCTAACTTTTCTTTAGCCTGTTTTGAACCTTCTAAAATAAGCTTTTCTTTCTTCCATACTTCTTCTAGTTCAACGTACTCTCGACCCAAGCGATTAATTTCTTGGTTGATTTCACTCAAGCGTTTTATAGAACCTGCATCGTTTTCTTTATTAAGGGCTTCACGTTCAATTTTTAATTGAATCAATCGACGCTCTAGTCGATCCATTTCTTCTGGCTTACTGTCTATTTCCATACGAATAATAGACGCGGCCTCATCAATTAAATCAATCGCTTTATCAGGAAGCTGGCGATCAGTAATGTAACGGGTTGACAATTTCGCCGCCGCTATGATGGCACCGTCTGTAATCTGCACACCGTGGTGCACTTCATAACGTTCTTTTAAGCCTCGTAAAATCGCAATGGTGTCCTCTTCGTTTGGCTCGTCCACCAACACTTTTTGAAAACGACGCTCAAGTGCCGCGTCTTTTTCTAAGTATTCACGATATTCATCTAAGGTGGTTGCCCCCACACAATGTAATTCACCACGACTTAACGCGGGTTTTAACATGTTACCAGCATCTAAAGCACCATCTGTTTTGCCGGCACCAACCATGGTATGTATCTCATCAATAAACAAAATAATATTGCCCTCTTGTTTACTGACTTCTTTTAAAACATTTTTCAAGCGCTCTTCAAAGTCACCACGGAACTTTGCACCCGCTAACAATGAACCCATATCAAGAGATAGAATTTGTTTATTCTTCAAACCTTCTGGCACTTCACCGTTCACAATACGCTGAGCCAAACCTTCAATGATGGCGGTTTTACCCACACCGGGTGAACCAATTAAAACCGGATTATTTTTAGTACGGCGTTGCAAAACCTGAATAGTACGACGAATTTCATCATCACGACCAATAACCGGATCTAATTTCCCTTCGGCTGCGCGGGCAGTTAAATCGACAGTGTACTTGTTAAGCGCTTCACGATTATCTTCTGCATTTGGGTCATTCACTGATTCACCTTGACGAACGGTATCAATAGCACGTTCAACATTTTCTTTTGTTAAATTAAATTCTGCCAATACCTTGCCCGCTTCACCTTTATCTTCAAGGGCCGCCAACAAAACTAAATCGCTAGAAATATATTGATCTCCACGCTTTTGCGCTAATCGATCTGTTAGGTTAAGCACACGACCAAGTTCAGGTGCCAAACTTAAATTACCATCCGGTGATGACACTTTGGCAAGCTGACTTAGCTTGTCACTTAATTTTGTTTTAAGCTGGTTAACTTGTACATTCAGCCCTTGCAGTAAAGGTCGAATACCACCGGGTGCCTGATCCAGTAAAGCCAATAACAAATGTAACGTGTCAATTTGATTATGGTCTTGCCCCAAAGCCAAAGACTGAGCATCAGAAAGAGCCTGCTGTAATGAGCTCGTAAATTTATCCATTCGCATTTCAATTTTCCTCATGCATTTTTCATTGACTTATTAATGGTGGCCTTTTGAGGTATTTCAAGGAAACAGCCATTGACCTGCATCAAATAATCGAGGTTTCTGTATAATAGCCCTCCTTCTATTATCTATCGAATGCGCAGCTGTATATGCCAAATAATGTGATTCAAGGTGCCTTACTGATTCTTTTAGGCGAAGGCCTCTTGGCTATCATGGGTGCAATCATCAAACACTTAAGCCAAGACATGCCCACAGAGCATATTGTGTTTTATCGCAATTTGTTTGGCCTAGCCATGCTGATACCAATCATTATGCATAACGGTTTTAGTCAACTTAAAACCTCTGTTTGGCACCTACATCTTTTAAGGGCGGTTGTGGGACTAAGTGCCATGTATGGCTTCTTTTATGTCATAGGTAATATGCCCCTTGCTGAGGCGTTTCTAGTGAAACTCACCAGCCCTTTCTTCATGCCCATCGTTGCCGCGATTTGGCTTGGGGAATCAATCAAGGCAAAAACCGGCTGGGCAATTGCCATAGGTTTTATTGGCGTGATGTTCATACTGCGCCCAGGTACTGAGAATTTCACACCTGTTGCGCTTATTGGCATAGGTGCCGCTGCACTGGCCAGTACCGCGAAGGTTTGTATCCGCCGAATGGGTTCAACCGAATCCAGTGTTCGCATTGTGTTTTATTTTGGTGCCATCAGCACCGTACTATCCGTCATTCCACTGTTCTGGAGCCCATTCTGGCCCAGCGTACAGCATTGGCCGTGGATCGTATTAATGGGCCTAGTGGCCACATGTGGGCAACTTGCTCTTACCCGAGCCTATCGTATCGCCAACCCTGGCCAGATTGGCCCTTATGTTTATAGCTCTGTGGTATATGGTGCTACATTAGGTTGGGTTTTCTGGGGAGAAACGCTATTAATTACCACCATCATTGGCAGCGCTTTGATCATTGTAGCGGGCCTGTGGAATGTTAGCGGGAAAAAGCCAAAGCCTGCATAAACTAAGGCCCATACAACTAGCACTATATCAATTAACTGCTAGATTTAATGATTATGTTTAACAGACTCTTCCATGCTTAAACGTCTAGTTGGCCTAATCATCATTCTTCAAAGTTTGGCCTGCTCATTCACTTTTGCACAGACTGTTGAAGTGAAAGTCGGCGGTTACTTGTTCCACCCTTTTATTCAAATGAAGGGGCAGGATGCTTCGGGCCTAACAATTGATCTAATTGAGCTATTAAACCAGCAACAGCCCCAATATCACTTTAGCTTTATCCCAACCAGCCCAAATCGGCGTTATAACGACTTTAAACGAGGTGTGTTTGATGCCATATTTTTTGAAAACATCAGCTGGAGCTGGGATAAACGTGAAATAGAGGCCAGCGATGTATTCCTAACAAGTGGCGAAGTATTTTTTACCCATAAGATCAAAGGTCGAAACAAAAACTACTTTGATGACATATCCAATAAAAGCATAGTGGCTATTCTAGGGTTCCATTACCGTTTTTTAGACAACATCACTGACAGCAAAATTCTAAAAAAGAAATTTAACATCAAGCTCGTCAACACTCCTCAAACCGTTATGAATCAAGTATTGAATGACAAATCAGAGCTAGGAATTGCCAGTTATTCTTATCTACAACAACAGATCAAATATAACCCTCAGCTAAATGATATTCTCTTGATTAATGACAAATTTGACCAGCACTATGAACACACCATTTTAATCCGAAAAAACCACCCACTAAATGCTAGGCAAATTAACAAGTTACTAGCAAAGATTCAGCAAAATGGCTCTCTTAATAAACTACTCGAAAGGTATGGCATGACAACACAAAGCCAATCTAACTAAGTAAGTAGTACCATTTAAAATCCTCCCTTCTAACAACGTATAAAATACAAAGTAATTTGTCATATATGGCCAATTATCAAATCCACAAGAACAAGGTAGAGTAGGACAACTATTAAAATAAGAAATACGCAATATGTCTGCATTTTCAAACCTTACGTCCCAGTTAAACCTCCCTGTCATTTGTGCGCCTATGTTTTTAGTCAGTAGCCCAAAGCTGGTTATTGAGTGTTGTAAAAACGGTGTGATAGGCAGCTTTCCTGCTTTGAACATTCGCCCCCAAGAAAAACTTGATGAATGGCTAAGCGAAATCACCGCATCACTTGAAACATACAAAACCGAACACCCAGATGCCAAGGTTGCCCCTTTTGCTGTCAATCAAGTAGTGCACCCTTCCAACTCGCGTTTAATGGCTGACCACGCGCTTATAAAAAAACACAAAGTACCTTTAGTGATTACCAGTCAAGGTAACCCTACTGAGATCGTTAAAGACGTGCACGGCTGGGGTGGCATGGTGTTTCATGATGTCATTAAAACCCACCATGCCAAAAAAGCCATTGAAGCCGGCGTAGACGGCATCATTGTGGTGGCAGCCGGCGCAGGCGGTCACGGTGGCACCCTCAACCCTTTTGCATTAGTGCGTGAAATCCGTGAGTTTTGGGACGGCCCGCTGATTTTAGCCGGAGCCATCAATGACGGACACAGCATTAGAGCCGCTGAAGCGTTAGGCGCTGATATGGTTTATATGGGGACTCGTTTTATCGCAACTCAAGAAGCGCAAGTGCCGCAAGACTACAAAGATATGCTTATTCACAGTCAAATCGACGACATCGTTTACAGTGACCACTTCACAGGTGTGCACTGTAATTATTTAAAAGGCTCGTTAGAAAAAGTAGGCATTGATGTGGATTCACTCACCGCCAAAGGCCATGTCGACTTAGATTTAGGCAACACCAATAGCTGGACAGACATCTGGAGTGCCGGTCACGGTGTGGGTGGCATACATAATATCCCGAGTGTGCAACAATTAGTTGAAACTCTAACCACAGAATACAGGCAAGCCTGCGATAAAAAGCCTTTTGCCCAATAAGGAACACTCATGACACCCAAACAACGTTTCATTGAAGAATACGCCGTCATTGTTAAACAAGATGTCATCTGGGGTGATATGGATGCATTCAATCATGTCAACAACACGGTTTACTTTCGATATTTTGAGGACGCCCGCATGGCGTTTTTTGAAAAAACAGGCGTCATGGAACACATGGAAGCCACTAACATCGGCCCTATTCTAGCTAGTACACAATGCCAATTTCGTGCACCGGTTAGCTACCCTGACCATATTTTAATTGGTGCACGTATCAAAGAGATCAGCGAAAAACGGTTTACTATGGAATACGGTGTATTTAGCGAACACCACGACACCATAGCTGCAAAAGGTGAAGGCATGGTGGTGTATTACAATTACAAACTGAATAAAAGCTGTGAAATACCAGATGAAGTGCGTGAACGATTTAATCAACTGCAAGCCGCTAAACATCACTAACGTAGAAAAACAAAAAGCCCATCAACTGATGGGCCTTAACAAGACGCTATATTGTTATTACTTTTGATTAAACAAGTAATAGTAAAAACAAACGCCCTCATCATTGGGCGCGCTTTTTATAAAACCCGCCTTATTTAGTACTTTAATAGATGCTGTGTTTTTATCACTCACACCCCCTACTAGCTCACTCACTACATTATGCTGGCGACAGTAAGCAACCAACTCCTTTAATAGCTCAGTGGCAAAGCCATTCCCCCAACATTCTTCACTAATAACATAACCCAAATGCATCACATCATTTTGAGTTTCATATAAAAACAAAAATCCAAGCATTTTATTCGTATCGGCCGATGTCACCACATATAAACGGCTTTCGCGTTTCATTTCACTTAGCCAGTATTGCGCGTGTTTAGCTGAAGTAATATTTTGAAAATACACTGGCAACTCTTCAACCACTGCTGGAGTCAAAATAGCAATAATATCCGTCAACAAGGTATCTTGCTCACAATGTTGTTCAAACTTTGCAATCGGCACAACGTTTAAACGACTCGTTTGGAATCCGTCATCTTGCAAGTTAGACATACTCTTAAAGCACTTTTTGCCAAAATAATGCTTTACCCATTTTAGGGTCAAGCTCATAACCATCAAAGCCAAACTTAAGATATGAATGACGAGCAGCCTCATTACCCTCTAATACTTCCAGCGTCACCTTACAGCAGCCTTTAATTTTGGCTTGTTCTTCAACTTTCGCCAGTAAGGCTTGGCTAATACCTTGTCCTCTAAACTGCTCAACCACACTCAAATCATGAATATTAATCAAGGGTTTACATTTAAATGTTGAAAATCCCATAAAACAATTAGCTAAACCAGCTGGCTCACCACCTACATATGCAATCACACTAAACGCATGAGGTAACTTCGCCAATTCACATACAAGGCTTGCCTGCACTCGCTGGGTTAACGGCTCGCCACCACCCATTGGGTCTTTGGCATAATCGTTTAATAATAAAACAATATCTTTGGCGTGATTTTCATTCTCATAATTTGCGACAACAACATCCGTGGTCATAATCATCTCTATTCAAAACTATTAATTAACAAGCGGTTCTCACCTCACACTGGTTACATTATCAGCCCAAGCTGCTAATACTCAATGCAATTTTTAAGGCTGCTTTAAAGCAACGCATTTATTCCTATTGTGGTGTGGTGAATTTCAAATATAAAAAAACCGCAACCTAAAAGGCTGCGGCTTCAATATAACTAATAATTAACTATCAAGTTATTAACTCGGAAAAGACATGCTCACACCTTCACGCACGCCACTTGAAGGCCAGCGCTGAGTAATAGTTTTACGCTTGGTGTAAAAACGCACACCATCTGGGCCGTATGCGTGAAGATCACCAAACAATGAACGCTTCCAACCACCAAAGCTGTGGTACGCCACTGGCACAGGTAGTGGTACGTTAATGCCCACCATGCCCACTTGAATGTTATCAGAGAAATAACGAGCCGCTTCACCGTCACGGGTAAAGATACAGGTACCGTTACCGTATTCGTGATCGTTGATTAGCTTCATGGCTTCTTCCATGGTTTTTACACGCACCACTTGTAACACAGGGCCAAAAATTTCAGCTTCGTAGCTGTCCATATTCGCTGTCACGTTATCAATCAAGGTTGCACCAACAAAGAAGCCGTCCTCATAACCTTCTACTTTAGGGTCACGGCCATCCACTACAATTTTAGCGCCGTCTTTTTCAGCGGATGTGATGTAGCCTTGTACTTTTTCTTTGTGTGCTGCGGTAATCACTGGGCCAAAATCGTTTGATGCATTTGAGAACGCACCCACGGTTAAACCCGACATGGCCTCTTTCATTTTGCTCACCAGTGCATCACCTGCTTCATCGCCTACCGCCACTGCAACCGACAACGCCATGCAACGCTCACCGGATGAACCAAACGCAGCGCCTAATAGTTGGTTAACGGCGTTATCGATATCCGCATCTGGCATCACAATCGCGTGGTTTTTAGCACCACCCAATGCCTGACAACGTTTGCCGTGTGCATTGGCCGTTGCGTAAATGTATTCCGCAATTGGCGTTGAACCCACAAAACTCACCGCTTTCACACGCTCGTCGGTAAGTAAAACGTCTACCGATTCTTTATCACCGTTTACCACGTTCATAACACCATCTGGTAAACCTGCTTCTTGCAACAGTTGCGCAATATATAAAGTAGAAGACGGATCACGCTCAGACGGCTTAAGTACAAATGTATTACCGCACACAATCGCCAGCGGGAACATCCACATTGGCACCATGGCTGGAAAGTTAAACGGTGTAATACCTGCCACCACACCTAATGGTTGGAACTCGCTCCAAGAATCAATACCTGGGCCTACGTTACGGCTGTGTTCGCCTTTTAAAAGCTCTGGCGCGCCACAGGCAAATTCAACATTTTCGATACCGCGTTGTAATTCACCGGCGGCATCGTGAGAAATTTTACCGTGCTCTTCACCAATCATTTTGCAAATTTTATCGGCGTTGGCTTCTAACAACTCTTTAAAGCGAAACATAATACGGGCACGTTTAATGGCCGGGGTATTGCGCCATTCTGGGTAAGCCGCTTGCGCTGCTGCGATGGCTTGCTCCGTGGTTTGCTTAGACGCTAATGCCACTTTTTTTTCTGCTTTACCGGTTGCAGGATTAAATACGTCTTGGGTGCGAGCCGTGTCGTTTACCCCAGTGTGTATAAGAGTGCCGTTAATTAAATGACCAACTACGTTCATGTTTTTTACCTTTACCTATTATTAAATTCTTTAAATCTTTTAAATTTTATAAACTGCTGTTGTAGGAGGCTGCATGCAGGCGACAGCTTTGTTACTTGGTCGCCTGCAAGCAGCCTCCTACAATTTGTCTCTTAAATCTGTGGGAGGGCGCTTGCGCGCGACAAGGTTTTTACTCAGTCGCCTGCAAGCAGCCTCCTACTTTTGTTGTTTGTTTTATCGGGCGCGGGGCACCCTCCTACAATGTGCTTCTAAAAACTGTACGAGGGTGCCCCCGCGCCCGATAAATTGATCCCCCCTATCGCGCGCAAGCGCCCTCCCACAAATAAATAAAAATCAATCCACCTCGTTAAAGGATTCGCCTAAGGCATTAATCAAGCTATCAATTTCTTCAAGCTCTGTAGTGAATGGCAAACCTAGCTGAATCGTGTCGCCACCATAACGCACATAAAAACCCTTCTGCCACATCTTCATGGCAATTTCATAAGGACGCAATGCAGGCTGACCATCTTTAGCAGCAACCGTCATGGCACCTGCAAAACCGTAGTTACGGATATCGGTAATGTGCTGAGTGCCTTTTAAGCCATGCAACATTTCTTCAAACTGTGGTGCCATGGCTTTTACCCGTTGAGGCAATTGTTCTTTTTCTAATAAATCCAATGACGCAAGACCGGCCGCACACGCAACAGGGTGTGCCGAATAGGTATAACCGTGTGGCAGCTCTAACATATAGTCTGGGCCACCTTGTTCCATAAAGGTATCGTAAATTTCTTGTTTCGCAATCACCGCTCCCATTGGCACCACACCATTGGTTAGCTGTTTTGCTGTGGTCATAATATCCGGTACCACATCAAACTCTTCTGCACCGGTTTTTGAACCCATGCGACCAAACGCGGTGATGACCTCATCAAAAATCAACAAGATATCGTGTTTTGTGCACAATTCGCGTAAACGCTTTAAATAACCCACTGGTGGTGGAATCACACCCGCCGAACCGGCCACCGGCTCCACAATCACAGCCGCTACATTGGATGCATCATAAATGGCAATGAGCTGCTCTAAATCATCAGCAAGGTAAGCGCCTTCACTTGGCAACCCTTTCGAAAACGCATTTTCAGCCAACATGGTGTGAGGTAAATGGGCCGCCTCAATACCTTGTCCATAAATTGCACGGTTAGGGCCAATCCCTCCCACCGAAATACCACCAAAGTTCACACCGTGATAACCCTTTGAACGACCAATAAAGCGGGTCTTGGCAGGTTGACCTTTTTTACGCCAATAACCGCGCGCAATTTTAAGCGCGGTTTCAACAGACTCAGAACCAGAGCCGGTAAAAAACACACGGTTCAAACCGCTTGGGGTGAACTGAGTAATGCGATGTGACAATTCAAATGCTTTTGGGTGACCAAACTGAAACGCTGGTGAGTAGTCCAACTCTTTGGCTTGCTTGGCAATGGCCTCGGTAATTTCTGGGCGGCTATGGCCCAAGCCACATGTCCATAAACCGGATAAACCATCAAAAATTTTACGGCCTTGAGCGTCTGTATAGTAGCGACCTTCTGCGCTCACAATTAAACGAGGGTCTTGTTTAAACTGGCGGTTACCGGTGAAAGGCATCCAATGGCTGTCTAGCTGCTCTTGGCTTAAGCCTGCGTATTTATTGTTATCGCTCATGGGTGTTCCTAGGTCGAGACGACTTTAAGGTTATGTTGAGAATAGGCTCATTATTCATCCCTGCATTAGATTAATAAATTCTATATTTATAAAGTTAGCTTAAGTGTTTACTTATCTAACTAGCTCATGAACAATGAGCAAACACAAAATATGGCCATTTATTCAAATTATGAGTAAAAACAAGAACTTACTGCCCCGCCAGATCGGCGACGCACACATCAGGTTGCTTCGCATCTTCAAAACCGTGGTTGAAGCCGGAGGCTTTGCCCCCGCCGAAGTTGAACTTAACATTAGCCGCCCCGCCATCAGCCTAGCCATGAGCGAATTAGAATCGCTGCTTAACATGAAACTGTGCCTGCGCGGGCGCTCTGGGTTTTCAGTTACCGAGCAAGGTACACAGGTCTATCAAAGTGCTCTGCAATTATTAACCAGCCTAGAAACCTTTAAATCCCAAATAAATGCCATTAACACCGACTTAATTGGCGACTTAAATATTGGCATCACCGACAACATGGTGACCATTCCCCAAATGCGCATCACCCAAGCCTTAAGCACCCTTAAACATCGAGCGCCTCAAGTGATCATTAACATTCGCATGATGCCACCGAGCGACATTGAAACCGCCGTGTTAGATGGCCACCTGCATATTGGGGTAGTGCCGGATCTTCGCTCGCTACCGGGTTTAAACTACCGCCCTTTATATAAAGAAAAATCACTCTTGTATTGCTCGGATCAGCACCCATTATTTGACCAAGAGTTAGAACACATTAGCGATCAAGCGTTATCCCAATACGATGCCGTTTTACCAAACTACCCTCAACCGGTGGACATCAAACAACAACAAACCATGTTAAAAGTCAGTGCCACCAGCAGTGACCGTGAAGGCATCGCATTTTTGATTTTAACCGGCCGCTTTTTAGGCTTTTTACCCACCCATTTTGCAGAGCGCTGGGTATCACAAGACAAATTACGAGCAATTGGTGAGCACAGCCGGTTTTTTCATACACATTTTTCGGCAATAACACGCAAAGGGGCTATGAATAATTTGATTTTAGATGCTTACTTAGAAGAATTAGACAAAGCCTAAAAGAGCAAAACGAAACAGACAAAACAGCACTAAACTCAGTTTATCTACCTACCAAGTTATATAGACACTGGTGCACCACACCAGCAAGATAGAAACCATATAAAAACCGTTTTTGTCACGGGGCAACCCAAAACGGCCTAAACCGAATTTAGAAATACGAGAATCATTATGTCAGACGTAAACAGCATTAACTGGGCAGAACTAGCAAAAACCACCCAGTACCCAAACCAAGCCATCATTAATGGTAAAAATGTTGATTCTGTAACCGGTAAAACCGAAGCCACCATCAACCCTGCCAATGGCCAAATTATCACTCAAGTGGCTGATTGCTCTCCAGAAGACGCCGACATTGCCGTCAAAAACGCCCGCGATACATTTGAAAGCGGTGTGTGGTCACAAATGGCACCGGGTGAACGTAAAAAAATTCTATTACGCTGGGCCCAGTTAATTGAAGACAACCACGCTGAAATCGCTCTACTTGAAAGTTTAGATGCTGGCAAACCCATCAGTGACACCTTTGATATTGATGTACCAAGCGCATTAAACACCATTCGCTGGACCGCCGAAGCCATCGACAAAGTATACGAAGAGATCGCCCCAACTGCTCACAACACCATAGCGTTAATTGAGCGTTTACCACTTGGTGTGGTATTGGCCATTGTGCCGTGGAACTTCCCGCTATCAACCACCGCATGGAAGTTAGCCCCGGCCCTTGCCACCGGCAACTCGGTTATTTTAAAACCGGACCCTAAAACCCCAATGACCGCATTACGCATTGCACAACTGGCCACCGAAGCAGGTCTTCCCGATGGCGTATTAAATGTACTGACAGGCGACGGTATTAATTTAGGCAAGCATCTTTCATTGCACCCAGACATCGACGGCCAAACCTTCACCGGTTCAACCAACGTAGGCAAGTTATTAATGCAATACGCCGGTCAATCTAATCTTAAACGTACCTTTTTAGAATTGGGCGGTAAAAGTGCCAACATCGTATTTGCCGATGCCGATTTAGAAAGCGCCGCCGAAATGGCAGCGGTTGCCGGTTTTTACAACTGTGGCCAAACCTGTACCGCTGGCACACGCTTATTAATACAAGAAAGCATTTACGACACATTTTTAGCCAAGGTCATTGAACACGCTAAAACATGGAAAGAAGGCAACCCACTGGATTTAAACAATCGCATGGGCGCCATCATCAACCCAAGCCAACTTGAAAACATTCAACGTTACGTAAAAATTGGCCAAGAAGAAGGTGCACGTTTAGTACTCGGCGGCAAAGTCACACAAAACGAAACCGGTGGCTACTACCACGAACCCACTATTTTTGCCGACGTAGACAACAGCATGCGCATTGCCCAAGAAGAAATTTTTGGCCCAGTTATGTCGGTAATTAAATTCAAAGACGAAGCCGATGCCATTCGCATTGCCAACGACTCCCCTTACGGCTTAGCTGGCGCCGTGTGGAGCAACAACATCAACACCGCCCTTAAAGTGGCCAAAGGCGTGCGCACCGGCACCATGGGTGTAAACAACTATTTTGGTGGCGACATCACCGTACCTTTTGGTGGTTTTAAAGAATCCGGCAATGGCCGTGATAAATCACTGCACGCTATGGATGATTACACCGAACTAAAAACCACTTGGATTGAGTTAAACTAAATTCAAATCCATAAAAAAGGCGCTACTGAAAAGTAGCGCCTTTTTTTACAACCAAAGGAAAGCAAATCATGGCCATCATACAAGCCAACATCCAACACCTTGATGACCTTGCAAGACTATTTGATGCTTACCGACAATTTTATAAACAACAATCCAACCTAAATGCCGCCACACAATTTTTAAAGAACAACCTAGACAATAATGAATCCGTTATCTTTTTAGCCCAACAAGACAACCAAGCACAGGGTTTTGTACAACTATACCCCACGTGGGAATCCATCAGCATGAGCAAACGCTGGGTACTGTATGATTTATTTGTTACACCAGAAGGCCGTGGTCAATCAATCGGGCGTGCCCTTTTGCAACAAGCAAAGCAATTTGCAATCCACTCAGGGGCAAAATTCATCACTCTTGAAACCGCCCACGACAACATAACGGCACAAGCACTTTATGAAAGCGAAGGTTATAAAAAAGATTTGGAGTTTTATAGTTATCAGCTAGGGTTGTAAGTTGATTCCCAGCGAACGAGCTAAAAATAAACGGTACTGGTAGTGTTTAGCGCTTCCTTCTTGGGATTAACCCAAGCAAGGTTTTGTTATGACTTTTTCTTAATTATAGTTATTATCACCAATATAAAAGTATATGTATTTCTTAATGGGATCTCTATAAACAGTAAACTTTGCTTTAGCATTGTGACTTACACCTTCTCCACTAATTTTCGTGCAGTCGGTCTTTATAGCATCTCTAATTTCTTCCAGACTTCTCAAATGCCATATTATTTTATTAAAAGTATTCTTTTAAATTGGAGAACTTATAGCTTATATCCTTATTTTCAGATTTCAGCTGGGATATGTATCTATCTAGCCTTTCGCTTGCTAAACCTTCAAAATTTATTGTTTTTATCTTTCTACCCATTATGGTTTTTGATAAAAAACAAACAAGCATGACCAGTAGTGTATAAGGTAAGAATTTCATGGATATTCAGTCATAACGCCCTGTTAACAGGCTAAATATTATTGGCTAAAATAAGCGACGAAGGAGCAAAAGCCAACTATATTTTGTCCTTGTTAAACAGCTTGTTATACATTTTTTGCACTGCCTCTGTATTTTTAATTCAGTGGAGGAAGATGCTTGTCGCACCTCTGAGCATTCGAATGAGCTAAAACTCTTCCAACGGAAGTTATTTCAATACCTAAATTTAAATTATTCCACCAATATTTAAGAGCTTTTAGATTGGATCTATTATCCCAAAGCTCCATTAAAACTTTCGTATTTTCGTTTTTAATATTTACATTGGAATCGTACAAGTCATAAATTGCATACAAAGCTTGCTTTTGTGTTTCTGTTAAAGCAACTTGCCTTTGCATCAATTGTCCAGCATGGGGGAGCTGTTGTATTAATGTTAAAGAGTCAATTTGCTGCTTAACCGAAACTGGCAACCTTACATATTCAGAATTTAGGGAATGCTCTACCAAAATATTTCTAGGTAATGAGTTCGTATCTAGAATTTCTACTGCCTTAGCAAAGTTATCGGTATCTTTTTTAACACCTGCGTCTACGTATCCAGATAATTGCTCTGGATAGTATTGGTCAATTTGTTTTAAACCGCCAAAAGAGCTTAAACGCACCGCATCTAAAATATCTAAGTGATCTAACCAGTCCCTACCTACTGGTAATTTTCCGTAGAAAATCTTCCCAAATAATTCATCTAAAACGTCTAATCCTTGATCAATATTTCCTGTAACAGGAAAAAATGTATTTACCGCATGAAAAGCAGTCAATCCGAGTAGCGCATCATCAGAAATTTCATCCACTATTTCTACAGCTCTGCTTATTCCTGCTCGGACAATTCGGTTCTCTCCTTTTTGAAACCTATGAATCAATAGTTCCGATAAAAGATCGTAGTCTGCTGGTCTTTCTGAAGCTGCTGCTGTTTTCTGGGCTTCTACAAGTAATATTTGAAAACTAGGATCGGCAAACGCCCCTAAAGCACCCTCAACTTCTTCCATTTTAGGCATGAGCCTATTTTCAAATTCTGAAACACGCTGATTAGCCACTTTTAATGCTTCATCAGTGTAATCTTTCTTTAGCTGAAGATTCATTTCTTGGTATATTTCGCGTGCACGCTTTTCATCTATACCAACTTGAACAATCATTTTCTCGGTTTGAATATTCGTTGAACCATCTCCGCCTTTTTGACTTTGCTTACTCAACATCTTTCTTCCCACCAATATTTAGGTTTCCACCAACTTGAATATTCGTAGAATCCTTACCACCTTTTTGGACTTGTTTATTTCCCCGAGTAGAAATAAACCATCCAATAATTGTAATTGGGATAGCAATTGCAACACCGCTAAAGAGCCAATCTTTATTTTCTATAATCCAATCCATAGTTGCCTATTCCGAAAAATGTATAACATTCTAATCATAAGAGCTTACAAGCTTCCCTACCTTGCAAGGTAGAATAACCTTACAAGGTAAGGATGCCTGATTATGTACCGTCATAACCCTAAGTACCAATAATTTAAGGGCCCTAACGCCCAGTCTATTACTAAAAACCAATATGAAAGAGTTAACAGTAAAAGCGCGACTCGCATTATTTTCTAGTAAAAATGTCAAAAACGGCCTAAGTATCTGCTGTTAAAAAACATACTGTATCTATTTCTTCCCCCCTACTTTGGTTTGACTGCATTTGACATATTTGTGTTTAAGTAAATTTTTTGATTTGGATTTGCGCATGCGCGCACATGACTATTCAGTTAGTAGCAGTGACTGATGCTTAGGCAAAACCGTCACTCCCATTAGAGCGCAGTCCGTGAATGGGAGTCCATATCGATTTTGCTGCCTATTAAACGGTTTTGTTTTATAGCAGCTTGGCATTGGATTCCCTCCTTCGAGGGAAAGACGATGACTGATGCTTAGGCAAAACCGTCACTCCCATAGGACGTAGTCCGTGAATGGGAGTCCATATCAATTGTGCGGCCTATTAAACGGTTTTTGTTTTATTGCAGCTTGGCATTGGATTCCCTCGTTCGAGGGAAAGACGATTGAGCTAGTAGCAGCAACTGATATTAAGGTAAAACCGTCACTCCCATTAGGGCGCAGTCCGTGAATGGGAGTCCATATCAATTGTGCTGCCTATTAAACGGTTTTTGTTTTATAGCTGCTTGGCATTGGATTTCCTCGTTCGAGGGAATGACGATGAATGGGACGCAGTAATTAGCATTAAGCCATTCACATACAAACACCACCCTACTGATGCAATTTAAAAGAAAAAATTAACCACCTAGACAGGTTTATTAGAAAATACCTCAAATAATTTTGTCGCAATTAATCCGATTAAATAACCAACAATTTCATCATTAAACCAGCGGGCAGCGGCTTGTATTCACGTACCAGTTATGTATTATGCTTGCCTTGAATTTTTGGCAGCATCTAAGTAAGTCCCCCTGATTTAAAGGGTTTGGGCATACATCGCTGCCTTTTTGCGTTTAGGCTGCCGGGGAATGATATGCAACCTATTATGAACACCTACGGACGTTTAGCGGCCACCTTCACTAAAGGCAAGGGCGCTTACGTTTATGATGCTGACGACCGCGCGTATTTAGACGCTTTAAGCGGTATCGCTGTGTGTGGCTTAGGCCATGGCCACCCTGCTATTACTCAAGCGATTTGTGAGCAAGCGGGCAACCTTGTACATACCTCCAACTTATATGGTATTGGTCGCCAACAAGAACTGGCTGAAAAACTGACCCGCGTCAGTGGCATGGATAACGTCTTCTTTAGCAATTCCGGTGCTGAAGCCAACGAAGCAGCCATTAAAATTGCCCGTAAATACGGCCACAACAAAGGAATCGACTTACCGACTATTTTGGTAATGGAAAACGCATTCCACGGCCGTACACTTGCCACCCTTACCGCAACGGCTAATAAAGCCGCGCAAGCGGGTTTTGGCCCACTGATAGATGGTTTTGTGCGCACCCCTTACAACGATTTAGCTGCGGCAACTGCTGCACTTGAGAGCAACTCAAACATTGTTGCCATATTGGTTGAACCTGTTCAGGGCGAAGGCGGTGTCACCGCTGCAACGGACGAATTTATCAACGGTTTACGTGCACTATGCGACAAGCACGACGCGCTACTAATGTTGGATGAAATTCAAACAGGCAATGGTCGTACCGGTGAATACTTTGCGTTCCAACACTTTGATTGGCACCCAGATGTATTAACCACTGCCAAGGGCTTGGGCAATGGCGTACCAATTGGCGCGTGTTTAGCCAAAGGTAAGGCGGCTGAAGTGTTACAACCTGGTTCACACGGCAGCACGTATGGTGGTAATCCATTGGCGTGTGCCGCTGGTTGTGCTGTGATCGACACCATTACTCAAGAAAACTTATGCTCACGAGTTACCGAACTGGGTGTTCGTATTCGTGAGCAACTTAAAAAGCACCTTGACCAAACCGGTTATGTCAAAGAATACCGTGGTAAAGGGTTAATGATTGGTATTGCACTTAATACCGAGGAAAACGCAGCAGGCATTATGAAGTCTGCTTTAGAGGCAGGTTTATTGTTAAACGTAACTGCCGGCAATGTGGTGCGTTTATTACCACCCTTTGTTTTAACCGACGAAGAAGCGGATTTAATTGCACAAAAAACCGCTGAGCAAATTGTTGCTTACTTCGACGCACAAAAATAAAAAGGCCAAGACTATGGCAGTACGTCACTTTTTAACATTATTAGATTTCACACCATCTGAACTTGAGATGTTAATTAACCGCGCCATTGAATTAAAAGCAATTCAACAGCGCGGTGAAATTTACGAACCCCTTAAAAACAAAACGCTGGGTATGATTTTTGAAAAATCATCAACTCGTACCCGTGTGAGTTTTGAGGCCGGCATTGCTCAACTGGGTGGCCAAGCGATCTTTTTATCGTCTCGCGATACTCAGCTTGGCCGTGGTGAGCCAATCGAAGACAGCGCTAAAGTACTTTCACGCATGTGCGACATTATTATGATTCGTACATTTGAGCATGAAATTGTTGAGAATTTTGCTAAAAATTCTCGCGTGCCTGTGATTAACGCACTGACCGATGATTTTCACCCGTGTCAGTTGTTAGCGGACATGCAAACCTATCTTGAACACCGCGGTAGCATTCAAGGTAAAACCGTTGTTTGGGTAGGTGATGGCAACAACATGTGCCACAGCTATATTAGTGCGGCCCGTCAGTTTGATTTTAATTTGGTGGTGAACTGCCCTGAAGGTTTTGAGCCTATGTCAGAGCTAATGGAAGCCAACAAAGACCGCGTGCGCATTGTACGTGATACCAAAGAAGCGGCGAAAGGCGCGCATCTTTTAGTTACGGATGTTTGGGCATCTATGGGTCAAGAAGACGAACAGAAAGCCCGTGCTGCGGTGTTTAAAGATTATCAAGTGAGCCCAGAAATCATGGACCTTGCTGATAAAGATGCGATCTTTATGCATTGCTTGCCGGCTCACCGTGGCGAAGAAATTAGCCATGATATGTTAGATGACCCACGCGCTGTGGTTTGGGATGAAGCCGAAAACCGCTTACACGCTCAAAAAGCATTAATGGAATATTTATTGGCCTCTGAAGAAGCCTAATTCCATTTTAGCTAGGCACAAAAAAAGCCCCTTTTGAACTGCAGTTCAAAAGGGGCTTTTTTTATTGCTGCGCTAATATCTTGGCGTCACCTTTATTATAAAACTCACTGATAATTGAGTTAAATACATCAGGGCCGTACCAACCCTTTGTATTAAATTGATACTTATCTTGCAGCCTTAACAATTGCTGCTTGGCTTGCACTTGCGCAGGCTGGTCAGTGCCACTTATCACATAAAAATCAATCTCAGATAAAAATTGTAAAAACCGTTCTGCTAATTGCGCTTTTGGTAAGCATTCGTTTCGATCAACACCTGCGGTAAAGTTAAGGGTTGCGCCATAACAGGCTGCATCTTGATTAAAAATTAGTAATTTGTATAAAAACGTGCCATCTACTTTTTCGACTTGTTCAAGTTTCGCATGCAGCTTTTCAATATCTGTTTTTTGTTTGCCAGTGATTTGAATCCAACGTGTCATTTCTGCCAGACTTAAATCCAATGTGGCTTTTCTAAATTCAGCGGGCAATTTAAGTAACAGGTCTTCTTCCGTCAACTTGGCTTGGTTTGCAAGTAGCTTGTTATTTAAATCATCAATTTCCCGTTGCAGTTTGTCTACCTGATCTGAGGTGCTTTCATGTATGACCAAAGAGCCAATTTCAACACGTCGACCATCACTTACTGCCATTAAAATACAAATAACCAGCACAAACACCACAAGGCTCATCAAGGTAACAAGCAGCCAATTAGGGATATGTTTAATCCATTCCAACATCTAACTATCCTTTAATCATTATTTTTATCAGCGGTTATTCAACCCTTAAAAACAGCTACTGTGATATACCCGTTAACAGTTGACCTTATTAATACACAAAACCTAACTCAATCAAACTGCCCCTTTACTCGTGCTGCAATAAAATCAATCGCCGCTTTGACCTTAGGGATGGCATAGGCTGATTTCTGATAAAGCATGTAAATGGCAAAATTTGCGTTTTCGGTAATGTTTAATGGCTCTTCAAATGTTAGCTGTATAAGCTCACCGCTTTCTAAGTGGGGCTGCACCACCCAATTAGGAATCATCAAAATTCCTTTGCCAGCGATGGCCTCTTTTACAAGCCATTTGCCATTATTGGTAATCAATTTTGCTGGCGGTGTCACTTGTTGCCACTGACCATTGATTTCACTTAACCATGGGGTTGGCCCCATGGGCGTTTTAAAAAACAAACCCACATGTTGTTTTAATTGCTCTGTTCGATGAGGCACACCATGAAGCTGCAAATAGCTTGGCGCAGCCACCGGAATAAATTGATTGGCCATCAGTTTAACCGCCAACACCCGCTCATTAGGCGCATGGCCACCACGTATGGCGATATCCACATCGTCACGAGACAAACTCGATAACTCATCACTGAGCACCACATCCAGCACAATATCGGGATATGTTTGTTGAAACTCATCCATAATCGGAATCAAAATTCGCTCACCAAACCCTACCATTGAGCTGATTTTTAAGCGCCCCATGGGTTTGGTTTGATAGCTGCGTACAGCATGATCACTTTGCTCAAGTTGCTCAATGATGTCTTTTACTTGCCCGTAGTAGCTCTGGCCTATTTCAGTGAGGCTCACTAAACGAGTGGATCGCTTTAATAGCTGTGCCCCAAGGCTGGTCTCTAAATCACTGATGCGCCGAGAAATAGACGACGCCGGCACGTCAAACTGACTCGCCGCAGCCGAAAAACTGCCTAAATCCACCACGCTAATAAAATATCGAATGGCTTTTAACTGATCCATACACCCTCAATTATTGCCTAAAAGACAACAAAGATTAGCAAACTAGCCCCTATATAACATCATTTAACCGAGTAATATGAGCAAACACATTCATCAAAGCACAAGACTTAAGGAATAC
The DNA here is from genome assembly GCA_049115935.1 of Bermanella sp. Classification (GTDB taxonomy): domain Bacteria; phylum Pseudomonadota; class Gammaproteobacteria; order Pseudomonadales; family Oceanobacteraceae; genus Bermanella. The sequence goes on along the minus strand of JAGDZK010000041.1, from coordinate 45,715 downwards.
AGCATGAGCCAATTTACTCAAATTAACCTTATTAAACGCCCAGATGGTAGCCCTATTGGGCCTCACATGTTTGAAGTACTTAAAAAAGAAATACCGAAAGCGGGTCCGGGCCAGATCTTAATCAAGCAAACTCACATGTCACTCGACCCAGCCATGATGGGTTGGATGAGCCCAGACACCGAAAGCTACATTCCGCCAGTTGAACTAGGTACCGTCATGCGCTCAAGCGGTCTTGGTGAAGTGGTTGAATCCAACCACCCAGACTTTAAAGTAGGTGATCGTGTGATGGGGATGACAGGCTGGTCTGAATACATCCTCAGTAATGGCCAAGGTTTTAACAAAGTAATGGACGGTGTCGACGCTGAAACGGCCCTATCCATTTTTGCACTACCAGGCTTAACTGCCACACAAGGCATGAGCATCATCAAACCTAAAGCTGGCGAAACCCTTGTGGTAACAGGCGCTGCGGGCTCGGTGGGTTCTATTGTGGGTCAGATGGCCAAAGCTGATGGCATGCGTGTCATTGGTGTGGTGGGTAGCGATGAGAAAGCCGACTGGATCGTAAACACCCTTGGTTTTGATGGCGCCATTAATTACAAAACCGATGACTTAGAAGCCAAATTAGCTGAGCTAACACCTAATGGCATTGATGCGTTTTTTGAAAACACCGGTGGCCCAATACAAAATCATATTTTTGCACGCATGAATGCCCATGGCCGCATTGCGGTGTGCGGCATGATTGCCGATTACACCAAGGAAACCCCTGCACCGGGACCAAACTGGATGCAAGTCATTAAAAAACGTTTGACCATTCAGGGTTACACCATGCCGGATCACTTTGGTGATGTGCCACAACTGATTGGCAAGCTGGCACCCTATGTCATGCAAGGCAAAATTAAGCACCGCACCCATATTCTGGATGGTTTAGAAAGTGCCATGACAGGTTTGAATTTATTCTTTACCGGTGGCAACAAAGGTAAGTTAATCGTTAAATTGTAATACCTGTTAGCTCTATGCATCATTGCATAGAGCTTAATGCAACTGATTAGCATTTGCATAAAAGCAATATTTCCTCTATTCTGCTTCGCTACATTCTGATATTTACTAACTAGTCTTGCAGATTACGGAAATACTATGAAAGCAATTACCCTGTTTATTACAATCACCCTAAGTTTGATCACTTCACTTTCTCATGCTGAGAATCAAAAACCGTTAATTCAAACCTACCAAACACAAGCTCAAGTACTGCTTAAACAATTGGACGATAAAGCCGTTAATAATATTGAAAGCCAATCACAAGTTTTGGTAAAACTAAGCAAAACGATCATTGAACAAGTGAATCTAAATCTACCGCAGTGCACTGAGTACTTCACTGCCCTATCTAATGCCGCAGACACCATGGCTGACCTAAGCTTAGAAGAAATAGAATCAGGCTACCATTCAGATGGCCTACTGCCACCATTAAAAGATGCTACTTGTTACCACGCTAAAGATTTATTAGTTCACCCAGCTACCGTTCAAGCCATGGCTCGCATTGGCATGAAGACAAACAAAGAATGGACGCAAGCCAAACACGAAATTGAAGAAGTATTAGCACACTTAAGTGCCGTTAACAGCCAGCTTTAATCATACTGCTTGTAATAAAAAAGGCGCTGAGCGCCTTTTTTATTGTTTTACTTTTAAATGGTTATTGCCATCACGACTCGAGCGAATCAGCTCATCACCTTGCTCAATCAAAGTTTTACCATTGTGGGATTTCGCTAAGCGATCATACAAGACCACATTGGCCGTGGCCGCTAAATTCATACAACCAATGGTTGGAATGTAAACCACTTCATCCGCTTGGTTAATAATCTTTTGGGCGATATTTCCGTCTTCTGGACCAAAAATATAAAGTGCACTTTCTGGGTGCTTAAACTCAGGTAACGGCGTTGCCCCTTCTACTAATTCGATACAAATAATCTTAGTATTTTCACTCATGTGTGCTTTAGGCACTGCCAGTAAATCATCTACTTTTGTAATATGCGTTTGCGACTGAATATTGTGGGTATCAGTATTATGTTTTAACGCATAGGCATAACGATTACCTGTGTAATAAATATCATCCGCTTGATAACAACCAATAGCGCGCAATACCGACCCGACATTTTGTGCGTCTTTTGGATTAATCAATCCAATACTAACTTTTGATTCATTCATTTTTTAATCTCTTTTTCGGGCGCGGGGCACCCTCCTACAGTATTTTTATAAAATTGCACAAAGGGGCCGAACGCCCGATTAGCCCAATAATCTAGGTCTGTACGAGGGTGCCCCGCGCCCGATCAACATCATTCCAACCAAACAGAATCCCAATGCGGGTATTCTTTAATTGAGTCACACAAACCAGCCCTTAACGGATTGGCAACAATATAACGAGCAGTATCAATCAAGGCTTCATCCGTGCGAATAGCATGGTCATAGAAACCAACATTCCAAATATTCAAACCTGAATATTTTGTAAATAGCGATTTAACCCGCTGAACAGCTTGAGAAATATCACCTTTTTCTAACTTAACCAACCAGTGAATATGATCAGGCATCACAACAAATGCTAAGGTTTTTGTGAAACACAAATCCTCATCTGCTTTTAATATGCGTATAAAACACCTAGCTTGATCAAAGTCTTTAAAAACTGGCTGGCGATTTTTTGTGGATATAACCAAATGATAAACAAAACTAATTTGGGAGTGCCGACCTTTTTTAAGGGCGGAATAGCCCTTACCTTTTTCCATCATTGAAATCCTTTTCAATGTTTTTATTTTTCGGGCGCGGGGTAGCATGCCCCGTTCACGTAGTGAATGTATTGGGTACATTACATCCTAATTGTCGGGCGCGGGGCACCCTCGTACAGTACAGTGCAATACCTGTAGGAGGGTGCCCCGCGCCCGATAAAAAATTATAGTTTTGACACAACCTTCACCATGGCATTGGTTAAAAACGCCAAATCATCTTCATTAATGATAAACGGCGGCAGCACATAGACTAATTTTCCAAATGGTCGCACCCATACACCCTCTTCAACAAACATGGGTTGAACGGTAGGCATGTGTACCGGTTCGTGTAATTCAATGACTCCAATCGCCCCAAGTACTCGCACATCTTTAACTTGTGATAATGCTCGTGCTGGCGTCAACCCTTTCTCTAAGCCAGTTTGGATCTTCGCCACTTGTACTGGCCAATGACCTTCCATTAATACATCTAAGCTGGCATTAGCAACAGCGCATGCTAACGGGTTACCCATAAACGTTGGGCCGTGCATAAACACACCAGCTTCCCCTTCACAAATGCCTTTGGCCACTTTGTCTGTGCACAAGGTTGCCGCCAAACTCATAAAACCGCCGGTTAATGCTTTGCCGACACATAAAATATCCGGCGAAATATCAGCGTGTTCACATGCAAACATTTTACCTGTACGACCAAAACCCGTGGCAATTTCATCTGCGATCAATAAAATATTATATTCATCACACAATTCACGAATGCGCTTTAAATAATCCGGGCTATAAAAACGCATGCCGCCTGCACCTTGTACAATAGGCTCTAAAATTATGGCGGCAATTTCTTTATGCTGAGTTTCAAGTTTTTGTTTAACATCCGCAATATGATGCTCTTCAAATTGCTCACCAAATAAGCATTGTGGCGCTTGTGCAAAAATATGTTTGCTCAACACATTTTCAAACATATGGTGCATACCATTTACCGGATCACAAGTTGCCATGGTGGCAAACGTATCTCCGTGGTAACCATTCTTAACCGTCAGCAATTTATTTTTTTGTTTATTCCCTTGGCTTAATGAATATTGAAATGCCATTTTAATTGCCACTTCAACGGCCACTGAACCACTGTCGCTAATAAAGACTTTATTTAAACCTTCAGGGGCAAGCTTGACCAATTTTTCGCATAAGGTGACGGCGGGTTCATGGGTTAATCCACCAAACATGACGTGACTCATGGTTTCAATTTGATCGTGAGCCGCTTGTTTTAATTTTGGATGACCATAGCCATGCACCGCTGACCACCAAGAAGCCATGCCGTCAATTAACTCACGTCCATCCGCTAAGGTAATGCGCACCCCAGATGTACTGGCCACAGGAAACGGTGCCAAAGGAGAGGTAAATGAAGAGTAAGGATGCCAAACGTGCTGCTGGTCTAGGCTGGATATTTGTTCTGGGGTTAACTGGGCCATACGCCACCTAGAAAAAAGAAGATGCCGCATTCTAACGGAACATAGTTATCGATCCAAGGTGGGCAGTACAGGTGAGTGTTTTACGCTACAATTCTCACACTTTAGATTAATAACCCGTTTACGAGTCCATACCATGAAAGCATTCGCCTTTGACCACAGCCTACCTATTGATCATGAACATAGCCTCATTGAAATTGAACAAGCGGTACCTAGCCCACAAGGCCAAGATTTGCTCGTAAAAATTGATGCCATTAGCATAAACCCAGTGGATGCTAAACTGCGCCAACGCCTTCGCCCTGAAAAAGGCGAGCCCAAAGTATTGGGTTACGATGCCGTGGGAACCGTCAGTGCAATTGGTGATAAATGTTCGCTATTTAAAGTAGGTGATAAAGTATTTTATGCTGGCGATATGAGCCGCCAAGGCAGCAATGCCGAATTTCAACTGGTGGACGAGCGTATTGTAGGTAAAGCCCCTACCAGCATTAGCAATGCAGAAATCGCAGCACTGCCTCTTACGGCCATTACCGCGTATGAAATGTTATTTGATCGTTTACAGGTAGATACCAAAAGCAAATACCAAACCACAGAAAACTCTATATTAGTAACTGGTGGCGCAGGTGGCGTTGGCAGCATTATGATTCAGTTACTTAAAGTATTCGTTCCAAATGTAACGGTTATTGCTACCGCCAGCCGTGCAGATACCCAAGCATGGTGTAAAAAAATGGGCGCCGATCATGTTATTAATCACAACAATGGCATTGCCAGCGAACTTAAAAAAATTGGGTTTAATGACGTTAGTCACATCGCAAGCATCACTCACACTCATTTACACTTTGAAGATTTTGCCGAAATCATAAAGCCGCAGGGGAAAATTTGTTTAATTGACAACCCTCCCGCCCCGTTAAACATTGATCTTTTAAAAAGTAAAAGCGTGAGTTTACACTGGGAGTTTATGTTTACTCGCAGCTTGTTTAACACCGAAGACATGATCAAACAGCATCACGTATTCAATGAACTTGCCGACTTAATTGATAGCAAAAAAATCGTAACAACGTTAGGTAAGCATCTAGGTAAAATTAATTTAGAAAACCTAAAGCTGGCCCATCAATTAATTGAGAGTAACCAAAGTATTGGCAAGATGGTGTTAGAAGGGTTTTAATCATCACCCTTGTCGAAAAATCAAACAGCCCATAAGGCACTGCTGTCCCACAAATAAAATTTGATTAATCTTTATCGAAAAAATGTCATCCCCGACGCGCGGAGCGCTTTGATCGGGGATCCACTTCTGCTTTTGTGAAGAATTTGAGTGATTCATCGGTGAGTTTATGGAATTGGACCTCCGCGTTCGCGGGGGAGACGTTGGATTTCTATTGATTTTCAAACTATGGGACAACAGTGGCCCATAAGGGCTGTTTAAGTTTACAAAGTCTGAGTTACTGAGATCGCCTTAACAACCAAACACTCCCCGTAATTAACACTGCGAATGTTACATGACTCAACGTCAAGGTATAGCCTAATAGTGGTACTGCAAAACCAAGTGTAAAAAACGGCTGCAATAGTTGTAATTGACCTGTTTTAGCAATACCTATGTTTACCATCGACTCATACCAAAAGTGAAAACCAATCCACTGACTCATAACGGCAAGATACACAAGAGCAAGTAGGGCCTGTGCATTAGCAGAAGTAAAACTCGCTGCATTTTCCATTGCAAAGTAACCCGTCCCAAACAATGAAATAGGAAAATATAAAACCATCATCCAACAAATGGTTTGAAATCCCCCTAAGCGCTTTGCAACATGACCACCCATGGCATAACCAAAACCTGCAGCCAATAACATTAAGAATAACGATGGGTAAAGTACTCCGTTAGACTGACTATAAGCAAACAAAACCAATAGCATTGAACCCACCAGTAAGCTCATCCAAAACTGTTTTGTGGTTTTTTCTTTAAATAGCCCGACTGCAATTAAAGCCGTCACAAAAGGAAGACCCGCCAGCACAATACCTATTTCACTTGCCTGCCAGTTCAATAAAGATTGCGCTAACGAAAAAGGAAAAATTAATGCAATACCAGCACCGCCTACGCTCAACCAAACAAGATCACGGCCCTTTGGCATTGGCCACTTGAACCACAAGACAGCTGCAATGCTCAAGGCACCTGCAATCATGGCACGCATACACGCAATGAATGCAGGACTGAATGCTTCAAGCGCAATTGTGGTCAATGGTGCCGTTAGGCTAAAAATAATGACCGCAAATAACCCGGAGAAAACGGATAACCCAGGCACAGGGGTATTCGCAGTAAAATAACGTGATACTAATGTTGTATTGATGGGTAAAGACATGATGACCTCCTTTGTTCAACAGGTGGTCATTTTGGCTGGATAACTGTTATGTCAGTAGAGGCAGTGCATTCCTATCAATACAGTACAATTTAAACTCAAACATCAACTGTATCGCGTTATAACGGGCGAACTGTTCTGGTTTGCATAACAGTGATTAGGACTTTACAGGTCATTGTTATATTTATTGGCGTAACTCAATCAACCTAAGCCACACGGCTTTGGTTTCTGGAGCCGTTAATTGATTGATAATCAGGTCACTACCATAGCCTGCCATTTGATTGATGTATTTCAGACCATCTGGCGTATGCAGCGCGTAAATAACACCAATATTAATGCTAACGGTAACCCAAAACATAACAACAAAACTGGTTTTCTGGGTTTTATGTCTGAACCTTTCTTGTGCAATCGCAGCTCCAGGCCAACCAAACAATACTGACATAAGGTGCAAGGTTTTCTCCGGTACGCGCCATTCATTATTAATAGCCGCCTTTTTATCTTTCGCATAGGCCACATATGTCATGACACTTGAAAACACAATCAAAAGTGAAAAAATCAGAGGCGTCAACCCAATAAAATAAGAGACTATTAAAGCCAGTCCTAATAACACTATGAGTAATCGCTTGAACTTCAGCAATGATAAACCCTTAAGATTCGTGATGAACCAGTGATAATTGTCTAAATTCACTGGGGGTTATGCCACTCCAGCCTTTAAATGCTTTAGAGAAATTACTAGCATCACTGTAACCCAAATTCTCTGCTATACACTCTATGGAGTGAGCTGTTTCTGTTAATAGTTTATTGGCTTTTTTATATAATATTTCGTCTTTGATTTCTCGAAAGCTATAGCCTTCTGCCTTTAATTTTCGCTTAAGAGTGGCTGATGAGGTATTTAACGTAGATGCGATGCTATCTATGGTGGGTAAATGGCCATTCACATCATTAAAGGCCTGTTTCACTACTTGATTCATACTTAGGAAATTCGACATGGACTTTAATTCCACTTCACAAATATCTTGTGCCATCTTAACTAAATTTTGATCAAATAATGGCAGCAAATCATTCAGAAATTTTATTGGCCACAACAACATACAACGCTTAGATGCAAACTGTATTTCTGCACCAACGGCAAGTGGATCAAGCGTCACGGTATTTGATACCAGTTGCCTTCCTTGCCAGAAATCAGGCTTTATTGGCAGCTCTATTTTCGTTTTAATTTCATCAGGATATGACAGCATTTGCCGCAGAATAAATTCAATACTCGTTAAATATGCCAAGATTAAAAAATAAATTTCATCGCTACTTTCGACTTCTAAATCCACATATAAACGACGATTAATTGCATCTCTTTGTCTGTGTACGCTAAATAATTCAACCCGCGTGCGCATATACGATATCACTGCAGTGGCTGCATCGTTGGTGGTTCGACTATGACGAGCAGCAATACCTAAAGCACCATGCTTTGATAATGTCATTCTCTTACCGTAAGTCACTGCCAAAGCCATATCCGGTTGCTGTTTTCTAAAATTAGCAACAACTTTAAGAAACGATCGGTCACCCACGTATATACCAGGTTTGATAAAAATACTGGCATCAAGCTGGCTATCAAACAACAAATCACTTTGCTTTAAACCAAGCTCTAACCCTAACTCTAACAACACAATTAAATAGTCAGAGGCAATCTTAAGGTCACCCTCGCCCACCTTGATTTGAGACGGTTGCTGTATTGATGGCATTATCATTTATAATTTTTTTTAATCATGTGATCTTAAAACACCTAAAGTTGCGTCTTATTCACCTGTGGCAATTTTTTCCCTTATGCCATAGTAAAAACGTAGTTAACCCTATTAGTCGAATCATAATAATAAAAGAGACAATAACTATGACAAAGCTTAACGATGGTGCAATAAAACCGCGTCGTATGCAATTTAATACACGCAACATGGAAATGTCGCAATTCGCCATAGAAAATAACTCATTGATCAGCACTTTCTTTTATTCACTTTCAGCAATGTTTCCAGAAGGTGAACGGTTTTTTATACACACTGTGCGCCATTTTCAAAAGAATATTACTGACCCAACCATGCTGGCTGATATTCGTGGCTTTATCGGCCAAGAAGCCCATCATGGGCGCTGTCACGAAGACATCAATAACGAGATTGAGAAGATGGGCATTCCCATGACGATGATCTCTAACAGCATGAGCAATCGCGTTAACATGTTAAAGAAACGCTTTAGCCCTGCCCGTCAATTAGCACTCACGGTTGCAATGGAGCATTTCACCGCAAGCTTAGCTGAGTTCATTTTAGAGAACCCTGAAATTCTAGATCGAGCCCCTGACAATTTCCGCAAAATGATGCTTTGGCACAGTGTTGAAGAAATTGAACATAAGTCAGTGGCTTTTAACGTATTTCGCCAAGAAGTTAATAATGAATGGATGCGCCGACGCGTGATGGTGATTGCCATGATTTCCCTATTCAGCCGTCTTTGTATATTTCAAGTACGTACCCTATGGCAAACCAAGCACTTACCAAGTTTACAAGAATGGGTGGTCGCCACCCGCTTTTTTTGGGGTAAGAAAGGGATTTTACGGGCCAATATTCACGGACTTAAAAAATTCTTTAAACGTGACTTTCACCCCAATGATATTGACCAAAGTGCATTAATTAACGACTGGGAACGTCGCTTTCCCGATGTAGCAGCGCACGAAGCTTAACCAACCTGTCTAAAGCCTCAAGGGTTTTACCCAAGAGGCTTGTCATTGCTCAAGCGGACTAAAGTGAATGCAGTCAAAAACTGTACTGCTTTTTTCTTTATCAACTGTTATGCATTACAATACAGTTAAACCGCTATCATAGTGCCATACCACTCAAAAAGTGATCGCCATGAGCACTCTTTACAAAAAAGTCGCCAACGACATTGCCTTAGACATTACCCAGGGGATCTACCTTGCAGGGCAAAAAGTACCTAGCGTACGCAACCTAGCCAAAATCAAAACCGTAAGTATCAGTACCATTACTCAAGCCTACGCACTGCTTGAAGACCAGGGTTATCTCACTGCTAGACCTCAATCTGGGTATTACGTAAAAGATGGTGCGAATGACCCTATAGAAACACCGCCGGTTTCAAAAGGCAGCGAACCTGAAGAGTTTAAAAAAAGTGACATCATTTCAATGATGCTCAATGCCGTTCATGAAGATACCCTAGTTAATTTTGGCGCGGCAATCGCACATGAATCCTTTATGCCCCATCACGCGTTACAAACCCACATCAATAAAGCAGCTCGCTTTCAAAGTAGGCAAGTATTTAACTATTTGTTTTCTCCGGGCCTTGAAGCCTTACGCCGTCAAATTGCCACGCGTATGCGCAACGTTGGGGTAAAGTGTCACCCTAACGATATTGTCATTACTCAAGGTTGCTCAGAAGCCCTGAGTCTTTGTCTTAAAAGCTGCACAAAGCCTGGGGACATTATCGCAGTCGAAAGCCCCTGTTATTATGGTTTTTTACAACTGGCGGGGTTAATGGGTTTACAAGTCATCGAAATACCCACTGATGCTCAAGATGGAATTAGTTTAGATGCCCTGACCTTGGCGTTAAAACAATGGCCTATCAAGTTGATTGCTGTCAGTGCCCGATTTAGTAACCCAACAGGCTCTGCTATTTCTTCTGAAAAACAAAAAGAATTATTTAATTTAGCAAAAAAACATGACGTCTCTATATTAGAAGATGATATTTACGGTGAGCTTGGTTTTAATGAATCCATAAACAGCGTCATTAAAACCTTTGATACAGATGGGCGTGTCATGCATTGTTCGAGCTTTTCTAAGACCTTATCTCCTGGCCTGCGTGTTGGCTGGTGTATCGCGGGAAAACAGCACGAGAACATCATTACCGCACAAACTTACTCATCTTTTTCACCATCAAGTTTGTCACAATATGCGCTAAGCAGTTATTTAGAAAGTGGTCACTATGATCGACATCTAAGAAAAACACGTATCAATTGCCAACAAAACGTAGAGGCCATTTCTCAATTGGTTAAGCAATTTTTTCCAGCTGGCACACGTATTAGCCAGCCTAAAGGCGGGTTCATTATTTGGATCGCACTACCCGAGCACACAGACGTTATGACGTTGCAAAAAGATGCGCTTAAGGTCGGGATTAATATCGCCCCTGGCGCGATGTTTTCTAATACAAATGAATTTGATCATTACATTCGTTTAAACTGCGCGATCCCAATTGATTCAACTGTTACTCAAGGCATTAAGACTTTAGGCAAGCTAGCAGGTGCACAGATAGAATAAATACCATTAAAACGCTACAATCAGCGCTTAAAGAGAGGCCATCATGAATCGAAAAAAGAAGATATTCACTAAGCTTTCACAAAAAGCGAAGAAATCGAATTTGAAAGCAAATCCTAAAAATAAGCCTAAATACATATCAAAAGCTGAGCGCGCTAAGTTAGAAGCAGAAGGCAGTCTTGCTGACAACCAAACTCAATCCGAGCAGCCTGAGTAACTCAAGGCTGCTTATATATCTGTTTCTTTTGCTCAATGGCACGCTGATGCTCTAAATACAGTGCCTCCACCTTCTCACGCGCCCAAAGGGTTTTACGTAAAAACCTCAGACTCGAATTAATGCTAGGGTCATGAGTAAAGCAACGTATATTCACTTCACGTCCCATTTCTTCAAAACCTAGGTGTTCCACTAAATCAGTCACCAAATTTTTCAAAGTCACGCCGTGTAGGGGGTTATTTACTTGTGTCGACATACTTTACCACGTTCAAATTTTTACCAATCATAGCACACAGTAAGACTCTCTAAATGCGCCAAAGCATAGTCTGAACACCACAAAATCAAAACAGATGTACCTATTTGGCCGAAAATGTATCGTGAATGGGCGTTTTTTTACCATACCAAAGTAGTATAAAGGTTAGATTTGGCCAAAATAGAGCAAATAACCCACTTCAGAGTTAGCCCATATGATAGTTTGCATCTCAGTTAAGTTCGGTAACAAGGATGCCCTGACTTAAACAACAAAAAAAACAGATAGGCACCCATATGAAACTTAAAAATCTACTATCGTCTTTGGTTCTAACTGGCCTTGCTGCTAGCAGCCAGGCTCAATTAGCGGGCCACAATGTGATATTGGTCCATGGCTTTCAGCCAGACAATGTTCTTAACCAACCCGCTTCAAGTAATGAAATCGTACAAAATGGCCAAGACTACTGGTCAGACTACTGGAACACCCGTGCAGAAGCCCGCTTAGATTGGGATTCATCAGAGCGCATTGAAGGCGCTACCGCTGAGCGTCTATACAACGATGCCGTAAACTTATCATTATCCGGTTTGTGTACTGATGGTTGCGTTCTAGTGACACACTCGACCGGTGACCTAGTGGCACGCTACTTTCTTGAAAACCAGGCAGACTGGTTAGCTGCAAACGGCTACACCCCTTTAAATATTCTGACATCTCTAGACTTCGCCGGTGCCGGCGGTGGTACTGAGATAGCAGATACCGTGGTTTCAATTGTGACCAGCAATAATACTGCATCGTCATTAGCTGTATCCGCTGTTGAATGGTTCATGGGTGGCAAACTAGAAAGCGATCAAGACCTAGGCGTACTTTACGATCTTCAGCCAGCCACTGCCCGTAACCTAGCCACTTCTCCAAGCTCAGTACCGCGCTTGCGTTTTGCTGGTGCAGGCAATGCTTACTTTGGCATTACCGGTGGATTTATTACTGGTACCGATGATGGCGTGGTACCCACTCACTCAAGCTGTGGTGCGGTTGATCCTAAAGCGTATGATAGCTGCTCTAAAAATGTTGAATTCAACGGCAAGATTAAAAATGGCAATGCCAATGCACCAAGCGCGCTTTTCACCAATCACTTTGCTGTGTTAATGGGTGATAAAACTCACCACAACGGCACGATTGGTGATCAAACGGGTGTTCAACTAACGTATGTTGATAACAACTTTAATGCTGGCGGTATTAACGTCGACTTCTCGACAAAATACTATGACGGCTGGTTTGCAGATTACCTTTACGTAACCAATAGCAAAGGCTCAACCATGAGCGAAAAAGTATACGATACTCTTAACAACTAAGATCCTCGCTATACTAAAACAAAAGGCTAATGGATTTGCTTCATTAGCCTTTTTCTTTGTTTGATTAAATTATTTTTAAATAGGTAAGCTATGCGCATTTGGTTTATAGGCATCGCAGCCGCTGTCATTTTAGGGGTTACACTAAGTGACGTAAGCATTATTGAGTCAAATAGTCTTGTTTCAGCCCCTATTTCAAACTCAAACACAGTTATACAAGCACCAACTCAAGTGACCTCAAAACCAATAAACTCTAAAGTTCTTGAAAAAGAATTAGGCGAGCAAATGGCGGTATTAGCTAGCCACTATGAACAAAACATGCAGTTCCCCAATTACTCTATCCCTATCGATGAGCAGCAAGTGGATTTACTCAAACCGTTAACTGTCTTGCCTGTATCGTTAAACCTAGGCGAAGGCGTTGATTCCAGCGCACAGCTATCGCCCTCTAAATTCACGTATAAACATGGTGATATAATAAGTGCCACGTTATCCTCTACCGGCCCCATTAAGCCGACTCAAGTAAATATTGAATTAGTTGAAAATAATAAAACCTTAAGTCGCTTTAAAGTTGATCACAAAAAAGACCTATTTGAAGCCACACTGGATTCAAAAGATAATGACTGGCCAGTTGATCTGCATATTAAAGCCAGCTTCAATTTTGCAGAGCATGGCCGCCTTGCCATTCTATCCCCGATTAAATATTCACCTGACAATGGCACCATTTTATCGGTTGGTGAACCCTATGTTGAAGGGGTGAACTTATCCATCCCCGTTGATATGTCGATTAATGAAGCTGGGCGATACCGCCTGTCAGCGAACTTATTTAATCAATCAAAAAGCCCTATTGCTCACTTAAATGCCAAACAGAACTTAGCAAAAGGTAAAACCACGTGGATACTCAAAGTTCACAGTGAAGTACTACGTGCAACCAATAATCCAGGACCCTACATACTGGATACTTGGGTGCTCACTAAATTGCCAAATCGCCCAGGTATTCGCACCAGTTATGGCGATAGCCGCATAGGCGAAACCAAAATTAATGGTTTTCCACTTGATCAATACGACACCACACCATGGTCAGACCCTCAAGACACGGCTAGATTAGAGTTTCTAAAAAAGCTGCAATAAGCACCTAATAAAAGAAATACAGGCCTAATTTCAGGGATTTGTTAGATCAATTTCTAACATGGGTAAATTTCCCAATAAATTTGCGCCAAAACCCGCTAGAATTAGGCTTTGTACTTTTCTTTGCATTCGAGCCTTTAGTGACCAACAACTACGTTCTTCGCCGCCTACGCTACACCTTTAACTACAATGATCAAAAAATGGTCGCCATCTGCGCTTTGGGTGGCCTTGAAGTCACCCCTGCCCTTGTGAATACCTGGCTAAAAAAAGACGATGATCCTGCTTATGTTCGCTGCTCAGACCATGAAATGGCGCAGTTCTTAAATGGCTTTATCATTGAAAAACGTGGCAAAAAAGACGGCCCAAGCCCAGCTGCTGAGTTTGCCTTGAACAACAACATCATCTTTAGAAAACTAAAAATCGCATTAAACCTCATCGACCAAGACATCCTTGATTTACTTGAAAGCGCTGAATTTCTAATGGGTAAGGCTGAGTTGACTGCGTTTTTCCGCAAGCCAGATCACAAACATTATCGCGAATGCCAAGATCAGATCTTACGTAACTTCTTGCAAGGCCTACAAAAGAAACACACCAATGACTCCACTGCGCAGAAGCAATCTGAATTCCAAGCGGCGAAAGGTAAGTTTGAAAATAAGAAAGAAGCTTACAAAAAGAATAAGGGTAAACCGAACACCAAGCCTTTTTTAAAGCCGAAAAAAGAAAGTGAAAAAGTGATTTATAAAAACCCGAAATTTAAAGAAAAAGATGATACCAAGCCTGCAAAGGCTAATCGCCCTACCATTTCACTGAATAAAGACAAAAAGAAGTCAGATGATAAACCATCGGTTAATGAGTCTATCTGGCAAACTAGCTCGCCTAAAAAATAGCGCCACATGTTAATCAGGCAAGCTTGCTTTTGCCAAGCTTGTCTCATAACTTTCTATTATCACGAACTTTTGCAACAACACCTGTCAAACCTGACTATGCTTAACGAACTACGTCTAAAATTTTAATACCATACAGGCATCTACATGAAGTCCATACAGTCCATTAATTTCCAACGTTATTTTGCCAAAGCATTTACGTTTGTATTTTATATCCTTGCTGCCAGTATTTTAATATCCACAATCGCAGTGGCATTCCAGCAGATCATCAACGGTGAAGAGATCACCCAAGTCATAATTAAAATCATCAATGGCAGCGTCATATCAATCGCTGTATTTGAACTTGCTATGGTTATTGGGCAAGAATATGGCCAAGAAGCTGATCACGATGTGATCATTATGTTGCGAAGAACGTTGCCGCGATTCATAGGTACCGTTTGCGTTGCACTCTCTTTGGAAGGGCTAATCATGGTCATTAAATACAGCCAGCTTGATCTAGCGGGTAACCTTTATTATCCAGTGGCCATACTGGTCAGTGCCGCTCTATTACTTATGGCTCTGGGTGTATTTTTGAAACTAGCCCCACCTCATGTAGACAATCAAAGTACAGGTAATAACGAATAAAACCTATACCTTAAACAAATCTACACATAAAGCATAAGCTAAACTGCCATTAAACGAGTAACAATTTAACGGCAATTAACCACATGACAATGGCAATCAAAATATCAAAAACGCGCCAAGCCATTGGCTTTTCAAATATAGGGGCAAGTAATCTTGCCCCATAAGCTAACGCACCAAAAAATAAAAACGAAGCGGTAATACCACCCAATGCAAATTCAAATTGCTGTAATGGGTATTGGGTTGATATAGCCCCTAATAAAAAGACGGTATCTAAATACACATGAGGGTTTAACCAAGTAAAGCCTAAACAGGTCACTGCCACTTTAAAAGCAGATGACACTTCATTGTTACTAGCGACTAAACTTTCTGTTTTTTGAAATGCCTGCCATAGGCTTTTTGCACCATAGATACTTAAAAACAAAACGCCACCATAACGAGCTACCGGTTCAAGCCAAGGCACTTGTTTTACGATGCCCGCAAAACCTGCTACCCCCAATGCAATTAGCAATGCATCCGAAACAGCACAAATAACAAACACTAAAAAGACGTGCTGCTGTTTTAGACCCTGCTTAAGCACAAACGCATTTTGTGCCCCAATGGCCAATATCAAACTAAACCCTAATGACAAGCCAGCAAAATATCCCAGCATTTAAAACTCCCCAAAAAGAAACACCGCAGCAAACCACTTAAATAAAGACACAATAAAATAAGTGTTATTCGTGCATTTTACACCAATGGCCTCATAATTTTTGTATGATAACGCGGCATCAGTATAAAGAGTGAAGTAAATATGATTTCGAAACTGCCAAAATGGGTTGAATATGGTGCTTTTACCCTTGCCCTACTGGCAGGTTGTATCAATGTAGTTGGGCTATTAGGCTTCCAGCACCAAGCAGTTTCCCATTTATCTGGTACAGCCACCTTACTTGGCAATAGCCTTTTGTCTTTCTCAACACAAAGTTGGCACCTGATCGCGGTATTAATCAGTTTTGTTATTGGCTCCATGATCAGTGGTTTTTTTCTCAGTAGCCCTTCGTTAAAACTTGGCCGCCACTATGATTCGCTATTAGTGATAGAAGCCATAATATTACTCGGTGCGCTGTTTTTTCTACAACAAGGATCTTCATTTGGTCATTACTTTGCATCTGCAGCCTGCGGCTTACAAAACGCACTGGTAACCCAGTACAGTGGTGCGGTTATACGAACCACTCACATGACCGGCATTTTTACTGACCTTGGCATCATGTTAGGGGCTGCATTAAGAAAGGAGCCGTTTGATCAACGTAAATTTATTTTATTTATGGTGATCATTACAGGGTTCATTAGTGGCGGTTTCATGGGAGCATTCATCTATACTCACTATCAATTTTATACATTGATCATCCCGATTGTCATTTGCATGACACTGGCACTTGCCTATCGCATTTATTTTTTACGCGCTCGCCGTTAAATAAGGACTTTTAAATGAGCATACAATACAAAAAGAATCAGGTGATCTCACTTGAGCAGTTCACCGATTTACTTGAGCACTCCACACTTGGGCAGCGACGCCCCATTCATGATAAAACCTGCCTTCAAGGTATGCTTGATCATGCAAATCTTACCATTAGCGCATGGGATAATAACAAACTTGTTGGTATTGCACGCTGTATGACGGATTTTCATTACGCCTGCTATTTGTCAGACCTGGCTGTAGATGAGTCTTATCAAAACCAAGGTATTGGCAAGCAACTGCAAGTTCGCGTTCAACATGAATTAAACAAACACTGTAAATTGATTTTAATTTCAGCCCCTGCTGCCAATTCATATTACGAGCATATTGGTTTTACTCGTAATGAGCGTTGCTGGGTATTACAGCGAAGTGAAAGTATAAAATAACGTTTATCCAAACATAAAAAAACCATGGGCAATATTGACCATGGTTTTTTTAAGATCTGCAAACGGTTACAGCTCTTCTTCGTCTTCTTTTAATCGTGCTTGTTTTTCTTGCTCTTCTAATAAAGCGGCTTTAATTTCCTCAAGTACAGAGTCTACATCAGCACTGGATTCATCTTCTTCGTACAAACCTGTCAGTGGTGTATCAGGTTTTAACTCACCGTCTTCGTAAAGTGCCCACATTTCTTTGGCATACTTGGTGTTTAATAATTGTGGAGCATACTGGCCATAATAGTCACGCATGTTATTTACATCACGCTCAAGCATGGTTTTAGCATGCATGTTCGCCGCGGCATCAACCGCTTGTGGTAAATCAATAATCACTGGGCCGTAATCATCTACCAAGACATTAAACTCTGACAAGTCACCATGAACAATACCGGCGCATAACATGCGCTTAACGTATTCCATCATCATGTTATGGTCTTCAATGGCTTGGGCTTCATCGAATGCCACATCATTTAAACGAGGTGCGACATTGCCTTCGTCGTCTGTCACAAGCTCCATCAAAAGCACACCATCAAAACAACCAAACGGTGTCGGCACACGAACATCTGCGGCATCTAATTTATATAAAGCGTCTACTTCGGCGTTGTGCCAAGCATCTTCTTGCTGTTTACGTCCGTATTTACTGCCTTTTTCCATCGCACGTTGGCGACGACTGTTTTTTGATTTTCGTCCTTCTTGATACTGCACCGCCTGCTTAAAGCTGCGCTTATCTGCTTCTTTGTAGACCTTGGCACATAAAATATCATCACCACTGGCTACCACATAAACCGTGGCTTCTTTGCCACTCATTAGCTGACTGACAACTTCATCAATCAAACCATCCTCATATAGAGGTTGTAAACGTTTTGGAATCTTCATTGGGCCGTTATACCTTACTTAGCCCATTGATGGAATCTTGCGCTCTTATATCCAAGAGGCAATTCATGTGCACCGTCATATCCTTCCTATATTGCTATGGGTAACAGAGCACTATTTTAACTAAGGTTTAGGTGTTTGTATTGATAGTATGGCGATTTAACACAAGAAAAAACGCCTAACCCGGGACAGGGTTAGGCAAAGGAGAACGCATACCAGCTATTGCCAGCATGCATGCGAGCTAAAACGGCGTGTATTCAGGTTGTAGTGGGAAAGAAAACTCAGCTTTAACTGGGTAATGGTCTGATAAATCCCAACTCCCCCAGTGCTCAGATGAAATACTTCTTGGTGTCATAAGCACATTATTTGAATCATAAGGCGCTAAGTGCTGATTACTGTACAAGATATAGTCTAGATACTCTGTGTACTCATCATCTGCATAAACATTTACAGGACCTGCATATGAATGAGGGTATTGCCCCGCCGCTTCTGGCTCAGTGGCATCAAACAAGCTTAAGAAGTCTGCATGCTCTTGAGGAAAGTGCAGCTTATCTACATTAAAATCACCACCCATAATAACCGGCTCTTCATATGGGATATTCTTAGAGTCAATTAAGGCTTTAAACTGAGCCAATTGAGCAAAACGCACAGCGATATCATCTGCACCAGTATAGGCATGTGTATGAGTGCCAAATACATGGTAGGCATGACTACCCTTACGAATTTTAGCGTAATTAATTCCCTTGCCTGCTAAACAGCCGTCAGCACGACAGGCATCATACACAACGGCATCTTGCGCTTCGATTGGCCAACGGCTAGCGATGAATGAACCACCGGTTAAGATTTTGCCAAATTTCCAAGGGATCTCAGTTAAGTAAGGGTACTCTTTAGCAATGTTCTTGCGAAAACGCGCGGTTAAAATTGGGTCAAATACTTCTTGAAATATAACCACATCATAATTTTTCATGTAGCTTACAATGGTATTCAAACGATTGCCTGTATTTTTTGCTTCAATACCCGGCAATAAAGCCCAAGTATTATAAGTTAAAACATTTAACTCATTTGAATACTGGCTTTTTTCTTGAACAGGAAAATCTTCATGAATCACATAACGAATATCATCACCAGAGGCACGAGCGTATTCAGACTTAAAGGCAAGGGTTTGTGTGTCGTTTAAGCTCACGTTATGAATATCACGATCATAGTGCCAATTATCTTGCTGGCCGCTTAACCACATTTTACTAAATGTCATGGTGCCTCTTAGCTTTTGACGTAATACCACTTGATCATCCAAGCCAGAGACATAAGTATTAAACTCGTACTCTTTACCCCATTTAATGCCTTGATCACGGTTGAAGCGTAAAAATTTAACGGTACCAAGAGGCGGCACCTCACGAGCCAGTAATTCCCACTGATTACCATGGCTAATATTATTATGGCCAGTTTGCACGGTATGAAGTGTTAAGGTTTTCTGTGTGTTATTTGTTAAATACATATAACTTTCAGCCAGTGCATTTGCACTGATAAAAAAGCCACATAGCAGTAGGTAGCGGATTAGTTTCATGTGAGACCCAGTTATTATTATAAAGACAGCCAGCTTGGCTATTAACCTATTTTAAAAGGCATATTTTGCGTTCCCATGACCATAAAAGACAAAGCAATGATCCAATTAGGACACTGGCCACTTAGGTAATAAATATGGCCAACAATGGCATATTAATTTCATCTCATGACAACTTGATTACGCCCACTAAATTGTCCAACTTTAATTTTTAACTTAGCTCACGCCTAAGTGTTAATAATTTTTTTAAACAATAAGATAATGATTTATCAAACGGGCCAATGTAATAATTTTTTAGATTGTTGCTTCAATATCTGAATAAACACCAACAAGGATTTTGACATTGACTGCTCGGTGTAAATCAAATAAACGGGATAACTAAATTCAGGTGCGCTATGCACTCTCTCTAGCTCACCACTTTCTAGGTACTTTTGCACAACTCGAGTTCTAAAATAGCCATTCCCTCCCTGACTCAACATAACCTTTAATGCTAAAGGGCCTAGATTAGTTTGAAAGCCTTGCTTCCTCGGCTGAGGGAGTGCCGAATCGTACTGAGCTTTAAATTGCGCCCCCCAATCAATGAACAAATCTGGCTGTGGTTCCGCTGCTGACTGTACATGAATAAGCTTTTCTTCCATCAACAGCTCAACAACAAAACGGGAATGGTAATTAGGCGTATGAACAAGCACAGCATCTAGCTCCCCTTTTTCTAACTGGTTAAGCAAGACTGCTTCGCTATCTGCTTGTGCATTTATAGAAATACTATGCTGCTTATGTATACACCCAATCGTTTCAACCATTAGTGGGTTCCATAAGCTATTTTCAGCCCCTATCAATAAACTGGACGACAGCTCCTTCGGCTTAGCGGCATCCAGCTTAGCCCGCTGCCAAGTGAGAACTAGACTTTTGGCATGTACTGCAAAACGCTCCCCATCTGGTGTTAACGACGCGCCTGCGCGATTACGCACGAACAATTGACACCCTAGCTCTTTTTCAAGGTTTTGGACGCGAGCTGTAACCGTTGTTTGCGTAACATGCAGGCGCTTAGCAGCCTCTAGCAAGCTGCCTGCGCTCATGATTTCTAGAAAGGTTTTCGCTAACTGAATATCCATCTACCACCTAATGGCTACACTTAATAACAATTATTATGAACTTAAAGATCATTAATATGAATTATACATACCATTATTGCACAAATATAATGCACTCAATCTTTAATGTACAAAATGAGTGCAAAATGACACTACTAACCTTCTCTAACGTCCTTATGCTCAGTGCCTTCACTGTGCTACTCAGTAGCCTGTATATAGGCTTTCATTTTGAATCATCTCTTCCTATCGCGTTTCTCGTTCTTATCCATGTTATGCCCATGCTGGCAACGCTCAGTATTAAGCTGGCTTACATTTTACGACTCAAAGCCCTTTCGAAATTTGAATAAATAATATTTAAGATATGAATAAACTAATCAACGAATGCATAAAAACCTTGGGCATTGAAAGCAACACCACATCCCATAGTGAAAAGTGTTTATCTGCTCTGGGTGCCTTTATCAGTATGATGTGCTGTTATGGCATAACACAATATTCACTTTCTCCCGATGATAGCCAATTATTTATCGCTTCTATGGCGGCTAGCGCGGTTTTATTATTCGCCGTCCCCCATGGCGCGCTTTCTCAGCCTTGGCCCTTAGTCATGGGGCATATTGTATCTGGGGTCATTGGTGTTGCTTGTTATCAAACACTAGGAGACAGCATCACCAGCGTAAGCCTCGCCGTTAGCCTAAGTATTATCATTATGTATTATCTGGGTTGCTTGCACCCACCAGGAGCAGCCACTGCCTTTTTTGTCGTAACCGCAGGTGAAGATGTCCATGCATTAGGGTTTGATTTTATTTGGCTAATTATTATGACAAACGTTTTATGCTTATTAATAACCGCTATTTTATTCAATGGTTTTTTTCATTGGCGTCGTTACCCTGCTCATTTTTTTAAACTATCTAGCGCTCGTCCATTCAACATGGCAAACCCAGCATTTTCTCAAGACGATGTGGCCGCGGCACTGCATCAAGTGAATTCATTTATTGATATCACACCTGATGATCTAACTAGTATTTTTGAACATGCTTTACAACATGCACAACAAAACCAACAAACAATTAAAACAATTGAGGCAGGAAAATTTTATAGTAACGGTTTACTTGGGCGTGACTGGCAGGTATTTGAAGTTTTATCATGTGACAAGAGCAAAGTCCAAACGTGCATCGTGGCAGGAAAAGGAAATCAATCAGAGCTCCGAATTTGGCGCTTAAAAGAATTTAAGCGCGCGGTACAACAGGAAGTCAAATCACAGGGGCAACACTGGCTACGACCAAGTAACACTATTGAAAATGTTTAACGTCAAATTGCAATTGTGCAAGGCGTTGATATAAAGAGCTGCTTTGCATCAATTGTTGATGGGTACCTTGGTCTGCAAGCATACCTTTATCTAAAACAACAATACGATCAACATGAGCAACAGTTGCTAGGCGGTGTGCAATAATTAAAGTAGTGCGATCTTTCATTAATTCATTGAGCGCCTGCTGTACTAAATGTTCGCTTTGCGCATCCAGAGCACTTGTTGCCTCATCAAGTAACAATATTTTGGGATCTCGTAAGATAGCCCTAGCAATAGCTAAACGCTGCTTTTGACCTCCAGACAACTTCACGCCCTGTTCACCTAGAAATGATTGATACCCCTGTGGTAATTGCATAATAAAGTCATGGGCGTGGGCTGCTTTTGCCGCTGCAAATACTTGCTCCTGCGTGGCATCAGGTGCGCCGTAACGTAAGTTATCCCAAACATTGGCACTAAATAAAACGGGCTGTTGCGGCACAAGCGCAAATAGGTTGCGCAACGTTTGAAGATTCATATCTTTCAAATCTTGCCCATCGATTTTTATGACACCTGCTTGAGGATCACGAAACCTCAACAATAAATCAAATAAAGTGGATTTACCTGCACCAGATGGCCCAACCAGCGCGACACGCTCCCCAGGTTTTATATTTAAGTTTAATTTTTTTAATGCCATATGATCAGGGCGAGATGGATAGGTAAAACTCACATTTTCAAACTGAATCAGATTATCACTATGAGCCGACTGAGTAATATCTGACGGCTGATCTGGCGATAGTATTTGCGATACTGTGCTTATTAATTCTTGAATACGTTCAGCGGCACCTGCGGCTCGCTGCACCTCACCATACACTTCCGTTACCGCCGCAAGAGAACCTGCCACCATGATGGCGTAGAACACAAAAGCAGATAATTCCCCACCCGTTAACTCACCTTGTAAAACATCACTGCCTCCTACAAACAGCATGCCCGCAATCGCGCCCATGACCAGAATCATAACCAGTGCAATTAAAATAGCTCGTTGCTGTATACGTTTAAGTGCGACATTAAATGCTCCCTCAGCTGATCGGCTAAACTGAGCTAACACCATATCTTCACGAGTAAAGGCTTGAACCACTTTTATATGCTGCAAGCTTTCTCCCGCCCAAGCGCCTACACTGGCAACCTGATCTTGGCTCTCACGTGATAGCTTTTTGACTTTTCGACCGAAATAAATCAATGGAAAAACAATAAAAGGGACAACGGCCAATACAATCAAACTCAGTTTAATATTGCTTATAAACATCAGCGCTAACCCTCCAACAAAGGTTAAGCTATTACGCAAAGCAAAAGAGAATGATGAACCAATGACCGTTTGCAATAAGGTTGTATCGGTTGTGACACGACTTTGTATTTCACCCGCTAGGTTATCTTCAAAAAAGCTCGGAGGTAAACTGACTAAATGACGATAAAGACTAATACGAATATCCGCCACAACCCTCTCACCAATCCACGAAACCATGTAGAAACGAAAATACGCACCTGTCGCTAAAGCCACTACAATTGCTACAAACAATAAAAGTGCTTGTGCAAGCCCCTCGTAGGATTGCGCCGCAAAGCCATCGTCAACCATTAAACGAATCCCCTGACCAATTGACAGGGTTAACGCAGAAGTTGCCACCAATGCAATCATCGCCAAGACTAAACGGCCATAATAGGGTTTTACATATTGCCAAAGCCAAACAAGCATAATAATTCCTTCAATTAGGCGTGTCATTGTAGTGAGAAAGCCCTTATATACAAGGCTATACGCAGACTTAACTAGACACATAAAAAGCATATACTAAAACATCTCAGAAACACCTTGGAATCTATAGTAATCATGCTCATTACTGATACTATTAATGAAGGCTCTTTACTTTTCATTACCGCTCAAGGTATTTATTTGAAAACGTTCACCTGTTTGTGTGGCAATACTCTTAACTTCCAAAATAGCGCATGCGTTAATTGCAACGCATCGCTTGGTTTTCTTCCGGACTCATTAAAAATAAGCAGCATTTATCCTGCTGAAAATGGTTTATTTCACGATTCAAGCAATAAAAAACTATACCGTAAATGTAGAAACTACACGGTTCATAACGTTTGCAATTGGATGATTCCAGCCGATGATCCAAATGAACTATGTGCATCATGTCGTTTAAATGTGGTTATTCCTAACTTAGAAAAGCCAGAAAACAACACATTATGGTTCCGCATGGAACAAGCTAAGCGCCGCTTGCTTTACACCTTATTTAAACTCAACTTACCGGTCGTTGATCGCAATACAGACCCTAAAAAAGGGCTGGGATTTTCTTTTCTTGAAAACCAAGTTGAAGATGAATATGGCAATGAACTCACCATTAAAGAATATGTCGTAACAGGTCATAGTTCAGGCTTGATTACACTTAATTTAAATGAAGCTGAACCCAGTGCTCGCATTGAAATGCGTGAGCAAATGAATGAACAGTATCGCACCCTAATAGGTCATTTCCGCCACGAGTCAGGGCATTATTATTGGGACCTGTTAATTCAAGACACTCCTCTACTCGAAGAATTTAGAGAACTGTTTGGTGATGAGCGTCTAGACTATACCTTTGCTATGGATGAATATTACAAAAATGGTCCTAACTTAAACTGGCAAGATATTTGGATCAGTGCATACGCCAGTATGCACCCATGGGAGGACTGGGCTGAAACTTGGGCCCACTATTTACACATGGTAGATACACTAGAGACAGCCCATAATTATCAGTTAAGCATTTCAAACCAACAAATTGAAAACCCATTGGTCAAATATGATCACGTAGACTCAACTTATACAGCCATTAGCTTCACTCAATTGTTTGATGACTGGTGCCGATTAACAAAAGCAATCAACGCTATAAACCGCAGTATGGGACATGATGATGCATATCCTTTTGTGATATCCATATCAGCGCTAAACAAGTTACGCTTTGTTCATAATGTTATTAAAAACACAGCATTTAAGCTTTAATACATTTTAACTATAAGCAAGTTTCCCCATTAATTTAACGAGGTTTTCGAATGGCTATAAAGTGGGATAAGTACACGGTTGATAATCTACATGATGAGATGATTCAATCAGTTGGTACCCCAAGAGCGTTCTCTAAAGAATTAACTGAATTCTTAGCTGGCCTAACCAGTGAAGAAATCACCGAATTCAAGGCGTCTTCTGACTTAGCCATTCAAACCATGGGGATTACGTTTCGTGTCTATAACGACGAAGAAGGCTCCATTGATCGCGCTTGGCCGTTTGACATCATTCCACGCATGATTGATAAAAAAGAATGGGACACCATTGAAGTCGGTTTAAAGCAACGCGTTAAAGCACTGAATATGTTTATTAATGATTTGTATAACGATCAAAAAATCATTAAAGATGGTGTTTTTCCTGATAATTTACTCGAAAAATCTAAAAATTATCTACCCAAGTGTAAAGGCTTTACACCTCCGTTTGGCATATGGGCTCATATCTGCGGTTCAGACCTAGTGCGTGATAACGATGGCACCGTATATGTGCTTGAAGACAACCTTAGGGTCCCATCCGGGGTATCTTATATGCTTGAAAATAGACAAGTAATGAAACGCGTATTCCCTGAGATGTTTGATACTTACAACATTCTACCGGTCGATAATTACGTATCTGATTTGTATGACATGCTGGCGCAATTATCGCCTAGAAAAATTGATGAGCCAGAGATCGTCGTCTTAACACCAGGCATCTACAACTCAGCATACTTCGAACATGCGTATCTTGCACAACAAATGGGTGCAGAGCTAGTAGTGGGCGATGACTTAATTGTTGATGAAAATGATTGCGTATTTATGCGGACAATAAATGGTTTATCACAAGTCGATGTTATTTATCGCCGCATTGACGATAACTTCCTAGACCCTGAAGTTTTCAACCCTGATTCAACCCTTGGTGTACCTGGTTTAATGCGCGCATGGCAATCAGGGAAAGTTGCACTGGCCAATGCACCAGGCTCAGGTGTTGCTGACGACAAAGTAGTCTATGCATTTGTGCCTGAAATCATCGAGTACTACTTAGGGGAAAAGCCCATTTTACCTAATGTGCCAACGTATAAATGCATTAACCCTGAAGACTTAGAGTACGTCGTTAATAACATAGATAAATTAGTCATCAAACCTGCCAATGAATCAGGTGGTTACGGTATGCTAATCGGACCACATGCCTCCAAAAAAGAACATGAAGCGTTCAAAAAATTAGTCATCGCAGACCCTAGAAATTACATTGCTCAACCTATGCTAATGCTTTCAACTGCACCCACATTAGTCGGTACACATGTAGAACCTCGCCACTTAGATTTAAGGCCCTTTATATTAAGCGGTAAGGATATAAACGTGACTACAGGTGGTTTAACCCGTGTTGCCTTACGCAAGGGATCTATCGTTGTTAATTCATCCCAAGGTGGTGGCAGTAAAGACACCTGGATAGTCGATATGGAGTCAGAATAATCATGCTTTCACGTGTTGCTAGTAACATCTATTGGTTAGGCCGCTACCTTGAGCGCGCTGAAAACACCGCCCGTATCATGAATGTAAATTCAAATCTCCTACTCGATCTCCCAAAAGATATTAGGCTGGGGTGGGAGCCTATTTTAGAAATTTTAACTTCCAACGATGATTTTAAATCAAAATATAATGGAGCAACTGAAGCGAATATTGCGAGCTTTATTATTGCAGATAAAAACAACCCAAGCTCTATTATCAGCTCGCTTTATCATGCCCGTGAGAATGCACGTACGATTCGTGAAATCATTCCAAGGGAGGCATGGGAGCAAATAAACTCGTTATATTTACTAGCAAAAGATGGTGAAGCAAACGCATTAAATCGCCGCCATAGATACTCCTACTTAAACAAAATAATTTTAAACAACCAGACCATTACCGGTATTTTAGCTGGCACAATGACCCATGATGAAGGTTATGATTTTTTACGTTTAGGCAGAAATTTAGAACGAGCAGACATGACAACCCGTATCATTGATGTACGTTCAGCCAGTTTATTACCCGACATTGAAGACAGACAATCACCATTTGAAAACATACAATGGATGAGTGTATTAAAATCATTAACTGGCTATCAGATGTATCGACGCGAAGTTCGCTTACGCATCAAGCGACAAGATGTTTTAAGATTTCTATTCTTAAACCCAAAATTCCCAAGGGCATTAAATCACACCCTACAACAAGTTAAAGAATGCTTAGATGATTTACCTAATGGGCAAGAGGTAATAACAACCTTAAACAGTTTAAAAAATATGTTAGAAAGCTCTAAACCGGAGATGCTTGATCAAGATGCATTACACACTTTTATTGACGACATACAGCTAGGCCTAAGTAAAGTTCACGATAAAACCAGCAGCACGTATTTCTAATCCTTAATTTTAAAGCCAAGAAAGTGAATCATATTTAGGTATTATTCACTTTTTTGTCTTTTATCCTCATACATTCTTTGATCGGCCAATGCTAAGCATGCCGATATGGATGGTGTTTCTGCTGTACTTGCCATACCGATACTAATACCCACATTAACCCAGCCATTTTTCTGCAATGCATTTTCAATTTTTTGAACAACAATTTCAAGATAACGCACGCAATCATTAAAAGAATCAAATCTCTTGCGATCTACCAACCAAATAAACTCATCCCCCCCTGCTCTAAAAACTTTACCTCTGCCCTTTAAATATTTATCCATAAGCATAGCGGATTCACACAGAAAACGATCTCCTTCTTCATGACCTAACTGATCGTTCACTTTTTTCATACCATCTAAATCAATGAATGAAATAACCACTTCTGTGTTTAAGTGTTTTATTTCTTCATTAAAAGCAAAACGATTGCCAACCTTAGTTAACGGATCATAGCGAGCTTGAATATAGCTTCTAGAGTATTCGGTTTGTTTGTTTTTAAGCCATTCTGATAGAGATAATAAAATGCAGACGCAATCAAATGATAAGGCACCGACTACAACCAATTCAGGATAAAGCGGAGCTGGACCTTCACTTATATGAGTAAAAATATAATAAGCTAAAGATGCAGCATAAATGCTATTGCCTATCAAATAATAACGGGCTCTAAAATCACTATTGCCAAGCATACTCACACCTACAAATAGCGTAATAGGCAGCCAGATGAGCGCTAATACATGGGCAATGACAAATACTTGATAGAGTTCAAGAAAAAAGCCTATCAGACCAAGAAACAAACTAACAAACGTAAAGAGACTCAACATCTTTGCTGTTTTTACCGCCCGCACATCGCAATTAAATAACACACGAGTAAAATACGCTGCACACGCAATGGCAAATGGAAACAAATACATACCACCATAGGTCGTATTGGCCCAAGTAATATCAAATAAATCATCTATCAACCCTGACGCAGCAGCCCATCCAATACCATGTAGCCCCACATACCCTGCACACGCAATCGTCAAAATATAACGAGTACGCATAAACAAAATACACGCGATCAAACTCAGCACTAACATAATGGCAATTGACGCTACGCTGACGCTGTTTAGTAATAGCTGCTTACGGTAAAACTCAGACTCAGATAGGATCTGAACTGACAATGGATAGGCAAAGTGCTGAGCAGATACATACAAAAATAGTTCGCCAAATTGCCCTGGTTCTATCGGCAACACCAAAGCTTGATAGTGCAAAATATGTGGTGTTCGTGAATCTGATAATTGAGAAAAATCGGTGAGTTTTATCGGTTTACCCGTTTCAGGTAACCAGTAGCCCAAGCCCGAATCAACAAAGTTTGCGTTAACAAGCAAATACCAGCGCTTTCTATCTTGAACTTGATTTTTAATCGGCAGCTTTAAAGCATAACTGCCTTGGCGACTCAGTACAGAGGCAACAGAAGAAGAGGACTCATTTATTGCCTGTTGAAGCACTTTTAGGCTAAGGCTTGTCTCATCCAGCATGACAGAGTGCCAGATGTACTCATCACTAATCTGATACTCGTCATCACCGGAAAGCGTTAAAGCTAGTGAGTGTTGTGTAATCATCAACATAACCACACAGAATATAAAACGCTGTAAAGAGCTAATCATGTACCACCAAGTTAATGGACTTAGATACATCATTCGTATTTATCGTTGCTAACATGGATTCTTAGGTGCTTTATATTAAGGTGGGTTTATAAGTAATATATCCAGCATAATATCTATAAAGATAGACCATCTAGCATAATATTGTGAGGGCGGCCCATTTTGGCCAAATGCAGCTGATTTCACTCATTTGATACGTTGCCACAGACTAATTCTCATCACTGCAGCATACCCTTGATTTTGATGGCTTTTTCAAAATGATCTAGTTGATGTGTTTGAATCCACCAAGTTGCGGCCTCCATTAACAATTCAGGGTCATCATTTTTATTGGCAAAAAAAGCATAAAACGATAACCCCACGTTTTCCCCTTTCGCGGCAATTTTTTGATCGCACACCTCAATCATTTTTTTTATTAAACTTTCTCTCACTTTTTTCCCTTTATATTAAATTTACCTAACTCTAATAACACCCGCCTAATTCAAAGCGAAGATCATCATCACAGTGAAACCTGTAATGACGCAGATACCGCGCACAACATGCACACTATAGAGTAACCGCGTCTCTCCCACAAAAACTCATGGGCCATCACTCTTAGAGTACTCTCCAAATAATTCTGGATGGTCAAATTGGGATAACATTTCTACACTTGGTAAGCATTCAGAGTCGATAAATGAGAGTAAGCCTGGGTCAGGCTCACAAAATAAGATATCTAATGCTAATCGATCTTTACCGTAGAGCCCACGGTGAATCATATTCGCTGAGAAAACCAATACATCCCCTGCCCCTAATTCAACCGTCACACCCGTTTCTAAAGACTCGTTATTTTTATGGCCGCCAGTTTGACAGCGTACTGCTAATTCTTCCTCTGTATCCCAGCGAAAATGAGACTGAGGGACCAGTTCGACTCCTGGCTCATCAAACAAAGGAATTCGAACATGAATAACCTGCGCACCCGACAATGCTTCTTTTTGCTCTGCTAATGAAAGATGATACTGCGGGTCACGATGCCAATAGTTAGCTTGGTCAGTATTAATAGGATCAAAAAATAATTGGGTATTCATAAATGCAGGCGAGCGCTTAAATAACGCAGAAGTAATACTTACCACCTTATTTGAAGCAATGAACCTTAATAGCCTTAAACGAGCGCTATCATTCATAGCGCCCCTTTTTGTTAGATATGCACAGTTAATAACACCGTTTAGATAGGCTTTTTTGTTTAACCCCTTCCATGACTGGTGATAAGCTAAGATATCATCACGAAGCGCATTTAATTCATTCTCATCAAAATACTTTCTTAAAATAAAAAAGCCGTTTTTATTATAGTTATCAATCATCGTGACTAAACTTAAATACGATCAACTTAAAGGTTATTCCTGATTAAACACTAGCTCGAAGGTAACAGGAATAGCCATAGCAATGGACGTCAGTCCGGCTAATGATCTTAGGGTATTAACCCCATCAACTAAACTAAAATCAGCAGCATTGATAATCACAGGCTTAGCCGAACTAACTAACCATTTATTTTCGTTTAGTTTAATGATCGTTACTTCTGAGTTGACTGATTTTTCAACACCATGAAGAGAAAGCTGTAAAGTAACTATATCTGTATAGTATTCCCCAACGTTCATATTTTCTGCACGGGCTAAATCAACCTTGCCTTTAAGTGTGGCGTGGCTATATTTTGATGTTTCAAATAATTTATTTTTGATGCGCTGATCACGTATGCCGATTTTTGTATCCACACTTGATAAGTCAATGGCAATACTAACCTCACCCTTTTTATCAATCATACCTTTAAACTGCTTAAACTGACTAACCTCAGCAACCACACCCTTTTTTATAGACACAAAACTTAGTGTTGACTCTTCCGATAATAAATCCCACTGGGCAAATAAATTTGAAGAGA
Source organism: Bermanella sp. (assembly GCA_049115935.1). Lineage (GTDB taxonomy): Bacteria > Pseudomonadota > Gammaproteobacteria > Pseudomonadales > Oceanobacteraceae > Bermanella. The sequence continues at coordinate 14,630 of JAGDZK010000041.1, read as the reverse complement.
ACGTTAGCAAGACGAAGATGATTATTGAATATTTTTTCATTGATTTTCCTTTTAATATGAAATGTAAGTTAATAAAATTATGATTGATAATAGGTATTCAAATAACTACACGACTAATTCTATGTATTAATACATGGTATTACCATTTTTAGTTTCTTCTGAAATCAATTGTATGGCATCCCAATGTTCAATTATTTTGCCTCTGCCATCAAACCTAAAAAAATCCATCGTGGCATACTACTCATTTCCAGGCCACATTTGTCTAGTATGCAAGGCAACCATGTCATTCTCTGCAACCGCCCTTATAAAGTCGATACTTTTTTCTGGATAAGTCACATGCATTTCATCAAATTACTCAATGAATGCTTGCTTGCCATCACCGGCAAGCGGGTTATGCTGAGCATACGTATTACCAACATACTTCAAAACAGCGGCTTTAGCTTGCCCAGAAAACGCCATACTATAAAACCCAATCACATTACGCTTATTTTTCCCAAGATCATGAACCATTATATACTCCTGTGAGCCGATACATGCCTCACCTTCGCCCAACTTAACAGCACGCTCTAATGAAATACATACAAGCTTAGGCACTGAACATAAAAAAACCGAGTGCCGTTAAACACTCGGTTTTTTTATGCCTAACAATAGGAGTAATTACTTATTGATCACATCAATAATACGCTTGGTAACATATCGACCTGGTGCCGGCTCCATTACTTTTAAACCACTATTTTCACCCGGATTACGTACAGCCACCTCACCTTCTGTTTTATCTGCTACCCAAGATTGCCAGTCTGTCCACCAAGAGCCTTCATTACGTTTGGCTGATTTAAACCACTCCTTAGAGTCTTTCGCCAGCTTATCATTTGTCCAATAGCCATATTTATTCGCACTTGGAGGGTTTACAACACCCGCTATATGACCAGAGCCGCCTAATACAAACTTAACATCGCCTTTAAATAACTTAGCGCCTTTGTAAGTCGTTTCCCATTTTGCAATATGATCCTGCGCTAATGATAGAAAATAGGTAGGTACATCAACTTGAGTTAAATCTATACCTTTACCATTCAACTTAATTCCGTTTTTATCTTTCAATTTATTGTGCAAATACATATTACGCAGATAAAAACTATGCATAGTAGCAGGCAAATTTGTACCATCGGTATTCCAATAGAGCAAATCAAACGCCATTGGACGCTCACCTTTCAAATAATTATTTATAAAAAATGACCAAAACAAATCATTTTCACGTAGCAAATTAAAACTGAACGCCATCATCCGCCCATCATAATAGCCAAGTGCATTCATTTGTTTTTCTAACGCACTTATGGCCGTTTCATTGATAAACACACCTATTTCACCAGGATCAGAAAAATCGATCAAGGTTGCAAGGTAGGTAGCTGACTTAATACGCGTATCACTTGTCTTTTTCATATACCCTAGCGTAGCCGCTAACAGCGTGCCACCAAGGCAGTACCCAATTGCATTCACTTGTGATTCCCCGGTTGCTTTTTCAATAGCGGTTAACGCTGCTAAAGGGCCTTGCTCCATATAATCATCAAATCCTTTATTACGCAGACTTGGCCCAGGGTTCACCCAAGATATACAAAACACAGTATGACCTTGATCAACTAACCACTTAAGGTATGAATTCTTCTCTCTTAAATCTAGTATGTAATATTTATTAATAAATGGCGGGATAACTAACAATGGCGTCTTAAATGATTTTTGTGTAGTAGGTGTGTATTGAATAAGCTGTATTAGATCATTTTCAAACACAACTGAGCCAGATGTTGTTGCCACGTTGCTACCCACTTTGAACGCGCTACTATCTGACATGGCGATATTCAAGCCACCAAAGCTATCTTTAAGGTCTTGAGATAACTGCTCCATGCCTTTAATTAAATTTTCGCCACCTGTCTCAAATGTTTTTCGAACCACTTCTGGATTGGTTCCCGCAAAATTACTTGGCGATAAAGCATTCACATATTGACGCACCAAGAAATCGACTTTGTTTTTCGTAAGCTCAGATAAACCCCCTACACTTTCTACCATATTATGAATAGCATCAGCATGAAGCAGATAATTTTGCTTTAAAAAATCATATAGCGGGTTTGTATTCCAATCATCATCTTTAAAACGGCGATCTGATGAATCGGGTTCAATGACAGGCGTAGAGTCTTGACCCATGAATTTTAACGCTGTTTGTTGCCACAGTGTCATTTGCTTGTTCATTAACTGCATTTGTTGATTAATGACTGCAGATGGGTTTTCCATCAATTTTGCGCCAAACTCAAAAAACGCTTCATTGAAATCAGACATTACGGTTGCAGCAGGATCATCTTCAGATGTTTTTCTTGATGTTAATCGTTCCAAAATATCAGAAAACTGTTCATTAGCCTTCACAGACATATCAATAAAATCATTCACAGTTTCTTCAAAATTAAGACTTTCCTGTGTCATACCTGATCCTTTAAAGTAATAAAAAAGCCACATCAAAGATGTGGCTAGATTGCTATTTAAGCAGCCTTAGTAGGCTTTTTTTCAGCAGACTTAGTAGCTGGGCGCGATTCTTCCCAGATAGCTTCAACCTGAGATTTAAAATCATTTGCTAAATCAGACAATGACTTTGCATCTTCCATTATTTTTTTATTAACCGTAGCAGCTGCTTCAGTTTGAGAAGTAGAGAATGAACGTAAAGAATCAGCATCCTTTACATCTACCGCTTTTTTCATTTGTGACATAGTAATGTCAGCATATGATTTAATTGAATCCAGTTGAAATTCGGTCATTTTCTCCATATTCTCAACCATCAAAGCACTTAGCTTATTTAGTGGCGAATAGAAGCTTTTAGCCTGCTCTGTGAACGCATTCATGATGTTTTCTTGCATATTTCCTCTCCTTGAGGTTAGATTTTAGAACCGATCCTAATTACTTAAATTAACCTTCCTAAAGCAATCCTTTGCCCCAGTAAAACAAGATTTATTTAAATTCACTTTTATTTTTACTATTTAAATTAAATATCGAATCCAAGAAGGATTTTTGGAAGCCTTCCATCGATTGCATTCCCGTGTTTAGAAAGGGTTTCAATAAGGTGAATGCATCGTAACCCTCCTCAGCATTCTTTATTTTTTCTATAATGGAATTAACTATCTCTTCATGCATCAGCTGAACATCAGGCAGACCCATGGCTTGCCTGAATTCTTCTGGCGTAATGTCAAACTCAACATGTATTTTCATGCAACGTCACTTTCTAAGGCATTAGAAATACTCACAGCAGGCAAGATAGGTCTTTTAATGATGATTTTTTCATTGGGCGCAATCACCTTTGCATCACCCGTAAGTACTGTTTTTTTATCTTGATTAACAACAAGGCAGTCAAAAATAACGGTCTGTTTATCATCATTTTTTTGTTTTGCGGTAAGAGTAACTGTCAGCGTATCACCAAGCTTAACGGGGCGTAAAAAGTTGAAGGATTGATTAAGATAAATAGTACCAGGCCCAGGCATAACCGTTGCTAACGTTGCCGATACTAAAGAGCCAGACCACATACCATGTGCAATTCTTTCTTTAAACATGGTCCCCTTTGCAAAGTCTGCATCAAGATGAACAGGATTCACATCACCCGAAACAGTAGCAAATAAAATTAAGTCAGACTCAGTTAACGTTTTTTTATAATCACAATGGTCTCCAATTGAGATTTCATCATAGATTTTGTTTTCCAATTCATTCATTGGTGATCTGCCTTTTTAAGTACCTAATGATTTTCAGGTAGTAAAATCATTTATTACATATTTATTGCCAAGGATATTTCACTAAAGACTTTAAAAAATCAAAATGTGTTTTAGAGCTATCCACCAATACACCCAACTGACATTACTACTTTTAAATTAGACCCTTAAAGCCAGCTAAAAACCCGTTATTAAAGCTATCTAAACAGTCAAATTTAAAATGAAAAATATAAAAAATAAGAGTCATATATCGCCACAAAAAACATTTATTTTTCAACGACATGCATTAATAACTTGATTTTTGGCGCAAGAAATCTAGCCACTTTTAATGAGGTAGGATTACAGTTGTTTACTCAAAATAACTTTTATAAAAAGTATTATTATTAATGACTTAAAAAATAAACTGGTAATAGATTGTCATTAGATAAAATGACGAAGTGAAAGGCTAGGTAAGAAGTTAATAAGTAAAACACCCCCCAGCTGAATATCGCTGGGGGAAAATCCCGGAATTAGCTACCGGTAAAATTGGCTTTTCTTCGTTCCAGAAAAGAACGCACACCTTCGCTCGCATCCTTACTTTTCATTACTTTAGGCATTTCATCAAAAACAGAATGCAAAGCAATATTTTGATCTTGTGTTCTGGCTAACTTAGAAGAGCGCAATGCCGCTTGTACACCAAGAGGAGCAGCTTGTGCAATTTTAGTGGCTAGTTCGCGAGCGCGATCATGCAACTGGTCTCGTTCAACAACCTCTTGCAGCAGCCCCCACTTTAACGCCTGCTCCGCAAAAAACTCATCTCCGGTTAATAAGTATCTTTGTGCATTTGCCCAGCCAATCTCTTCAGGTAAGCGCACAGTACCGCCACCACATGGATAAATCCCCCGCTGCACTTCTAATTGTGCGAAGCGAGCATCATTAGTTGCGATTCTAATATCTGTATTCAACAATAACTCTAAACCCGATGTATAACATAAACCTTGAACCGCACATATTAGTGGTTTATTAAGTTGATCCCCCTGAATCCCATAAGGGTCAATATGCTCTGGTGGTAATTTTGGAGCTTCACCTTTTGCAAATATAGGCGCCCATTTATCTAGCTCTAATCCAGAGGTGAAATGATTACCATTGGCCTGAATAACACCCACGCGCAAATCTGAATCGGTTTGTAACTGATACAAAGCTTTGGCAAGAATATGGTAACTTTCAGGGTCCAGTGCGTTGTATTTTTCAGGGCGATTAAATGTAATGGTTAATATATGGTCTTGGCTTTCAACTAATACTTTATCACTCATGTCATTCTCCTTTTAAAACCAAGCTTCTTGCATTTCAAAACAAGTTGGATCGAAACCATTAAGTAGTTTTGCCATGTGCTCTATTTCAGGCAGCTCCCACATAATAAAATATTGAGCAGCCTGTATCTTACCTGCTAAGAAAGCCTGATCACTTTGGTCATTTGAATCGACAAAAGTGTCAATGGCTTTATCCGCCATCTCTAACCACAACCACGAAATCACAAGCTTGCCCATCATATCTAAGTAAAGTGCAGAGTTAGCTAGCCCTTTTTTAACGTCACCCTTTTGTAGTGCTTGGCCTAGGGTCATGGTGGTTTGCACAAACGTATTCAAATGTTGTTTGAAAACAGAAATTAATGTTGCCAGTTGCGGTTTATTAGCCGCACTATTTAAGGTGCCTTGCACTTTAGCCATTAATAGTTTCTGACCTTTGCCATTTGCTTGCCAAAGCTTACGCCCTAATAGATCCAGTGACTGAATACCGTGGGTTCCCTCATGAATAGGATTTAAACGGTTATCCCGATAACACTGCTCAACCGGATATTCACGGGTATAACCAGCACCTGCTAGAACTTGAATTGCCAAATCATTAGCTTTAGGCCCATAAAAAGATGGGAATGACTTAACTATCGGGGTAAGTAAATCCAGTAGTAACCCACTATCATCATTCCCCATGGATTCTTGCTCATCTACTAACTTGGCTGCCAACAAGCACAATGCCAGTGAGCCCTCTACATAGCTTTTTTGCGCTAACAACATACGTTTTACATCAGCATGATCGATGATATTAAGAGGTTTACTTTGCGGGTTCTTTTCATCAGGGGCACGTCCTTGCGGACGATTTTTTGCGTAATCTAAAGATTCTAAAAATCCACGATAACCAATCATAGCCGCGCCAGTGCCCACACCAATTCGCGCTTCGTTCATCATTTTGAACATGTACATCAAGCCTTTTCCGGCTTCACCAATTAAGTAACCATGACAGTTATCTTTTTCACCAAAGTTTAAAACCGTTGAGGTTGTGCCGCGATAACCCATTTTATGCAGTAAACCCGCTAAATTAACATCGTTGCGTTCACTGAGAGTGCCATCTGTTTGAGTTAAAAATTTCGGCACAATAAATAATGAAATACCTTTAACCCCTTGTGGTGCCCCTTCAATTCGGGCCAATACAAGGTGCACGATATTTTCTGTAATATCTTGATCACCACCAGAGATATACATCTTTTGCCCTTTAATCCGGTAGCTTCCATCATCATGGGCAATGGCTTTGGTGGTTAAATCTCCTAACGATGAACCCACATCTGGCTCGGTTAACGCCATAGTGCCTGAAAAACGGCCACTGAACATATGTGGCAAAAAGGTTTGTTTTTGCTCGTCATTACCAAAAGCATGAATCACATTTGCCGCTGCACTGGTTAAGAATGGATAGCCCGCTGTAGATGGATTCGCCGACATAAAATACGCATTACACGCCGCGTGGATCAGCGCGGGTAGTTGCATGCCACCGTCTTCGTATTTATGACGCGCTGATAATAAACCAGATTGCGCAAAATGTTGCCAAGCGGTTTTTACCTCAGGAATGGTTGTGACTTTTTCGCCATCAAACTGTGGTTCATTGGCATCCGCTTTAGCGTTGTGGGGTAAAAAGTATTCTTCTGCGATACGGGCGGATGTTTTTAGCACTTCATCAAAAGTAGTTTTATCATGGTCTTGATAGATTTGTGCTTTGGTCAGCTCTTGTGCGTTAAACACGTTATAAAGCAAAAAATCCATATCTTTGGGATTCATTAAATTGGCCATGGAGACTCCTTAACAGGCAATAATTCACATACAACCAGTATCCGCCTTGTAAGCAGAGGTGATAATTGTCAATATAGCCACAAATAAAGCTATTTGTGCCATCATGAAAAATATATACATTTTAGGCTTCGACCAAGCACTGGCATCCGCCATCACGGGAGTTTTAGACCTGTTTGCACTTGCTGGGGTGACATGGAACCGTATACAAGGCACTCAACCGGCCCCTATTTTTAACGTTCAAATCGCCAGTGCCAGTGGTGAACCGATTCGATGCATCAACGGCATCAACCTTGGTGCTCACGTCAGCTTTGATGAAATCAAACAAGCGGATGCTTTAATCATCCCAACCATCGGCGGCCCAATTGAACATGTTTTAGCCAGCAACCCTGAGTTAATCACATTAATACAAACAGCCAATACACAGCGCTGGATAATAGCGGGCAACTGTACTGGTAATTTTTTATTGGCCCATGCAGGTATATTAAATGGCAAGCAAGCCACCACGCACTGGGGGTTTAAAGATCAATTTAAAAAGCAATACCCTAAAGTCAATCTCACCGCCGAATTTATGTTAACTCGTGATGAACACATCTATTGTGCCGGCGGTGGTCTTGCATGGTTTGACTTGGGTCTTCACATGATTGAGCGCTTTGTGGGGTTTGAAACGGCCATTCAAACCGCTAAAGCCTTTGTAATTGACTACAGGCGAGACAGCCAGTTGTCTTATTCGCTTATCGGTTTAGCCAAGCCTCATAAAGATACTTTAATAAAAGACGTTCAAAATTGGTTAAACCTAAATTATGCCAATAGCATTTCAATTGATGAGCTCGCTCAACGTTTTAGTGTTTCAAAACGCACCTTAATAAGGCGTTTTAATCAATCACTGGAAATGCCACCAAATGCATACATTCAAGGATTAAGGATAGAAGGTGCACAAAAATTATTAGAAGAAAGTGAAATGCAAATTGAAACCATAATGAATAAAGTTGGCTACGAAGATGCCAGCTCATTTAGACGTCTCTTTAAAAGCAAAACCGGGGTAACCCCTAGCGAATACCGCTCGCGCTTTAGTCGCCGCTAAGCTGTCCGAATGGTCAGACTGGAGCGATTTATTTTGCAATAAACTTACACTTTTAGCTGGGTAATCTAAACTTATAGTATTAGAAATTAACCCAGGTAAACATTATGCTTTCTAAATTTAAAGTATCCAAACGTCTAGGAGCCCTTTCACTCTTTCCTGTTTTGGTGTTAGTTGTACTGGTTGCCAGTGCTGTAAACATTTTTGGCACCATCCAAGCTGGCATAGATAGTCTATATAAAGACAGGATCGTGCCGCTTAGAGACTTAAAAGTTATTGCTGATGATTACGCCGTTTTAATCATTGATACCGTCAATAAAACCAACACAGGGCGTATGACTGTCGAACAAGCCAACAACAACTTATCCACGGCACAAAACCGTATAGCAAAAACTTGGAGCGAGTATCTATCTACCGAACTGACAGCCGAAGAAAATAAATTGGTCAACGAAGCCAAGCCTTTATTTAAAGATGCAAACAAGGCTATTAAAAATCTCGAGAATTTTTTAAATAACAGAAGCGGATATATTGAGCAGCAACTCAACGACTTTAACGGCGCACTCTATGATCAAATCGACCCTATCAGTGATAAAATAACCGAGTTAATTAATCTCCAACTCAGCGTTGCACAAGAAGTGAATTCTGAAGTGCATCAAACGACTGAAACCCTCACCACCGCTTATGTTATATCCACATTAGTTTCAATTCTCTTGCTAGCAATTGCCAGCTACTTTGTTACTAAATCTATTACCAGCCCACTTAAAATAATGAATCAGACAATGAAAAACATTGAAAAAGATTCAGACGTTACTCAAAAAATCATCATTAACGGTGAAGACGAGTTCACACAAACAGCGACTGTATTTAACCAAATGATGTCTAGAATTGATTCATTAATGGGCGAGGTAAACGCTAATAGCACGCAACTTTCAGCCGCATCAGAAGAACTTGCCCAAATTTCAAGCGAAACAAACAAAAGTACCCTAAGCCAGCAAAGCGAGACGGATCAAGTTGCTACTGCCATGAACGAAATGACAGCCTCTATACAAGAAATTTCTAAATCCACAGAAGGCGCTCAACAAGCTGCAAATGAAGCATTTGAGCTTAGTCAGAGCGGGCGCAGCATCAGCCAAAAAAGCACATCACTATTAAATAGCTTCATGGAAGAAACCGCAAATACTGCAGAAATCCTTACAAACCTAGAAGGCGAAAGTCAAAATATTGGGTCTGTGGTTGATGTTATAAACGGAATAGCAGAGCAAACCAATTTACTCGCACTTAATGCTGCAATTGAAGCCGCTCGTGCCGGCGAACAAGGCCGTGGCTTTGCGGTAGTGGCTGATGAAGTTCGTACACTTGCACAACGTACTCAAACCTCAACACAAGAAATTCGCGATTTAGTAGAACGCCTGCAAAAAGGCACTCAAAACTCCGTCATTGCAATGAAAAGCGGACAAAACAAAGCAGATGAATGCCGAGACGCAGTGGAGTCAGGCCAATCATCATTAATGAATATTGAGTCAGCTGTTCAGAGCATTCGAGACATGAGTATTCAAATTGCTGCGGCCTTAGAAGAACAAAGTGCTGTTGCTAATGATATCAACCGTAGCATTACCAGTATCAGTGATATTTCAACAACCTCAGCATCAGCGGCTAAACAAGTTTCTCAATCAAGCTCTCACTTATCTCAACTTGCCAATAACATGAATGATCAAGTAAACCGCTTCATAATCAGCAAACATTAATAAACACTTTAAATTAGCCTGCTTGCTGCAGGCATTTTTTTGTTCTGACTATCACTTCTTTTAATCAACTTATACATTAAAAAAAGAAAACCCCAATAGCGATCGCTATTGGGGTTGAGCATTGTACTTAAGGCTATCGCGACAACTATAGTTTGCGCTCATAATCCCAAGTTGGGTCGATACGATTAGCAACACCGGCAGATGATGTCACGGTTTGCTCAACATCCCCACTAGACAACGAACCTTCGCTACCAACGGCTGTGAGTCGAGACCAACTATTAATCGCCCCTGAAAACGCTTGATCTCCAAATAATAAATCATAACTGCCATCTGTGTTTTTAACACTTGGTCGAGCGCTGGCATCTAGCTCATTAATGCTGCCTTTTACAATCACCATACCCGCATCGTCTTTTGGTGTGGTAATACCCGTAACTAAATCACCAGCCGTATCAAAGATCATCGTCATCCAGCTTTCCACTGTGCGAAAATCATTCGCAACTAAACCATTGTTATCCCTAAATTGATAACATGACGTAACCTCATAACCTTCAACTGTACCTGGCTCACCTAAATACACTGCCATCACATCTGGCAAGTAACTGGTATGAAAATACGCCGCGTCTAATTCTTTTGAGGCGTTCATTTGATTCATAGTGTCAGCTAAAGGGTGGAAGTCACCATTTTGAGTTGCATCACTGCTACCACGCTGATAGCGAACATTACCTTCAAAGCGCAGCAACAAATTCATATCAAAAGCGAGCGTTAAATTAACACTATCACCATCACCTAATGTAACGGTTGGCACCTCAACATTAAATGTGGCATCCGCTGTACGCGTGAAGTTTTCATCATTACCCCTAATATTCAAATTCACTTGAGTTTCAGTAGCCGTGGTACCCACATAATCACTAAATTGCGCCTGATCCGTTATGGTGCTTGAAGCCGCTGCACCTGCAGTGCTGACCAAGTCAAAAATAGTAATAGGCGCTGATGTGGCAGAATTAGTTGCTGCACCGGTGCACACCTTATATGTACCAGCCGCTAACGTATTGCACGCCTCACCACCAGCCTCATCACATTGATTACCAGAGGTGCCCTGCGGTATCTCACCCCATGCTTCCTCTATACAGCCTTTAATATCGGCTTCATTTCGAAACGTTACCGCCAGCTGATTAAATGTGCCGGTTGGAATTTCAGCTTCTATGCTATTACCCTCATCATCCACCTCAGCCTCTATTGCCGCTGCTAACGCTGCCAAACTGATGGTCCCGCCGTTGGCATTACTAATTTCGATGGCATCGCCATTAGCGGTTGATGATTCAAACAAGGTGGCGGTTTTACCAGAGTCTTGAGTCGATAAAACAATCGACTTCAAATACAAGGTCATTTCATCTGGTGCGCCACTGGCACCATAAGACGCAGTATAAGCTGGGTAATTATTGGGGTCAGAGCAATCCTGTGCAGCCGCCTTAGGCCCAATAACAAGATTACTACGATTGGCAACGAAACTTGCCGAGGCTGTACTGCTGCTCAGCACAGGCTGTAAACTCAGGGATACCTTGGCTTTACCGTCTGAATCAGAATCTGAATCAAAGCAAGCCCCTAAGGCCAATAAGGACGTGGCTATTATTAATCTTTTCATACTATACCTTCATCTTGGTGATACCTATTTCCAGTAAAGCACCTAGTAAAGATCACACACCTAAAAACCGATATTTAGACACATGAAATTGTCATAAAAAATAAAAGTATTAGTAGGATTAATTGTAATAACTTATGACCAAGCAGCCTCTAAACTGGCTAAATCTTGCAGCATCGTAACTTCTAAACTTTTGGTTCGTGGTAACACACGGGCAAAATAAAATTCAGCCAGTTGCACTTTCGACTCTAAAAATGATGTATGAATACCTAGCTCAGGATTCTCCGCCCCTTCATTGAGTAGTGTTTTCGCCTCTAATGCCATTTTAAAATGAAAATATGCCAACACCACATAACCGGAATACATTAAGAAATCGACACTAGCCGCCCCCACTTCGTCATGATTTTTCATGGCTTTCAAACCTATCTGCATACTTAAGTCACCCCATTGTTTTGCATAAGGGCTAAGCTGCTTGGCTAAGTGTGATAATTGAGAATGCGCTATATGCTCAGATGTTAAAACATGAATTAACTTTGTCATGGCTTTTAAGCTTTTACCCTGGTTAGTCAACACCTTGCGACCTAACAAGTCTAACGCTTGAATACCCGTTGTGCCTTCATACAAGGTGCCAATACGGCCATCACGATAAAGTTGCTCAGCGCCGTTTTCGCGGATAAAGCCATGACCTCCAAAAATTTGCACACCCAAGCTTGCGCTTTCTAAGCCGCTTTCAGTGCAGAACCCTTTTGCGATTGGTGTTAAAAAGTCCAATAACTCTTGCGCACTTTTATCTTCATTTTCATGGGTTTTATCTAATAATTGCGCACAAAAATGTGCCAAGGCTCGTCCACCATCAGCAAAGGCTTTTTGGGTTAATAACATACGGCGAACATCTGGGTGTTCAATGATGAAATCCGCTTCTTGCTCGGGTTGCTTTTTGCCTGACAAGCTTCGCATTTGGCATCGTTCGCGGGCATAACTCAGGCTTTTTTGATATGCACGCTCACTTAAACCCACACCTTGCAAACATGTACCTAAACGCATTTCATTCATCATGGTAAACATGGCTTGAATACCGCCGTTTATTTCACCAATTAAAAAACCCGTGGATTCTTCAAAATTAAGCGAGCAAGTAGGACTACCGTGTATGCCCATTTTTTCTTCAATACCAATACAAGTCACCTGATTATCATCAACCCATTGACCTTGGTTATTCTCTCGTTTTTTGGGCACCAAAAACAACGATAACCCTTTGATGCCTTTTGGTGATTGAGGTAAGCGGGCCAATACCAAATGTATTATATTTTCACTGGCGTCATGCTCACCTGATGAAATAAAGATTTTATTGCCGCTAATCAAATAATGTTCGTTATGCTCAACCGCCCGCGTGCGAATTAGGCCTAAATCGCTGCCACAATGAGCTTCTGTCATGCACATGGTGCCTGTCCATTTACCTAAGATCATATTCGGCAAATAAATATCTTGTAAGATTTTAGAGCCATGACCAATAATCGCGCGGCAAGCCGAAATCGTTAGAGCCGGCTTCATACTAAACGCATGGTTTGCGGATGTAAGCATTTCACCTATGCTCGCAGCCAGTGTTTCTGTTTGCGCTTGACCACCCCACTTTTCAGGCATAGCCACGCTCATCCAACCGGCTTGGGCATACGCTAGAAACGCTTTCTTCATCGCTAATGGTAGACGCACCTTCCCGTCTTCAAATTGGCAGCCTTGCTCGTCGCATTCTCGATTAACTGGGGCCAAAACCTCTTGGGCGAATTTTGCGGCCTGTTGCAGTACAAAAAAATCACTTTCTAATTGAGAATCATTTACTGAGTTTAATTGTGCATGCATCGCCAAAAAAGCCATATCCGCCAAAGGTGCTTTGTATTCAAGTGCAGAAGTTGCCATGTATTTTTACTCTATATTATTTTTTTTCATTATTGAGCAAAAAAAACTGACCCTCCTTAACAAATGATAAGGAGGGTGCGTTCCACAAAATAGATACTTGAGCCAACATATGATCACTATCTGGAGTCACAGAATGAACGCACATTTTCCAAAATTATTTGAACCGCTTGACCTAGGCTTCACCACACTTAAAAACCGGGTATTAATGGGCTCAATGCACACCGGTCTCGAAGAAGATAAAAATGGCCTAGAACGCATGGCAGCTTTTTTTGCCGAACGCGCAAAGGGCGGCGTAGGCCTAATTGTTACCGGTGGTTTTGGCCCAAATGCCCATGCTGCCACACACCCTCACACCAACTTAATCAAAAGCGATGAAGATGCTTTAACCCATAAAGTGATTACCGACGCCGTGCACAAAGAAGACGGTAAAATCTGCATGCAAATTTTGCATACAGGCCGTTACGCGTTCAACCCTGCATCGGTTGCGCCTTCTGCCATTCAAGCACCTATCAACCCGTTTAAACCAAAAGAATTGGATAGCGACGGCATAGAAAGCGAAATTAACGATATTGTACAAATGGCAAAATACGCACAAGTTGGCGGTTACGATGGCGTTGAAATAATGGGTTCTGAAGGTTACTTCATTAATCAGTTTTTATCCCAACGCACCAATCAACGTGACGACGCTTGGGGTGGCAGTTATGAAAACCGTATGCGTTTGGCGGTTGAGGTTGTGCGCCGTACCCGTGAAGCCGTGGGCGAAAAATTTATTATTATTTATCGTTTATCCATGCTTGATCTGGTTGAAGGTGGCAGCACTTATGATGAAGTTTTAAAACTGGGTAAAGCCATCGAGAAAGCAGGAGCAACCATCATTAACACAGGTATCGGCTGGCATGAAGCACGCGTCCCTACTATTGCTACCAAAGTACCTCGTGCTGCGTTTACTTGGGTAACAGCAAAATTTAAAAAAGAATTAAACATTCCACTCATCACATCAAACCGTATAAATACGCCAGAAGTGGCTGAAAAAGTATTAGAGCGTGGTGATGCTGACATGATTTCTATGGCACGCCCATTTTTAGCCGATGGCTTTTTTATGGACAAAGCAGCCCAAGGAAAAAGTGATGAAATTAATACCTGTATTGGTTGCAACCAAGCATGTTTGGACCATGTATTTAGCGGAAAAATGACCAGCTGTTTAGTTAACCCGCGCGCATGTCACGAAACTGAGCTTGTGATCAAACCCAGTTCTGCCAAGAAAAAATATGCCGTAATTGGTGCAGGCCCTGCTGGCTTATCATTTGCCACCACTGCCGCACAGTGCGGTCATGATGTCACCTTGTTTGATTCAGAAAGCGAAACAGGCGGCCAATTTAATACGGCTAAGCAAGTACCGGGCAAGGAAGAGTTTTATGAAACCATTCG
>JAGDZK010000040.1:0-50630 GCA_049115935.1 Bermanella sp. | reverse complement strand
GTGTTTGCGGCTAAAACCAAAGAACAGCGCTCATTGCATAAAGCATTTTTACGTTACCATGATGCCGAAAGCTGGCCGCTACTGCGTAAAGCGTTAAAAAAAATGGGTAAAGCCCATTTGATTGGCCGCGGACCAAAACATTTAGTGCCGCCTGAGTCCGGTCGTGAAAAAGACGCGCGCCGTGAAGGTAAAAAGTTTGTGCCTAAAAATACCGGTGCCAAAAAATCGTTCACCGCCAAAACACAGCACAATGGCTTGCCCCATATGCCCAATGCTAAAAAGCATAACGGGGTTAAGCCAAAGAAACCTAAAAAGTAGTTACTAGCTAATCAAACAAGGCCCTAATAGGGCCTTTTTTGTATTCATGAATTATCTGCACATTTCATTTGTCATGAGGCTGCTATAGTCTGGGTCCTAGATTAATAAATATAAATCGGAACCTCTCTTTATGTTATACCGTTATCTTCTGATGTTGTGTTTGGGGCTGTTGGTAAACCCTGCCCACGGGGAGTTAGAGGCTGGCCTTGGTTTGTCAATGGTGAATGTGCCTCATTATGTGGGCAGTGATGAAGCTGAGCAGTATGTGTTGCCGTTTCCTTACCTTCGATATCGCAGTGATAAAATCACCATTGACCGTAACCTTATTCAAGGGAATCTGTGGCAATCCGGTAATTGGAGTTTAGAGATTAGTTTAGGTGGGGCGGTCAAGGTTGATAGTGATAAAAGCCAAGCTCGCCAAGATATGGATGATCTAGACTTTATTATAGAAGCAGGGCCTGCACTTCATTACTACTTTTTAGGTGATAGGAGTAAAGGCAATGCCATGTTCCTCGAGTTGCCGATTCGCTTTGCTAATAGTACCGACTTCACCCAGGCAGGCTATCGAGGCACTACGTTCAATCCAAGAGTCGTTTGGCGACGTGAGTATTTTTTAGGCATATATGAGATACGCCCCCAGATATCAGTTGGCCTGCGCTCAGCAAGCAGTCATTACCATGATTACATTTATGGGGTAGATAACAAGTTTGTGACCGCTCAGCGTAATGCGTATAAAGCCGAGCACGGATATGGTGGCTGGCAAGTAGGTTACAGTACGGCGGTACTATGGTCGGATTGGATGACAGCCGGTTTCATGCGCTATGTGAATATCACGGGGGCTGCATTTGAGGAAAGCCCGCTGGTTAAGACTCGGTCAAGTTTTATATTAGGCGTGGCCACTGCTTACTTGTTTTAGAGTAATCTAAGTCAATTCAGTGTACACTTGTTTACCTTATGCTGTGGCGAGGATTGACTTGGCCTAGGGCTTAGGTAGCATGCCTTGTTAATGTATTTAGTTATATAAAAGAGCAATTTATGAAGTACGTATTGAGTGTGTTTTTGGCCGGAATATTAGCCATGACCGTGGCTGAACCAGCCAGTGCCAAGAAGTTTGGTAGTGGTGGTTTTGGTAAAGCGTTTAAAACCAGCC
The DNA here is from genome assembly GCA_049115935.1 of Bermanella sp. Lineage (GTDB taxonomy): Bacteria > Pseudomonadota > Gammaproteobacteria > Pseudomonadales > Oceanobacteraceae > Bermanella. The sequence continues at coordinate 49,162 of JAGDZK010000040.1, read as the reverse complement.
CTTTTAAGAAACAAACCCCAGCAAGCCCAAATAAAGCAGCCCCGAACGCTGAGAAAAGCAAGGGCATGCGCCCTGGTATGGGCGGTTTGATGGGTGGCCTACTTGCAGGTGGTATCTTTGCCTATTTATTGGGCAGTGGTGCTTTTGAAGGTTTGCAGTTCATGGATATTCTATTATTTGCATTGATTGGCTTTGTACTATTTAAGCTTTTTGCGCGCCCAAAACAACAGCAACAATATGCGGGCATGCAGCGTAGTGGTTTTGATCAAAGTCATCAACAAGCTCCTGCGTTTCAAGCGCAATCATCAGGTTCAACTTCAGAGAGTATACCTTTGGTGTTCCCTGACGGCTTTGATGCAACAGCCTTTGAAAAAGGCGCACTTGATCATTTTGCTTTGGTTCATAAAGCATGGGATGAGGGTGAGTTCAGCACTGTAGCTGAATATGTTGATCCGAGTTTACTAGAACAACTTAAACAGCAGCGAGCTCAATACGCTGCAAAACTAGACAATAAAATCATCGATTTAAGCGCAGACATCGTACGAGCCGAGCCAATTACACAAGGTCATCGCTTAAGTATTTTGTTCCGTGGCTTAATGAAAGACATGCAAAGCAATGAAGAACATGGCGTATTTGATGTATGGCATTTAGAAAAAGGCCCATCTAATACTTGGTTGATCGTTGGTATCGAAGCCGAATAAATAACAAGAATATTCAGAGGTAATTATCTATGTTTGAACAAGGTCTATGGGGTCTAAATGGCTGGCAAGTATTGCTATTTACCCTAGTAATGACACATATATCCATTGTGAGTGTCACCATTTATTTACACCGAGCGATGGCTCACCGTGCTATGGATATCCATCCTGCATTGGCTCACTTTTTCCGTTTTTGGCTGTGGTTAACCACCGCTACCATTACAAAAGAATGGGTATCGATTCACCGCAAACATCACGCAAAATGTGAAACCGAAGAAGATCCGCATTCACCAGTGATTAAAGGTTTAAAAACCGTATTGCTAACAGGTGCTGAGCTTTATAAAAATGAAGCTGATAATAAAGAAACGGTTACTCGTTATGGTAAAGGCTGCCCAGAAGATTGGGTTGAAAATAACGTTTACCAAAAATATAAGTTCTTAGGCATTTTTATCATGCTAGGTTTTAACATTCTAATGTTAGGTCCTATTGGTATTACGGTTTGGGCCATTCAAATGATGTGGATGCCAGTACACGCTGCAGGCATCATAAATGGTTTAGGTCATGCTATGGGTTACCGTAACTTTGAATGCTCTGACGCGGCTACGAATATCAGCCCAGTGGGAATCTGGATTGGCGGTGAAGAGCTTCATAACAATCACCATACTTACCCTAACTCGGCTAAGTTATCGGTTAAAAAATGGGAATTTGATATTGGTTGGATGTACATCACAATATTTAAAGCGTTAGGCTTAATTAAAAATGTACGCACTGGCCCAGTCATGGCCATTGATAAAAGTAAATTAGAATTGGATTTCGATGCGGCATTAGCAGCTGCCAATAATCGTTTTCAAATTATGGCTAAGTTCTATAAAAAAGTGATTAAGCCAGTTGCTAAACATGAGCAAGCGCAATCAAAATTGGAGCTACCATTTGCCCGTGTTAAACGTCTTTTACGTAAAGAAGAGGCCTTGCTGAACGATAAGTATCGTCAGCAGCTGACGGATCTATTAGCTCAAAATGAAATGATGGAAAAAGTATACAAGATGAAGCAAGAGCTTCAGCTTGTATGGAAAAAGCGCTCTGCTAGTCGCGATGAATTACTTAAAGCCATGCAAGACTGGTGTAAAGAAGCCGAAGAGAGTGGTATTCGCGCATTAGAAGAGTTCGCGCATAGCCTGCGTCAATACAGTACAAAAATGGCGTAGTACAGTTAGATAAACTGAAAAATAAAAAAGGGAGTTCATTAAGCTCCCTTTTTTTATTTTTAACACATCATGTTTCTAAACAGCACACTTAGTCCATCGTTGACCTACAAATAAAACTCGATTAATTCTCAACCAAAAAAACACTATCCTCGAGCGCTCGAAGCGCTTCGTTCGTGAACTCATTTCTACTTTTTGAAAGTTTGAGAATGGTGCCAGTATACTTAATGAATAGGACACGTGTTGGTTACGCATCTCTTTGGGTCGTGATGGAGACGTTGAAGCTTATTTGATTTTTAAACTATGGGTAAAGCAGTACAATTAGGCTGCTTTTAACCTAGCAATTACCAGTAAATGATTTGATTATGAATACGTAAATCATTATTGGACTTGCATATGTCATTTTTTATCAAAACCGCACTTATTTTTAGCTTATTATTAAGCGTAGGTTGTTTCTCTTTACAGGACTTAAAATCTGACTTAGTGCTATATAAAGCGAAAGAAATAATTACTTTTGGTGATCAGCAAGGCGATAGTGTGCTGGTGAATGGCGACGTCATAATTGAAGTCGGTGATTTTACAAAACTTAAACGTAAACATAGTCAGAAAGCCTTAATGATTAATACTCAATTCGAAGATTCAGTGATGGTTCCTGGATTCATTAATCAGCATGACCATCCTTGGCTTGGTGCACTAACATTAACCAGTCAAATTATCTCGATAGAAGACTGGGGCTTACCTTCCGGGTTTTTCCCTAAAGCCACTACCCCTAGTGAATATCATCAAGCGTTGATTGAAAAAATTAACATGCACAAAAATAAAGACTCCTTACTTCTTAGTTGGGGTTATCACGGATTATGGCATGGGCCGTTAACACGGAAAATGTTAGATGAAATGAGTGAAGAAATTCCCATTGCGATTTGGCATCGCTCTGTGCATGAGTTTATAGTAAATACCAAGGCGTTAGCATTATTTGGAATTGATAAAAACGTTATTAATAAACTATCCGTCGATCAGCGTAATCAAACAAATTTAGCCGAGGGACATTTTTGGGAGTCCGGTATGTTGGCGCTATCGGGTAAATTATTCAAACATGTACTCGAACCAAATCAGTTTATGGATGGTTTATACATGTTAAAGCACTATTGGCACAGTGCAGGCTCCACATTAGTGGTTGAGCCAGGTGGATTGGTTAATAAAAATTTATCTATTATGCAAAATGCGGTTTTCTCTAGTAACGATAACCCATTTTATATGGATTATATTGTTGATGGTAAAACCATGGCTCTTAAGCACATGAGCGAATTACTGGAAAAAACAGCTGAAATTCAAACTTGGGGGGATGGCATGAGCCGATATTACCCTAAACAAATTAAATTATTTTCTGATGGTGCGGTCTTCAGTCAGTTAATGAAAATGCGTGATGGATATTTAGATGGTCATCACGGTGAATGGATTATGCAACCAGATCTTTTTAAACAGGCATTTTCAAAATACTGGGATGCTGGTTTTCAAATCCATGTGCATCAAAATGGAGATGCAGGGCTTGATTTAATTTTAAATACGTTAGATGAAAATATAAAACGAAACCCTAGGCATGATCACCGCACAGTGATTGTTCATTTTAGTTATTCACGCTTAGAACAGATTAAACGTATTAAAGAGCTTGGTGCTATTGTCAGTGTGAACCCTTATTATCCTGTTGCACTCGCTGAAAAGTACAGTGAAGTAGGAGTGGGTCCAGAGCGCTCCCATGAAATGGTTCGCTTAGGTGACTTAGTGAATCAAGGCGTGAGCTTCTCACTGCATTCAGATATGCCAATGGCTCCAGGAAAGCCATTATATTTGATGGGGTATGCGGTGAATAGAATGACCGAGAATGGGCAAGTCATTGCCCCAGAGCAAACGATTACTCCAGAGCAAGCACTAAGGGCCGTTACTATTAATGCGGCCTATTCAATAGGCTTAGAAAAAGAAATAGGTTCTATTGAAAAAGGAAAACAGGCAAATATTACTATGCTTGAAAGCAATCCCCTTACGGTTGCGCCCTTGGCCATCAAAGACATTAAGGTCGAAGCAACTATGCATGATGGCCGTGTATTTATGACATCCTCTGGGTACCCAGAAGTGAGTTTATGGCAGTTAATAAATGTTTATATAAAACTGGCTTGGTTTAAGTTATTTGATTAAAGCCATTTTCATCATTTTATATAATGTCTCTTGAGTAAGGTCAGCAAATGCAATTTCGTTAAATTCAAATGTTGGATCTTTAGAAATACTGGCAAATTCATAATCAACCGACTCGGGTTTATGATCATGAAAAATCATAATAATACGAGTATCGTTCGCTCGGTTATCTATGGTTAACGTATCCGCCGCAAACCCTGCATTGCGCAGGTTGTGGCTAATTCCAATGATTGGGTCTACATCAGGGTAAGCCGCTTGAATATCTGCTTGAGCAAGTTTGGCAATCTCGCTTAAATCGTAAACCTTGGCGTCTTTTATTTTCATATGACTGCAATAACAACTTATCTACAAATAATAAGTTCTCATGATACAAGGTTTGCACATAGATTTCCTGATACTTGGGTTATGAGTTAAGCGCTACCCCCACCTTGCTTTGATTGTCCCGTTTTAATTCGCTACAAATCCAGTTACCAATTTTAATCACTTCATCAAGATCAACACCTGTTTCGATGTTCATGCCATGTAACATGTATAAAACATCTTCTGTGGCGATATTGCCGCTGGCACCTTTGGCATAGGGGCAGCCTCCTAAGCCTGCCACTGCGCTGTCTATTTTATTAATCCCGTATTCAAGGCTTGCATAAATGTTGACTAATGCTTGGCCATAGGTGTTGTGGCAATGCACAGCAACTTTGTCGGCAGGCACTTCTTTTAGTACGGTGTCTAACATGCGTTTAAATTTAATAGGGGTACCGACACCTATGGTGTCACCCAGAGATATTTCAAAACAACCCATTTGATATAAGGTTTTAGCGACATCGGCCACCGTCTGTGGATCAATATCCCCTTGGTAAGGGCAACCAATAATGGTAGAGACATAACCTCGCATGGGCAGGTTAAGTTGCTGCGCCGATGCGGCAATGTCTTCAAAGCGCTGTAGGCTTTCTTTAATTGAGCAGTTAATATTTTTTTGCGTGAAAGCTTCACTAGCGGCACCAAAAATAGCAATTTCATCTGCCTTGTGTTGAACAGCGCCTTCAAGACCTTTTAGGTTAGGGGTAAGCACGGCGTATTGTGCGCCAGTTTGATGTTTTACATCACTGGCGTTTAGCTGATCCAGTACTTGATCGGTATTGGCCATTTGCGGTACCCATTTAGGTGAAACAAAACTGCCCGCTTCAATTTTTTTAAGTCCGGCTTTGGCTAAGCGCTCAATTAATTCAACTCGTAATGCAACTGGAAGAGTTTGTTTTTCATTTTGTAGGCCGTCTCGCGGGCCCACTTCAATGATGTGTACTTTGTTTGGTATGGTCATGTTAATCACCTTGTGGGCACGCCGAGCGCCTTCCCACAGTAGTTCGTTTTAAAGCTCAGCTTCTTCCATTTCAATCAACATGGCACTTTCACTCACAAGATCACCTAGATTAAAACAGATCTCTTTAATGGTGCCACTCACCGGGGCTTTAATGGCATGTTCCATTTTCATTGCCTCCATAATCATTAACACATCGCCTGCTTGAACCTGTTTGCCAACTTTTGTATCGATTTGAATTATGGTGCCATTCATGGGTGCCGTTAAGCTGCCAGCTTGTTCTGTGTGTTGATTAAAGTCTGGCTGGTAATAACAAAACTGGCTTTCGCCCTGGCTGTCATACACCCATAATTGTTTGTTGTGTGTAATGATGCGCGCACTCTGCCATTTATCATTAAGCTGATATTGCACGGTATCGTTTTCTAGGCGAGCCATAACCGAGTATGTTTCATTGTTAATGGTGATTTGCCATTGGTCAATATTGCTGTGGGTGTTAAGTGTTACAACATCAATACTTAATAATGCATCGTCATGGGTTGTAAAGTGTAGGGTTTCTTTTGCTGCTTGATTTAAACGCATGGCGTTTATTTTATGCCAAGGGTTGGTGTGGTCATCGTTGGAGGCGCGGCCCAACCCAAGGCTTGTGCGTTTTAGCATATGCTGACAAACAGCAGCTATAAGGTGATGATGTTTGATACCATGATCATTCATAAGCTGATCATTAAATTCTTCAATAAACTGTGTGCTCACATCACCTTGACGAAACGCTTCGACATTCACCACTTTGCGTAAGAATGATAAGTTAGTGGTAACCCCTGCAATTTGATATTGCTGAAGGGCTTGTTTTAGTGTGCTTAAACATTGCTCTCTATCTTCGCCCCAGACAATTAACTTACTGATCATGGGGTCGTAATAAGGGCTGACTTCATCACCTTGTTGCACACCGGTATCTAATCGTACTTTTCCTGTAATAAGTTCAGGCAGTTGCACATGTTCAAGTGTGCCTGTGGTGGGTAAAAAATCATTGTTTGGGTCTTCTGCATAAATGCGCACTTCCATGGAATGACCGTGAATACTTAGTTCGTCTTGGTTGAGTGGTAGTGTTTCACCTTGAGCCACTTTTAATTGCCATGCCACTAAGTCTTGGCCAGTGATCATTTCGGTAACTGGATGCTCCACTTGTAAGCGGGTATTCATTTCCATGAAATAGAAGGTGCCGTTATCATATAAAAACTCAACGGTGCCAGCGCCTTCATATTGAATAGCTTTTGCCGCTTGAATAGCCGCTTCACCCATGGCTTGGCGTTCTTGTTCACTAAATTGTGGAGCAGGGGCTTCTTCAACCACTTTTTGATGGCGACGTTGAATAGAGCAATCACGTTCAAATAAATAGACTCCATTGCCTTGTTGATCCATAAACACTTGAATTTCTACATGGCGTGGGCGAGTGATGTATTTTTCAGCCAGTAACTTATCATCACCAAAGCTGTTTAAGCCTTCACGTTTGGAGGCAGTGATGGCCGCCGCGATTTCGGCTTCGTTTTCAACCACACGCATGCCTTTACCACCACCACCGGCACTGGCTTTAATTAAAACTGGAAAACCAATTTTTTTAATTTCGTCGCTAAGAAAAGCTTCGTCTTGATTGTCTCCATGGTAACCCGGTACTAAAGGCACGCGGGCTTTTTCCATTAAGGCTTTTGATTCACTTTTAGAACCCATAGCTTTAATAGCGTTTACGGGTGGCCCTACCCAAATAATACCTGCGTCTTGAATGGCTTGAGCAAAACCCGCGTTCTCGGATAAAAAACCGTAACCTGGGTGAATGGCATCAGCGCCTGAATCCTTTGCTACTTGTAAGACTTTATCAACCACTAGGTAGCTATCTTTGGCCGGACTTGCGCCTATGTACCAAGCTTCATCGGCTTGTTTTACATGTAATGCGTTTTGGTCTGCGTCACTGTAAAGGGCGATACAGTGCACTCCCATTTTTTGTGCGCTTTGCATAATACGCACTGCAATCTCACCGCGGTTGGCAATGAGTAGGCGGGTAATCTTTTTATTATTAGTATTCATTTTTTTCTACCCATGATGGTTTACGTTTTTCTAAAAACGAAGCTAAGCCTTCTTGGCCTTCTTCACTTACCCTTATAGATGCAATTAAATTCACCGTGTAGTCACGCATGGAGTTATTAATTTCACCGCGACTCACCGCCTTAATGAGCTGTTTGGTTTTATTCATGGCTTGTGGGCTGTTGAGCAATAAGGCGTCGATTAATTGCGTTGCTTTATTCGCTAGCGCCACTTCATCATTCACCACTTCATGTAGCAAACCTAACTTCTCAGCGATTTGAGCATCAAAGACTTCAGCGCTTAAAAAGTATCGACGGGCTGCACGCTCACCGATGGCGGACACCACAAACGGACTTATCACCGCAGGGCTTAACCCAATTTTAACTTCGCTTAAACAAAAGCGGCTGCGTTGTGTGGCGATGGCCATATCACAACAGGCAATTAAACCCACTGCACCACCGTAAGCCGCACCATCAACAAGGGCCACCGTGGGTTTATTTAAATGGTTAAGAGTGTGCATGAGCTGTGCAAGTTGTTGAGCATCTTCACGATTTTCTTGTTCAGTGAGAACGGCCATGCGTTTCATCCAATTTAAATCAGCGCCTGCACTAAAATGTTTGCCGTTACTGGTTAATACCACTACTTGAACATGGTCATTGGTGGTTATGTCATCTAGGGCATGAATGATTGTTTGAATCAATACATCATCAAATGCGTTATGCACATCAGGGCGATTCAAAATAAGTTTAGCGACGCCGTTTTCAATTTCGATCAATAAATTAGAATCTGTCATGGTTACATCCTAAATATGCCGAATTTGGTTTCTTGTTGAGGGGCGTTGAGTGATGCACTAATGGCAAGGCCCAATACTTCACGACTTTGCGCAGGATCAATCACTCCGTCATCCCAAAGACGTGCAGATGCATAATAAGGGTGACCTTCTTTTTCGTATTTTTCGAGTAGCGGTTTTTTAAAGGCCGCTTGTTCTTCATCACTAAAGGTTTCACCGCGTTTTTCTTTTGCGCCTTTGGTGATTAATGACATCACCCCAGCGGCTTGCTCGCCACCCATCACGCTGATGCGTGCGTTGGGCCACATCCACATAAAGTTTGGATCATAAGCACGGCCACACATGCCGTAGTTACCTGCGCCAAAACTGCCGCCAAATACCATGGTGAATTTAGGCACCTTGGCACAGGCAACGGCGTTTACCATTTTAGCGCCGTGTTTGGCGATGCCTTCTTGTTCGTACTTTGAGCCCACCATAAAGCCAGTGATATTTTGTAAGAAGATGAGGGGAATATTGCGCTGGCAACATAGCTCAACAAAGTTCGCGCCTTTTTGCGCGCTTTCAGAAAATAAAATTCCGTTGTTAGCGACGATGCCCACAGGGTAACCAAAGATACGAGCAAAGCCACAAACTAGGGTGGTGCCAAAGCGCGCTTTGTATTCGTCAAAGTCACTGCCATCCACAATACGTGCGATGATTTCGCGGGCATCCATGGGCTTTTTTAAATCTTGTGGAATGATGCCATACAGTTCACTGGCATCATAAAGGGGGGCAATAACGTCGCGGACATCTAATTGCGTTTGTTTTTTCCAATTTAAGCGGTCAATGGATTGTCGTGCTAACTGCAACGCGTGTTCATCGTTTTCAGCTAGGTGATCAACCACACCACTTGTGGATGTGTGCATGTCGCCGCCACCTAAGGTTTCTGCGTCAACCACTTCACCAGTTGCCATTTGTACCAGAGGTGGGCCGGCTAAAAAGATGGTGCCTTGTTCTTTTACAATAATGGATTCATCTGCCATGGCGGGCACATACGCGCCACCAGCGGTGCAGCTGCCCATCACCACTGCAATTTGCGGAATGCCCATGGCTGACATATTGGCTTGATTAAAAAAGATGCGACCAAAATGTTCTTTGTCGGGAAAGACTTCATCTTGGCGAGGCAGGTTAGCGCCGCCGCTGTCCACCAAATAAATACACGGCAGATAATTTTTTTGAGCGATTTCTTGAGCGCGTAAATGTTTCTTCACGGTTAAAGGGTAGTAAGAGCCGCCTTTCACTGTGGCATCGTTTGCCACGATCATGCATTCCACACCACTGACTTTGCCGATCCCTGCAACCACGCCCGCGCATGGAACATCTTCACCATATACCTCGTATGCGGCCAATTGACCTACCTCCAAAAATGGCGAGCCTTCATCGAGTAATTTTTCGATACGTTCGCGGGCTAATAATTTACCGCGACTTTTGTGACGAGCTTGAGCTGCTTCACCACCACCTAGCGTGATGTTAGCTACTAGGTTTTTTAAATCAGCTACGATGTCTAAATTAAACGCGAGGTTGTCTTTAAACTCGGCGCTATTGGTATTTATCTTTGAATGTATGCTTGGCATTTGTGTCTCCGTTGTGGGAGGGCGCTTGCGCGCGACAAAGTGTGATGAGTTATGTCGCGTGCAAGCACCCTCCCACTGTGGTATCTAAAAAATTATTTTGATTCGTTAAAAATTTCACGGCCAATTAACATGCGACGTACCTCACTGGTGCCGGCGCCAATTTCATACAGTTTAGCGTCGCGTAATAAACGGCCGGTGGCAAAATCATTGATGTAACCATTTCCACCTAATAATTGAATGGCATCCAATGCCATTTGTGTGGCTTTTTCGGCGGTATACAAAATCACACCTGCGGCATCTTTACGTGTGGTTTCACCGCGATCACAGGCTGCAGCCACGGTGTACAAATAGGATTTACAGGCATTCATGCTGGAATACATGTCGGCAATTTTGCCTTGCACTAATTGAAACTCGCCAATGCTTTTACCGAACTGTTCGCGGTCATGAATGTAGGGAATCACAATATCCATACACGCTTGCATAATGCCGGTTGGGCCACCTGACAATACCACTCGTTCGTAATCAAGGCCGCTCATTAATACGCGTACCCCTTGGTTAAGACCGCCTAAAATATTTTCTTCTGGCACTTCACAGTCTTGGAAAATTAATTCGCAGGTGTTGGAGCCACGCATGCCGAGCTTGTCGAGTTTTTGTCCGCGGGTGAAGCCAGGAAAGTCACTCTCTACAATAAAGGCGGTCATGCCATGGGCGCCTTTTTCAAAATCGGTTTTGGCGTAAATCACATATACATCAGCATCTGGGCCATTGGTGATCCACATCTTGCCGCCGTTTAAAACGTACTTGTCGCCTTTTTTATCCGCGCGTAATTTCATGCTAACAACGTCAGAGCCCGCATTAGGTTCACTCATGGCCAACGCACCGATGTGTTCACCAGAAATTAATTTAGGTAGGTATTTTGCTTTTTGCTCGGCTGAGCCGTTTTTGGTTAATTGATTAACACACAGGTTTGAAAAGGCGCCATAACTTAAACCAATAGAGGCCGAGGCGCGGCTGATTTCTTCCATGGCGATAACATGAGCAAGGTAACCCATGTTGGTGCCGCCGTATTCTTCTTCGGCTGTGACACCTAATAACCCCATGTCGCCAAATTTTTTCCATAGCTGATTAGGGAAGGCGTTTTCTTTATCTGTGGTGTCGGCCAGTGGGGCGATTTCACGGCTGGCAAATTCGTTGACTTGAGCGCGCATCATGTCGATGGTTTCGCCTAAGCCAAAGTTCAGTTCACTGTAGATGGATTTCATTTGGTTTCTCCACGCGAATGGGTCTTAGTGACTCATAACGCGCCCTTTATGGTTTAGTTGTTTGTTTTATTTTTATTATTCAACCGAAATACAAAATGATTTTCAGTGTGTTGTTTTTTTGAATTTTTAAACGTGTTGTTCGGGTTGCCTTAATTGATAGCAGAGGTGTTTAGGGCCTCTTTTACTCTTGTTTCATGTTCATCTAATTCAAGCAGCATGACTTGGATGTCATTCATTTGCTGCTGCAGTCGTTCGCGGCTTTCGATTACTTTTTCTAGTACTTTTTGGTACTGAGCCTGATTATTTTGTTCGGGTTTATACATTTGAATCAAATCGCGACTTTCTGCCAAAGACCAGCCCAAACGTTTACCCCGTAAAATCAGCTTTAAGGTGGTGTAATCTTTTTGGCTGTATAGGCGCTTTTGACCCTCACGTTTGGGTGATAGTAGGCCCTCACTTTCGTAAAAGCGTATGGTACGTGTGGTGATATCAAAGCGCTGTGCTAAATCACTAATGGTGTAGATATTCGATTTTTCTTTTGTCATAACCGTATTTAAATTCAAGTTGACGTTTACGTCAACGTCATAAATTAATTGTGAGAGTGAATGGTGATATTTTGACCTTAATGAGCATGAAATTTGCGCCAAATTAGAGCGCTTGCTTGGTTTGTTATGCACAAAACTAAATCAATGGATAAAAAATGCTCAGCCTGTGACTATTTTGGCTGAGTAGATCTATTGACTTAAATAAGTGGTTGAAAAATAAAGGAAAATTTAATTGTTTGAAAAAAAAACAATTTAAGCTACCTCCAGATTCCATGCAGGTTTGCGCGACTTTTCAAATAGTTACTCACCAAGTTATCCACAGATTTTGTGGGTAACCTAGGCAAACACAGTGAAAGCCTGATATTTACTATACAAACGTTTGAAAAATGAGGCGCTAAGCCTATGGTTAGTCATATTGGCAGATGTGGTTATTGGCCAAAACTGGCAAAAAGGTTCTAATGCTTCTAATCCGAATGTTAGGAATTCACCATGATAGCCACCTTATCGTCTTCAGACTTTTTCGATTTTACTCATCCGCAAGTCATTGCCTTAAACGAGTCTGTGGTTAATGAGCACATGAGCGACACCGAAATAGCAGTGGCGCTTTATTACGCAGTGCGTGATGGCATTAAATATAACCCGTATGTGTTTGAGGCGAACCCAGTTACCTTGAGTGCGAGCCATTGCTTAGAGGCGGGACAGTCCTATTGTATTCCCAAAGCCATTTTGCTGGGCGCTTTGTGTCGTTTAAACGGTATCGAAGCAAGAATAGGTTTGGCTGATGTGCGCAATCACTTATCAAGTCCTGCATTGATAAAGTGGCTACGCAGCGATGTGTTTGTGATGCATGGTTATACAGAGATTAAGCTGGAGGGGAAGTGGGTGAAAGCCACCCCTGCATTTGATAAGGCATTGTGCGAGCGCATGGGGGTTGAGCCACTAGAATTTAACGGCCGTGATGATTCTATTTTTCATGAGTTTAATGGTGAAGGTCATCGTCATATGGAATACGTGCAAGAGCACGGGCATTTTGATGAGGTGCCGTTTGATTTTATTGTTGAGGGTGTGGCAAACGCTTACCCGCACTTAATTAACGAGCATCAACCAGACCCTAAGCGCCAGTTAATAGACGAATAGGTATTTGGGTTAGTCCACTTTAAAACTAAAAATGCCAGAGGAAGCTCTGGCATTTTTAGTTGTGTGTAATTGAAGTTACTAAGCGTTTTGAGTGGTGAACTCAAAATTTTTATAATGCTCTCTTAGGCCAACTTTATTGATTTTACCGGTGGCGGTATGGGGGATGGCTTCAATAAACTCAACGGCATCGGGTAGCCACCATTTAGCTACCTTGTCTTCTAAAAACTTTAAGATTGACTCATGGCTTGGCGGTTGCTCTGGGTTTTTAGGTACAATGATCAATAATGGCCGCTCTTCCCACTTGGGATGTGATACGCCAATGACCGCTGCTTCTATCACCTCGTCATGACCCATGGCGGCATTTTCTAAATCGATAGAACTGATCCATTCGCCGCCAGATTTGATGACGTCTTTTGAGCGGTCGGTGATTTGCATATTGCCCGTTTCATCTATGGTGGCCACATCGCCGGTATCAAACCAGCCGTCTTCATCAAGAGCGCTAGATTCAGCTTTAAAATATTGGCTCACTACCCAAGGCCCTTTCACCATTAAACGGCCAAAGGCTTTGCCATCATGAGGTAGTTCTTGGTTGTCATCATTGACGATTTTCATTTGCACACCAAAACACGGGCGGCCTTGTTTGGCTTTGATATCGAGCTGTTCTTCATAACTCAGTAAGGCATCTTTAGGGCGTGGTTTATTTAAACTGCCCAGTGGGCTCATTTCTGTCATGCCCCACGCTTGCCAAACTTCAACCCCATAATCTTGTTCGAACGATCGAATCATGGCTTTAGGCACAGCTGAGCCGCCGATTAATACGCTGTTTAAGCTTTCTAAGGTTTCGCCAGATTGAGTGAGATGCTGCATGAGCATGGTCCAAACGGTAGGCACGGCAGCGGATAAATCCACCTTATAGCGGTTAATCATGTCACATACGCTGGCCCCATCTAAATGGGGGCCAGGGAACACCACTTCGGCTCCCATCATCGCCACCGCATAGACTAAGCCCCAAGCGTTGGCATGAAACATGGGCACGATGGGTAATACACGGGTTTCACTGCAGATTTCACCCACATTTAAACTGGTGATGCCCCAGCTATGTAACAAGCTCGAACGGTGGCTATAGACCACGCCTTTTGGGTTGCCGGTGGTGCCTGATGTATAGCAAATAGAAGTGGCTTGGCGTTCGTCTAATTGTGGCCATTCATAATCAGCGGATTGCTGTGCGAGTAAGGTTTCATAACATAGGGCGTTGGGCAGAGACGTTTGTGGCATGTGAGCCTCGTCTGTCATGATTACATAACCCTTCACCTTGGGCAGTTTGCTTTGTAGTGCTTCAAGTAAGGGAACGAAGGTGGTGTCGATAAATAGGAACTTATCTTCTGCGTGATTAATGATGTAGTCCAGTTGCTCTGGAAACAAGCGTGGATTAACTGTGTGTAAAACGGCTCCCATGCCTGATATACCATACCAACATTCAAAGTGGCGATACGTATTCCAAGCCAAGGTACCAATGACATCACCGTCTTGTACACCTAATGCGATCAACGCTTGGGCTAATTGCTTACTACGTTTAGCGGCATCTTTATAGGTGTATTCGTGAAAATGGCCTTCCACGGTTTTGGTGATGATGCGCTGATTGGGATGAAGCTGAGCGGCGTGTTCAATCAGTTGGCTGACTAGCAGAGGGGAATCTTGCACTTGTCCAAACATGAGGCATCCTTTTTATTGTTTTGGGATGAACTCAATGTGAAGCATGCAAAAAACCAATACAAGGTACCAAAAGCGCCAAGTCTAAGATTGGTACACAAGGTCAATCAATTGGTCGCTTTTTACCATGATAAGGGCCAATTAAAGCGATTAAACAGCTGGGCCATATCACCCTCAATGGGTGCATGAATAGTAATGGTTTGTTCAGTAACAGGGTGAGTGATCTTAAGTGATGAGGCATGTAATAGTAGGCGAGGGCATTCAAAATGTTCACCCACATAACGATTGTATTTGCCTTTGCCATAACGGGCATCACCAATAATAGGGTGGCTTAGGTGCTTTAAATGGCGGCGAATTTGATGGGTACGCCCTTGAAAAGGCTGAGCCTTAACTAACCCAAAACGACTTTGCGGGTATTTGTCGATGGGGGCGTCCACTTCGATTTGGGCAAGGGGGGTAAACAGGGTTTGTGCGTCTTGTTCGGTGTCGCTGTCTTGCCCGTAATCGGCCATGCCTTTTAGTGGGTGGTCTACCTTGATGGTGTCTTTTAACCAGCCGCGCACGATGGCTAAATAGATTTTTTCGGCTTCATGCCACTGACTTTGCACCTGTTGGGCAAGTTCGCCACTGAAGGTGAATAATAAAACCCCAGAGGTGGGGCGGTCTAAACGGTGAACGGGGAAAACATGTTTGCCCACCATATCGCGCACGGTTTGCAGAGCGAACTCTTTAGCATCCTTGGCGACCCAACTTTTATGCACAAGTAAGCCGCTGGGTTTGTTCACAGCAATTAGGTATTCGTCTTGGAATAAAATGGGCAGTGTTAAGGTCATGGCAAGCAAAAGCGCCATTGTAACAATAACCCAAAGTTTAGGTGTAATTAGTTTTAAGCCGCGCTTTTAACGGATGACTCAGAGGTTGGTTGCGATTGAGTCTGCCACCATTGAAAGGTTTCTTCGAGCATTTGATCCAGCGTAAGGGAGTTTCGATACTGCAATTCCCGCTGCGCCTTATCACTACATGCGGTGACATTGGCACACAACACATAAGCGGTTTCTAGACTGATTTTGGGCTCTTTTCGAGTAAAGTGACTAAGTAAAGACTGGCTGAACCCTGTACATTTTAATAACCAGCTGGGCATGACACGAGCAGGAATCGGGCGTTGTAAACGTTTAGCTACCCAGCGATATATATGTGCAAGCTCAGTGGTTGGACCTGATAAAATGTAGTTCTCACCACGCTTGCCATGAATAAAAGCTTGAACATGTGCTTTAGCTACATCGTCCACATAACAAAAAGATTTTGTCCCCGGCGGTATGCCAGGAAGTCGCCCTTCATTGATGCAATTAAACATCCTCACCCAGTTTTGTTGATCTCTTGGGCCGATCACGGCGCTTGGGTTTAAGATCACCGCATCCAGACCTTTTTTAAGGTACTCGCGCATGACCTCTTCGGCTAAGTATTTACTGCGATAATACGCAATAGGGCTGTCAATGCCTCGCATTTCGCTGTACTCGTCAACATCTCCGTCATGGAAGCCGTAAACCGCTAAGGAGCTGGTATGGATGAATCGAATGGCGTTTTTTTCAAGGGCTACCTTGGCTAAATTTTGCGTGCCCAACACATTGGTTTGATATTGGCGCCTGTGATTTAAGCTCCAATTACTGGTGTCACAAGCAAGGTGAAAGACGGCGTCAACGGACTCAGGCATGGCGCAGCGCAAACTTTGAATGTTATACAGGTCTGCCTGTTGCCAATGAATATCCCCATGTTCACAGTCATAGATTTTACCTGCATCGCGATACACAGCTGTAACTTGCCAGCCCTGTTTAAGCAGCTGATCAATAAGGTGTTGGCCTATGAATCCGGTGGCACCTGTAACAAATGCATGCATAGTGGGATACGACCTAAAAACGACAGATGTTTCAGCCTACTCCCCTTTGTTTAGGGTCTCTAGGGTGTTTTGAGTCACTTTGTCGGTAAAAGCAGGCCGTAAAGGTGAAACAATAGCCTATATTGAGTAGAATGCAGCCCCTTTTTAGTGAGCCCTGTGCGTTATGTCCCGCGACCGTATTTACGCTGATGACCGTGAAGCCTTAGATGCTTTTGCCTTCGATGAAGCTGTTGCTCGTGTTTTTCCTGACATGATTAAGCGCTCAGTGCCTGGCTATACCATGATTATTCCTATGATTGGCATTATCACCGAGCAATACGCACAAGCGAATAGCCACTTATATGATTTAGGCTGCTCGCTAGGCTCTTCATTATTGGCCATGCGCCATGGTGTCAAAGTAGATGGCTGTAAAGTAGTGGGCATTGATAATGCGGCTGCCATGTTAAAGCGTTGCCAAAGTTATGTGGATATTGATACCGCCACTGTGCCAGTTGAACTGGTTGAAGGGGATGCCACTAATTTTGAATATAGTGATGCTTCTGTGGTGACGCTTAATTTCACACTGCAGTTTATCCCGTTAGAAAAACGCCAAGCGTTAATTCAGCGTTTGTACGATGCCATGTTGCCAGGGGGGGCGTTAATTCTGTCAGAAAAAATCAGTTTTGATGAGCCAGAGCAAACCCTACAACAAGAATTACACTGGGACTTTAAACGGGCAAACGGCTACAGTGATTTAGAAGTGAGCCAAAAACGCAGCGCCTTAGAAAATGTTTTAGTCCCAGAAACGGCTCACGATCATATTCAACGTTTAAAGCAAGCCGGTTTTTCAAAAGCCTATACCTGGTATCAATGCTTTAACTTTACTTCGTTTATTGCGGTTAAATAATACCCATGGAATTAACTGAAAACTGGTTTAACCATTACTACCAAGACCTCATTGAATTTATGCAAACGCAAAAGCAGCCGTTTAATAAATGGGGTGAAGTGATTGAGCAACAGCTACATGATTTTTATGTGGCTACTCCCCATGGTGATATGCAGCGTTGGTTAGATGCTTTTTTACAGTTACCGGATTTAAAGCAGGTAACGAGTGAGCTAAATAAAAGCGCCGTTACGTTTCAAAGTGATGACATCACCCCTTTGCAAAACCAGCAAACGCTGGCGGCTTTACAGGGTTTAATGCCTTGGCGAAAAGGGCCGTTTCAATTCTTTGATACGTTTGTGGAAACCGAGTGGCGCAGTGATTGGAAGTGGGATCGTATTGAGCCGCACTTAGCGCCACTTAACGGTCGCACAATTTTAGATGTGGGTTGTGGTAGCGGTTATCATATGTGGCGCATGTTGGGTGCTGGGGCTAAACGAGTTGTGGGTGTTGACCCAAGTAAATTGTTTTTTTGGCAATTTGAAGCGGCTAAAAAATATGTGGCAACGGCAAAAAATGAAAATATCCCTGTGCATTTATTGCCATTTAAAATGGAAGATGTGCCTGCCAATTTAAAAGCATTTGATACCGTGTTTAGTATGGGGGTGTTGTATCATCGTAAATCACCATTAGATCATTTAACAGAATTACAACAAGCCCTTCGCCCAGGTGGTGAAGTGGTATTGGAAACACTAGTGATTGAAGGAGACGAGGGCGAAGTACTGGTGCCGGATGATCGCTACGCCATGATGCGTAACGTATGGTTTTTACCAAGTGCCAAAACCCTTTGCCAATGGATGCGCCGCTTAGGTTTCAAAAATGTACGCATTGTTGAACAAAACTATACAACTTTAGAAGAGCAGCACACTACCGATTGGATGGGCTACAACTCACTGAAGGATTTTTTGGATCCAAACGATTCAACAAAAACGGTTGAAGGGCATCCGGCACCTCTGCGTGCTACGATTATTGCCAACGTTTAATTCTTAATCTTAAAAAATTGCGCGTCACAAAGAGTTTGTAAATCTTGCGGCGCTAATTCAATTTCTAACCCTCGTTTACCTGCACTGACAAACACGGTGCTAAAATCTAATGCGGACTCATCAATTAATGTGAGTAAACGTTTCTTTTGCCCTAACGGGCTGACACCACCTAATACATAACCGGTACTACGCTGAACGTCTTGTTTATCTGCCATTGCTGCTTTTTTGGATTTGGCGCTTTTTGCAGCTGCTTTTAAGTTAAGGCTGTGGCTAACCGGAATCACACAAACGGCTAGTGACTTTGTATCTAGTTCTACTACTAAAGTTTTAAACACCTGAGATTGTGGCACTCCCAGTTTTTCGCTGGCTTCTTCACCAAATGATGTATGATTCGCATCGTGTTCATACTCGTGAATGGTGTGTTTTATTTTATGCTTTTGGGCAAGTTTAATAGCAGGTGTCATGATTAAATAGTTTTATGATGCTCGATTCAGTGATCATTGTTGTTCATGAAAGCCTGCATGTAAATCTCAATGTGCGACTGTAAGCATTTAGCTTTTGCGTTTAAAAGTTTTCCAGAGGGCCAGATAGTAAATAGCTCTCTATCTGGGCCTTGCCATGGTTGCAGTATTCGAACAAGTTTATTTGACTTGATATGTGAGGTGATCTCACTAGTAGGTAGTAGTGCGATACCAGTTCCATCTTGAACAAGTTGAGATACAAATTTCACATCGTTAACGAGGGTTGAAAATCTTGGCCTGAATTCTTGTGTCTTGCCTGTATTAGTATTACGCATATTCCAAGAAGTGAGGGCACTGATACCGATTAAATTGTGCTCAGATAATGACTCTAAATCTTCAGGTGTACCACGATTGATTAAGTATTCAGGACTGCACACTAAATACGTATGTAGAGACCCTATTCGTTTTTGATATAAAGATGATGATGCCTGCGGACCAATGCGTAATGCAATATCGGCATTGGATGACAGCATATCTTCAATGCTGTTGCTAAGGGTTAGTTCAAGTTTAATTTCCGGATAGGTCTTTACGAAGTTAGACCACATGGGTTGAAGTAGCCCTGTTGAAATATTTGATGGTGCCAAAACTTTCAACTTTCCGCTTAATGAGTGTAAGTTTGAACTGAGCTTTTGTTGAGTATCTTCAAGTTGTTCTACTAATTCAGCATAAGCTTGATAAAAAACCTTTCCTTCCCCTGTCAAAATGAACTGCCGTGCAGATCGATGGATGAGTTGGCACCCAAGTGATTTCTCTAGACGTTTAAGTCGTCGGGTCACAGTGGCAGCAGGCACCCCTAATTTATGTGCTGCACCTGCTAATCCCTGCTGTTGTGCAATATGAATAAATAAAACTATATCGTCGTACATGATTTCATTTTTGGAATTTATGAGTGCATATAAGATTATATTATTGATATTTGAAATTTACTATATTGATTTTCGTACATAACGTACTCGTATAGGAGAATAAATTATGAGCAAACTTTGGATTAGTGCAGGTTTAAAAGTACATGAAGGCAAATCAGCACAGCAGGCAAAACAAGCACTTTTAGAGTTACAGCAAGCAAGTGAAAAAGAAGCTGGGTGTATTTTCTTTCATGTGTTGCAACACAGGGATACTCCTGAGTTATTTACTTTGTGGGAGGAGTGGGAGAGTGAGGCGGACTTGGTGGCACACTTTGAACTTGCCCATACCAAGTCCTTTATTGCACAAGCGCTGACTGAAATTGTGTACATCGAAAAACTGGTTAAACAGGCATGATGCAACGCATTGTATTTGCCGTGTTTATGTCTTTGGTGCTGTCATCTTTGATGACTGCATGGGTCACATGGATCAACCTCGGCTGGTCTGATGGGTTTTATGGTCACTGGTTAACCGCTTTTTTAAGTAGCTGGCCAGCGGCAGCAATTATTTCGTTTTGCTGCGCCCCTGAAATACATAGGTTGAGTGATTATGTTACGCGAAACATAAAGGGAGTTAATCGGTGTTTGTAATTAATGTGGTTTTAGAAACACCATGTGAACATAGCGCCCTAAATCGCGATAGGGTGCTTGCAGACCAATACTGCTTTCTAGTTCAACAAATTCATCCAGTGTTTTTTTATCACGCATGAATTTAGGCATGTGATCATGTACACAGCGAATGCCGCGCCATGATTGTAATTGTAAACCTAAATATTGTGCCTTAATTAATACTTCACTTGGATCCAGTGGGTTTTGTGGCATTAGGTTGTTTTTATCATGGTGAAAACAATCATTATGGGCCCGTTGCCATGAGCCATTCATTAGGTTTCGCCAAACGATGGCGTGTCGGTTGTAAAACATTAAACTCAAATGCCCACCGGGTTTGACTAAAGAATATAATGTTTCAATGGCGTTAAGTGGGTCTTCTAACCATTCTAATACCGCATGATTTAACACAAGGTCATAGGATTGATTTAACGTTTGCGGTAGCGATTGCAAAGCAGAGCATAAGAAGTGTCCTGTCTTGTTAGGTGCTACTTCTTGGTAAATCAACTTGGCTTCATTCAGCATCTCTTGGCTGATATCAGTAATGGTGATGTCGTGACCTTGTGCTAATAAAGCTGAGGAAAATTGGCCCATACCACCACCCACATCTAACACCGTTCGTTTTTCAGATGCATCTAGCAGTGTGGCTAAATCAAGATCGAGCATTTTTAAACGTAACTGGCCCTTGAGGGTGCCGTAAATTTGGCTATTAAAGCGTTGAGATAGCCCGTCGAAATTTCGATCCATTGTGTCTCAGTCTATTCAATCAGTATGATATTCAGAAGGTGGAAGTGTAACGAACTTACACCGTTAGCAGCAACGATAAAGTGTGATGAAAGCTAGGGTTTATAGGGTTTGCGGTTGCTTACACGCTTAACTTTGGTATGCTCTGGGCATTGTTATGAGGTATTGAAATGAAATCTTTTTTTACACGTTTAGCGACACCGTTTTTAGTATCATCTGCACTGTCATTCAGCTTGGCCGCCCAAGCGCAATACAACACCTTGTTTATGGATCTTGCCGCTGGTGAAGACATGAGCCATTACCGTTTAGGTATTGGTGATACACAAAAAGGCATTGAAGGGGATCGTGTAACGAGCATGCTGTATCTTGGATACTTCCAAAGCGATGATATGGCCAAGCTTGAAAAAACTAACTTGGGCACACAAGAATTTGAAATCATTACCATTGGTGCCGGCGGTTTTGGCTATTTGGCTAATCCCACGGAACACGGTGGCGCAGAGTTTGACTTTGAAGTGAGCCAAACTAAAAGTGATGCGCTTGATTACGAGCGTACTGCCGCCGGTATGCGCGCTCAGTTGTTTTTACCGGTTGTTTCAGGTTTACAGGCCAATGTTGGGGTGAATCTTCGACCGTTCTTTTTAAGTGGCGATTGGGATGATACCGCTAAACTTGAATATGAGTACCAAGCGGGTTTGGAAATGGCATTCAACTGGGATATTGCAGTGTATGCCCATTACCGTTTTTTAGGCGCTTACCTTAAAAACGACGACAAGCTATCAATGGCTGAAGGTGTGATGTTTGGTTTACGTGCACGCTTCTGATCGAGTTTGAATTTATACACAGGTTTAGCTTGGCTAAACCTGTGTGCGTTTGATTAATACGGAATTATATTTTGACCACCACCATTCTCCCTCCTACTGACTTGCCCCTTGATAGCATTTTACCCAATGAGCCTTTATTACTAATGGGCGCAGGGCCTGTGCCTGTGTCGCAAAAAGTGGCCATGGCCAACTCTGTGGTGATTAATCACTTAGGTGAGACCATGAGTCAGGTTATCGAGCGTGTGCGTTTGATGTCGCAATATGTGTTTCAAACTAACTCTAAGCATATTATTGGTGTGGCAGGCCCAGGCAGCGCTGCCATGGAGATGGCCATAACTAATTTGGTTTGGCCCGGGCGTAAAGTGCTTAGTATTCAAAATGGTTTCTTTAGTGCCCGTTTAGCTGAAATGGCGGAACGCAATGGTGGTGAAGTGACCGTTTACGAGGTGCCACTTGGCGAAGGGGCACAGCCTGAAAAAGTGGAAGCGTTATTAAAGTCGGGAGACTTTGATGTCTTGACCATTGTTCAAGGTGAAACCTCTTGTACAGTCTGGAACCAAGAGCTTGAGACCATCACTAAAATGGCAAGAAAACACGGGGTTCTGTCCGTGGTTGATGCGGTGTGTACGTTGAGCACCATGCCCCTTGAAATGGACAACTGGCAAGTGGATGTGGTCATAACTGGTGGCCAAAAAGGTTTAGCGTCTATACCAGGTGTGTCATTGGTGGCCTTTAGTGACCATGTTTGGCCTACAATTATAGAGCGAACCGCTCCAATGCCCCATTGGTGTTTAGATGTTCGCTTAGCGCGTCAATTTTGGGAAGAAAAGGGTTACCACTACACCGCGCCAGTGAGTGGGATTTTGGCGTTACATGAGGCCTTACGCCAAGTGTGTCTTGAAACATTAGAGTCACGTTTTGGTCGTCATAAAATTTGCAGCTTAGCATTACAAGCATCGGTTGAAGCCATGGGGTTAAAACTGTTTGTTAACAATGAAAGTCGTTTGAACAGTGTGGTGGGCATTAACTTGCCTAGTGGTATTGATGGCAAGCAGGTATTAAATACCATGTCAGCTTTATATAAAGTTGAAATATCAGGCTCGTTTGGTTTGCCGATTGTTCGCATTGGGCAAATGGGTGAGCAAAGTCGAGCCCACAATTTATTTCGTACCTTACATGCATTGGGTATGAGTATGAAACATGCCGGCGCACACATTGATTTACCCAGTGGCATGGCTGCATTAGAGCGAGCTTTAGCTGTCTCTGACAATATAACGGCGTAACCTATGAAACGAATTGTGTTGGTATGTTTGTGTTTCTTGGCAAGTTTCGCCAGCGCAGAGGTGCCAAACACAAAACCTGCTTCTCATACCCTTGAAATTCAAAGTATTTGGCCTGGGGCTCATTTATTGGTTGATGAACAATTACGCTTTAAAGCTAGCGATATTGTTAATAATACACCGTTTAATCCCAATGCCCCTGAGAACCCTCCTAATCTGGGTTTCGTAAAAGGCCAAGTTTGGGTCTGGTTTTCATTAGATCAATTTAATATTGAGCAGGGCCAGTTACAAATAGGTTTTCCACACCTAACCCTTTTAAATGTGTACTTGTTTAATCAAGCGGGCGAGCCTTTGAGCGCGATGCTGAATCTCAGTGAAGCGGCCTACAAAGATCAGCCGATCCCCAATAATCTGCTTACCGTTAATTTGCCTCAAGTAGATAAAAGCGCCATTGCGGTTTTGCAAATCAGTAGTGATCACGCTTTACGTTTGCCTATTGATATCGCGTCTGAACAGATTTTTAGTCAGTCAAAAATTGAAAAGCTGGGTTTAATATTTATCCTGCTAGGTGTTTTGCTGGCTTTATGTGTTTATAACTTCATTTTATTTATATCTACCTCACGTTCTTATTATCTATTTTATTGTTTAAATCTTTTATTTCTTCAAATCTTTTTTCTGATTGATTTAGGGTTTTCACGCTATTTTTTATCACAGAGTCATTGGTTTAATAGTGCTCAGGCATGGGCTATATCCGTGTGTTGTGCATTTATATTTGCCATGCTGTTCGCCAAAAACTTTTTACGTCTGAAAAAAGATTACCCCCGTTGGAATAGATGGTTTTGGCTACTGATATTGGCTGTACTGATCGATATTGTGTTGGTTTTATCTGGCTTGAATGAAGCCGCTACACTTTTTTACTTATTAATAAGTGCGTTATACCAAGTAAGTGTCATTGTCGTTGCCATTCAAGTACTAATGAATGGGTATAAACCTGCTCGATTCTTTTTGTTAGCATGGATTTTTTTAGCGGTGGGTGGCTTTATTTACCAACTTACAATTATGGGGCAAGTACCTATTAATTTGTTTACAGAACATGCGTTCTTAATTGGTACAGTGATAGAGTCAATCTTGTTATCTTGGGCACTGGCAGAGCTCATTAGTAAATTACAAGATGATCAAATAGCCAGTGAAAGACACTATCAAAATATATTGAATAAAACCGGTAATAGATTGTCAGCCGCATTAAAGGCTGCTGATAAACATAAAAAGGTAAGAGATGTATTTTTGAAAAATATTTCACACGATTTAAAAACACCCCTGCATTCAATTCAGCATGTTTTAGACTTATCTTTACAAGGGTATCAGGTAAATAGTGAGCTGATGCACGATGCTAACCATAGCACTCGTTTGATTTCTCGCCATATTGATAAGCTATTACTTAATACCGAAATGGGGGCCAGTGATCCTGATTTTAAACTTGAGCAGGTTGATATTAAGCCAATGCTTAAATCTTGGCATCAGGATTTACTGAATGAATGCAAGATTCGTGATTGTGAATTCTCTATTAATTCTAATTTAGTGGACTGGGATATATTAGCGGGCCCTGTTCGCCCTGTTTATTTGCTACTGACAGAAATTATTTTTAATGCAGCGAGTTCATCGGTTCGCAGCATTGTATTGAATTTAGATTTCCAACATGAAAATGGTCAACTGCATATTCATTTAGATATGTATGGACCATCTAATACACCATTAGTGGCTGCTAGCGAGTTATTTCAAGTTGAACAGGATGCTGTTTTTGTTGATGAGGTGATTACATTGCTAGGCGGGCACTGGGATGTCCAGTTTGAGCATCCCGCTATACTTGCGGATGTTTATTTGCCATTTTTTGCGGTCAGTAAAAAGACAAGTAGCGATAGCTTACCTAAGCGTGTTCTCGTGGTTGAAGATAATGAAATCAATCAAAAAGTTATGGTAAGCATGTTAACTAGAATGGGCATTGAATGCGATATTGCCGTGAACGGTGAAGATGCACTCATTCAACAGGCAAAAAATCCATTTGAAATTATTTTGATGGACTGCCAAATGCCGATTATGGATGGCTTTGACACAACGGTAGCCATTCGAGCAAACGCTAAACGCTATAAGACACCTGTTATTATTGCCGTATCAGCTAATAGCATGGAGCTTGATAAAACCCATTGCTTAGCAG
This sequence comes from Bermanella sp., assembly GCA_049115935.1. Taxonomy (GTDB): domain Bacteria; phylum Pseudomonadota; class Gammaproteobacteria; order Pseudomonadales; family Oceanobacteraceae; genus Bermanella. The sequence continues at coordinate 23,748 of JAGDZK010000040.1, read as the reverse complement.
TGGGTATGAATGATTTTATTGCCAAGCCTGTACGCATGGAAGATTTACGTAATGCATTACAAGGCTGGAAAAACATTACCTAAACGTATTCAGCTGGTGCGTTGTGTTTTTTCCTGCATTATTTGCGTGCCATAAACGATTATTTAAAAAATAAAAGTGCTTTTTTTAGGTCGCTACTAGTCGAGACCTTTTCATTGTTGGTACTATGCGAGTGCTTTTTTCTTAGGGTAGTTCTATGGCTGAACAGTTAATAGATAAGTTTAATCGAGTAGTGGACTATGTTCGCATCTCGGTAACGGATCGCTGTGACTTCCGCTGTGTCTATTGTATGGCTGAAGACATGGTGTTCGCGCCCCGCTCAGAAATACTGACCCTTGAAGAAATCACACTGATTGCACAAGCGTTTGTGGAGCTTGGGGTGACAAATATTCGCCTAACAGGTGGTGAGCCTTTGGTTCGTAAAGGTATCACTCAGCTAGTCGAGCACGTAGCCGCTTTACCAGGGTTAAAACAGTTGAATATGACCAGCAATGGCAGTCAGCTTCCTCATTTAGCCAAACCACTTAAACAAGCTGGCCTTAACCGTTTGAATATCAGTTTGGATAGCTTAAAGCCTGAGCGATTTAAACAGTTAACCCGCACTGGGGATTTGCAAGCGGTAATTGATGGCATCATGCAGGCAAAGTCAGCAGGCTTTAGTGATATCAAAATCAATTGCGTGATGCTTAAAGGTCGTAATGACGATGAAATACTCGATTTAATTGAGTTTGTTCGCCTGCACCACTTGGATATTAGCTTCATTGAAGAAATGCCTTTAGGCAATATCGAAGAACACGATCGTGCACTAACGTTTATGAGCAGTGCCGACATTCGAGACATTATTACACAACAATATGAGCTTGTGTCTTGTGATGAGCACACGGGTGGGCCGAGTCGTTATTGGCAGTTTGCTGATGGCCACACTAGCCGTATTGGGTTTATTTCACCTCATAGCCATAATTTCTGTGGAAGCTGTAATAGGGTAAGAGTGACTGCACAAGGTAGGTTGTTATTGTGTTTAGGCAATGAACATAGTGTAGATCTTAAAGCTGTAGTAAGAACATACCCAGGAGAGTTGGAGCCAATTAAACAGGCGATACGTGAAGCCATGGATTTAAAACCAGAGCGTCATCATTTTGAATTAGGAGAAGAGGTACAAATATTACGCTTTATGAACAGCACCGGAGGTTAGGCCTGATCTTAAGGGCTCTAGAGTGCTGACACTTTATTATTCAGTAAAAGCACTTAGGTGACTCGAGATTGAGGCGGTTATGAGCCCAGTGGGTGTCCTTGTTTTGAGTGTGACATTTAGCAGTGGTATACAAGATTGAAAAGGGGCTGATTAGCCCCTTTTTTTATGGCCGGGATTTGTTCATGCCTTACATGGCGTTAACGGCTATAATGGCACCAATCACGCTCTTATTTGCAGTTTTAAAGGTATTTTCAATGTTAAGTTATCGTCACGGTTTTCATGCAGGCAATCACGCTGATGTAATGAAACATTGGATTTGTGTGTTAATGGCTCAATATATGGCAAAAAAGGATAAGCCCTATTTTTACATTGATACTCACAGTGCCGCCGGTATTTACAGTTTAAATGATCAGTTGGCAAAGAAGACCAATGAAGCCGAAAAAGGTATTCAAACCCTATGGGATGAAAAAGTGCCGGCGGTTTTTAAGGATTACATGGGTGTGATTAATGCACTTAACCCCGGTGAACGTTTAAAACTATACCCAGGCAGCCCGTGGTTTGTTCGACAGTTTTTACGTCCTACAGACAAAGTACGCTTGTTTGAATTGCACCCTCAAGATTTTCAGTTGCTACGTAAGAATTTTACTGGCGACAAAATAGTATCCATTGAAAAACAAGATGGCTTTGCTGGCTTAAAAGCGTTACTGCCACCGCCTACTAAACGTGCAATGGTGGTAATTGACCCTCCTTATGAGCAAGCTAAAGAGTATCAACAAGTAGTAGCCGCCATTGAACAAGCCCTAAAGCGTTTTCCTATTGGTGTGTATGCTATTTGGTACCCGCTTATAAATCGTAATGATAAACAAAAAATGAGTGAAACCATGGCGCGCAAATTAAAAAACTTAAAACCAAAAAGTTTTTTAGATGTACGTTTTTGGGTTTCAGGTGCCGATGAAGAGCAGGGGATGTATGGTAGCGGAATGGTTATTATGAATCCGCCATGGAACCTTGAACAGCAATTAAACGAAGGTTTACCTTATTTGGTTGAAAAAATGGGTGTCACTGAGAAAGCAGGTTTCAGCGTTGAGTATATAGAGTCTTAAAATGAAAAAGATCATTTTTATAGTGTTATTAGTGGCGCTCGCTCAGCATTTTCAGCACGATATTGAACGTTTTTTTGACGATGGTTTATTCGATCATGCGGGTAATCCTAGAGCCGTATTATTTACCCAAGAGGGGTGTAATAAACCATGTGAAGACGCCCGTCGTAATTTAAATCAGCGTGATGTTATATATGAAGAAGTCGACCTTGATCAAGATCGTACACTATTAAAAGATATTGGATTGCCACGCACCATTCCTTTTTTAGTGGTCGGTTACGATAAAGTTTATGAATATAATCCTGGTTTATATGGCGCAACGTTAGCCGCCAATTTTGGAGAGCACGTTTTAACCTCCACCGAACGTCGAATATTCAGTGAGCACTTCGATGAAAACGGCGATCCTAAAATTGTACTATATGGTACGACTTGGTGTGGTTACTGTACAAAACTTCGAGAAGCGTTTAAAAGCAATGATGTTGAGTTTGTTGATTACGATGTAGAAAAACCAGTGGAAAAAAAGTGGTTGTTAGAGGCATTAAGAATTAAAGGCTACCCCACGGTTTATATTGGTTATCGCAGAGTAAATGGCTTTGACTATAAAGCGGTAATGGCGGCACGTTAGTCTAAATAATAATTATTCATCATCTCGATTTCGCCAGCGGTGAAATCGAGAGTGCATATTTTTACCTAGGTTTTGGCTGTACTCTTCAAAATAATCCACGCCAAATAAAATCACGACCACAACCACGGATAATTTAAACGCACTGGCCAATTGGCCGATGCCAATACATACCCCAACAGCGGCCAACGCCCAAATAGTGGCGGCACTGGTGACGCCATATACACTGCGACCTTTGCTTAACATCACGCCAGCCCCTAAAAAACCAATGCCCGTAATCACTTGCCCGATGATTCTTGAAGGGTCTGTCATATTGGCGTTTTTAGAAACATACATCGAGCAGGCAATAAATATATATGTGCCCAATATTATTAATGCAGATGTGCGAATGCCGGCGGGTTTGCCTCGAACTTGTCGTTCAAGACCAATGATAGTGCCGCACAGTAAGGCCGTAAAAATAGAAGGCCAGTCGAAAGGGGTGATATCAAATAATAGTTTTGTATCCATACACCATTAATAATAGTGCAGGATACAATGTCATCAAGGTTAAATAAGCCTTGTTATTGATTGGCTTATTCGTAGGTACAGAGATAAGCGCTATCAACCGCTACCTTGACGCCAAATTTTACATTGGCTTCAACGATGAACGATTCACCTTGGTTGAAGGTCTTCCACTCTTGGGTGCCAGGGAATTGTATCGTAAGCGCGCCAGTTACTACTGTCATGGTTTCTTTTTGGCTGGTACCAAACTCATATTCGCCTGCTGCCATCACACCTACCGTTGCTGGTAGAGTTTCAGTCTTGTACGCGATTGATTTTACCTTACCATCAAAATATTCATTTACATCAAACATGGTGATTCCTTAGGGTAGTTAAAAATTGGGAGGCGATTCTAGCATTGGCCACGAGGTGGGCATAGTGGGATTTATTCATGTTGCGATGTGTTTATTTAATGAGCAAATGGAATGTTTCAATAAATTCCCAATAAAGCCACAAGCAAGGGCCGAATTGCTTTAAAATACCGTCTCTTTTACCCATTGAGCTCATAGGTCTAAGCCCTTTGCAATTAACTGATCAACAATTAGACATTATTGCCCATGATCAAGGCCATGCGAAGGTCATTGCAGTGGCCGGTGCAGGCAAGACTAGCACCCTCGCTTTGTTTATTCGTAACCAACTAGAGCAAGGCCAAAACCCTAAGCGTTTGCTTGTGATTATGTACAACAAGTCGGCTCAAATCGATTTTTCGCAAAAACTACGTAAAGTGATGTCAGGCCCATTGCCGCAAGTACGTACTTTTCACTCACTTAGCCTAAAAATTTATCAGGGTTTAATTCAGCAAGGCTTGCTACCAAGCTTTAATGAAAAGCTTATCTCTCAAAGTGAACAAGAGCTTATTTTATGGCGACTCATGCAGCAGCATGCCAATAAAACATTGGCCCAAGAAATTCTAAATGACAAAAAAAAGTGGCTAGATCCCATGATGTCATTTATAGAGCAAGTAAAGTCATGTTTAGACCCAGCCCAAGCGGTATTTAATGACTCAGATTTACCTAAGCAATGTCGATTTTTTGTACAGGTCTTTGATGCATTCGAAGATTGGCGTAAACAGCAAAAACGCATCAGCTTTGCCGATATGCTCTATGACCCTTGTTTGCTATTTAGCCAGCGTCCAGATTTAGCCGCTCATTATGCCAATCATATGGATTGGATATTGGTGGACGAATATCAAGACATTAACCCCATCCAACAATTTTTATTAGAAACCTTAGCCGGTAAACGGGCGAACGTCATGGTGATAGGTGACCCTGACCAAACCATCTATGAGTTTCGCGGCTCTAGTAGTCACTTTATGTTGCATTATTTTGATGAGCATTTTGTGGGTGCAAAGCAATATACCCTAAGCCGCAGTTTTCGGTACGGTCATGATGTGGCACTTTTAAGCAATCAACTCATACAGTTTAATAAACAGCGACAACCGGTTATGGCCATCGCCCATGAGTCAAACCCGAATACACAAGTGCAGTTACACAAAGACGATGATTATGCTCAACGTACTCTAATGTTGATCAAGCAAGCATTGCAGCATAATAAAGCGGATGATATTGCGGTGTTGTTAAGGCTTTGGGGAATTAGTGCACCTTTGGAGCTAGCCTTACTACAAGAAAATATTCCTTACCAAATGGCTCATCATAGTTGGGTGCTTGAACGGCATGAGTTGCAACCTTTTATGATGTTATTTGAAGTGGCTAACGGTGTATTTTTTCAACATCGCCCGCGTAAACGTTCTCAAAGTTTGCTTATGTTTTTGACCTTGCCTGCGTTAAAAATTAAACGAGCAGAGCTTGAGAATATTGCTAATCAACTATCCCAGTCCGATGAAAAAATCATGCGTTCATTTAAAGACTTGGATTTATCTCAATTATCGACCTGGCAAAAACAACAAGTTGAAAACAGAATTCAGTTAATTGAATTAGCGCAACACCCACGCATTACAGCCCATCAGCTAATTAATCGCTATTTACGTGAAACGGATTTTTATAAAGGGTTAAGCGACAGTGCTTTTAGTGGCCAACAAGTGGATGATCGTATTGCTACGGTCCAAGGTTTTTCTCGTTTCATGGCTAAGCTGAATATCAGTGCAGCAAACACTTATGAATACTTACAAGGTTTAACTCAGGTTAAGCAGCAGCAAGATCAAAATACGGGCATTATCATCAGCTCAATTCACAGAGCAAAAGGTTTGCAGTGGCCAGTAGTGATATTACCGGCCCTGAATAATCATTATTACCCGTATCAAAGTGATGGCGAAATGCAACAGGCCACCTCCATTGAAAGTGAACGTCGCCTGTTTTATGTAGCCATGACCCGTGCCATGCATCAGCTGCATTTAATTTGTCCAATGGATGCAAACAGTGCTGCTGATCAAAAAACCATTAGCCCGTTTATTGAATCCATGCAGGTATCTGCCTTATTAAAATTACAACCAGCTATTAAAAATTCGGTAGATGAGTTAAGTATGCCCAAGGGTGTCATTCCTTATGCAGAGCAATATGCACACTCCCAGGGCTGGCAAATACGTTTCAAGGGGTTAGTTGAAACGAAACCTGTTATGACAAAACCCAAACAGACGAGTAATACGGCCACGTTTATTGAAGTATATGTAAAACACAAAACGTTTGGCGAGGGTGTTATAAAAAGTGAAACGCAGAATCACTGGCGAATACAGTTTCATGACGGGCAAATACGTACACTAGATAAACACATTGCAGCACCTATGCTGCAATGGTTATAACGGCATTATTTCTTTTTAAGTAAATCGGCTTCTGCGTCGGCTAGCCATTCTTGCTGGCTTTCGTCTAGGTATATTTGATCAAGCAACTCTGCGGCAAAATCCGCTTTAGGCGCTAACGTTTTAGCAACTAATACCGCCATTATTTGCACGGCAGGTACTTCACTCCAAATACTGGTATGCAGACAATGCCAATAATTGGCATCTAAGGTTTTAGGTTTATTGATTTGAGACTGGCAGGTTTCACAAATAAAAATACAGTGCGCTAATTCTGGCTGTTTTGGTACAGGTGGTACTTCATGGATAAACAATTTCACCCCATGGTTATCACACAGCTCACAATGACTCTTACAACGACGGGCAAGGTCTTTGCCAAAATAGTTGAGGTCGTTTAATCGCCCTTGATGTTTATCTGCGCCTTTGCTCATTTTGATATCACTTCATTAATAGATGGCTTCATTGTAACTGATTATTGAAATAAATTGGCTTATTTCCCCTATGTTTCTACCGCCTTGCTTAGTATATTTTGAACACTTTAACCGGAGGCTATTATGGCAAATGAGTACGGTATTTTTAATGATGGGGCGGTTGTATTAGAGTTCTGGCAGGGTGTTATCAAGTTTAAGGAATTACAACAGCACGAATCGCAGCAAGGCAGTGACCTTTTAATTCAAAAAAATTCTAGAGTACTGGCTGATTGCCGTGAAGCTTTTTTTGAACTTAGTGATGAAGAGCTTCATCTTTATAGCGAAACCGTCTTAACCCGACATCAACAAACCCATCATAAAGTGGCCTTGGTCATTAACCCTGAAACATGGGATATTGTTAGCAACTTTAGCGAGCAGCTTTGGGGGACGAATAACCTTGTTATGTCATTTCATAGCTTGGATGCGGCCAGTATGTGGCTGGAATTAGATAGTCGCAATGTTGAAAAACGTTTGCTTAAACTTAAGAAAACCTGTTTAAGTGAACAAGCAATTTAAAATAATAAAAGGTGTTTAATGAAGTCACTGCATAAAAAAGTAGCGGTTGTTACCGGATCGGGTTCTGGAATTGGTCGAGCGATCGGGGTTGAGCTAGCTAAGCATGGTTGTGTATTAGCATTGTCGGATATCAATGAAACGGCTCTACAAACAACTAAGCAGCTGATTTTAGATACCGCACCAGATACCACCGTTCACCTGCAAGTTTTGGATGTCGCAAATAAACAAGCAGTATTTGAATATGCGGATAAAGTAAATGCGGACTTAGGGGGTGTTGATTTAATTATTAATAATGCAGGTGTGGCGTTATCCAGTGGTGTAGGTGAAACCAAGCGTGAAGATTTTGAATGGTTAATGAATATTAATTTTTGGGGTGTCATTAATGGCTGCGAAGCATTTTTACCTTATTTAAAGCAAAGCCAAGATGCACATATTATCAACATTAGTAGTGTGTTTGGCATGATCGCTATCCCGAGACAAAGTTGCTATAACGCGGCTAAATTTGCAGTACGTGGTTATACCGAGGCGCTACGACAAGAAATGGGTATAAACTATCCACACATTTCTGTTAGTTGCGTGCATCCAGGTGGCATTGCGACCGATATCGCACGTAATGCGCGGGTGAGTGACGGTGAAGATATCACTGAGTTAGCAGCAAGCTTTGACAAACTAGCACAAACAACGCCGCAAAAAGCAGCGAAAATCATTGTATCAGGGATTAAGAAAAACAAATCGAGGGTTATGGTCGGTTGGGACGCCCATGGGATTCATGTTTTGTATCGTCTATTGGGTATTCACTACATCAGCTTGACCCAGTGGTTGGCAAAGCGTTTAAATTATCAATAAGTTAAACGCTTTTAAGTTAGTCTTTTGTGAGCGTCATTGTTAAGCAGTGACGCTCATTTTCTTTTAGTGTCACCACGTCATCTAAGATGTTACCACTCTCAATACAAAGCATATTTTTGTAGGCTGTGTGAGGGAACTGGCTCAGGGTTTTACTTTTGTTAATCCAAGGGTTCCAAACCACACTGGATGCACTGCTACTGGTTAGGCTGACGTTGTTTTTACCATCGAAAAAGCCATAGTCTATTGCACCTGTATAAACACGATCCACTTCTTGTTTGATGGTAATGTGGCCATTTTGCTGCTTGGACTGCCAGCGATCCAGCGCATCAACATATGAGTGTTGATGGGCACCCGAAATACGCACATCTTCAATTTTGTTAACCCCTAAATAGGTATGCAATGCTTGGCTAAAGGTAAAACTGGGTTTGCCTAAGTTGCTTGTGGTTAGCTCAATTGAAAGGGTGTCACTAAAATGAAAACGACAGCGTAAGCTAAAATCATACGGCCAAATTGCACGGGTAACAGGATTGGCTGTCAGTTCAAGTTCAACACTTACACCATGGGCACTTTCTTTTATCTCATGTAATTGCCAAATTTGAGTACGGGCAAAGCCGTGGGCATTTTTTTCAGTGAGAACCGCGTGCGATATGGTTTCTGGGTTTTTCTCCAGCACACCAAACCATGGCCAGCAAATAGGTACGCCGCCACGCAAGCTTTGCCCTTGTTTATATTGCGCGCTGGGGCTAAGCCAAACAAATGGGCCTTTGTCGTGGTGTGTAAACTGAGTTAATTGAGCACCTTGCAGACAAATCTGAGCGATGAGTTTTGGGTGCTGAACTTCAATACAATCTAGTTCGTCGATTTTTTTAAGTGTGCAAAAAGCGCTATGTGTTAACAGTGTCATATTGATGACTCAGGAAAAAACAAAGCTTGGCTGTTTGCATGAACAATGGGTAAAAATTCATCGATATTCACGTTTTTTACATCCGCTACTTTTTCAGCCACAAAAGGTAAGTAACAAGATGCGTTTTCTTTGCCGCGATAGGGCACAGGCGTTAAATAGGGGGCATCGGTTTCTAAAATGATATTTTCAAGTGGGGTCATGCGGATAATATCACGCACATTTTCTGCGGTGTTGAATGTGCAAATACCGTTAAAACCCAAACAAAAGCCTTGATCAATGGCGTATTGGGCAAGCTCAGGGCCAGATGTAAAACTGTGAATAACCCCTTTGCGTTTTAGCGTTGTCTCAAAGCGCTGCAGGATTTCAATAGTGTCATCATCCGCTTCACGGCTATGAATCACAACGGGTAAGTCTAAGTCAGCGGCGATCTGTAACTGATCATGAAACACTTGTCTCTGAATATCACGATCAGCATTGTCATAAAAATAATCAAGACCGATTTCACCAATGGCCACTATTCGTTCATTTAAAGCCTGCTTGCGTATTTTAAGTCCAGTTTCCTGTGTGTATTTCTCTGCGTCATGGGGGTGAACTCCTTGGGTTCCCCATAACATGTTATCGGCTTGAGTTAGGGCCATGACTGTATCTAAATTATCAGGCGATACTGCGATGGTAATAATTTTTTCGATACCGGCTGCTTTAGCATTTGCCAAGGTTACTTCAAGAGGGTTCTCTTTTAAGTAATCAAGGTGACAATGGGTTTCGATTATAGGGTGTTCAAAAGCGGGAATCTCACGCTTATTACGCTTACTCATACTGAATTTTCACAAGTGGATATGCGTCTATTGTACGTCTCTCAATATCGCTGCCAAGTAGCAAATAACATCTATTGATTAGATCATATATTTGAGCAGCACTTTTTAGGCTGTGAAGGGAAAAGGGCAAATGCTTGAGAGGTAAAAAGTGAAAGTATTTAAGGTCTATATGGGTTTATAGTTATACTGTGGTTAAGTTTAAAGTTGAGCATCCTATATGAAAGACATTGCTGATATTCGTCGCCAATATGGTACCGACCAGTTACATCAGGCCGATTTGCACGAAAACCCTATGGAGCAATTTAAACTCTGGTTAGGTCAAGCCATTGAGTCGAATCTATTTACCGACCCTACGGCCATGAATGTTGCTACGGTTGATAACGATGGCATGCCAAGCCAGCGTATTGTCTTGCTAAAGAAGTATGATGACGGGGGCTTTACCTTTTTCACCAATCTTAAAAGTAATAAAGCCATGCAATTGGCTGACAATAATAAGATTAGCCTGCATTTTGGTTGGTTGTCCCTTGAACGTCAGGTGATTATTCGCGGTGAGGCTCAAAAATTGTCTGTGACAGAAAACGCTCAATACTTCTTATCGAGACCTCGTGATAGCCAGCTAGCGGCTTGGGCTAGTCATCAAAGTAAAACGGTGGCTACACGCAAACTACTTGAGCAAGCTTTTGTGCAAATGAAGAATAAATTCTCTAAAGGTGATATTCCATTACCAGATTTCTGGGGGGGTTATAAGGTCAAACCTGTATCGATTGAGTTTTGGCAGGGGCGAGAGAATCGATTACATGATCGTTTTGTTTATAAGTTAAATGCCGAGGGTAGTTGGGCGATTGAGCGAGTACAGCCTTAGGGCGGTTAATGTTAATCTCGACACAGGCGGCAAATAATGTCCCTGTGTTGAGGGTATAAATTGACTAACTCGTCTTTATTCCCCATTTCAAAGTCAGCAAAGTCAAATCCTGGGCTGACAACACAGCTGACTAAGCTGTAAGTATCCTGTGAGACAAACAGCTCGCTACAAAACCAAGTATTTGCCTCAATACACGTACTTATATGGTGCTCAGGACCAAGTATTAATTCTATAAGTTGCCCTTGCGAATTGATACTACGAATGATTAATGGATCACCTTGGTGATGGAACCACATTTCGTCTTGTTGAATACGATGCCAAGCAGAAAAGTCCCCAGCTTCTAATAAATAATGAATAGCGGTGGTGCTATGTCGATCGCCTGTTTTGGTCGGGATCATTACATTAGATTGATAGATGCGGCGAAAGTATCCGCCTTCAGGGTGAGGCTCTAGGTTGAGGTGTTTAATCCAATATTGGCTATCTTTCATGGTTTATGGCTTTTTACCCACAGCAAACCAAGTCCCTGCACACTTATGCTCATTCATGGTAGCAAACCATGTTCCATGGGCTTTTTCACTTAAAATCTGCCCCTGAATGTAATGGCCTTTTCCGTCATTAATATAAAAATAACCGCCTTTTTCTATAGGGCCTTCCATATCATTGCATTTCTCTAAAAAGCAGTAGAAATCAATATGGATATCATTTTTATGTATTTTTAAGCCAACATCGCCTTCTTTGACACATTCACCATGATCGGTAGTAAAAACACCCTTCATGTCACTTTGTCCTAGGCCGCTGTCGCAGCCTAGGAGGGTAAAGCACGTTGCAAGCACGAGCGTAGTCAGTTTGATGTTCATTATTTCCCTTTAAATTTGGCGGGCCTTCTATCTATTAAAGCAGAAACGGCCTCAATGTGGTCATCAGTTTGATGTAAGTTTGCCTGAATCGCCGCACTCATTTGTAATAATGTGTCTAAAGGCATGTTTGTGCCTGCTCGCATAAGCTGTTTGGTTGCTCTTAAAGCTTGAGGTGGGTTAACCGCAATGCGCTGTGCCAGAGCCATTGCTTCATCCATAAGTTGGTCTGGTTCAACCAGTTTGTTCAGTATTCCCCATTCGTAGGCTTGCTGAGCAGTAATGGCTTCACCAGTGAATGCCATTTCGGCTGCGCGGGCGTATCCGGCTACACGAGGTAATATCCACGCACCACCATCTCCAGGAATAATGCCCACTTTGATAAAGCTCTCGGCAAAGCGGGCATTTGTGCTGGCAATACGCATATCGCAATACATGGCTAAATCACAACCGGCCCCAATAGCTGGGCCGTTGACCGCTGCAATAGTGGGAATATTGATATTATGGAGGGCTAACGGAATACGCTGAATGACTTTGCCATAATTTTCCCGTACATCGTTGGCCTCACCGGCGAACATGCCTTCTTTGTTGAGCATGTGCTTGATATTGCCGCCACTTGAAAATGCAGAACCTGCTCCAGTAATAATCAAACACCGCAGTTGATCGTTATTACTCACATTATTTAATGCGTCAATAAAAGCATCAACCACTTCAATTTCTGAAATAGAGTTTCGCAGTTCAGGTTGATTTAGGGTCAAGATGGCAATGTGATGTTGAATATCGAGCAAAATAGGTTGGGACATGGGGTTACCTGCTTTTATTTTTATAGTGACCCTAGTGTGTTTTTTTTTCAACTAAGTTTGCGTCTTAGTGTTGTTTGAAACACATAACGATCTGAGTACCGCTCTGTTCGTGACTGCTGATTTTTACTTCACCTTTTAGTGCTTGTGTCACGACGATATAAACAATATGTAACCCAAGGCCAACACTGCCCTTGTTGCGTTTAGTGGTGAAAAAAGGCTCAAATACTTTTTCGAGGTCCTCTGCTCCAATGCCACGGCCGTTGTCGCTTACCTCAATACACACACCTTCTTCAGTTTGTGTTCCCGTTATTTTGATTACACCTGAGTCTCGATTATCGAATCCATGGGTGTAAGCATTATGAATAAGATTTCCGATTACCAGTGTCAATAGTTCAGGGTCGACACAGGCTTGAAGTGAGGGAGGATGTTCCACTTGAATTTGGATATGAGAACTGTCTTGTTGAAAAATTGAGGGTATCTCATCAAGAGTGTTTATTAACTCAATATTTTCTTTTACCTCTGGCTTTTGGTAGATATTGAGTTGTTTGAACGTTGAAATCAAAGAAATGCAGCGCTCGGTATTAAGTCCAATTAATTGCATGCATTCTTGCGAATCTTCAAGATATTCATGAAAGTCATTTTTAGTCACACTATTTTGGGTGAACTTCCCACCGATGTTTTGCATGCTATCTTGTATTTGGCTGGTGGCTGTTTTAATCACGCCCATTGGCGTATTCATTTCATGAGCAACACCAGCAATCATACTACCGAGTGATGCCATCTTCTCTGCTTGTACTAATTTTTCTTGATGTTCTTTTAATTGGATTAACATTTCATTAAAAGCAACATATAACTCAGACAGTTCATCATTTGATTCAATATCCATCTTTACGCTTAAATCTCCGCTAGCTACTTGGCTTGCTTTGCTTGCAAAGGTGGATATGTGACTTCGTATAGAAAAATACACAGCTGAGTACAAATAGAAAATAAGAATGGATAGTAGGATGGTACTGAATAGAAATAAATAAAGTTTTTGGTATTGTTTTTTTATTCGATTATTTAGTTGGGTATCAATAGCAGGTAAAATAATATTGATGACACTGTGAATGCTTAAAAATGATTTAGACATGACATCAAAGTAAGTGTCCCATTCTAAGTCAATAAAGTCTTTTTCTATTAGGTTTTCATAAAAGAAATCAGAACCTACACCAATGCTATTCACTAACGTGTTTGCTACTTTTTCAAGCTCTTTATTTTGACTGTTTAGATCTAAAGCATATTTAAGGCTTTGCTCAATTAAGACTTTGTTCGCAATTAATTCGTCATAGATTTTGTCTAATGTTTTGAATGTTTCATAATCTAATGCTGTTAAACTTAAAGAGTAAGCACCATAGGCTCTTGCTTTTCCTAGGCTGCGAATCACAGATGGAATATCTTTAATCATGATATTGATTAATAGGAAGGTTTTAAGGGATGGATCATGAATGAGTTTTCGATCATAGGTGACGACATTGACTAAAAGCTCAACATTGCTTACCAGTGAATCGTAATATTGAAATTGGATATTTGGGCCGCCAGCGGCACCAGCTGAACCAGACTTAAAACGCTCCCAGCTCTCATGCAGTATACTTAATTGCTCAGGTAGCCCGCTATTGGATAAACCGGTTATGGCGCTCTCGAAAGCGAGCATGGTTTCTTCAACTTTTTTTGCTCGTAATTTAATTCTCTCTTGTACTTCGGTACTGCCATTTGCACGAGCTACCAGTTGAATATCGCGATAAGCGGCTGCTGCAAATAATAGTTCATAGCTTTTTTTCAGTAATACGATGCCTTCTTTTTCTGCTTTGGTTGTGTTGATGTTTTCTTTTATTTCATAAAACAGCGCCTGCCCTAGGATTAACAAAGGCAAGCTGAATAAAATACTCACCACAATGAACTTTTTGACAAAGCTCAGGCGGTTCATAAACACAATCGCGTATTTTATAAAAGGAATAGGAGCCATAACTGGGTTTCACTAAGTAACCTAGTTAAAGCATAGACAGAAATTACAGGGCTGCTTAGGCAATTCCGAGCAATTTATGGGTTTGCAAAGACATACGCCAGATAGGATTATCTAAGCAAAATTGTGTGGCACAGGACATATTTTCACGAATGATCATACCGCTATTGTGTATGCCGTAGTCAGCCATGGGGGATAAGTAATAATAATCCGCTTTAATATGCACAACATCTTCAGGCTTAAGATCCGTTTGCGGATAAACCAACTTGAGCTCGTTACACTGCTCTATAATCACCTTGCTTTGTCCTTTTGGGCTGATACAAACCCAGTCTAAGTTGCTAGGCAAAGCAAGTGTGCCATTGCTTTCAACTGCGCATTCAAAGTTGTTTTGTTGAAATTCATTTACAAGGCTGTGTGTGAGTTGAAGGGCTGGTTCGCCACCTGTGAAAACCACATAGGGTTTACCTAGTTTGTCTTTAGGCCATAAATCTAACGCCAATTGCATCAGTTGTGTTTGAGAGTAGACGCCACCGTTTTCGCCATCTATGCCTATGATGTCGGTATCACAGAACTGACAAAGGGCCGCCTCGCGCCCGCTTTCTTTGCCGTTCCATAAATTGCATTTACTAAAACGAATAAAAACAGAGGCTCGACCCGCGCGAGCGCCTTCACCTTGCAAGGTGTAAAAAGCTTCTTTAATTCTGAAGGAGTCGGTTTTCATTTATTCGTATTCAACAGGGTCGGTTGCATTATTATCTGCAAAGGCTTCTAAACGCTCTACACACGCGCCGCACTTGCCACATGCTTTTTCGCGACCATTATAGCAAGTCCAGGTATGCTCATAGGTTAGGTTTAGGCTAAGACCATCTTTCAAAATCTCACCTTTAGTTGAATTCAAATACGGTGTTTCAATTGAAATTGGCTCGTAGTTGGCAATCTTAGCCACATCATTCATGGCGTGTACAAATTCAGGGCGGCAATCAGGGTAAATGGCATGATCACCCGCATGGGCACCGTAATAGACTTTACTTGCCTCAATATCCACAGCGTAGCCAATGGCTAATGATAAAAGGATCATATTACGGTTAGGCACCATGGTGCTTTTCATGTTGTCAGCTTCGTAGTGACCTTCTGGCACATCAATACTGCCCACTAACGATGAGCTTTGCATCAGCTGGTTAATAGGGGAGATATCCAAAATTTTGTGAGGAATATTCAGTTGCTGGCAAACGGTACTGGCGACCTCAACTTCTTTGACGTGCTTTTGACCATAATTAAAGGTTAGGGCGTAAACATCATATCCATCATGAATCACACGATTTAAAAGAGTGAAGGAATCCATACCACCACTATAAATAACAACTGCCTTTTGTTTGCTCATGAAAGCCCCCTAAAATTTGGCGCAGTATAACAAACCACCCCCTTTAAATCAGGTGTCTTATTGTAATTTCTGGCCACTTGCTGCTTTGTTTGCACCGAGTTGGCGCATAATAATAAAACGCAAGTTGCGTCAGTTGATAAAAGTGAAAAGGGTGGGCGAGTGAGTTGTTAGCACCTTTAAATTGGCAGTATTAAATTTAGGTTATTTATGTGCCGTGTTTGTATGCGTTTACTGTATTCAAAAATGGGGGATGAATCATGAATCGAATTTGAAATGTTATCTAATTTGGGACTATATAAGTTAAAATTATAGTCACTATTTTTATTATTCCTTTCTTGGCGCTATATAACTAACATGCAAGTTGCTACCATTTGTTAGATAAAGTCAGTTGAGTATGCTTTACTCATAGGACAATACCAGCTAAGTAGATTAAATTTTATGCATATTGGTAAGTGGGCAGGATTGCTCAGTATTTTTTGGTTGTTACTTTCAGGTTACATTGAGCCATTACTATTAAGTTTTGGCGTATTATCTATTGTGATTGTTCTTATTGTTTTGAAAAGAATGGATACAGTCGATAAAGAACCAATGACGGTGAATATTAATCATAAAACCTTTCGTTATTTCATTTGGCTAATTGCTCAAATTGCCCAATCTAGTTTACATGTCACCAAATTGGTTTGGGGGGCGCAGGATAAGATCTCTCCGACATTAGCCAAGCTTCCAATTGATACCGCCTCCCCAAAACATCATGCTTTATATGCCAACTCTATAACCTTAACGCCAGGCACTCTTTGTGTGGATCTGAAATCTAATGAAATAACCGTTCATGCTCTTCAGGAATCCTCAATTGAAAGCCTTGGTCAGGGTGAGATGGAAAGAAAAATCACTGAAACATTAGGTGAAAAAAAATGACGGGCGTTTTAGCGGCAGCGTGTATTGCAATCTTAATGGTAATGGGTTTTGCATTGGCGCGAGCGCTTAATGCACCTACCGTTTATGACCGTATTCTCGGTGTGAATATGTTTGGAACTAAAACCGTTCTATTTATTGCAACGGTTGGCTTTTTTATGGGACGCCCTGACTTTTTAGATATTGCGATCGTCTATGCGCTTATAAATTTTATCGGAATGGTGGCGGTATTAAGATTTTTTGAATACACCGCACCCGTTGAATAACCATTAATTAAAAAGGTGAGGCATGGTCGCTCTCGATATTGTCAGTAGCATCTTACTTATAGCCGGTGTGTTTTTTGGCGTAAGTGGCGCAGTTGGACTTTTTAAATTTCCTGACTTTTTTACCCGAGTACACGCAGCTAGTGTCACGGACTCTATTTCAGCCATTTTAATTATCGGCGGCTTATTACTGCAAACGTCATTCGATCTTAATACTGGCAAGTTATTGTTTATCTTAATTTTCTTGATGATTACGAGCCCTACCGCTTCTCATGCACTTGCTAAGTCGGCTCGTCATGGAGGCTTACTGTCTTTAGCTGAGACAAAAGCAAAGCCACAGGAGCAAAGCACGAATGGCTGAGTTAATTGATTTAGTGTTATTAGGAATGTTGGCTATTACGGCCTTACGAGTAATCTTTCTAAAAGACCTTTTTGCTGTCGTGATGCTATTTGGTATCTACAGTTTTTTATCGGCTCTCATTTTTGTAAGCCTTGATGCTGTGGATGTTGCGTTTACTGAAGCATCGGTAGGAGCAGGTATTTCCACTGTGTTAATGCTTGGCACATTGGCATTAACTGAGCGTACAGAAAAAGAAAGTAAACATTCTTCAATGTTGCCTTTGTTAGTGGTGGGCATTACTGGCGCTGCACTTATTTATGGCACATTAGATATGCCTCCTTTTGGCCATCCCGACAATCCTATCCACGAACACGTCGCGCCTCGCTATATTGAACAGTCCCCGCAAGAAGTGGGTTTACCAAATATGGTTACCTCGGTGTTAGCCAGTTATCGTGGTTTTGATACGCTGGGTGAAACCGTGGTGGTGTTTGCAGCCATGATTGGTGTGCTGGCTCTTCTTGGTGTGGCTAGACGTGAAGATGACAATACACCGGAATCTGGGCTGGAAACGCATCAAGTACTGCATGTTGTAGCAAAACTCATTATTCCTTTGATCATTCTATTTGCACTTTATGTGCAATTTCATGGGGACTTTGGTCCTGGCGGTGGCTTCCAAGCAGGGGTAATAGCTGCAGCGGCCTTTATTCTTTATGCACTGGTATTTGGTTTGCCGATGGCATTCAAAGTGATCGCGCCGAAATTCCTACAATTCATGGCCTCATTCGGTGTCATTCTCTATGCCAGTGTTGGCTTGTTTAGCATGTACAAAGGCGGTCACTTCCTTGATTACAATAAATTGGTCTCCGACCCGCTGGCGGGTCAACATTACGGCATTATTATCATCGAGTTAGGTGTGGGTATTACTGTATTTGCGGTCATGCTGAGTATTTTTTATGCCTTTGGCAGTCAGGCAGAGAGGTCAAACGTCCAGTGAATTTTATTCTTGACTACTACAACTACTGGATTGTCGTCTTTTTGATGATGGCCGGCTTTTATATTGTGATTTCAGCGAATAATCTTGTGAAAAAGATTGTCGGGCTTAATATTTTTCAAACATCTGTGTTCATGCTTTATATCTCTATGGGTAAAGTAACGGGAGGGACAGCCCCAATTGTAATGGAAGGTGTGACCCAATATTCTAATCCTTTACCTCACGTATTAATTTTGACCGCCATCGTTGTCGGGGTTGCTACTACTTCAGTAGGGCTTGCGTTAATTGTTCGAATAAAACGGGCCTATGGCACAGTGGAAGAAAACGAATTTGAAAACAAGGATGATGCAATCTAATGCTTGAACAACACTTAGCGGCATTTCCTATTCTTTTGCCATTAATTGCTGCGCCATTTGTATTGATCTTAGGTCGATCAATTCTTACTTGGGGTTTTGCAACGTTTGTTAGTGGCTGGGCGTTTTTTGTTGCCTGGCAATTATTAGCTGCCACTCTCTCTGATGGTGTTATCAGTTATGCAGTGGGTGGTTGGCCTGCTCCATGGGGGATAGAGCTGCGAGTTGATGCTGCCAATGCATTTGTATTGTTAGTGGTTTCTGCGCTTTCTACCTTGGTTTTACTGTATTCAAAAGACAGTATCGAAAAAGAAATTGAGCCATCGAAACACGCTTTGTATTACACCGCGCACTTATTATGCTTAGCCGGTTTGTCCGGCATATTGGTAACCGGCGATGCATTTAACTTATTCGTATTCTTAGAAATTTCCTCTTTAGCTACTTATACATTGGTCAGCTTGGCGTCAGATAGGCGTTGTTTAACTGCCGCGTTTCGTTACCTAGTGATGGGAACCATCGGTGCTACCTTCATTTTAATTGGTGTGGGTATGCTTTATATGAAGACAGGCACACTGAATATGCTTGATCTTGCAGATAGAATTCATTTTTACGACAGCTCTCGAACGATCAATACTGGTCTTGCATTTATCATGGTGGGTGTAAGCATCAAGCTGGCTTTATTCCCGCTCCATATGTGGTTGCCACCTGCCTATACCCATGCGCCTTCCGCTGTTTCTGCATTTTTAGCCAGTACCGCTACAAAGGTTGCGGTATATGTGATGATCCGATTCATATTTACCATCTTTGGTGCGGATCACGTGTTCAATGAAATGAGCATGGGGACCATTTTGATGATTTTAGCCATTGTGGCTATTTTTAAAGGCTCTTATGTGGCGACTGTGCAAAGTAATGTGAAGTCGGTATTAGCTTATAGCAGTGTTGGGCAGATCGGTTACATGATTTTAGGTGTGAGCCTATTTAGTGTGACGGGTTTGATGGCCGGCATGATTCACATCTTTAATCACGCATTGATGAAAGGTGCGTTATTTATGGCCGTAGGTGCTGTGTTTTATCGAGTAGGCTCGGTAGACATTAAAGCGTTTAAAGGTCTTGGAAAGCAGATGCCGCTTACCATGGCTGCCTTTACCATCGCAGGCTTGAGTATTATTGGTGTGCCGCTGACTGCGGGTTTCATTAGTAAGTGGTATTTAGTAAGCGCAGCCCTTGAGCAGAATCATTGGGTGATCGCCGCTTTGGTATTGGGTGGGTCATTGTTGGCTGTGGTCTACATTGGCCGAATTCTTGAAGCCGCTTACTTCCAGCAACCCGATGAATCTCAATCTAATAATATAAAAGAAGCCCCATTGTTAATGTTGCTACCTATGTGGGTATTGGTGATAGCCAATATTTATTTTGGCATCGATACCAGTGTAACTATAGAGGCGGCTGAAAGCGCTGCCGAAATGCTACTTCAAAACAGCTCTGAAATTAGTTCATTAATGGATTCTTTGCATGGTGCAGAAGTGAGCAGTGGGCAGGAGGTGTCCCCATGAATTTTTGGCAATGGGCTGATCCTTCCCAACTAATTGCGCTGTCGATTTTAGTACCATTTATTGGTGCACTAGCTGTGATCGCTACCGGAAAATATCCGAATCTTCGTGAAGCGGTAACACTCATCACTGCGACGATTCTATTTACGATTGTTTTAGCGATTACGGATTATACCTTCCAAGGTGTTGAGCTGCGCTTAGATGTTATAGAGATCTTTCCAAATTTGGGGATTAACTTTGAAGTTGAGCCATTAGGGGTACTGTTTGCGTTAGTGGCTAGTTTCCTTTGGATTGTCACGACTATTTATGCCATTGGTTATATGCGTGGTCACCACGAAGTGAATCAAACGCGCTTTTTCTGTTGTTTTGCGTTGGCAATTTCTTCTGTAATGGCCATTTGTTTCTCTGGTAATTTGCTTACGCTTTTTATCTTTTATGAAGTATTAACCTTATCAACATACCCATTAGTGACCCATGCAGGCACTGAAGCGGCTAAACAGGGTGGTCGGATTTATTTAGGTATCTTGTTAAGCACGTCTATAGCCTTTCTGTTGTTTGCCATCATCGGTACTTACAGTGTGGCGGGAACGTTAGAGTTTCACCCTGGCGGCATATTCGATGACTCTCATAGCAAAGTAATATTGAGTGTGTTGTTGGTTTTATTCTGCTACGGCATTGGTAAAGCGGCCATCATGCCATTTCATCGCTGGTTACCTGCCGCGATGGTGGCACCAACACCAGTAAGTGCGTTGTTGCATGCAGTGGCAGTAGTGAAAGCGGGTGTGTTCAGTATTTTAAAAATCATGATCTACATTTTTGGTTTAGATCAACTCAAAGAACTGGCGACCACCGATGTGATGCTTTACATCGGCGCGGCGACTATTTTGCTTTCGTCTTGTATTGCGATGACTAAGGATAACCTTAAAGCGCGTCTTGCATACTCTACAGTGAGTCAGCTTAGTTACATCGTAGTAGGAGCGTTGCTGGCCTCATCAATCGCATCTGCTGGTGCGGCGATGCATATCGCCACCCATGCGGTAGGTAAAATTACGTTATTCTTCTGTGCGGGAGCCATTTTGGTTGCCAGTCATAAAAAGAACATCAGCGAGATGGAAGGTTTGGGTCGACAAATGCCTCTAACCATGGTTGCATTTGCTATTGGTGCAATCAGTATTATTGGTTTGCCGCCCATGGCAGGAACATGGAGTAAATGGTATCTCACCATAGGTGCATTAGAAGCGGATAAGTTGATTATCGTCGCGGTATTAATGATCAGTTCGTTATTGAATATTGCGTATCTACTGCCTATTCCCATTAAAGCTTTCTTCAAGGGTCAGCCTCAAGATGGTAAGCCTTGGTCGTGGAGTGAAACCAAAGAGGCGCCGCTGCCTATTTTAATCGCGCTAGGTGTAACGTCTTTGGGATGTATAGCGTTGTTTTTCTATCCTCAGCCCTTGATTGACTTAGTTGATTTGATCCCGGGTGTTTCAACTCATTTAAGTGGAGAGGGTTAATGGCTGAGCAGCATGAACCAAAAGGCTTCTTCGAAAAGCCGGAAAACATCAGCAAAATGTTAAAGGTGTTTTACGTAATTTGTGTGTTACTGGCGGTGGCAGATTTTATAGTGCATCGCCACATTTATCATAGTTGGGAGAATATCCCAGCGTTTTATGCAATTTATGGCTTTGTAGGGTGCTCCATTCTTGTATTCATCGCGAAATGGATGCGTACGTTTTTGATGCGCAGCGAGGATTATTACGATGAGTAATGTTATTCCATTTCTTCCTTTGATGCTGGGAGCGTTAGCGGCGTTATTTTTACGCGGCTGGACACGTAATATTATTATGATTGCAGCCCCCATTGTGGGTGCCTTAAATTTAATGGGTTTAGAGCACGGTGTGTTTTGGTCCGTGGAGTTTATGGGTTATGCATTAGAGCCTGTTCGCATCGATAAGCTTAGTATGATGTTTGGATACCTCTTTCATATAGCCTCTTTTATTGCTGTTATTTATGCCTTACATGTAAAAGATACTGTGCAGCACGTAGCAGGTCTTGCTTATGCAGCTAGCGCTGTGGGCGCAGTGTTTGCTGGTGATTTATTAACACTTTTCATTTTCTGGGAATTGTTAGCTTTAACTTCAGTATTCTTGGTTTGGGCCCGCCGAACGGACCGAGCTTATTCGTCTGGTATCCGATATTTAATTATCCAAGTACTTTCTGGTGTCATGTTGCTTGCAGGTTTGTTAATTTTTGCTCAAGTAAATGGCAGTTTATTGTTTAATGAAATTGGCTTGGAGCATGAAGGCATTGCTCAAATTGGTGCTTGGTTAATCTTTTTTGCATTTGGTATTAAATGCGCGTTCCCATTTATGCACAATTGGCTCACAGACTCTTATCCTGAGGCCACACCAACGGGCACTATCTTTTTAGCCTCGTTTACGACTAAGGTGGCTGTTTATTGTTTTGCTCGTGGTTTTGCTGGTGAAGAGATACTTGTCTGGATTGGTATCACCATGGCGTGTTTCCCAATCTTTTTTGCTGTAATTGAAAACGACCTGCGTCGCGTACTGGCCTATAGTTTAATCAACCAAATTGGCTTTATGATTGTGGGTATTGGTATTGGAACGGCATTGGCTTTAAATGGTGCGGTGGCGCATGCGTTTAATGATGTGATTTTTAAAGGCCTACTGATGATGACCATGGGTGCCGTTTTACATATGACGGGTAAAATTAATGGTTCTGAATTGGGTGGCTTGTATAAGAGTATGCCCAAGACGACCATTCTCTGTATTGTTGGTGCAGCGTCTATTTCTGCCTTCCCGTTATTTAGCGGTTTTGTTTCCAAGTCCATGATTATGAGTGCTGCGGTAGCAGAAGGTTATGACGTGGTTTGGTTGTTATTATTATTTGCGGCAGCAGGTGTGTTCCACCATGCGGGTATAAAAATTCCTTATTTTGCATTTTTTGCCCATGACTCAGGCATTCGTACCACTGAACCACCGCGCAATATGTTGATTGCTATGACCATTGCTGCAGTATTATGTGTGGTGATTGGTACTTTCCCTGCACAAACGGTTTATTCGCTACTGCCTTGGGAGAATACCTATCAGCCATATGACTTAACCCATGTGCTGACTCAGTTACAGCTATTGTTCTTCTCTGCCCTGGCGTTTGTTTGGTTGAACTTACAAAAGCTATACCCACCAGAACTACCATCTACCAACTTAGATGTTGATTGGTTCTATCGGAAATTGGCCCCAGCGTTTATTAAGCGAATTGCTTGTGTGGTTTATCAGGCCTACGAACGTTTTGAAAATGCCGTAATGAATGTAGTTAAACAAATCATTCACCATTCATATGATGCAGAAGAAGCGAAACCGAAAGGGTATTTTGCAAAAATGTGGCCCACTGAAACCATGGTAGTGTGGGTGGCTGTTTTGCTGACTGCTTATCTACTGCTTTATTACATATAGTTGTATCTCTTCAGCATAAGTCCTTTAATTGCTTTAAATAACCATCTGAGTGTTATTACTCTCAGATGGTCCCCTCTTTATATGCTTGTTAATCTACTTATAAACTGGCGTTGTAGTTTTTTTACAAAATACCGTTGACAAGAAATCTCATATGCGTAGAATGCGCCACCTCAA
>JAGDZK010000039.1:0-38365 GCA_049115935.1 Bermanella sp. | reverse complement strand
GATGACTTTGGTACAGGCTATAGCAACCTAGGCTATCTTAAAAAATTACCCGCTAATGAATTAAAAATAGACAAGACGTTTATCCTTAATCTTGAAGATGACAAACAGAATCAAGTACTTGTACAAACCGCTATTCAAATGGCTCACAACTTAGGCATGAGCGTAGTCGCTGAAGGGGTTGAATCAGAGCGCAGCTACACTCTACTTAAAAGCATGGGCTGTGATTTATGTCAGGGGTATCACTTTAGCCGCCCAGTACCTGTTGATCAGTTTGAGCGGTTTTTCGACAATATCGCTAAGCCCTAGCCCTTTCACCCCTAACTTAGCTATAATACGTCGCCTCAAATACTAGGCAGCTGTTATCAATGACCACCTCTAGCAAGTCCATCAATCGCACCTTTTCCACCGCCCCAATGATGGACTGGTCTGATAAGCACTGCCGCTATTTCTGGCGCCAGCTTTCAAAAGAAGCGCTGCTCTATACCGAAATGGTCACCACAGGGGCTATCATCCATGGGCAAGGTGGCGCCCATCGCTTTTTAAATTTCAATGAAGAAGAGCACCCTGTCGCTCTTCAGCTTGGAGGCAGTAACGCTGCTGAACTGGCCCAATGCGCTAAAATCGCACAAGACTTTGGCTATGACGAAGTCAACCTGAATGTAGGTTGCCCAAGTGACCGCGTGCAAAACAACATGATTGGTGCAGTATTGATGGGCCATCCTGAGCTGGTAGCTGACTGCATAAAAAGCATGCAGGACGCGGTTGATATTCCGGTGACCGTAAAGCACCGCATTGGCATAGATGATCAAGACAGTTACGAAGCACTGCACCACTTTGTCGAAACCATCGCCAACACAGGTTGCGAAACCTTTATCGTGCATGCTCGCAAAGCCATTCTTCAGGGTTTATCGCCTAAAGAAAATCGTGAAGTACCACCGCTTAAATACGAAGTAGTGGCAAAACTTAAACAAGATTTCCCTCATTTAGAAATACTGCTTAACGGCGGCCTCGCCAACTACGAACAAATGCATGATGCGTTGACCTTTTGTGATGGCGTCATGATTGGGCGCGAAGCCTACCACAACCCATCCATCTTACTTAATGTAGACCATGCGTTTTACGGCCACGAAAAACAATTAAGAGATCTAAAAGACGTAATACGCAGTCTTTACCCATATATCGAAAACCATCTAAGTGAAGAGCGCAGCAAACTAGCCTACATTACTCGTCATATTTTAGGTTTATTTAACGGCCTACCTGGCAGCCGACAATTCCGTCGTCACTTAAGTGAACAAGCCTACAAAAAAACCGCAGGCATTGAAGTGGTTGAGGCGGCCCTTGCCATGATGCCAGACGAAGTCACCATGCAAGCAAGCTAAAAAATAAACCGCTTATTCAACTGTGTTTGACATTACCTGCCAATTTCAACAAAGTAAGGCCATTATCGACACGGAATAAGCGGTATCATGAATAAATTAGAACAATTAAAAACCATGACGTCTGTAGTAGCAGACACCGGCGACATCGAAGCAATCAAACGTTACTTACCAGAAGACGCCACCACCAACCCTTCATTAGTTTATAAAGCGGCGCAGCTTGAACAGTACCGCCCTCTTATCCAAGAAGCCGCACATTGGGCGCAAAAACAACCCGGCGACACCTTAGAAAACACCCTAGACATGGTCTCTGTAAAATTAGGCATCGAAATTTTAAAAACTGTACCTGGTTATGTATCAACAGAAGTAGATGCACGATTATCATTCGACACCATCGCCACTATTAATAAAGCGCGTCGCCTTATTGCATTATATGAAGATGAAGGCGTTGACCGCTCGCGCATTTTGATCAAAATCGCATCAACTTGGGAAGGCATTCAAGCCGCCAAAATACTTGAAGAAGAAGGCATTACCTGCAACTTAACCTTGTTGTTTAATATTGCCCAAGCCATCGCATGCGCCCAAGCTAACATCACATTAATCAGCCCATTTGTGGGTCGCATTTTAGACTGGTACAAGAAATCTGAAGGTATTGAGCACTACCCAGGGCCGAAAGATCCTGGTGTGATTTCGGTGAGTCGCATCTACCAATACTTTAAAACCCATGGCTACAACACCATTGTAATGGGTGCGAGCTTTCGCAACATTGAAGAGATCGAATGTTTAGCTGGCTGCGACAAGCTAACCATCTCCCCTGACCTACTTAATAGCTTAAGTGAAGATTCAGGCAAACTGATTCAAGTGCTTTCAAACACCACCAAAACCGATGAAGCTAAATGGGACACACTAACGGAATCGCAATTCCGCTGGCACTTAAATGAAGACCCAATGGCCACCGAAAAACTGGCCGAAGGCATACGCAATTTCACTAAAGACCTTATCTCACTAGAACAATTATTAACCACCGAATACTTGTCAGCCTTGGAAACCGCATAAATGTTCAAACGTATACTGGATTGGTTTAACGCCCCTGAAACCCAAACATCACCAAGTAACGAAACTGAGCGCGCCATTGCCGCACTCATGATCGAAGTGGCACTAGCAGACGACAATATCGAACAATCTGAACGCGACAAATTGCCTCAACTTCTGCGTGAACACTCTGGGCTAACCACACAGGAATGCTTAAGCTTGATCGAAATTGCCGAGCAAGAAGTTGACCACGCAGTCTCTCTTTACGAATTCACTCAGCATCTTGATAAGCAGTTAGATATTGAAGCCAAATGTCAGTTAATAACCAAATTATGGCAAGTATCTCTAGCCGATAATGAAATTGATCGCTACGAAGAACACACCATTCGCAAAATTGCAGACCTACTGCATTTGCGTCACAGTGAGTTCATGCAATGCAAACATGAAGCTGTCAACGCCCATGAATAAAGGGATTGTCATAGCCGGTGCCACGGGTGAAGTGGGTAAAAGGCTTGTAGAGAAGTTAATTGTGCACAATCCAGATAGCACAATTCACGTACTGGTAAGGAAAGAGTCCGCCCTTTTTGATGAGCGCGTGCAACAGCACGTCGTAAACTTTAGCGAACTTGAATCATTTAAACTGGGCAAAGGTTTTGATATGGCTTATTCGTGCCTAGGCACCACAATTAAGTCTGCTGGCAGCAAAGAAAAATTTAAATACGTCGATCACGGCCTAACCCTTAAATTTGCCAATTGGACACACCAACACGGCTGTCCAAATTTTGCCTGCATCAGCGCCATTGGTGCCAACAAAACGAGCAATAACTTCTACCTATCGGTTAAAGGCGAAACCGAACACAACTTAACTCAAATTGGCTTTAAGCACTTATGGTTAATTCGTCCAAGCTTATTATTGGGTCAACGTGATGAATTTCGTTTGGGAGAGTATCTAGGCTCTCTGCTGAGCATATTTGTAAGTCCGTTTATGGTTGGGCCTCTGGCCAAATACAAACCGGTTCAAATGCTGCAAGTAGCCGAAACCATGGCTAAGTTATTAGATGCATCAAATGAAAAGGAAGGTTGTCATGTTATACAAGGTCAGGCTTTAACTAACCCTTAGAGGTTTGCTGGGCCTTTATAATGGCGGCAATTTTCTCTTTACGCAGTGCGCATAAATCTAAGATGCGCATTTTTTCAGCGGGCATTAAATCATTCCACTTTTGGCGCTCAACCCTTGAGCGCAAACATCCCATGCAATAACCCTTGGCATTGCTTTGGCAAACACCAATACAGGGGTTTGGAACGGGAAATAATTCGACCTGTTGCATATTCAACCAACTAAGTGATGAAAAACCAGTCTAGCCTAGAGCGTAACCCCAGCCAAGTATTTCAAACCACATCACTCACGCTTATACCCACTATACGGTATATAACTATGAATTATAGTTAAACATGGTGTAGAATTCGGGCCACTTTTTTCACCTGTGTGGTTGCATTTTCTTAGTAATCTCACGGAGCAACCGCTGAATTATGGCCTATTCTAAGTCGTAATTTGGTTAATAATTAGAGGCATACAATGACTGATCGCATTCAAGTTGGCGGCCTACAAGTCGCTAAAGAACTTTTTGATTTTGTTAACGAAAAAGCTATTCCAGGCACTGGTATCGACCAAGATAAATTCTGGTCTGAGTTCAGCGCCATTGCTAACGAACTAGCGCCTAAAAACAAAGCCCTTTTAGCTAAGCGTGATGATCTACAAGCTAAAATCGACGCTTACCACACAGAACGCAAAGGTCAGTCTCTTAACTTTGCACAATACAAAGCTTTCCTAGAAGAAATCGGCTACCTAGTACCACAAGGCCCTGATTTTTCTGCTACTACTCAAAACGTTGAACCTGAAATTGCTGAGATGGCTGGCCCACAGCTTGTAGTACCAGTAATGAACGCCCGTTTTGCACTTAACGCCTCTAACGCTCGCTGGGGTTCTTTATACGATGCCGCTTACGGCACCAAAGTGATCTCTGAAGAAGGCGGCGCTGAAAAAGGCACTGGCTACAACAAAGTACGTGGCGACAAAGTTATCGCATACGCCCGTGAAGTATTAAACACAGCTGCTCCACTTGCTACTGGCTCTCACGTTGGTACAACTGGTTACGCAATTGAAGACGGCAAGTTGGTTGTAACCCTTGCTGACGGTTCTAAAACCGGCCTTAAAGACGAAGGCAAACTGGTTGGCTTTACTGGTGACATCGCCAACCCAACTTCTATCTTGCTTAAAAACAACGGCCTTCACCTAGAAATCGTAATCGACCCAACTAGCCCAGTAGGTTCTACTGACGCAGCTGGCGTAAAAGATTTGGTACTAGAAAGCGCCCTAACCACCATCATGGACTGCGAAGATTCTGTAGCCTGTGTGGACGCAGCAGATAAAGTTGTGACTTACGGCAACTGGTTAGGCCTAATGAAAGGTGACCTTGCTGAAGAAGTATCAAAAGGCGGCAAAACCTTCACACGTAAAATGAACGCTGACCGTGAATTCAACGGCCTAGACGGCAACACTTTCTCTTTGAAAGGCCGCTCTATGTTGTTCGTTCGTAACGTTGGTCACTTGATGACGAACCCTGCGATCTTGCTAGAAGACGGCTCTGAAATCCCTGAAGGTATTATGGACGGCATGGTGACGGCTATGATCGCCATTCACGACCTTAAAGGTAACAGCCCGTTCAAAAACTCTACAACGGGTTCGATCAACATCGTTAAACCTAAAATGCACGGCCCAGAAGAAGTGGCATTCACCACTGAACTATTTGGTCGCGTAGAAGACGCACTCGGCTTGCCACGTAACACCATGAAAGTGGGTATCATGGATGAAGAGCGTCGCACCACGGTTAACCTTAAAGAATGTATCCGTGCTGCCTCTGAGCGTGTTGTATTTATCAACACTGGTTTCCTAGACCGCACAGGTGACGAACTACACACATCTATGCTGGCGGGTCCTTTTGTTGCGAAAACTCAAATGAAGCAACAAACTTGGATTGGCGCATACGAAGACTGGAACGTAGATACCGGTCTTGAGACTGGCCTACAAGGTCGCGCGCAAATCGGTAAAGGCATGTGGCCTATCCCTGACGAAATGGGTCAGATGATGGAGCAAAAAATTGGTCATCCAAAAGCCGGTGCAAACACTGCTTGGACACCATCTCCAACAGCTGCAACATTGCACGCTATCCACTACCACATGGTTGACGTATTTGAAGTTCAAAACGGCCTTAAGACTCGCCAACACGCAAACGTTGATGACATCTTAACGATCCCGTTAATGACTCAAGAGCAAATCGACGCCTTAACCCCTGAGTTCATTCAAAACGAACTAGATAACAACAACCAAGGTATCCTAGGTTACGTTGTTCGCTGGGTAGACCAAGGTGTGGGTTGCTCTAAAGTACCTGACATCAACAACGTTGGCCTAATGGAAGACCGTGCAACATTACGTATCTCTTCTCAGCACGTTGCTAACTGGTTAGAGCACGGCATTTGCACCAAAGAACAAGTTGAAGAAAGCTTGAAGCGCATGGCAGCGGTTGTAGATGGTCAAAACGCAAACGACCCTCACTACATTCCAATGGCGCCTAACTTCAACACCATCGCTTTCCAAGCGGCTTCTGACCTGATCTTCAAAGGTAAAGAGCAGCNNTCAAAGAGATCAAAGGCATCAAGTAAGTCTTTGTAGCTCAAATAAAAAACCCAGCTTTTGCTGGGTTTTTTTGGTTTAAATAAAGTGTTTGTTTTGTTTTGCTAGTTATTGCAGGTGGTTTTTCGTTCATAACGCTCGGTTCAACGAGTAAATTGTGTTGGCGGCTTTTTTTGTTACAAAAAAGGTGACAATAAAATTTGTCCGTGGAGCCGCTTGTTATGTATTTATTCACAGAGCCACCTAATACCGCTTGGTGATTTTATTTCTGCTTCTCTGACTGCGGCAGACAAATCAAAATGACCTATTGAGTCTACCCATCCGACTTTTTTAGTTACGCCTGCATACTGGAAACGGACATAATAAATAAGGCCATTTTTATCAAAAGGACCTGGTTTTTCACCCTTTTCTAGATCACCCTCTTCGAGCGCCATTTCATACCACCAGTCATAATCTAGAGAGACAATATCTACAGGCTTCTCTACCGTATTATCGTAAAGCCATACTCCTGATTTAACGATATTCATTGATCTCTCACTACACATAACGCCGCGCGAGCAAGGGTACGCGTTAGCGCGTCCAGCCCGCAGGGCGTTTTTGCCTAGCCTTGTTATAAGGCAGCTTGCTAGACACATAAATACGAGCTGCATTAATGCTAATTAAAATTAATAGTCCTATTGGATACATAACGTACCAACCCATAAACATGGTTCGCTTAACAATAACAACTGATGATAAGTAATCAATGGCGATTATTGATAGTAGCGATCCTATGAACAAAATGATAAATATTTGTTGAGATGATTTTGCTTTACTAGAAATAAGTGTGGTGATTGGTAACGCTATAGCTAGTGAAAAGATATTTACGGCATGTACTTTCAAAGACGCACCACTAGCAAAAACACTAAGCATAGAGATTAGTAGAAAAGCTATTGTAGATACGATGGCTAGAATCATTCTTTTGCCTTATAACGCTTTGCTAAGCGGCAAAAAATTGTTGGCTAAAATTAGCGAGGAACGAGCAAAAGCCAACAGTTTTTTGTCCGTTTGAGCAACTTGTTATAACTAAATCACACCTAACCTATCAGGTTTTATAGTAAATGAACCCTGAGATTCGAATAGCTTATTTGCTAATTCCTCTGAGCTATTCTCTTTTGCGTAATCCAATTCTTGAGCTGTAATACCTGTAATTTGCAGCATATCGACTTTTCCAGATATTAAGTCGAATGATTCAGGGAATTGATTTGGCTTTACAACCATTAAGCTTGAAATATTCGGCTCAATTTTCATTGGAATGCGGTCTCCATAGTCAACTAGAGGTTTATCACCATAATGACCAACGGACACAAGAATATTGAAAGCTACTAAACTACGTAACGTATTTATTGCCCAATCACTTTCATCATTTGTTTCGAGGATAAACTCAGTTCCGAAACCTGAATACTCTTGCGGGTCATCTGACTCCCATGTATTAGACATGCCAGAGGTGACATAAACCCAAGTTTTTCTGTCACTCGTTGGAGCACATTTGAAAACACCAAAATGTAGCCATCTAGGATCAACGCTGTCGATGCCAAATTGATTTTTGAATAGAGAGGCATCTAACGGGTAAATACCTTCACCAGTACCGCCAAATAATTCCGGATATACTTGTTCTTCTCTTTGTTCCCACGAATCTTCCAGCAGACTCATAATCTTCCTTTAGTTATAACGCCTGCCAGCAATGGCGAGTGAAACGAGTCCAGCCAGCTTGCTGGCGAATTGGCTGGTTTTGTTATGTGAATTCATGGACTTTACACCACTTTTTGATATTTCCAATTTTTAAAGTCAATTCTGGATACTCATGTTTTCGATGCCTTTTTGGCTCAGTGCCCATTTGAATCTCTTGCGTTGTATTACCGAACGCTAGCGCATCTAGAAGTGAGAATTGAAAACGATATTCTTCCTGTTGTGAAAAATAGTCCAGCTTACTATTCGAAATCTTATCTGGGAATGCCCAATCTATGCCTGGCGAGCTATCTTCCTTATAGTAATTCACATGACCATGTAGAAGTTTATTAGGCTTAACTGACTTACGCCTTTTTATCGCATAACTAAGTTTGGATATAATTTGCCCCGCATTTGTGAACTCGATACAAACGTCAGATTTAAACTCCTTTGCTAATTCAGGGCATAGCTTACTGCTGGTAGAAAAAATAAATATATTGTCGGCATCTACCTTAGACTTAAAAATCCAATTTTCTTTAGAGGATATTCCAGTTGTCACATTGTTAATTTCAAGCCCGCCATCACCAGTATATTTTTGAGCTCCTTCGTAAATATCCCCTCTAACTTGTTCATCTTCAAAGTCACGAAAATATGATAACGAACGAAAGAGAAATTCTCCTTTCATTGTCACATTATCCAAATATTTGCTTGGTAGATATTTATAAAGTTTCACTGAACTCTCAAATTCACATAACACCTCAATAACCGGCGTAGTTTTTCTGCGTCCGGCGCCGTAGGCGCGAAGTTGATTGACTTGTTAGAGTGCATTTAGGGCTCCAGCCGCTTACCATAAGCTTCCTGTAATAATTCCATTAGAAATTTTTGTAATGACGCTTTTGGGTCATCAGTTTCAGCAACTATTGGGACCACACCTCTGGCTCGAAGTATTTCTTCCTGAACCACATTCGGACGAGCCAAAAAGATATATGATTTCGGTCTTGTTTTATCGCAGCCTTCTTTTTCCCATTGCTTCTGCAATCTAAATAGAAGATAGCGAATATTGATATCAGACAAGCTATACCCTAAAAACAAGACAGTCTTTCCTAGAACATCACTCCGTAACTTTATATCCAGTGGTGACTCAAAATTCATTCTTTCAAAATAACTAGATTCTGTGAGGACGATAGATTTATCGTCGTCAAAATCTCCGTGAAATTTAATTATTTGAGTCTGATCCTCTTTTGCCGATGCTATATCGGAGACATTAGCTATCTTGCTATACGGCACTTTCCAATGATCAAAAGATTTCTCAATCCATCTATCATAATTTGTTGTATAGATCGCTGACAAATCAAGTTCTACTATCGCTTTGTGAATAAGGGACTTAGAAATATCTACTTCATTAGAGTGCCAAGTGGTGTCCATCCAGCTTCTCAAAGGGCCAAGCTTTCCTTTAACCTGATAGTAGTACTCAGCAAGTGTCAGGTAGTCACCTGACATATGAAAAATCTCTGGATCGAATTCTAGATCTTCTGCCAATTTTCCGATTAATGAATTAAAAGATGGCAGGCCGAGATTCATTGATAACCCCGCACCGGCAAAAAGCACTGCTTTCTTGTTTCGAATTGCCTCAACTAACTCATGCATTTATACACGACCTCTCTTTTTCAAGTAGGAAGCGAATTGATCCAGAGCTTTTTTCCTCATGGAAATCTCATTCTTTCTCTCCCCTAGCTCGGCGAAAGTCTTGGTTTCACCCTCAGGGACAAAAGCGCAATCCCATTGAAAGTCTCGATTGCCAATCGGCTTAGGAGGCACACGCCCTTTCACACCACCTTCGAATAAGTGGAATCTCTTCCCATCAACGAAGCCTATTACGGTCTTTGCTATCAAAGTATTTTCACCTTCTTTTCCGAAGAGCTGCGTAAACTTATCAGCTTGTAACGTGTCCCAAAATATTTGAGTAAGACCGCCGGGAAGCCCGTTCATGTAATCAATATATAATCCGGTGTGTTCGACAAATAATGGGCGTCCAATTTTTTCAAAAGCTTTAATCGCCTTATCTTTTACTAACCGGGAGGTGTCTTCAGTTTGGAGTTCTTCCACCTTTGCATTAACAGGCACGACGGAAACGCCTGCTCTTTCGAGTATCAGTGATGCTTCCTCGATCTTGAATTTATTCCCTGACAGAAATCTAATTTCCAGCAAATCTATTTATCCTTGTACGATGTAAGCACCCTAACGCCAGCCAGAATGCGCTACTACGAAATGAAGGCGAAGCCGCAATGCAGTAAGCGTCGCCGTGCCTGGCCTTATTAGCATGACTATTGCGCTTTGTTGAGTGCTTGTTTCCAGAGTTCGTCAGCGTTACTAACGCGAAAGTAAAGATCTTCAGAGCCACCACCAGCCCCGTGCGCAATAACCCATTCTGTGGCTGCGGGATTATCACCAAACAACGCCCCACCATCAGCATCGCTATTTGGCACTGTGAATTGGTAAGACAAGGCAGGATGCCCGGTAAGGTTCTCTAGAGACTTTACCGGCAATACTGAAATCAGAAGAGTATGACTGCCGTTGCACTCAGAGTGGCCGCAGTCAAAGGTAACTTTAAAGTCTGGCTTCCAATCGTCGACTGAGGCCGGATTCGGCAACCATTGCCAGCCCGCCAAATCAAAGAAGGCCGCCCATGCCGCTTCAAGTCGCGTTCTGAACTGTATTCCATTGTAAATTCCGGCCACTAGACTGTACCTCCTAAGTATTTTTGTGATGCTAACGCCGCCAGCAGGGGCATAAAAACCAGAGCGAAGCGGCGGTTTTTATGTCCCTCTGGCTGGCCTTGTTAACCATTTACACCGTACTTTTTCTTCCAACCAGTACTGTGCTTACTTTGCACTTTTTTTAGATAATTATTTAAAGGACCGAAACCATTGCCACCACGCTCAACTATGCTCTTTTTCTTAACTCTGCCATAGATCTTTTCATAGCAATTCGCATAAAAGTTTTTAACAACATCTGGTGGATTTTTGTACCCCTCATCTATTTCAAGAAAGCGCCTAACACAGAGAATTACCAAGTCTGACAACTGAATCATTGGATTTTTATTTGAGTCCACTGCTGACGCAAACTCGACAATCCACTTGACCTTATGAGCGGCCGCTCCCTTGAAACGACGCTCGTGGAAAATATCTTCAATAGATTCTAGATGATCCTCTTTTTGATCGAATATAATCATTCCTCTTGCGGTTGTTCCGAGTTCCTTCTTAATATTGTCATTTATATATGTGACGAGGTAATCAAAGGCCAAAAGGTAAGGAGACTTGGCATCGAAATGTAGTTTAGCCTCACACTCATTATCACGGATTCGGCCTTTATCGAAAGCAATGAAATGCACGCCATGCTTTCTTGCGATCAATAGATCAATAGCACTCTCAGCTAACCCGAGCCTCTTTTGGATATCGTGCCCTGCAAATGGCCCATCGCCATTGGGAGAAAGTAATTGATATGAGTGCAATTCAAAGTCATCGGGGATAGCGCCATTAAAGTATGCGGAAACAATTTTCTCCCACTCGGTATGAGTTTTGTTCCACCCTTCATCCCTTAAACTTATCCCCCCAAGGACGAAAATTGGTTGATCATTATCATCTAGGTTTTTTCCAGTATCACCGGATTCATCCATGTAGAAAAAATGCACTCAACTCTCCTCCTGGTTAACATTTTAATCGTGCGCATGCGCGTTTTTGCAGTTGAGGAAAACGGAAGAAAACAGTCTAAAAGGCTTGCCATTACTGGGCTGCAGACCAAATTCCGTTTCGGTTTTCCTGGAAAAACGCGCATGCGCGGTATTATCAAAATTACGGGTTCTCGCAATCTCGGTGCGAATTATCATAAGCCATTGATACTGCACGACTTTATTTTATGGTTCCAGTAAAAACGCGCACTCTTTTTTTATTTCTCAGTCAAAACACGCATGTTTTACTGGATTTATTAAAAATATACTGTTTATATATACAACATAATTACTGCAAAATATCACACACAACCAAGACACTCACACTAAGAAAATCGTCCTAGCCCGTCTATGCCCTAAGCTGTCACTATGGCGTTAAATCGTTATCTCATGACTTAAAACAAGCAATAAAAAATCAGAAATAAGAATAAAGTACCAGCTTTATACTCCCACTATCCAAAAAGCGAAAACCAGCGATGGATACCCGCCTGCGCGGGTAAGACGACAGACAAAACTCTCACGAGCATACCCAAAACATTCGCTACGCTCACGGGGCACACTGGGCTCGCTCCTACAAGTTCACCACCAGAAAAAACATTTCCATTACCACCATAAATCAAAAACGTAGGATGGGTTAGCGAAGCGTAACCCATCAATATAGTGTTTCTAAAAATCTTGATGGGTTACGATTTTCACTGCGTTCAAATCTAACCTATCCTACGAGCTACAAATTCACCACAAGCAAAAATCTATCAGAACCAACCGTAAACCAGATACGTTACAATACCAATATGCGGCCTTTATCCACCGCATAACAAAAGCATCTAGGAAATATGACGTACATGGATGTACTAATATCGCGAATGCATGGATGCATTAGAGCGATGAAAGATCGGCGGTGGATAGTTAGCCGCGAAGCGGGGTCCGGGGAAAGCGTAGGTTTCGAGCGAAGCTCCCCCGAAAAGAAAAACCGTGCTAGCTTTGATTAGCCAGATTACGAAAATTTAAATCATTAACCATGTAACGAAACCGCACATGCGAAATGGATGCCCGCCTACGCGGGTAGGACGACAGACAAAACTGTCGTGAGCATACCCAAACCTTTGTAACTCGAATAAAGCCTTCTAAAAGTGTTTCAAACACCCATGATGAAATAAACCTCATAGCTTAAGCCTAGGCTGAATATAATCCAAAAAAGCAGTGATGCGACTAGAAAGGCCCGTATTACGATAATACACCGCATGGACCAACTCCCGATTATTCGGCGAAACAATGCTGCCATCCAATACCTTGACCAAGTGACCATTGCTAAGGTCTTCACGAATCATGAACTCCGACATAAGCGCTAACCCTTGCCCGGCTAAACACAGCTGACGAATGGTTTCACCACTACTACTGGTCAGTGCAATTGGCAGATTAACTTGGCCAGACAGTGGCCAGCGATTCAAGTGAGGCGCATCAGCAAAACCAATAATCTGATGATGTGCCAACGCATCTGGTGTTTCTGGCATCCCTTGAGTCGCCAAATAAGAAGGCGAAGCCACAATATGCAAAGGGCTGCGCCCTAGAAAGCGAGCATGTAGGTTTGAATCCTGCAGCGCGCCAATACGAATCGCAAGGTCAGTCTTTCGCTCAATCAAGTCTATGATGTTTTCATTTGAAACCAGCTCTAATTCAATCTTCGGATAAAGATCACGAAAACCCGCTATTAAAGGTACCAATTGATGCAGAATAAAAGGGGTAGCCGCATCCACCCTTAGCTTCCCTAGGGGGATGCCTGCCTGTGTTCTGATGTTCTCTTCCGCTTCAGCCAGTTGATGCAGCCCTTGCCTAACCTGCTCAGTGAAAATGCGCCCTTCTTCAGTGAGTTCCAGCTTGCGCGTCGTTCGATTAAGCAGTGTGCTATTGAGATCTTTTTCCAGTCGGCTGACTGCGCGGGATACCTTGGCAATCTGAATATCCAGAATTCGAGCGGCTGCAGAAAAGCTGCCGCTATCAATGACAGTCAACAGAATTTCAAGGTCTTCGGTACGGGATATTATTGTCATATATGTAAAGGTATTTTGTTACTAATGCTGTTTTTGTAAAAGATAGCAGTAGGCATACTCCACTGCAACTCAACTAAGCAAGGAAATTGAAATGCCTATCGCTCTATTCGCGCTGACACTCAGCGCATTTGCAATTGGTACCACCGAGTTCGTTATTGTCGGTTTGGTACCTACCATCGCCCAAGACTTGGGGGTTTCCCTGCCATCCGCAGGATTACTCGTGAGCCTTTATGCCCTGGGGGTCGCCATTGGTGCGCCAGTATTAACCGCCATGACAGGTCGCTGGCAGCGTAAAAATGTTTTGATGGCCGTCATGTCGTTATTCGTAGTGGGTAACCTACTGGCTTGGATGGCACCCAGCTACAGTTCGCTGATCACTGCACGTATCTTGACCGGCCTAGCTCACGGGGTGTTCTTCTCCATAGGGTCTACCATCGCAACCAGCTTGGTTCCCCGCGAAAAAGAAGCCAGTGCTATTGCCATCATGTTTACTGGGCTTACGGTTGCGCTTGTCACAGGCGTCCCTCTTGGTACTTGGATTGGCCAGAACTTTGGCTGGCGTGCAACCTTCATGGTCGTCGCTGTTTTAGGGCTTATCGCACTGATCGGCAGCGCATTGCTGGTACCTAAAAACATGAAGCAAGCGGCCCCTGCACGCATCTCCCAACAATTAAGCGTACTGACTCAACCGCGCCTGCTGCTGGTATATGCCATGACGGCAATCGGTTATGGCGGCACCTTTACTGTATTCACTTTTTTGGCCCCTATCCTAGAGCAGGTATCCGGCTTTCAATCCAGTGTCATCGGACTCATCATGCTGGTCTACGGTGTATCGGTTGCCGTTGGCAACATATGGGGTGGGCGCATGGCTGATCGCATGGGGCCAATCAAGGCACTGACTATTATCTTTGCTGCCTTAGCCTGTGTGCTGTTAGCGTTTACCTTTACAGCCGATAATCAAGTTGCCGCTGTGATCACCATCTTAATTTGGGGTGCTTTTGCCTTCGGCAATGTACCTGGTTTGCAAGTCTATGTGGTTCAGCTTGCAGAAAAGTTCACACCTCAAGCGGTAGATGTGGCATCGGGGTTAAATATTGCTGCATTCAATGTCGGCATTGCACTAGGGTCACTTCTGGGCGGCGTTATCATAGAAAGCATGACATTAATGGATACCGCTTGGATTGGCGCAATAATCGTAGCAATGGCCTTGGCACTAACTCGCCTATCCTGCTTTCTTGACAGGCGTGATCAACTGCAAACAATTTAAAAAAACACGTTTTAAGGGCAAAGCTTAGCCTTGCCCTTAAATTGATAAAATAGAAAAAACAGCCTCAAAATAATCACAATAAATGTGTTCACCCAAACCCATTAGTCAATGCGTTTTGCAGTTACTTATCCGTCTTTAAACTGCTCTCTAAATTTTTAGTCATCTTTAATGACAGGGTTTGAAATTGCTCAATCTCTTTAACGTCAAGCCCCTCAACAACAATGTCATGCAGTGATGCCAGCTCTTGGGCAAGTAATTTATGTACCTTCACCCCATGCTCTGTGAGCACCAGCAGCTGACTACGCTTATCATCTGGGTTGGGCTCTTTGCGAATCAACCCTTGAGTAATCAAACCTGAAATCAGCCTTGTCACTTGAGCTTTATCGCGCTTAAGAAACTGCACTACATCATTGGCAGTACAGTTCTGGCGAGAATTAATAATTTTAAGCACCCGCATCTGCATAGGTACCACACCCAACTGCTTGGCCTCTAAATCGTGGTCTAAATGACGCTTCAATGCATGCATCAAACGAAATACGGACTCTACTGAATTCATTTCAGACATATCACTCTCACCACCAAACTAGTTGACAATATCAACCTTAATAAATATAGTTGCCATTATCAACTACATTACGATTTCAGACAAGCAGGAGAACCCAATGCCCGACACCACTCACGCATCATCAGTGTCTCAAGTTAAGCAAAAAACACCGGTGTTTCAGAAAGTTTTAGTTGTTTTGAGCCTTATGGTTGCCATAGGTGGCTCCTTAACCGGCATCATGACGTATGCAAACACAGGGTTCACCGCGACATTTTTATCCGATTGGTTTACCGCCTTCGCCTTTACAGCGCTGATCATGATTCCAGCAGGCATTTTGCTCACATTGGTATTGGGAAGATTCATTAATGCCGTCATCCCAGGCGCCACAAAAACCGCACACAATATTATCGTAGGGGTTCTTATGGCGCTGTCTATGGAATCCGTTATGGCGGCATCCACAACCGCCAATAATATTGGCTTTAGCAATCTATCCATATTTTTCGATGCTTGGTTTACCAGTTATATCGTGACCCTGCCTTTTGGGTTGATCATTGGCATAACCATGTCATTAACCATCAAACCGAAACTTGAAAAATTCATGGCGAGCTAGCCGTTAGGAGATAAAGATGGGAGCAAAGATGAGAATGACCCAGGTGGCTAAGGTTGAACATTTAAGTACCCACATGCGTCGAATAATTGTGACGGGAGAAGACTTAGATGGCTTTCCTATTGGGCAAGAAGGCGCTCATGTGAAAGCGATTTTTCCTCGCCAAGGTGAAGCAAAACCTAAGTTAGGTTTATATCCAGGGGCAAAAAAATGGATGCGATCCTATACCATCAGAGCATTTAACCCAGTTACAAAAGAACTCACCTTAGATTTTGCAGTAAACGATCACACAGGGTTAGCAACCGATTGGGCTTCAAAGACAAAAGCTGGCGACTTCCTTGGTATTGCAGGCCCCGGGCCCGCAAAATACCCAAGCTATCAAGCTGATTGGCATTTAATCATCGCGGACCTCACCGCATTACCGGCGGCGGCAGCCGCTTTAGAGAAGTTACCTGAAGATGCAAAAGGAACCACTATTATTCAGGTACCCACACAACAAGACATACAAGCATTAAAAGCACCCCGCGCCGTGGTAGTAGAATGGGTAATTGGCCCCTACCAGGCACACAATTTACTACTCGAAAAAGTAAAAACCCTCTCTTGGATGGAAGGACAGCCGGTTATTTTTATTGCGGCTGAATCAAAACACATGCAAGAAATAAAACAATTTGTTAAAACCCAATCGGGTTATCAAGCACAACAGACATACGCATCAGCGTATTGGAAAGCATAGAGGGCTAGGTTTTTAAATATAAAACAGCATTGGCATAAATGCGTTCACTCATCTCTCTACTAGTTGAACCCAGCTAAGTAAGGCATCTATTGCTTACTTAGTTTATTGGGTGCCTCCCCTTTAATCGCACCCGTTGCGGCCAAGTTCATTAAACGACGAAACCTAGGACACTCTAAATGACTAGGCTCTTTGCAAGCCGCGGCATGCTGAAGCCCATCACGCATGGCCGTTAATTTTTGAATGGTTTGATCTAATTCACGTGCTTTATTCAACAATAAATTCCGATCAATATCAGGATTCTTTTCAGACCCTAAAATGCTGGCAATTTCGTCTAAAGAAAATCCAGCAACACGGCCCAGCGCAATTAACGCAAGACGCTCTATGATACCCGCCCCGAATACACGGCGTATCCCTTGCCGACCGATTGAATGAATTAACCCCTTCTCTTCATAAAATCGCAGCGTTGAAGCAGGAACCCCCGATTGTTTAGCCACCTGAGAAATATCCATAATACGCCTTGACCTAAAGTTAACTTGAGGTTGTAAACTAGCATTTCTTTTCGATCAAAACTACTTACGGAGCCCTCATGGATACTATTATTTCTACAATCTTAATCGGCATTGGCGCAACCGCCGTAATGGACCTGTGGTCCCTATTAAGAAAGCACATATTTAATATGCCGCCCACTAATTGGGGGATGGTAGGACGCTGGATCGCCCACATGAGGCATGGTCAATTTCGCCATGTGGCTATCGCTAAATCAGAGCCCATTCATGGCGAACACATCATTGGCTGGACAGCCCATTATTTAATCGGCATAGGTTACGCTGCGTTATTAGTCATCATCTACACAACTCAATGGATTGATCAGCCAAGCATTGGCCCTGCATTGCTTGTGGGGGTTGCTACCATTGTTGCGCCCTTTTTGGTATTACAGCCTGGCATGGGAGCCGGTATTGCCGCGCGTCATACACCCAAACCCAATTCCGTTAGAATGCACAGTCTGATCAACCATGCCGTATTTGGCTTAGGGTTATTCCTTTCTGCTTTAGCACTCAACTTTGTTTATTCCGTATAAAACAGAACGACTAAAATATTCACTTATTTGTACGAGAACACAGAAGAAATAAGAAATGAAAAAAGACACTCACCGAACATGAGTGTCTTTTTTAGAAGCGTTCAGCTAAAGCGTTTACTCCCTAGCTAAGTAACCACTTAAAGAATGGTAAAGACGCTATCAAACTTACGACGTGACTTGGGTATTGCAGCGTTATAATCATCTTCAGGATGGCGATAACCAATGGCCAGTGCCACATGGCACTCGTGCCCATCTAGCTCTTTTTCAAATTCCTTGTTAACCATTTCAATATCAATGCCTTCCATCGGCGTCGAATCCAGACCTAGCCTTGCCACTGTATGCAATGTATGACCAAGGGCAATATAGGTTTGTGCTTTGGTCCAAGTGGTTGTGTCGCCTGAGGCGTCGGTATTCATTTCGGCAAACAAGAAAGCACCAAATGCACTCTCTCTTTCTTCGGGCTTGGTGCGCTTATCTTCAATGCCATCATCAACCACTTCTGCATAATCTTCACGGGTATAACGTGGGTTATGAGCAAACAAAATTATATGTGAGCTATCAAACACATGAGGCTGATTAAATTGGAAGTTATTCTCAAAGGTGCGGCTCATACGCGTCTTGGCGGCATCGCTTTCAATAACAATAAACTTCCAAGGTTGAGAGTTAATAGATGAGGCAGATAAACGCATGGCTTCATATAAAACGTCTAAATCCGCTTGAGGAATCTTTTTAGTAGGGTCGTATTTTTTACACGTATGTCTAAACAATAAGTCGTCAATAATCGGGTTATTCATAATTAGTCTCTAAGCAAAAGCGAGTGGGAATTAATTTTCACCACGGATCATAGACCTCACCTAAGCATGAATAAACATGTATTCCGT
This sequence comes from Bermanella sp., assembly GCA_049115935.1. Lineage (GTDB taxonomy): Bacteria > Pseudomonadota > Gammaproteobacteria > Pseudomonadales > Oceanobacteraceae > Bermanella. The sequence goes on along the minus strand of JAGDZK010000039.1, from coordinate 19,674 downwards.
TGATTCATTATCAACAAAATCTAAACAATCAACTCACAGAGTCAGCCGCAAAAATCTTAATGGCTAAATTTAGAGTCTAAATACGCAAGGCTCAGTGCTTAAACACCCCTCTTTTTAAAAAGTGAACCGCTTGTTCCATCACTTCAACGTTGTATCGCATCTGGGTGTGATTGACCTCAATGGCAATAAAATCACTCATACTGCTTAGCTTGGTTGACTCAACCGATACTAAACCGTCATTTAACCCTTCAAATTGCTCACTTGTTAAGTTTGAGGATTTTGTACCTGCAATCACGCCTAGATTTAGGTCCAGCTCACCTAGCTTATTACCTAGACTGCTATCACCTGTCATCAGGGCTCGGCTTATTCCACCACCAACCTTCATTAACCAAGAGTCACGCAAATGATCTGCCAGCTCACTGCCTTTGTTCGGTGTGCCCATCAACACTATCGCTCCCAATTTTGTATTCAATTGTGCATCTTGATTATTTTGCAGATATGCCCTGATCACTAACCCGCCAAGAGAGTGCCCAATAAAATGAATCTTAGGTGCACCAACAACACAAGCATTGATTTGGTTGCGTGTTTCAGTCAACACGCTTTCAACGTTTTCGCCAATCGTAGAGTAATTTAAACTACAAACCTTATAGCCGGTTTCCTTTAATCGTTTTTCAAACTTACGCATGGCCCAATCACTCCGACCCAAACCATGAGCCAATACAACAAGTTCGTCACCCGATTCATAAGCAAACGCGTTGACGTCAAAACTCGTACAACCCGTCAACTTAAATAGAACCAATAAAACTGTGATTGCGATAATCCTTTTGGTCATTTAACTTTCCTCAATTTTCACGCATCTAACTGTTAGCATGTAACTCTTATTTAATGTTGTTCGGCGGATTTCACCCTTGTGAGCATTCCACCATGAATAAGCAAGCGTTCTTGCATAAGCCTCTTTTTCAGTTGCCGTGCTGCTGGTCCAGAACTCGGTATACATGCCTTGTGTGACATACCAGCTTCCCAGTTTTACACCTGCAGGGGTCGCAGAAAATTGATGTTTATTCACCTGCGCCTGATCAAAATCTTTAAAAAGAGTATTGGGCTGCTCAGCTTTAAGGGTAATGGCAATATCATTTTTACCGCGCCAGCCTTGTTGATCTAATTCAGATTCAGAAATACCGATGGTTTTTTCAAGTGCCTTCCAGTCATCATCTGATGCCACACGCCAACCTACTGGGCAAATATTTCGCGTATCGGTAACGTCACACCAATCGTAAAGCCTGCCATACTTCAAAAAATTATGTTTGTCATCCTCTGGAATAAACCCCGTACTGACGCTTGTTCCGTCTTGAAATCGAGTGGTGCGTAAGTTTTCTGCCAGCCACATTTGATCACCAATTTTCACCGTGCGGTAAACATGGCCGTCAGCATCTTGCACATTCCCCATATCACCCGCAAATGAAGTTGCCTGCATGAAGATAAAACTCCCCATCAAAAAAATAAATGCTTTCATTTAATCGACCACTTAAGCGATGTTGCTTTTTCAGACAGCGTCCACAATTTGTTTTGTACCTCTTTATTTAATACAAATGATTCAATCTTGCTTTCACCCACTGGGCCACCAAAATTCATCATCCCTGTGGGGCCATAATAAGCGCGTTCTTTCAAATTATCTTCCGTTGCACACATGACTTCTGGGTACGCACCTTTTTCAGCACTTTGCGCCAGACCAATTTTCACCATAAACGCCCATGTTATTCGGGTGATAAAATTTGCACTTTCTCTAATCAGGGTCGTATTCGAGGCCCCAGGGTGACAAACATATACTTTCACATTTTTACTCGCGGCTTTTATTCTGTTTTGCAGCTCATAAGCAAACATGGTTTGTGCCAATTTGCTTTGGCTATACACGTTATTTGGGTGGTAGTTTTTATCCCAATTCATGTCATCAAACTGCATGGTTCTTAAACCCATTTTATGACCCTCACTCGACACCACCACAATTCGACCTTGCGATTCATCAATGCGCTCAAACAACAAACCGCACAATAAAAAATGCCCGTAATGGTTCACACCTAGCTGGCTTTCAAACCCGTCAACGGTACATTGCTGTGTTGCAATTTGTGCGATGGCCCCATTACAAATGAGCCCATCGATACGAGGCACCTTTTCTAATATCTCTTTTGCCGCGTATCGAATAGAAGCCAGCTCTGCTAAATCTAAGGTAATAAAGTTCACCTTGGCCGTATCGCCAAATTCACGCTTCAGCTCAGCAATGGCCGTTTCGGATTTACTAGGGTTACGATTTAACATCACCACCTGAGCGCCTTTAGCGAGCAGGATGCGTGTGGCCTGAAAACCCGCCCCAGTGTTCGCACCGGTAATCAGATAAGTTTTACCAACTAAAGAGCCGAGGTTGTCAGGTGTCCAGCCCTTAGGGCCAAATTGATTTTGAGTTGACATGGTCATTTACCTAAATATGCGTCACATGCTTAAATTAAGATAAATGCACTATAGGCTCATAAAAATGATTAAAATAGGCGAAATACTCTCTAAAACATGCCTATTTGTATCTTAATATTGAGTAACAACAAACCAGGTGCTAACTTGTTATTCGCTTCATTTAAGTGATACCACCCCATGAGCAAACAACAAATCGAACACATCATTAACGAAAAGACCAATGCAGCCGTTAATGAAAATGGCCTAATAAAAACCGGCATCAAAGGCGTGCAGTTATTTAAAATAACGGAGTCCGTGCACTGCGCCCCCGCTGTGTATGAGCCATCCGTGACCGCCATTATCCGTGGCGGCAAAGAAGCCATATTGGATGGCAGCAAGCATGTTTACGACAGCAGTCGCTATATCTGTTGCACCTTACCCATGCCCGTTGAGGCGGGCACCCCCGACTCTTCACCTGATAACCCACTTATCGGGGTTTATATCACCATAGATACCAGCGTCATGACCGAACTAGTATTAGAGCTCACAAGTTCAGCTGGGGCGTTACGCATCCCCAAGCACACTTCCCAACCACTGGGTTTATCGACAGCACAGTGGGACAAGGCATTTACCGATGCCCTTTATCGCCTGCTACAGCTTGACGGTAATCCAGTGGATTTAGCCATCCTTGGGAAAAGCCGACTGCGTGAATTGTATTACGCAATTCTGAAAGGCGACGCAGGCAATGAGTTTAAAAGTGCGTTTGGTGTGGGCAATGAAATCGCCCGTTCAATCGAGTTTTTATCATCTAATTTAAATAAAGCGGTAACGATTGAAGATATGACAGATCAAATCGGCATGAGCCGAGCTGTGTTCCATCGTAAATTTAAACAAGCAACAAACATGTCCCCTATTCAGTTTGTAAAATCCATGCGACTAAACAACGCCGCGATGAAAATTGCCGAAGGCATCAATATAAATGTAGCCGCAATGGAGGTGGGTTATACGAGCTCGTCACAATTTAGTCGCGAGTTTAAGCGGATGTATGGTTTATCTCCCAAGCAATGGGGTCAAGAACAGAGGTAAACTTAGGTGTAGTAGCTCAGACTTGATCTGACAGTTACCCGTTTTTAAACGGTGCCTGTCAGGTTAGATTTGAGCTAAATTTTTCTCAGCCCAAATCGATTTACCATCAAGTAATGTTTCAAGCGGGGTTCGCCCACAACACATCTTACCCTGATGAGTTCGTTCATTATTGTAGTAGTCCATCCACTCGTCCAGATCTTTTTGCAAGTCATCTAAGTTGTCATACAGTTTCTTACGGAACGTAATCTGATAAAACTCATTCAGAATCGTTTTATGGAAGCGTTCGCAGATACCATTCGTTTGCGGTGACATTGCTTTTGTTTTGGTGTGATCGGTGTCGGTCGATGAATCCAAATCGTTCTGATGTTTTTCCGCTAGAAACTGTTGCCACTTTTTTAGAAGGTCATTCTCCTTCTTTAAACGCTCAACTTCTTTTTTAAGTTTTGCATTCTCAGTAAGCTCTTTTATAGGCGGTGACTTTCTTTTATTACTCACACCAACTCTCTTTTGGCCATCACCTTGAATCTTTCCTTCACGATACTCTTTTCTCCATCTCGATAACATCTGAGGGTGAATACCAAGACCATCAGCAACTTGTTTGCTTTGGATATCGGGTTGATAGCTTAATTTAACGGCTTTGATTTTAAACTCATTCGAATAAAACCATGTTTTACGTGGATTATTATACCTGGGCATTTCGACACCTTTAAGTTATTTAAAGGTGACCACATTATCGGGGGAAGTTCAGCATTTCGCTCGCGGGGCAAGCTCTTACAATTCTGTAGCACTATATTGATGGATTGATTCACTCGCGCACCCAACACACTCGCTGCGCTCATGGGGCATTCTGAGTGTGAGTTCGTATTAATTTATGGCGCTATATTTGGAGAGCGATTCACTCGCGGGTGCGAGTTCGTACAGTGTTTAGCATGAGCAAAATCACTACCCACAAAAAAGCCCGCGTTTGCGGGCTATCTATTGTTTTAGCAATTTTGCTTTTCTACACATAAAACCAAAAAGGTTAATCATCACCCATACGTGATGAAATAGCCCCTTGTTGATTACGGTATTTTGCATTTTCACGTAAGCGATACGGGCGCTGCGCTGGGCTTGATAATGTTTCAAACGATAACGCACAAATAATCATTTCTGGGCGCAGAGCTAATGGCATCTAAAGAGAACTAAAATATTCATGGTCAATATTGAAAACACTACCTGTCTTTCTAAACTCATCAGACATTGCACACTGCATAACGCCTCGCGTCAGGAATGACGCTAAAAATAAGTGGCGCCACTCACATCTTTCACCCCACCCGCTTGCGATATTCCCGCGGCCCCATACCAAACCAACGTTGGCAACTGCGTGAAAAACCAGACTGCTCTGAATAACCTAAGAGTCGTGAGATTTGCCCAAGCTTTAAGGCTTTTTCGTTTAAATACAGCTCGGCCAGTTCTTTTAGTACTTTGTCTTTAATGGTGCGAAAGTTGGTGCCTTCGGTTTCTAATAAACGGTGCAGTTGTCGCACTTCCATTTCTAATGCGTTGGCCACGGCGTCATTGGAACATTGCTCGGCCATTAATAAGGGTTTGATGAGTGCTTCAACACGCTCACTCAAAGAAGATTGCTTGGCTAAAAAATGGCTTTCTAGATAGCTGTAAGCCATGGCACCCAGTTCAGTTTGTTGTGAAGTAAGCGGTAAATTTAAATCACTGGCATTAACCTCGTAGCCAGAGACTCCTTGGTTAAAGGCAATGTCACAGGGAAACGCTTTACGATAAACCGCGTGAGTATTTATAGGCGAATGAGGTAACAACACTTTAAGGGGGACGGCTTGGCCGCCACTTAACATGTGAATAATCTTTGCCGATAGCGCCATGGTGAGTTCAACCGCTTGAATGCATTTAGGCAAAGGTTTTAGCAATATTTCTACCGCCACCAATAAGGTTTGCCCACCAGGCAATACACTGACGTTTAACCCTAAAGCTGGCGTGTACACATGCAGATAACTGGATACCCGCTGTAAAGCTTGCCCTAGGTTTTGGCTTTGCTGGGCAGCCAGTGCAATGGGGCCAAGTACGCTGAAGTCTTGCAGGTTGGCACAGCGGATTCCAAAGTCGTGACAGTCTAGGGCTTTAGCGCTGGCCTCTAATAAACCTACAAAGTTGCGATACGGGAACATGTAGCCTTCGGTGTTGAGCTTGGTGCGGTCTAATTTAAATGGGGCGAGCAAGGCATCTGGATCACCACCGAGTTGTTCAACCAGCTGGCAGTAGCCAGTTAGGGATTCACTTCTTACCAGTTGAGTCATGGCTTAGCTTTCCAAAAGACGAATGCGCCAAAAATGATAAGTTTTTGTCTAAAAAAGGCAAGTTTTTAAATGCCATAATTGGCAAACTAATGCCTAATAAAACCCAAAAGAAAAATAATAATGAACAAACAAACCTTTGATTACGTCATTGTGGGCGCAGGCAGTGCAGGCTGCGTACTCGCTAGCCGCCTAACTGAAAACCCAAACATCAGCGTGTGCCTGTTAGAAGCCGGTAAAAAAGATAACTCCGCATTTATTCACGCCCCAGCCGGTGTGGCTGCCACCGTGCCTTATGGCATTTTTAGTTGGCACTACGATACGGTGCCGCAAAAGGGTTTGAATGGCCGTTTGGGCATGCAACCACGAGGAAAAGTGCTGGGCGGTTCTAGCTCGATTAACGCCATGATGTACATTCGTGGTGCCCACTGGGATTACGACAACTGGGCGGCGCAAGGCAACACGGGCTGGTCTTACAAAGATGTGCTGCCCTACTTTATCAAGGCTGAGAACAACGAAACCCTTCACGATGAATACCATGGCCAAGGTGGCCCACTAAACGTAAGCGAGCTGCGTGACCCTAGCCACTTTAATACGTTCTTTTTGGACGCCTGCGAGCAAAATGGCATACCACGTAAGCCAGATCTAAATGGAGCTTCCCAAGCGGGTTGTCGCATGAATCAGGTGACCCAAAAAGGCGGCGAACGTGGCAGTGCCGCTAAAGGCTACCTCACCCCTAATCTTGCCCGCCCTAACCTAACAGTCATCACCGAAGCTCATGTTGCTAAAGTAGAAGTCAGCAATGATACCGCCACAGGTGTGACTTTTTACCAAGGCAAAGACTTGGTAACGGTAAATGCCAATAAAGAAGTGATCATGAGCGCTGGCGCTTATGGCTCGCCACAGATTTTGCAGCTTTCTGGTATTGGCCCAAAAGCGCACCTTGAAAGCCTAGGTATTGAGGTGGTGAAAGACGTACCCGGTGTGGGCAGCAATCTACAAGACCATATATCCGTTGTGCCGCTTTATAAAACCAAGCTGTTCAGCTCAAGTAAAGGCACCTTTGGCTATTCATTGGGCGGCGGCTATGACGTAGTAAAAGCCATTTTTCAGTGGGTATTTAAGCGTCGCGGCTTGCTCACCAGTAACTTTGCGGAATCCGCGGGCTTTTACAGCACAGATGAGCAGGTGCCGGCACCGGATATTGAGATCACCTTTATTACTGGCATCGTGGATGACCATACCCGTAAATTTCACCTTGGCCATGGCTACTGCGCACATGCCACCTTGATGCGCCCGAAAAGTCGCGGCAGCGTGCGCCTTGCTAGCAAGGACCCATTGGCTGACCCGTTAATCGATCCAAACTACCTAGACGACGAAGACGACATGAACCGTCTAATAAAAGGCCTGCAAAAAACCATCGACATTCTGGAATCCAAGCCGTTTGATAAAGTAAAAGGCAAAATGATTTACCCCGTTGAGCGTGACAACATTGCCCAGCTTAAAGAGTATATTCGCAACCATTCCGATACAGAGTACCACCCTGTTGGTACCTGTAAAATGGGCCCAGACAGCGACCCTATGGCGGTTGTGGATGACAAGCTGAAGTTCAAAGGCATTCACAATTTGCGCGTGGTGGATGCCTCTATCATGCCGAACTTGGTGACGGGCAATACCAATGCCCCAACCATTATGATTGCCGAAAAAGCCGCCGATATGATTTTGGGGAAATAAACAGCCTCAATTGGCAAAAATCTGGCAACCACAACTGCCCCTTAGTTTTAAAATCAGCTGAGATGCAACGTCTCCCCCGCGCAGGCGGGGGTCCAGTTGTTTTGGCTTATTGCGGAGGGATTCGAGTCTTTCTAGAAACCGAAGTGGATCCCCGATCAAAGCGCTGCGCGCGTCGGGGATGACGTTTATAGGTTAAAGTAAGCCTCTAACCTTTCCTAACGGCTCTTCGAGCCTTAAGTAGCAAATAATGCAGATCCAAGGATTCAAATTTTAGCTTAGGGTAAAACAGGCGTACGCATTGGCGCTGCCAAGCTTCTCTGCGCTCTAACCAGGTTAAGCGAATGTTCAAACTGGCTAAATCAGCTAGGTACATTTTAAGCACCAAGACTTTATCTTCTGTTTTATCTAGGGAAAGTTGATAGCGTTTAGCAAGGTATTCTTGAGTATCTTGGTTTAGGTCTGCTAATAAGCGCAGACTGGTCTTTTCGTCTTTTAATAAACGTTCAACCCCTAACAAGCCAACCACTGCGTATTCAAAGACATCCAACGCCATTTTTTGATGATCAATGTGGTTAGCAAATATAACCGCTTCATCGTTAATGACGGCCGCTGGCGCATCTACGTTTACACCGCACTCTTTAGCACTGGCCACCACTTTGGCTTTCACCCCAAGCTCACGCTCTAAATCTTGCAACCAGTCTTTAACTTGCATCACGTGACTTGCGTCAACTGTCGCACGGACAGCCTGCTCATTGGCAGCAGGTAATTGATGCAGCTGAATGAAAGCCTTCTTGATGGCCTCAATATTAACGGGTAACGATTCAACAACGGCTTCTTGTAGGCTAACGGCACTATTCACGATACACACCCCAAACTATAGTCTTAGTTATTTTGGGCCCATTTAATATGAATGACAAAGCAAGCCTGCTGGATTTGTGACTGCCGTCATACCCACGCAGCCAATATAGCCAAAAACTATCTATAAGTTAGACACGATTAATTATGCAAATAGGAATCATTATTAAATAATGGCACTTCATTAGGAGGAAATGCCATGAATAAAACCATCAGCTTTGCCATTGTTCACTTTTCAGTGGCATTCACCATCACCTACATTATGACTGGTAGCATCGTGATAGGCGGTGCCCTTGCGTTAATCGAGCCTGCGGTGAATACCGTGGCCTTTCACATCCATGAAAAGGTCTGGTTAAAAAGAAACAAGACAGCTCAAATCATTATGACGGCATAAATCCCACACCCTCAAAAAGGCGGCTATGCTTAATATAGGAGGGCTTATGACCTTACGATCCTTAGTTTTGTTAGCCGCTATTTCATACACTTTAATCATAGGTGGTAGCTTATTTGGCTACCGCCTATTCATTGTTTACCCTGCTCTAATTGAATCCACCATCGAGCAGCATCAAAACGATATTGAAGCCGTTTTTGCAGCCTATGAAACAGAAAAAGTGAATTTATTGCGCTTCACCAGTGATTGGGCCAAATGGGATGAGGCATATAAATTCACCACAACTAAAAACCGCAATTTTATAAAAAGAAACTTTACAGGATCTTTTGTCAATTCTGGCATTGATGCGGTTGCTCTATTGGGTAAAAGCGGTGAACTACTTTATGCGGGAACCAATACAGGCCATGCTTTCAATGAGGTAAAAAGTTTAGACGAGCTTTCACCTGACTTAGAACTCGAGCAATTAATCGAACAAGACGAGAGTTTCGGGTTTATTCGGGTTAATAATCAACTGGGTTATTTCGCCAGTTCGCATATACAAGATACTAATCAAGAGCAACCTATAAATGGCACCTTAATTTTCATTCAAATTTTAAAGGATGATTTCTTCGAACGAATTAGCTACATATCAAAAGCCCGCTTCACACATTATGATGTAAACAATATTGATCTAATGGGGTTAGCTTCCGAACCACTGATCAGTCATTCCGAGATAAACAAAAACACATTAAGTGAAAAATATTACATATGGGTAAGTAACAGCATAAAAAAACCATTTGGTTTAATTGAAATTAAGTACCCTAAAAACAGCATTCCCAAGCATTTTGATGAGCTCACCATTTACAGTATCAGCTCTTTATTACTGCTGCCTATTTTTATCACTATTATTATTTGGGTGATTTTTTTAGCACCTATTAGCAAAATGATTAAACAAATAAAAACCATGTCTGATAGCGGCAATATGACAAATTTAGATATTAATAGCTACATAAGTGAGTTTGATACATTTCAAAATGTTTTTAATGAAATCGTTAGCCATAACAAAGAGTACCAAGATAAATTAGAAAGTGAGTCACAAACAGATGGCTTAACGCAGGTCTTTAACAGAAGACACTTTGACGAATATTATGATCAAACATGGCGAGCCAGCACACGAAACTCAATGCCAATTGCCATCATTATGATGGATATAGATCATTTTAAACGCTATAACGATCACTATGGCCATCAAAAAGGCGATGACACGCTTATCGCTGTAGCAAAAGCATTGCAGTCGCATACAAGACGCGCCATGGATTTTTTAGCACGCTACGGTGGTGAAGAGTTTGTCATGGTCTGCCAAGTTGATAATAATACTCAGCTTGAGCAATTACTGGCCGAAATTCTAAAAAGCATTACCGATTTAAATATTGAACATATTGATTCAAGTGTCAGCAATGTACTCACCATTAGCTGTGGTGCGTGCATCATTAATCAACCTGGTGCTTGGATGCAAAAACATAAAGACCTTGCATTAAAAATGGCAGATCAAGCTTTATATAAAGCAAAAAACTCAGGCCGAAACAGGTTCCATGTCAGCCAGCTGGCTCAACCTCATGCTTGAGGCTTTCGCTTTACGCATAAAGGTCTCTTGAAAAGTTCGGCAAACCATCCAGTAGTAAATTACCGTAGCGTTTACTGACAATACGTTTATCTAAAATCGTGATTTTGCCGGTATCGGTTTCGGTACGAATCAAACGACCACAAGCCTGAATCAAGCGAACAGACGCATCCGGCACTGAAATTTCCATAAACGGGTTGCGCCCTTTTGATTCTAACCACTCAGCCAAAGTGGCATCCACTGGGTCATCAGGCACTGAGAATGGCAATCTTACAATCACCACATGTTGTAAATAATTGCCCGGTAAATCGATACCTTCTGCAAAGCTGGCTAAGCCAAATAAAAAGCTGGACAACTCGTTATCTATTTTATCTTTATGACGTTTAATCACTTCTTGTTTCGAAAAATCATCTTGCGTCATGATGTGATCAGCAATGTCATAGGGTAGTTTATATTTTACGTCGTTCATCATTCGACGAGATGTAAACAATACCAAAGTACTTTCACTTTCTTTTAAATGATCTTGTAAAATATCGCTTATTTTTTGCGAGTACTCATCACCGTGCCCTGCCTCAACTGCATCTTTTGGCACCACCAACTTACCTAAGTTTGGATAATCAAACGGGCTCTCAATGATTTCGCAGTGATTATCACGGGCAATACCAGACTTCATCCTAAAACGATCAAACTTACCAAGGGCAGTTAATGTGGCTGAAGTAACAACGGCAGCAAAGCAACGGCTCCACAAATTTTTGGCCAATAACTCAGCCGCTAAGATTGGGCTAGAGTACATACCAATATCATCTTCGTATTCATTATTAATGCGGTCAATCCAACGGGCCACTGGTACGGCGTCATCAAAGTCTGCTTGGGCATAACTTAACCACAACAAACCAGCCCCTTCTAATCTGGCTTGTAACATACCGATAATAGGAAACCAGCGCTCAGCATCGCTTTGTTTGTATTCACCATCATCTTTACTAATGGACGCTTTTAATGCCTCCACCACTTTATCAACCAGACCATACAGTGAGTTATGGGTTTTATTTAACTCCCCTGCTAACTCTTTTAAGCCATCAGGTACTTTACCCATACGAAAACGATGCTGCACAGTCCCTTCAGCATCCGCTTGATCACCCATAAAATCGATCAATAAATGACGAACATAACTTAATTGGCCATTAATATTGCCAATGTGTTCTGGCATGGCAGACACCACTTGCAACAACCCCATGGGTGTACCGCACTGCTTACCTAGGGTATCCACCGCTTTTGAGATTTGCTTAAGCAGGTTTTCTTCTTGGTGCAACTTAACCTGTGATGCAAAATGACTAATGGCTTTATCCGGCAAGTGGTGGCCTTCATCAAACACATAAATACTATTGCTTGGCTCTGGCAAAACGGCTCCGCCACCTAAATTAATATCTGCCATTACTAAATCGTGATTGGCAATAATCACATCGGCATCTTCAAGGGATTTTCGAGCGGTGAAAAATGGGCAAGCATTAAAATGTGGGCAACGACGATTACTACATTCTCGATGTGTAGCGGTGACCATTGACCAATCTTGTTGCTCTATTTGCTCTGGCCAGTTATCACGATCACCATCCCATTTTGCTGATGTAAATTGATCTAATAGTTTTTGAAACAGTGCCTTTTGATCGTCAGATGCATCGATACCACCAAACATATCCATAGCCGCATCTTGCATGCGCTGATCTTTTAATTCTTGATCAAGTTTGTGTACACATAAATATCGACCACGACCTTTCGCTAATGCGTACTTAAAATCCAAACCACTGTTTTTAGCCACATCCGGTATATCTTTAACAATGAGCTGCTCTTGCAGTGCAACGGTTGCGGTAGAAACTATGATTTTTTTATTAAGGTCGGCCGCCAGAGGAATGGTAGCAATTAGATATGCGAGGGTTTTACCTGTACCCGTACCGGCTTCGACTACACACACTTGTTGGTTAGACGTTCGATTACCATCATCATCTTGCTGGACATTACCAATGGTACGGGCAATGGCTGCAATCATTTGCTTTTGCCCACGACGAGGCTTTAGTTTATTTTTTTCGAGTATCTTGCTGTAGCCAGACTGGATATTACTCTTTGCTTCACTACTTAGCATCTTGACTGGCTACCCACGAAATCCCCTTGGGCAGTTCAACTCGCTGACCATGAATATTAATAATAATACCGCTTTGATTAATTTCTTCTAAGATCAAACCTGCGCGAATCAAAGCGCCCTCTTTATAGGTTTGATCATTAATCACCACAGACCGAAATTCAGCTGCACTTGAGTAAATATGGCTGGCTAAATTTAAGCTTGGGATACGTGCAAGTTCTTGAGCCGTTAGCTGGGATAAATCTTTAGCTTTAGCCAAGGTGATAGCTGATTGTGACGCAGCCTCATGCACTTTCAGGGTTTCAAGTTGAGACAAGGGTAAAACCTCTTGTTCTAAAATTGCAGGTTCTTTCAGCATCACTTTTTTAGCTGAGGTAGAAAATGACTCTTCAGAAAATTCATCAGCTCCCACATCCGCTGTACTTGGCCAAACTTGCCACAAGGTCACAACCAATAAAAGCACAACGAGCACTACTAAACCTATTGGCAAACTCGACTTTTGTTGAATTGTGATAGGCTCATCATGTTCAACGTGTATTTTTTGCTGACGTTCTTGCTCAGCTTTTTGCAGCGCTTTTAATAAATAAGACATGTTATTGCGCCGCCATTTGCAGTTGTTGATCCCACAGAGATAAGCTAATCAATGTTTGTGGCCCCAAAACACCATCCACTAAAAGCCCATGTTCTCGCTGAAAAGATTTCACCATTTCATGCAATACCACATCATATACAACAGATGGGTTATTAGACGCTGACTTAGGTGTAATCATTTGCCATTGAGAAATATCATCTTCTGCTACTAGGCTTTGCTGTGATAACAAAATGTCTCTTACCCAAGGTATGAGGTCACTTTGCTCAGAGGGTTTTATTAGTGCATCTACAAAACGTGAGTCCATATCATTCAGTGCAACACCAACCTGCTCACCCGCAATAGGCTGACCAGTGTAACGCTGCCATTCACCGCCAATAAGCACGTACGCATCAAGTGATAAGCCTTGCACAATATTCACAGGTAAGCGGCCGTACCAGCAGTTAGCTTTACCATCACACGGATTTTTATTCACACTTTGATTGTTTGATTTACTAGGTAACGATATAAGCTTGGTAATAAATTCATTATTAAACACTGGCGCATTAAAGGTATCAGCTGAATTATAACTAAGTTGATTAAACCCAAACACCATAAACACGATGGCTATAACACTGGCTAAAACAAAATTACGTTTTGGTTGTTTTTTAACAGGTAAAACTTCTTTCGCTGCGCGCCAAACCATAATAGGTGTCACTTGTTTTTTTTGCTCCGCATAACACCCCATCAAACAGCGATCTGCCAATACATTAATCAAACGGGGAATGCCTTTTGTCATTCGATATAACAGCCAAGCAGCCGAAAGCGAGAATAACGACTCTTGCCCCCCTGCTACTTCAACACGGTGATCAAGGTAGGCTTTAACTTGTAAAAAGCTCAGGCTATTTAAATGAAAACGCGCCGTAAAACGCTGATTCAGCTGACGCAGCTGATATTGATTTAAACGCTCTTTTAACTCAGGCTGACCCAGTAAAATAATTTGAAGCAACTTATCTTCATGGGTTTCAAGGTTTGTAAGCAAACGGATTAATTCTAATACTGAGCCGTCTAGGTGTTGCGCTTCATCAATGATTAAAACGCTGTAACCCCCTTTCGAATACACCTGCAAAAGAAAGTCGGTTAGCAAATCAATTAATTGAGACTCTTTCTCTAAGCCTGTGCTATTTAAACCAAATTCTTTACAAATTAAATGCAGCAATTCTAATCGGTCTAATTGCGGGTGCAGCACTAGTGCCACTTCAGTGTCTTGAGGTATGGATTGCAATAGGAATTTACAAAGAGTGGTTTTACCCGTGCCCACTTCACCGGTCAGCAACACAAATCCGCCTCGATGCAACATACCGTATTCAAGTGCCGCTAAGGCCTCTTTATATTGGCCACAGGCATATAAAAAGCTTGGATTAGGTGCAATGGAGAACGGGCGCTGTGTTAAAGCAAAATAGTGTTCGTAAATCATAAAATAGGCCAGTTCATATCTAAGGACAATTGCCAGTGCTTGGCTTGAGCGAAATCAGCTTGATCAAAAGCCCATTTTACCTTGACCCTTGAGGATTCATAGCCAAGATTGATCTTTTCATTAATAGTGTCGAATTGAGCTTGAAAACCATACTGCCCCACTCCTAACAGTAACGCGTTATAACGCTGCCATGTTTGCGCTTCGATGCTAGTTTGTACTGATTCAAAGTCATATTGCCATTTGACCCTAACAAACATTGGAAACGTTTGGGTATAAGCTTCGCGGGAACTATAAACAGAGCAATCCACGGATAACGGACGGTCAAGACAGCCTTTATCTTGATCAACCCCATTCCAATACAGGGTATAAAGCAGATCTTCTATAGCTAATTCAAGGGTCTGCTTTTTATTCAGCTGCCACTGCATATTAAGATCAAAACTGTAACCCCACGCAGACTCGTTTTTACGAGGAGCTTCAAATATACGGTTCTCATCATAGGCATAATCTAATTGCCACTCATAACTCAGACTTGCATCACTAACAACCCCTGCGCCAGATAGCTCACCATCCTGGATACGATCGCCCTTCAGTAGGTGTCCGGTTAATAAAATTGAAACCTTAGAAGATAACGGTATAAAGTATTGAGCAAAGGCACCCTTGCTCGAAGCGGCATTAATCGATAACGACAAATCGTATTCACCATTTTCTATGGTGTTATTTTCTAAACGGGAATAAAACTGAGCGGTATCTTCAGAAAAGTTAAGTAAATAATGCCAGCGCTTTTCAAAGCCAACCGTCCACCTAGAATTAATCGTAAAATAGGCTTCAAGGCGGGCCCTAGCTTGAGCATAATCACCAGGAGAAGGATTCTGCCAGCTAGAATCAATATCATCTATGGCCATGGCAGGGCTGGCCAATAAAATATCAGTGCGCAGCCCTGCTATTTGTTCAGCCCACGCACTATTTGATATTAAGCATATAACAGCAATTAAAACACGAGAAATCAAAGCAGCTGCCAACTGCCATCTGTATATCGAATCACATACAAACCACTTTCTTTGCGTAGCGTACCCACCAAAGTATTGGCATAACGAATAAAGCCTAGTGCTTCATCGTGATAACTTTCGCCTGTGGTGTAATCAAATCCTGTCATGAGCAGTGAAACCGCATCATCCAAAATATAATAAATGACTGAGTTTTGATCAGCGTCACTGCTATTACCAATGGCAAACCACAACGTACGCTCACCATACGGAATCACTTCTACTAATCCTAATGAACTGGTATTCCCAAAACCAATAAAGTCATGGCTAACCGCAAATGCAATGCTAATGTTTTCAGGGTCAGTAAAGGCGCCCAACACACTTAATAATACAGGTGTATCATCGGCTTTGTTTTCACCATCTACAAAACGCGAAAGCAAACGAATACTAAATGACGAAACACCTAAATAATGCGGTGCCTCTAACGTCACATCAAACGCGTCACCATCTGTAAACTCAGTAATGGCGCCATAGTTAATTTCATAAACACCACGCCCAACTATTTTAACTTCTGGTATACAACCAACTCCGTCTGAATTCACATTGTTTTTCAAAAACAAAAAGGCATCGGCCACGGTGACATTGTCATTAAAGCTTGCATCGTTACCGTAAGCACTTTCACAACCTAAATCTTTAAGTGCCACCGGGTCCGAGCACAACCACTCACCCTCAATTTCATTGCATTGCTTTACAGTCTTAGCATCACTGGCTTTTTGCTTATACACAACCAAAGCCGTTGCACCACCTGGGTAACGTAGCTCACCAAAATTAAACTGATTATAAGATGTAATTTCTAGTTCAGTTTTAAGCGCTGACGGCAGCAGCGTAAACGAAGATTCTTCGTTATAGGTAACCGCTGATGGCAGTGTCTCGCCAATGGTAACGTTACTTGGTAACGCTAACCAACCAGCAAACTCAGCATTATCTAGACCTGCGTTATCAAACTGAGCATATTTTTTAATATCAGAACTTTTCCAAACAAAATCCAAATCAGGAAAACGTAATGCAGGATAATGCAAGCTGGCATTACTGCCGTTAAGAATCAGCTCAACATCCAAAACATCACTGCCATTTGTTACTTCACCCAAAAGCGACAAAGACTCTAGGTTAAAATGAGTTGGTTCACTTGGACGTACAGGGTCTTTAACACCCTGCATCACAAGCGCTGCATTGTCAGCGGTATACACCAAGTCTTGATAAGTCGAAGCATTAGGCGCTGTTTTTGCTTTTAACGTAATTTTAGGAAAATTAAATTCGATTCGTCTTACCGCTGGTGGCACGCCAGATTGTAGGGCTGAATCTAAATATACCTTTATTGATGCTTTATTGTCGTTTCGGCTTTGTACTATCGCCAAACCAGTTGAACTTTCTACATTAATGTCTTGTGAAAAAGTGAAGGATTTTATCAGTGTGGTTTCGCCAAAATTAAGCAACTGCCCTTTCACGATTGTATTAGGCTGCGAAGTAGCTTTGTAAGTAAACCGACTCTCTGATGCTTCATATGTAATAGATGCAGTGGCTTCATCAAAGCCATAGGCTTCACCTGTGGCACAAGAGTTATTCGCCGTGCAAATTAAAGCGTAATCCACTATCTGAACCATAGGCAGAAAAACAGATTGCAGTTCTGGCCCTAAAGTTTTTTGAAAGGCTTCCCACTGCCCTTCCATTGAACTTATTTCGGCAGCCGTATCGTCATCTAAAAAATTTCCAAAAGACTTGGTTTCATAATCCGCAATCCAACTTTGAGCGTTGCTGACAAACCCTTTTGCTACTGCAATTTGCTCTGCCAGTGTTTCGCTGTAGTTACTGCCTTTTTCATTGGTTAACGAATTGGTTAAACCATCCGAAATTAGCATCAGTGCAGAAGCTGCGGATGTAAGTGACGCGTTATCAGGCAAGGCCATTTCATCTTTCACAATATCTGCATTGGTAAAAGCAGTTTTTAGATTCCACTGTGCTGGTGTATTGGTTTGATCATCACCATATAACTGGCCTGCATTTTTTAAAAAGGCATCCGTCAACCATGAGGTTAATACTTGGTTAAGAGTTTTATTTTCTTCCCGTGCTTGATATTGCAAAGTTAAATTAAGTAAACCGTGCTTAGCGCCATCAACCGCAGTCACAGAGTCTAGTGTCGATGATGCAAACGGCGAAAACGGCTCTATAAAGGCATGAATATTTGATGAGGAATTAAACAGTGCCTGCACACGGGTATTGGCTTCATGAATACTTTGCGGGGTAAACATATTATTTACCGGCTCAATACCATCACACGCTGTGCTGGTACAGGTACCATTTGAAATAAAGTCACTAAACGCTAATTTTGCCGCCAAATGCGTAAGCGGGCTAACATGCACTTGGCTAATACTCTGTGCATCATTCACCACTGCCCAAAGTTCAAAGTCCGGTGCGGCGTCGTACCACTGACCATAATCCACGGAGCCTCCCGCTTCATCACGACAACCATTTTTTAAAGCACAGCGGATTTGAGTATTATGACCATCTTCAAAGTAGCTTTTCACCACAAATAATAATGAACCGGTGGCCGCACCATTGATTGATAAATCATAACGACCATTTTCATCACTATAAAAACGGTCTGCATAGATTTCACCACTGGCATTTCGTTGAGGTTGGCCATAATTATCAATACCAACCACTTGAATGCTGGCATCTTTAATATTGCCATTTAGCAGTAAACCCGTGATTTCAATATTGGGTAACCCGCCGACATTCTCATCAACCGAGTTACTACAACCGACCAATACTGCAAGCCAAAGAAAAATCACATAACGCATAATTAAGATAACCATTTTTATAATTATTAAATCAGTCCACTAAACTCGAGCCAGTTTCTCAGACTCTTCTGTAATCAGTGCACGCATCCATTGATGAGGCGGATTATGATGTAATAGAGGGCTCCAAGCCATTTTTAGTTCAAATGCTGGAATATCAAATGGCGCATCCACCATTTTAAGCGCACCCGATTGCGCCTGCATTTTAGCGACCTTAGTGGGCAATGTCGCCACCAAGTCATTATTCATGGCCAATAAGGCAGGCATTTGATAATGCCGTGTGAATACACTGATATTACGTTTATGCCCTGTTTCAGCAAGGGCTTCATCCACCCAGCCCAGCTGTACCGCCTTATCTTTGCTTGGGTTGACACCTGTGCCTACCCCCATACCGGTTTTACTTACCCAGATATGATTGGCCACTAGGTATTTTTCTAAATTAAAGCCTTCCAATAAAGGGTTAGCCGGGTTCACCAAGCAAGCAAAACCGTCCCGCCATAGGGTTTTCTGATGAAAAGACTGAGGTAATTCGTCGAAGCGATTGATAGCCATGTCGACTTTACCTTGCTCTACGTCTTTATATGTCACATCTGACGGGGTTAAAAAGTCGAGAATAACGCCAGGGGCCTCTGTACGCAGGCGCTTAACAATGGCTGGCACCAAGGTGGCTTCCGCATAGTCACTCACCATAATACGAAACACCCTACCACTGGTTAAGGATTGAAACTCACCTGTTGGCTGTACGGCTGCATCCACTTCAGCCAAAATATTACGCACCATTGGCTGCAAAGCTTGAGCGCGCTCAGTGGCGCTCATACCATCACTGGTGCGCACCAAAATGGGATCATCGAATAGCTCTCGCAAGCGTTTCAGGCCATTACTCATAGCAGGCTGAGTGATGCCTAATGACTGAGCAGCCTTAGTCACACTGCGCTCACGTAGCAGAATATCTAGATAAATTAGTAAGTTTAAATCAAAGCGGTCCACATTCACCTCGTGAATACCCATTATAAGAACTATAAATTAGATAAATTATCACAAAAACCTTAATATGCGCGAGTCATTTAAGAGGCACGCCTCGATAAAGCTGCTATTTTTATAGGCGGCTTTAGACAATTAACCTATTTTTTAAGGATCGGACTTATGTCAGCTTATCAAGACGACATCAAATCAGTATCTTCTGTTAAAGAAGCTGCTGGCAGCCCTTGGGATGCTATCAACCCAGAATCTGTTGCTCGCATGCGCG
>JAGDZK010000038.1:0-18781 GCA_049115935.1 Bermanella sp. | reverse complement strand
CTTGAACGCCAATTTCAGACAGTGCTTCACGCACGTCGTCTAATTTAAATGGCTTGATAACGGCCGTAACCAATTTCATATCAAACTCCTTGTGGGTTGGAGAACAAAGCTGGGCAAGGCCCAGCTTTGGATTACAAAAGGCTGATCAATTATTGAATTGACATGCTGTAAGTTGCTACAACTAGACCGTTTGTATTGAAAGAACCTTCAACACCTTCATCAACAATTTGGCTGTAAGTGAAAGATAGGTTGTCATTGTAAGCATAAGATACGTCTACGTGAGTGTACTCAGCAGTATCATCATCTGACATCTGCATACCTAGAGTTGCAGAAACTGCATCGATGCCATAACCCAAAGTGATGTAACGGTTGTCACTTGGGTTGCTAGTGATAGTTTCGTATAAAGAGAAAGACGCATCCATGAAGCCAAGAGATAAAATGGCTTCAGATCCATCAAACATGGTGTCAGAACCAGCATCATTAGAAGGGTAAATGTAGCTAGCAAGCATCAAGTCAACAGATACATCGCCCGCTTCCATACCGTAACCAACATATAAGTCATATTCAGTACCTAAGTTTGCATCACCAGAAGAAGCCCAAACACCTGCATAAGCACCGTTTGTAGAAACAGAAAGATCACCAGAGATAGCTGGAACGCCACCTTGGTCAGAATTTTCTAATTTGCCAAGGTCAAGGCCGCGCCATAAGTACATGTTAGAAACCGCAGCAGAAGCAGATACTTCAACTTCAGCAAATGCTGTTTGAGCAGAAAGAGCTGAGGCACTTACTAGAGATGCAATTGCAACCGCTTTAGATAGAGTTTTCATATTATATTTCCTTCGTTGTGTATCGTTTAATTTTTGGTTTTATTATGGTTAAAATTCAAAACAATTCGGTTTTGTAATGTACGCGAAGAACTTTTGGTTCTTGTAAAACTCAGCAAAGAAATAGCTTGATGAGTTTTGCGTTATTTATATTAATTTTGGTTATTGTTATCCGTGTACCTGTACTTAGCAAAGCTGATGCCAACTTATGAAACTCCCCTATTTATGCTGCCTTGTCTTAAATTTACTCATTCAAAACCAGTAAAAAGCACTAAATGAAGGCACAAATACCAGCATGGCGCACAAAAAGTGCATCGAAATAATATAGATAGCTATGTAGCACCGTTATGAGACATGGCCTCGGCTTTTCGTCAGTGACGAGGTTGCAAGGACAGAAATAAATGAAAACTTATACAATCAAGTAAACTTAGAAGGGAAGATAAGCCACCCAAACTTGGGCGGATTTAAATGAAATGCACTCTATAAGAACATTATAAAAAAGAAAGGGACGTGTAGATCATACTTTTATATGAGTGCGCCCTTACATGCTTAGCATTAGGGCGCTTTAAAATAGCTAAATTACATTAAGCTGAGTGCTGTAGATTACGCTTCATCATGACCACAAGGCGAGGCAAGGTACGCATGCACATTAACACACCACAGCTGGTTAATAAGAAGCCAACTGCAAAACCATGACTGCTCGCACCCATTGGCACTTCAACACCGTGAGCCACACCATGGAATACCGCAAAGCTAGTTACCAGTAATGCGCTTTTATAGTGGCCCACAAAGCGGGCCAAACCTAAACAAATAGCAGACAAGACAACAGACGCTAGTATAAACGACTCAACCGTTGCGCTGGCAATATCAAAAAGACCCAGCTGGGCACCGTAAAAACCCGCTGCCAACAAACTAATGAATGCCACACCAATTAAAGCAGCATGTTTGCCTTGAATGTTAAACAACAATACACCTAATGCTGCAAACGCCAGTAAATGATCCAATCCCATTAATGGGTGTAAAGCACCCGCTAACAATCCTTCAGTAACCGATATCGAGTCATGGCCAGGGTGAGCAGCCGCCAGCATTGGCAACATTAGCAATAAAGCACCTAGTATTTTTTTCATCATGATTTCCTTAACGTTATAACGATCGAGTTGAATGTATTTCGGCTGTTTCATCCACTTGATGACCCGGTAGCATGTCATTTAATAGTGGTTCAATACTGGCGCGTTTTTCTAACATGCCATGATCAATAATAAAACGAATGATGTCCGCCACGCCTTTGCTGCTTTCAACATTGGCTAAAACAAACGGGCGACCGTTTCGCATTTTATTGGCATCACGATGCATTACTTCTAACGATGCACCCACATGTTGGGCAATATCTACTTTATTAATAATCAACATGTCGGACTTAGTGATACCCGGGCCACCTTTACGGGGAATTTTATCCCCAGCGCACACATCAATTACATACAGGGTTAAGTCCGAAAGTTCAGGACTAAACGTGGCGGATAAATTATCGCCGCCGCTTTCTACAAACACCACTTCTAAGCCTTCGTGTTTATCTTGCAGTTCTTTCACCGCCGCTAAATTCATTGAGGCATCTTCGCGAATGGCCGTATGAGGGCAGCCACCGGTTTCCACACCCATAATGCGATCTTCACTTAATACTTTATTGCGCATTAAAAACTGCGCATCTTCTTTGGTGTAAATATCATTGGTCACAACTGCAATGTTGTAATGATCACGCATGGTCTGACATAACATTTTTAATAACGCTGTTTTGCCTGAACCCACTGGGCCGCCGACGCCGACTCTTAGTACTTGTTTCATATCTAATACGGAGCTAGCTGCATTATTAATACTGCGTTAAGAAAAATTTTAGCTCGCTACATAGGTTCACTATGCGCCCCGTTAAAATTTTTCCTTTGCCTTGTATTAATGGCTTCGCTGACGCTCCTTTCTCCTTTGTTGATTCTTTGTTGGAAACGAATGCATCTCACATCTAACGTTTCCCTTCTCACACAATCACGATCTAAAAAGTCGTGAATACTGTTGTTCATGTAACGACGATGCAATGGCTAAACCCATTAAGCCCGTACCAATATCATCGTCTTTAATCTGTTTTGCCTGTTCACATACATCGGCAATAACAGGGATCAAAGCTTGTAAAATTTGTTGCGCTTGGGTTTGCCCAAGGGGTAGCGCTTTACTGGCACAGGTCACTTGGTTTTCACACCAGCTCCATGCAAAGCCCATTAGTGCGGTTGTTAAATCAATGCTGCTAAGGGATACCCCTAAGGCATTCATGGCCACCACAGTGGGCTGCTCAATTGCATGCACCCATTGAGCGCGCGCTGGGTCTTGGCCTAAATGCCATTGCACATAAGCACTGCCTACCTGTACGTCTTCTAAATAAAGCTCTTTGCTTTCGCGAAAACTTAACAAGGTTTGATTCCATTGATTCACATCTTGCACATTCTTGTTTTGCCAAGCATTAAACATGCGAATATAAATCGGCAAATCTAATTGGCCAAAACCCAATCGAAGGTTTTCTTCAATCCAACTTTTTACATCTTTATCATTTTTACACCAACCACAATCCAACGCGTATTCTAATCCTTGGCTGTAGGCAAATGCGCCCACAGGCAAAGCTGGGCTCGATAAATGCAACAGCGCTAATAGACTATGTGAGTTGGATTGCGACATTAGTGACTGTGCCCATGGTGATGTCCGTCGTCATGGGAGTGATCATCATGATCGTGGGAATGGCCATGATGATGACCCGTGCCCGGTGCATACGCGCCGTTCTCTGGCTCAAATGGCGCTTGTTCATGTATCGCATGAATGCCTAAACCATGTAACATATCTTCTAATACATAATCTTCTTGAAAGCGTAAAAAACCTTCACCAATTTGTAACGGCACATGACGATTACCTAAGTGATAACAGCCGCGGGCGAACAAGGTGGCGTCGTCTACTTTTGCCGTGGTGACCGCTTCGTTAGACGCCAAAATGGTTAGGTAGTCACCTTCATCATTGGTTAGCACTGTGCCATGGCGCAATACATGGCCACGTTCAATTTGAATACCGGCTTCATTGCCATTATCTGTGGTGATTTTTAAACGACCACGTTTGCGCTCATCAAAACTTAAACTGATGGTTTCGCTCACCGCACCGCTTGGTAAATCGGTGTCTAGGATGTTGGTAAATATTTTCATTTAATCTGGATATATAAAATGAAAAGTAATGTAACTACTATACTTTTCACCTTAACATCTGCTCCTTTTCAATAACCTAATGTAGGAGTCGAGCCTGCTCGCGATAGGTAAAACCTAATTTGTAAATTTTGTAACGATGGTGAACCATTTAATTAAATTACTCACCATCATTACAATCAGACTTTATCTAGATTTTTATTATCGCGAGCAGGCTCGACTCCTACATCTTGTATCCCGCCAACGGGTATCTAATTAAAACAAATAATAACGCTGCGCTAACGGTAAACTTTCTGCTGGCTCACATGTGAGCACTTGGCCGTCTGCTTTTACCACATAGGTTTCTGGGTCAACTTCTAACACAGGCTGATAATCATTTAATTTCATATCGGCTTTTGAGATCGTGCGTGTATCTTTCACCGCGCTTAATTGTTTTTGCAAGCCTAGGTGCGACAAGGTGTTTTTTGCCAATGCTGCTTTGGATACAAACGTGATACTGGTTTCGTTTACCGCTTTACCCATGGCACCAAACATTGGTCGATAATGCACAGGTTGTGGCGTAGGGATAGACGCATTTGGGTCACCCATTGGCGCACCTGCGATCATGCCACCTTTTAAAATAAGCGAAGGCTTGGTGCCAAAAAACATAGGCTTCCACAAAACTAAATCCGCAAGCTTGCCCACCTCAATTGAGCCCACTTCGTGAGCCACACCCATGGTGATGGCTGGGTTAATGGCGTACTTAGCGATGTAACGCTTACAGCGGAAATTATCGGTGCCTTCAACGTTTGCGTTTGCATCTTCAGCTAACGCGCCCCGCTGTACTTTCATTTTGTGCGCGGTTTGCCACGTACGTGTAATCACCTCACCCACACGGCCCATGGCTTGAGAATCCGACGAGATCATGGAAAACGCGCCAAGATCATGGAGAATATCTTCAGCGGCAATGGTTTCACGACGTATACGCGAATCCGCAAACGCCACGTCTTCTGGAATATTCGGATCTAAGTGGTGACACACCATCAACATGTCTAAATGCTCGTCCACCGTGTTCACAGTATATGGGCGAGTTGGATTAGTAGACGACGGCAATACATTACTTTCACCACAGGCTTTTATAATATCAGGGGCGTGACCACCGCCAGCCCCTTCTGTGTGATAAGTATGGATCACGCGGCCTTTAAATGCTGCAATGGTATCTTCAACAAATCCCGATTCGTTTAGCGTATCGGTATGTATCGCCACTTGCACATCGTGCTCTTCGGCCACGGTTAAACAGTTATCAATGGAGGCAGGGGTCGTACCCCAATCTTCGTGAAGCTTTAACCCCATAACACCCGCTTCAACTTGCTCGATCACCGGCCCAGGTAAGCTGGCATTCCCCTTACCTAAAAAACCAATGTTCATGGGTAAGTCGTCCACCGCTTGTAACATTTTACCAATGTGCCAAGGCCCAGGTGTGCACGTGGTGGCATTAGTGCCTGTGGCAGGGCCAGTACCGCCGCCAATCATGGTGGTGACACCGCTCATTAGGGCTTCTTCAATTTGTTGTGGGCAAATAAAATGTATGTGGGCATCAATGCCGCCTGGGGTTAAGATTTGTCCTTCCCCTGCAATGACTTCTGTACCTGGGCCCACTTCGATGGTGACACCTTGTTGCGTATCTGGGTTACCGGCCTTACCAATGGCCATGATACGGCCCGCTTTAATACCCACGTCCGCTTTTACAATGCCCCAGTAATCGAGTATCAATGCATTGGTGATCACGGTATCGGCAATATGTTCACTCATGGCTTGGCTTTGACCCATGCCATCACGAATCACTTTACCGCCACCAAATTTCACTTCATCGCCGTAAATGGTGTAATCTTTTTCAGGGGTAATAAATAATTCGGTATCCCCTAAGCGCACTTTATCGCCAACGGTAGCGCCGTACATATCGGCATATGCTTGTCTTGAAATTTTCATAGCTGCCCCATTACCTCACCACGAAACCCATAAATCACTTTTTTACCTGCAAACTCAACCAATTCAACCGTTCGAGTTTGCCCCGGCTCAAAACGCACCGCCGTTCCCGCTGCAATATTCAAACGAAAACCTCTTGTGCTATCACGTTCAAACGTCAGCGCGGGATTGGTTTCATAAAAATGATAATGACTGCCCACTTGAATAGGACGATCACCTGTATTGGCCACCGTCACCGTTAACGTGTTTAAACCCACGTTCAGTTCAATATCACCTTGTGCACAAATCACTTCACCTGGGATCATAATCATTCCTTTAAACGCTTAATTCTTTAATCAGGAATTCGCCCGCGAGCGGCCTCCCACAAATAACACCCTTAACAGTTTTTCAGAAGCGTTAGCGAGGCAGTGAGTACAAGGCAAATTTTTAATTTTGTGAGGCGCATAACTCGCCTATGTAACGATCAAAATTAAAAATTTAACGCGGTAATCACAACGCAGCTAGCTCCCCACCCCAATTAGGCGATTGGGTTATGCACCGTTACTAATTTCGTCCCATCTGGAAAAGTAGCTTCAACCTGCACTTCATGAATCATTTCTGCAATACCATCCATGACATCATCACGGCTTAATACTTGGCGGCCGTCATTCATTAATTGCGCTACGGTTAAACCATCACGGGCACCTTCCATAATAAAACAACTGATCATGGCAATGGCTTCTGGATAATTTAATTTTACACCGCGGTCTTTTCGCTTTTGTGCAACCTCTCCTGCTACATAAAGTAGTAACTTATCTTTTTCACGAGGTGACAATTCCATAGTGTTCTCCTAACCAAGCGACGTTTGCGCTTTTAAGTATTCCAAATTCTGGGGGTACAAGCTTCACGACCATATACAGACGGGCGTAATAACTGCCAAATACGTTCAAATTGATGTCGAATTGGTTCTGCTCGATGTGCTAATGCGCGAATGATTAATATGCCATCTTTTTGTGTGATGCCCATCAGTACTTTTTGAGGCTGCTGGTTACAATTAGCTTGAACCTCAAGCAGCGCTTGCAACACCGCTGCATCAATATTGCGATTAATCACAAACGTGGCAAATACTGAATAATTTTGCAAACCCACACGGCTACTTAATACACCGCTTAAGGCATCTAAATTAAAACGGTCAATAAACAATAATTGTTCATCTTGATAAATGGCTAAGGTTTGTTTGAGTTTACCCTCAGTAAATAGTGCATCACTTTCAGGGCGACCCAGACAAGTGATTTCCCAACCCATAAATAAACCATCGCCAGTTACATTTACCTGAGTATTTAATTCACCTTTAGCACCATTAAAAATAATGTTTTCTTGAGGCAAATACTCAACCGCACTTTTATTTCCCACTTGAATAGAAACTTGCTGCACTTGATTCAGCTCGGTTTCATTTCGATACAACTTGCCAGCCGAAGGGGTGGTGACTAACACCTTGGCTTGATCATGGGCATCAACCTGAATCACCAATTGATCGCCACCCACTAATCCTCCTGGTGGGTGCAGAAGATACATATGCAATAAATCAGAGCCCTCGGGGTAAAACGGGCGCTGAACCCTCAATGGTCCAAAATGCATGGTTTTACCCATGCGCGTGTGCAAGTTTCCATCAGAGGTGTCTGCCCCATAAAACTCGCCACGAAACAGCGCACGCCAACGAGGGTCGACCTCATCAGTTTGCGCACGTGGATGTGGGGCAATGAGCATATTCATTAATTTACAGTCTTATTTGCACAGTAATGATGCATAAAACATCTTTTTATAAAGTTGACTGCTAATAATGCAAAGAGGGAGCCAACTATTGAAACCCTTTATTTATAAGGGATTCAATAAGTTGACCATTTGATCAGGCGCCTTTCTAGCACCAAAACTGTGCAAGCGCACCACAATAGAAGCATTCACTATCATGGTCTTTAAAAAAATAGACTCAGACGCACCGCATCGATACGCCTTGCATAGTTTAAATAGCAAGCAAACGCTGCACATCATCACTGGTTTTTAGTTGCTGTTGATCCCCTGCCGAGACCACACGGCCGCGCTCTAAAATAATGTATTCATCGGCTAAGGCCGTAGCAAAGTCTAAGTATTGCTCAACCAGTACAATGGCCATGGTGCCGCGCTCACGCAATAACTCGATGACCTTTTGAATATCCTTAATGATCGAAGGCTGAATACCTTCAGTGGGCTCATCCAAGATCAACATTTTAGGGCGCAACAATAAAGCACGAGCAATGGCAAGCTGCTGCTGTTGACCACCGCTTAAATCACCACCGCGCCTGTGCAGCATTTTTTTAAGCACGGGGAACAACTCAAACACTTCTTCATCAATAAAGCGCAATTTTTTCGGTAAACTTGAAAAAGCCGTTTTTAAGTTTTCTTCTACGGTTAGTTGCGAAAAAATATCACGACCTTGTGGCACATAAGCAATGCCATTTTTAGCGCGATCGTACGGCGCTTGGCCTGATATCGAATCACCTTGCCAGACGACATCACCAGCCTTTGGTGACAAGTGACCAGATAGGGCTTTCATTAGAGTGGTTTTACCCACACCGTTACGACCCAGTACACAGGTCACTTTACCAATTTCGGCCGTCATAGAGACATCGTAAAGGGCTTGGCTTGCGCCATAGGCTACATCTAAATTTTTTACTTCAAGCATACTGTTTTGAAAAATGGTTTATACCTTAACCACTTTTCACCCTCCTTATTATCTGTTTGTGGGGCGCCTGCATGCCCCTTTCGCTTAGCGAATGTATTGGGTATTGCGCGCGAAAAAACCAAACCACCTGTCGCGTGCAAGCACCCTCCTACAATTAATTATCGACCTAAATACACTTCGATGACTTGCTGATTGTTTTGCACAGACTCTAACGAGCCTTCAGCTAAGACACTACCTTCGTGCAATACCGTCACCTTGCAATCAAGTGCTGCGATGAAATCCATATCGTGTTCAACCACCACCAGCGAATGTTTTTTGGCGAGTTTTTTAAATAGCTCTGCTGTTTTCATGGTTTCTTCGTCGGTCATGCCCGCAGCGGGTTCATCAATTAATAAAAGCTCTGGCTCTTGCGAAATTAACATGCCAATTTCTAACCACTGTTTTTGCCCGTGGGATAAATTAGCCGCTAATTCGTCTCGTTTGTCGCTTAACGCAATGAGCTCTAAGGTATCGGCAATTTTTTGCGCTTGCTGATTGGATAACGAATGAAACAAGGCTTGCCAAATACCACGGCCCCCTTTTTGTGATAGTTCTAAATTTTCAAACACCGTTAAACTTTCAATGACACTGGGTTTTTGAAATTTTCGGCCCACGCCAATATTGGCTACGGCCGCTTCATCAAACTGGGTTAGGTCTGTGGTGTTATTAAATAAAACCGTGCCGTTATCTGGTTTGGTTTTACCCGTGATCACATCCATCATGGTGGTTTTACCGGCCCCATTTGGGCCGATGATGGCGCGCATTTCACCGGGCTTAATATAAAGAGATAAATTATTCAGCGCCTTAAAGCCATCAAAGCTCACGCTGACACCATCCATGTACAAACTGTATTCTTGTTCTAAATGTTTAGGTCGTAATGCGCTCATGATTACGCCCCCTTATTTGTAAATTTATTACTCAGCACGGTTAGCCATTGCGCAGCCTTACCATCCCCTTCTTGCATTTGTTTCACCCAGCCCACAATACCTTTTGGAAGATACAAGGTGGTTAACACAAACAAACCGCCCAACATAAATAACCAAAGCTCAGCAAATGCGCCGGTGAAATAGGTTTTAGCGTAGTTAACGGCAACGGCACCAATTACCGCACCAAACAAGCTGCCACGACCACCTACGGCTACCCAGATAATAATTTCGATGGAATTAATAGGCGTAAATTCACCCGGGTTAATAATCCCCACTTGTGGTACATACAAAGCACCGGCGACACCGGCCATCATGGCAGAGGCCACAAATACAAATAATTTGTAATGCTCAACGCGATAACCTAAAAAGCGCGTGCGGCTCTCTGCATCACGAATGCTCACTAATACGCGACCAAGCTTAGAGGTGGTAATAAAGCGGCTAATTAAATAACCCAAGGCCAGTGCCAATGCAGAAGCTATAAATAACACATTGCGTGTGCCACTACTTTGTAAATCAAAACCCAAAATGTCTTTAAAGTCGGTTAAACCATTATTACCACCAAAACCCATATCGTTTCTAAAAAACGCCAACATAAGTGCATAGGTTAATGCTTGGGTAATAATAGAAAGATACACACCGGTTACCCGAGAGCGGAACGCCAACCAACCAAAAACAAACGCCAATGTTCCAGGTACCAGTAATACCATTAACATGGAGAACCAGAACTGATCGAAGCCAAACCAATACCAAGGCAGCTCACCCCAATTTAAAAACACCATGAAGTCAGGCAGATCTGGATTACCATACACACCGCGATCGCCAATTTGACGCATCAAGTACATGCCCATGGCATAGCCACCCAAGGCAAAAAATGCACCGTGACCCAAGCTTAAAATGCCGCAATAACCCCAGATCAAATCAACCGACAAGGCTAATAAGGCATAACATAAATATTTACCGGTTAAAGTCAGGGTATAAGTGGATACATGAAAAATAGAATCCGGTGAAAACACCAAATTACAAAACGGAAAGATAATGGCCACAGCAATGATAGCCATCAATAATCGCTGACCGCCTTTATCACCCACTAGCAAGGTTGCTAGCGGCCCAAGTTTTGGTGCTTGTGTTTGTGAAATAGTCATTAATTAATCCTCCACCGAGCGGCCTTTCAACGCGAACAAACCGCGAGGACGTTTTTGTATAAATAAGATAATGGCAACCAATACAATAATTTTTGCCAGTACCGCACCGGCCATAGGTTCAAATATTTTATTGGCAATACCCAGTGACATAGCCCCCACTAAGGTTCCCCATAAATTACCTACACCACCAAATACCACCACCATAAAGCTATCGATAATGTATTGCTGACCAAGGTTAGGACCCACATTGGTTAACTGACTCAACGCCACACCGGCGATGCCTGCAATGCCCGAACCTAAACCAAAGGTTAACGCATCCACCCAACCGGTTTTAATGCCCATGGAGCTGGCCATTGGTCGATTCATAGTGACGGCGCGCATTTGCAAACCAAATAATGTTTTCTTAAGCACAACCGCTAACGCAGCCAATACTAATAAACTGAAGATGATGATGTATAAGCGGTTAAAGGTAAGTTCTAATCCTGCGTTAACGGTGAAGGTGCCTGCCATCCAATCTGGTGTTTGCACATCTTGATTTAATGGGCCAAAAATAGAACGCACCGCTTGTTGTAAAACCAAGCTGATACCAAACGTAGCTAATAAGGTTTCTAACGGGCGACCATATAAATGACGAATCACACTGCGCTCAATTAACACACCCACAAGGCCCGACACTAAAAACGCAGCGGGCACGGCCACCACTAAAGACAAACCTATGTTGTTTGGCATTAACTGTTGAATCACAAAGGTGGTATAAGCACCCAGCATGATCATTTCACCATGGGCCATGTTGATCACACCCATTACACCAAAGGTAATGGCTAAACCAATAGCGGCTAATAATAAAACCGCGCCTAACGCCACACCAAAATAGACATTTTCTAGCACGCCGTTAAGCTTCATTAATTCGTTAATATCATCAAGGGTCTTTTGTGCTAACTGCACTTCTACTTTTGCGTAACCGTTATTTTCTTGCTTGGCACGATTTAAAAAAGCATGCAAGCCATTGCGGGTTTCTGTGTAGAGGGAGCCATCTAAAAATTTAATGGCGTCGATACGGGCTAGCTGATCGTCACTTTGTAAATAAATAAGTGCGCGAGCAGTTAATAGAATTTCTTTAACTTTTTCATTTTTTTCTTTAATGAGCGCTTTTTCTAAAAGGGGTAATGCGGATATTTCAGCTGATTTTAATAATTCAGCGGCGGCTGACTCACGCAAGGATACATCATTTGAGCTGATCTGAAGTTCAGCCACTAAGCCGTTTATGGTTCGACGCAGGTTGTTGTTGATGCCAACCTTTCTTAACGTTCGTTTTTTAAATTCACCTAATACTTCATTGCTTAAAATAGAAGTGGCTTGATATTTACCGTCCTCTAATTTTTCTCGTGTAACAACATCACCATTCTTTTTATTATAAAAAAGATCGGCATTTTTAAGTAATTCAATAATCAATAACGCCTTATTATTTTCGCTGGCGACAATTAAATTGATAAGGGTTTCTTTTTCTTGATAGTTTGCATCTACCAAACGACATACCAGCTCGTTAAAATCTGACTGATAGTTTGTATTAGATTCAATAGATTGGTTATAACGTTGCAAATGCTTTTGGCATTCACCGTCATTGGCATGTGCGGTAAATACATTACCCAATGCAAATGTGCATAGCAGTAATGTTTTTAATAGTCTCATGGGGCCACCTTAACTAATAATTTTTGAGCACCCATTGTCATATTCTAATTCTGATAATCAGAGGGGTGACAAGGTAAAGTAAAACAAGGATTACGCACCTATTAATCAATAGGTGCGTATATTATTGTTATTTTTTGTATGTTTATTCAGCCGCTACTTGAGAGCCTGCACATACTTTTGTGGCTGTATTGTAATTACCGCAATCAAGGCTTTTCCAATCTGATACTAGATTTTTACTTTCTGGTAAGAAATCAGTCCAAGCATCGCCTTTTACTTCACCATCGGTTTTCCAAACAATGTCAAACTGACCATCTTCTTGGATTTCACCAATTAATACTGGCTTAGATAAGTGATGGTTTGTATTCATAACCGCAGTACCGCCTGTTAAGTTAGGTACTTCTAGGCCATACATGCTACTACGTACTTTATCAACATCAACGCTACCGGCTTTTTCAACGGCGGCTGTCCACATTTTGAAACCAATGTAAGTGGCTTCCATAGGGTCATTAGTTACACGCTCATCGTTTTTAGTGAATGCATGCCATTTGTCGATGAACTCATCGTTTGCATCGCTTTCAGCACTCATGAAGTAATTCCATGCCGCAAGGTGACCCACTAGTGGCTTAGTATCAAAACCTGATAGCTCTTCTTCGCCAACAGAGAACGCAACAACAGGAATATCTTCAGCGCTCACCCCTTGGTTGGCCAGTTCTTTATAAAAAGGTACGTTTGCGTCACCGTTAATGGTTGAAACCACTGCGGCTTTTTTACCGGTTGAACCGAATTTTTTAACATCCGATACAATAGTTTGCCAATCGCTGTGACCAAATGGCGTGTAGTTAATCATGATATCTTTATCACTTACGCCTTTGCTTTTTAGATAGCTTTCAAGAATTTTGTTAGTGGTACGTGGGTAAACATAGTCAGTACCGGCTAGCACCCAACGCTTAACACCTTGATCCATTAAGTAATCAACCGCAGGAATCGCTTGCTGGTTTGGCGCAGCACCTGTGTAGAAAACATTTTTAGAAGACTCTTCACCTTCGTATTGAACAGGGTAAAACAGTAAACCGTTAAGCTCTTCAACCACAGGCAATACCGATTTACGAGATACTGATGTCCAGCAGCCGAAAATCACATCTACTTTTTCTTTGGCTAATAACTCTCGAGTTTTTTCTGCAAACAACGGCCAGTTAGATGCAGGGTCAACCACTACAGCTTCTAATTTTTTACCTAGAAGTCCGCCTTTTTTATTTTGATCTTCAACCATCATCTCGACGGTATCTTTTAACGTGGTTTCTGAGATGGCCATGGTGCCAGAGAGTGAATGCAGCACACCCACTTTAATGGTATCGCTCGCCTGTGCGATAGCCGCACTTAGCGTCAGCGCAGCAACCCCTGCTATTTTAGAAAACTTGCCCATCATTTTTATTTTCCCATTATGTGTGTAAGACAAGCACACTTTTGCAATGGGTATGCCAACACACTTGATCGTGTATCTTTATGGCGCTTCTAATGATTTTGTGAGTTATTGCGCACCATCTAGGCGCCATAATATTTTTATTTGCTATAAGTGGGTGCGCCAGCATACTTTATGCTTTCATTTCTTTAATCGCCATCGCGATACCTTTGCACTGACATAAAGCGATTAACTAAAAATGAATAAGCATGGGGCAGGAGGTTTATCCAGGCATAAAAATAGGGTGCAAAGGCCCCCTAAATTATTTTTTACATATTTACTGTATGCTAAAAACGCTTACGCACACCTAATACAAATAATGTATCGTCGTCATCACTGTCACCCGCCATGCCAAATGGGGTTGCATCTGTTATATAGCTTGCACCTACAAAAATATCCACATGATGAAATTCTGGAAAATCTCGAGCTATCTCTGCACGAAAGGCTAGGGCGTCGTCATCTGCATCATCTGGGCTCCAATAACCAACGGCTGCATCAAAATACAAACGATTGGCGAGATATTTTTCAAAGATGATCTCTGGGTACCAGTATTTGGTTTTCACTTCACGATGCAGGGCCACTTCAATTTCTTTATTAATGGAAGTGGCTACACGAAATTCAGTACGATCTTGAGTACTATCATTTAAATAGTTATAAGTAATGACACTGGTATCAAGATTAAAACCATCAAACTGGTTGTTGTAGCCAAAAGTTACATCCATTTCCACAGGTAAACCTTCAGAGCCAGATTGATCTTCTACATTACTAAACCACACACTGGCATAGGCGTTGCCATTTTTGTAATCCGCACCACCTTGAATCGCTGGGCTGTTATCGGTTTGGCTCAAACCACGGTAAATGTAATCACTCACCAAGCTCACGTTATGTGACGTTTTCGCTTGGGCTAATGCCGCGCATGCGCTCAAACAAAGCACGGCTGTCAATTTAATGGTTGTCATGTATGTCTCCTTTATTTGTGAGCATGATAATCAATTTACTTTTGGATTGCTGAACGTTCCTCTAATTGTGTGAATAACCGCAAATACTCATTACGACCAATGGTAGTGCAGCATTGCACTATAAAGTCTACTTTTAGTGCATTCATGTCGCTATTCCTTCCGTTAAACCGCGCTTAGGCTCGACAAAACTAATGGCAGTGCTTGGGTTAAATGATTAGTTTCAACTTCCTGACCAGTTGGCCAAGTTATTGCTTTACTCTGCTGAATTCATAATAACCGTCTTAGACGTATTCGGAGAGCCTGTATGTTAAAACGTAAATCTTGGCAGTCTTTATTGACCGCTGCATCATTAGCTTTAGGTCTTGGTTTAGGCCAAAGCGCAGTAGCAGATGACGATCCATTAAAAGTGGGTTTTGTCTATGTGGGCCCAGTGGGTGATTATGGTTGGTCTTATGAGCATGACCGTGGTCGCCTAGAAGCACAAAAACATTTTGGTGACAAAATCAAAACCACTTATGTGGAAAAAGTGCCTGAAGGCGCAGATGCCGAGCGCGTCATTCGTCAAATGGCACAAGGTGGCTCTGATCTTATTTTTACCACTTCTTTTGGTTTCATGAACCCAACACTTAAAGTAGCTAAGCGCTTTCCTAAAGTAGCGTTTGAACACGCCACTGGTTATAAGCGCGCTAAGAATATGTCTACCTATGCACTGCGTACTTATGAAGGTCGTTACGTATCGGGTATCGCTGCTGGTATGGAAACCAAAACCAATACCATAGGTTACATTGCCTCTTTCCCAATTCCTGAAGTAATCCGTGATATCAATGCTGTTTACATGGCGGCAAAGTCAGTTAACCCAGATGTGAAAATCAAAATCATGTGGGTGAGCACTTGGTATGACCCGGTTAAAGAAAGTGAAGCGGCTAACGCTCTGATCGACCAAGGTGCGGATGTGATTATTCAACACACCGACAGCCCAGCACCATTACAAGCGGCGGAAAAACGTGGCGTTAAAGGTATTGGTCAAGCATCCGACATGAGCCAATTTGCTAAGAACGCTCATATGTTCTCGATTCAGGATCAATGGTCTAGCCATTACATTAAATCCATCCAAGCTGTGCTAGATAAAAACTGGGAGCCACAAAATTTCTGGGGTGGTTTCTCTGATGAGATGCTTGTGGTTGCATCGATCAATGACAACCTACCGGCTAAAACCAAAGCCGCCGTGTTAGCCAAATACGACGAAATTAAATCAGGTCAGTTCCACCCATTCACCGGCCCTATTTATGACAACCAAGGTAACCTGGTAATTAAAGATGGCCATACCGTCAGTGATGAAGAGCTAGACAGCATTAACTGGTATGTAAAAGGCATCGACGCCACCATTCCTAAATAATGTAACGCTTATTTCTACCCAGCGGCTTTCATCCGAAAGCCGCGATTTATTTTCAAAAACGCCGAGAACATCATGCAGACAGTCCCATTAATTGATATTTCGCCATTACGCTCAAATGATGAGCAAGCTTACTTAGCAGTGGCCAACGAAATTGATTATGCCTGCCGAGAAATGGGCTTTTTTTATATTACAGGTCACGGAATTTCTTCAACCCAAATGAAGAACATGTTCGATTTGGCACAACGCTTTTTCGCTCAACCTGAAAATATTAAAAACAAAATTCTAATTGCCAACAGCTCAAACCATCGAGGCTGGGGCACCACGGGTTCCGAACAATTAGACCCAGAACAACCACAAGACTGGAAAGAAACCTTCGACATGGCTTTGGATATCCATCCTGAGCATCCAATGGCACAGGCCTGCCCACAACTTTATGGCCCAAACCAGTATGGTGAACTTGAAGGCTTTGCCCAGCAAATGAACCAACACTACGGTTTATTAATGGCCGTGGCTAAGCGCCTTATGAAGGCCATGGCGATTGCGTTAAAACAGCCGGAAACGTTTTTCACCCAATTTTTTGATGATCACATCAGTGTGCTGCGCTTATTACATTACCCCCCGCGTCCAGCCAACACCCATATAACTGCTGAAACCAAAGCGGCAGGCGCCCATACCGATTACGGTGTTATCACATTACTGACGCAAGATAATATTGGTGGCCTAGAGGTATGTAACGCACAAGGTGAATGGATTGCCGCCCCCCCCATTGAAGACAGCATAGTGGTCAACATTGGTGATCTCATGCAGCGCTGGACCAATGACGAATATCGCTCAACGGCGCACCGTGTAGCCAGCCCGCCAAGTGATACCCATCGATATTCCATGCCATTTTTTGTTGAGCCTAGATTCGACACCCAGGTGTGCTGCATCGATAGCTGCCTGCAAAAAGGCGAGTCCGCCAAATACGAGATGGTCACCAGCGGTGATTGGATCATGTCCCGCTTTGATGCCACCTACGCCTACCGGACTGACACCCCATAATCTGTTAATATCTCCCCTGTTTTTACTCTCCATTAGCTGGCACCGCCAGCTAAGTCTATACTCTTTACCATCGACACCTTAGGAGTTCCCATGTCACATTCGCCAAATACCGTGGCCAGTGAAACGTTTTTACGTGCACTGCCCAAAGCGGAATTACACCTGCATATTGAAGGCTCATTAGAGCCAGAACTCATGTTTAAGTTGGCTGAGCGCAATAACATTCAATTACCGTATGCCAATGTTGAAGAAGTGAAAAAAGCCTACGACTTTCATAACCTTCAATCTTTTTTAGATATCTATTACCAGTGCGCGGATGTGCTGCGCACCGAACAAGATTTTTACGACCTAACCTGGGCGTACCTGCTGCATTGCCAAGCTGATGGAGTGGTACACACTGAACCCTTCTTTGATCCACAAACCCACACCCAACGTGGCATTGAGATGAGCGTTGTGATTAACGGTATTACCAAGGCGCTCAAAGATGGTCATGAAAAACTGGGCATCAGCAGCAAGCTGATTTTGTGTTTCTTACGTCACTTAAGTGAGGAAGACGCCATTGAATGCCTGGAGCAAGCCAAACCCTTTTTACAGCATATAACCGCCGTCGGTTTGGACTCATCTGAATTAGGTCATCCGCCTGAGAAATTTGAACGTGTGTTTAAAATGGCAAACGATCTAGGTCTAAAAGCCGTGGCCCATGCGGGTGAAGAAGGGCCACCAGAGTACATTTACCAGGCGCTAGATATCATTCATGTGGATCGCATCGACCATGGTGTGCGCTGCAGCGAAGATGAAACCCTGATGCAGCGTCTAGCCGCAAGCCAGATGCCCCTCACTGTTTGCCCATTGTCGAACGTACGCTTAAAAGTGTACGAACACATGAGCGAGCATAATATTCTTAAGCTTTTAGAATTTGGCTTGAACGTCACCGTG
Organism: Bermanella sp.; assembly: GCA_049115935.1. Taxonomy (GTDB): domain Bacteria; phylum Pseudomonadota; class Gammaproteobacteria; order Pseudomonadales; family Oceanobacteraceae; genus Bermanella. The sequence continues at coordinate 486 of JAGDZK010000038.1, read as the reverse complement.
AATTCCGATGACCCATCATTCTTTGGTGGCTATTTGTTAGAAAACTTCACAGCATTAAGCGAGCACTTAAACATGAGTGAAGCACAAGCGGCACAGCTTGCGCGTAACAGCATCAACAGCAGCTTTTTAAGCGACGAAGAAAAACAAGCCTTATTAAAATAATGTTCTTAGTAGGTTGGGTTAGCCTTTTCTTAAGGGGAAGGTGTAACCCATCATTCGCAAGATCTAAAACTGATGGCTTGCAATGCTCGTATGACTCACAACAAACACCATCCTACTTGTTTTGATTAACCTGAGCTTTAAATTATCGGCGTTTCGATAGATGCTTAAGCAACAAAAAAGCCCGCTTAGATTTTCATCTAAGCGGGCTTTTTGTTTCAAGAAAAGATACTTTAAATACTGTGTGAATTAACCGTTATTGGTGAATTCTGGGTACGCTTCCATGCCACACTCGGCAAGGTCAGAACCTTCGTACTCTTCTTCTTC
>JAGDZK010000037.1:0-70238 GCA_049115935.1 Bermanella sp. | reverse complement strand
ATCACTGCTCATGGCATTAGCGGTCATGGCAATGATATGAGATTTTTTGTCAGTGTGTGTCTCTAGCTCTCTAATTTTTCTAGTGGCATCGTAGCCGTCCATTATGGGCATTTGGCAGTCCATTAAAATTGTATTATATGCCTTGCCCTCTTTTAATGCGGCTTTGTATTTGTCTACGGCTTCCTGTCCGTTGTGTGCTACATCAGCGGTTGCTCCCATCTCTTCTAGTAGCATTAGTGCAACCTCTTGATTAAATGGGATGTCTTCCACCAACAATATGTGAGCATGGCTAGGAATGATTTTATTGTTGCTTTTAAAGTGCTCATGTTCAGGATCAGTTGAAGAAATACTAAGTTGAGAATCAGAAGTTTTGAAGCTTAATAATAAATCTTGTGTGGTGATGGGCTTAGCAAAATGATCATGAAAGCCTGCTGCATTAATTTCGGCATCACTTGGTACCTGATTAATGGTTGTCATTAAGATAAAACGTGATGTTGATTCAAGCTGATGTGTTTTTATTTTTTCACATAAATCAATACCGTTTATATCATTCAGATCAGCATCAATTAATATAACTTCGAATTTATCACCATTTTTTATTACTTCTAATGCATCGCTGCCATTGGATGCAAGTTTTGTTTTGCATTTCCATTGTGTTAGTTGGCGTTCAATAGCTTTAGACGAAGTGTGATTACCATGAATGACTAACACATTCATGTTTTCAAATAGGGTGCTATTACTTATATTACTTTTAGATTGGGATGCCGTTACGGGTATGCTGAAGCTAAAACAACTGCCTTTATTCTCCTCGCTTTTTACCTTGATCGAGCCACCCATTAATTCACATATTCGCTTACATATACTTAAGCCCAAACCAGTACCGCCAAATTTTCGAGTTGTACTGGCATCAACCTGAGTGAAGCTAGTAAATAGCTTACTAATTTGGTTTGAAGGGATACCTATTCCTGTATCTTCAATCTCGCAATGAAGTATCAGTTCGCCGTTGTTTTTATTGGTATGGCTTCTAACAATAATTTCACCATCGGATGTGAACTTTCCGGCGTTGCCAATTAAATTGGTTAATATTTGGCGTAGTCTTACTGGATCGGCAATAATATAAATATCATCTAGTTCACTAGAGTCAATTATTAGCTCAATATTTTTTTCTTGTATTCTTAGTGCCATGGATTGGCAGATGTCATCAATTAACGTGCGAATATTGAATTCAACTTTTTCTAATTCTAGCTTGCCTGATTCAACTTTAGTGAAGTCGAGAACATCATTAATAATAGAAAGTAATGACTCGGCGCTGATTTTTGCGATGTCTATTTTTTTAAGTTGATCGGGCGTGAGTGAGCTTCGCTGAAGAAGCGTAAGCATGCCTAAAACGCCGTTCATAGGTGTGCGTATTTCATGACTCATGGTGGCTAAAAATTCAGTTTTAGCTCGCCCAGCTGATTCGGCATCATTTTTTGCTTCAATGAGTGCGAGTTCAGTTTTCTCTTTTTCTTTAATGGTGGCGACGCGCTCAATTAGTTGGCCGACAGTATTAGTTAATGGCGAAAGCCAATTAGCAAGATTGCTGTCATAGCCCATTTCACGATTAGCTAAGCCAATGACACCTATACAGACCCCCTTTTGTATGATGGGTATGGAAATGTAATTATTAATTTCTGGATGATGTTCTGGTAGGTTTGATTCGTTAAATTTTAGCTCTGGATTATTTAAAAATAATACCGTCTGGCTGTTTACCGATTCAACAAATAAGTTATCAGGTTTGGTGAAAGAAAGCCCATTCTTTGAAAATGAAGTTTCAAGATCGGGGTGAATGATATTGTCATTCACACTATTGAAGGTGATCAATTTAATACAAGCTTGGCCTTTGTCGTAATAGACATCGCCTATAAAAGACAATTCACTTTCTGTTAAAAGATTGATGCTATTCAACAGATTTTTAAATGCAGATTTATAATCTGTATTTTTAATAAATTCTCGTTGTGCGCTTGCAATGGTTTTAACCAGTCGTACTTGTGACTCTAATGATTCGTTTGTTTGTGCAAGATTCTTTTCGGCTAATTTTTTTTCTGTAATATCAAGGTGTGTGCCTACCATGCGTATGGGTTTGTTATCTTTATCCCATTCGATGACTTTACCTGTGTCCAGTACCCAAATGACATTGCCATTTCTGTGGTTCATTCTGCATTCGAAAATATATTCTTCAGTTAAACCATCCCAGTGTGCTTGAAGTTTGTTGCCTGATTCTTCTAAATCATCTGCGTGTGCATGTGAAAGCCAGGTTTCTATGCTAATTTCTCCCAGTTCCTCAAGGGTATAGCCAATAATTTTAGCCCAACGCTCATTTAGAGATAGCTCGCCGGTTTGTATTTTCCAGTCCCATATCCCCACTTGAGTGGCTTCTATAATCAGCTCAAGTTGTTGGTTGTTGTCTTTTAGTCGTTTTTCTACTTGTTTTTGTTGTGATATATTCTGGACAAAAGACCAAATTAAATTTCGGCCTTTACTGTCTTGAATGAGTACACCATTTAATAAAATAGGATATACCTCACCTTGTTTATTAATATATTCTTTTTCGTAAGGCCCATAAAAACCTGTTTTATTTAAGCTTTCTATTTGTTTTTCTTCGTCTTGTTGGTATTTTTTTGGTGTTAAATCCCAGTAACTTAAACGCTCAAGTTCTTGCAAGGTGTAACCAGTATCTTCCGCTAAGCGATTATTAACACTTAAGTATTCGCCTGTTTCAAAATCATTTAAGGCGATACCAATTGGGGATAATTCAAATAAGGCTTTTAGTCTAAGTTGTTGTTCTCTGCGCTCATTATTTGTCCAAGTGAACAGTAATATAGGCGCTAATATACACAGTGAAACTACTAACAAAGCAAGGCGTAACTTCCATGCATTGTTGGCGATGGATGGCCAACCATTTTTTGGAATAGCAGCAAGCTGCCATTTACCAAATGGTAGTTCGATAAAGGCTATTACAGGATCTTTAGAAAAAATTGTGTCATCACCATAGAACGTATTTCCACTGGAAATACGCTTATCCTGGCCAAAGATAGCAATATCTAAAGGGATATCTTTATCTAGTAAGCCACTTGCTTCATAAAGTTTGTCTGTATCAATAACCGCAGACACTAGCCCCCAGAAACGTTTTTCACCTTTTACCATGTTATCGCTGTATACGGGTATACGACCTATAAATCCTCTTCCGCCTTGAACAAGATTAACAGGTCCTGCCAATACCAGTTGGCCACTATCTCTTGCAGTAATGGCACTTAGACGCTGTTTTTCATTTTCTAGGTAACTCAAGCCAATGGCTTGTTTATTACCTTCTATGGGATGTATGAGGCGGATCACCATATTAGGAGCAGCAGCAATGTTACGTAGCTGGTTGTTTGCTTCTATCAATGGCCTTGCAAATTGAGCGAAGCGTTCTTGGGTCATATTGGGCTCAATACTGATAGCAGATATAAGCCCGTTGACCGCTTGTATATTACCGTTGAGCTTACCTTCAAGGCGGGCGCGTATGGTACTAAGCTGATTTTGAACGGCAGTACGAGACTTTTGTAAATGGGTTTTATTATTGTTGTCATCAATAAACCAAGCACATGCTGATATTAGGGCTGCGCTCATAAGGGCAATTAACCAAAAATGATAGCGCCACAGTAAGGTACTTAAGCTGATCGAGCTTGTTTTAGCAGGACGTACCTGAGTGTTTTTGTCAGTTTCAGCCATAGCCAGTTTAGTATGTGCATCCTTTATCGTCTTGTAAGTGTAGATGATTCTGGGTGGGTGTGAGCCAATGCCACTATTACGCCGTAAACTAAAAAAAGGAGAGAGTATGAAAACATTACGTATAGTTGGTGGGCTTTATATTTTATCAGCGCTTTGGTGCATGTTTCAGCTGGATCTGTCTGCCCAGGGGCTTGGGTTTGGCTTGTTAACACAAGCGGCACAGATAGAGTACTTTAGTGTATATGGCGGCTTACAGCTGGGGTTAGGTCTAGCCATGATAGGGGTGACGTTTAAGCCCAATATATTTCTGGGTGGTTTGTTCTTTAGTTTGATTTTTTCTTGGGTGTTAGCCATCAGCCGCCTTGTTGGTTTAGCCTTATATGAAGCCAACGGGCTTATGTGGGGGCTGCTTGTTTTAGAGGGCGCTATTGCATTAGCCTTGACTTACGTATGGTTGAAAGCAGAGAAATAAGCGTTAAATAGCCAGCTCGATACACAGCTGGCTATTTAATTTTGACAGCTAAATTATAGTAGTGGTTGCAACTTTGGCCAGATCAAATCCGCAAGAGTAAGAGAGCCGCTAGCGGTAGGGTGTATGTTATCACTTAACACATCCTGCGCAGGTACCATGCCACGTGGGTCTAAGAAGGTGCAGTTAGCGGTTGTGTTACTGCAGGCTTGGCTTAACTTGTCATCACCATAGTTAAGAGCGCTGGTTAGGTTGGCATTGCCACGAGGTAGTTCGTAGTAGCCTAGATAAAGGACATTACTGACACCGTCATTATCCATTTTGTTCATCAGGTTAACCAAATTAACGTATTGATCATTGATTAGGTTTTTACAGCTACGACTAATGCTCCAGCGCCACCAATGGGTACGACAGCCGTAGGGATCTAAGATAATTGCTGGGATTAAAATATCGTTACCGCCACCGTCCATCACAATGGTTTCGATATTGGCATCGGTTGATTTTGCATCGCTGTATTGGCGTTCAACAGAATTAGCCACAATACCACCAGACAACTCTGCACCACTTAATGTGTAATCACGGAATGTTTGACCGGCGCGGTCTTCTAAGATGCGTTGAATGTCACCGGATAAATCAAAGATCGAATCACCCAGTGTAATTATTTCATTGCGATCGGCATTTTCAACATAGCTTCCACTGCCGCAAGCAATGAGTGATAGCATCAATAGTGAACCGACTAGGGCCTTAGCCGTGTGCACTAGATTTTTTAGTATGGTCATTTTAGCTTCTCCTTATTATTTGTCTAAATAGACAGACTGAGTGTAGAAGCTGAGATTTTTCTACCAAAATTTAAAAGCGAACAGCTTTCATTAAGTGTTCGCTTTTCATAAATAAAGAATCATTTTTATTTGATGGGGCTTAATGAGTGGCACACTTGTTTTAGTTACTACCATAAAGTCTTGGTCGATTATATCGATAAAAACCTGAATCCTCTTCAGCTTTTATTGTGGGGGCTTCTTTGTTGAAATATTTTTTTCTCAGTTCTAATAGTTTATTTTCAAGCTCGTCACCTTTGTAAGATTGGCTCAGTTGATCACGAGCAGACATATACTGATAACCATTTTGCCAGCGTTGCTCTTTGGCTTTGTCCTCCTGTGCGAGCAGTGTGATGTCACTCTCTGAGAAGCCCAGTTGTTTGCGACTGGCGTTAATGGCCTCTTGTCGATCTGTTGGACTTAACTGTGCAAGGTCGTTTTGTACACTTTCAAGTTGAAAATATACATTAGAAATCAGGCCTTTATTCATTGTGAAGTTGGTTTGCTCCTGTGAGTAAAGTTCATCTAGCGTATTTTTTAGAATATATAGCCTCTCCTGCATTGAAATGTTGCTTGCTTCATTGAGAGTATCTATGGTTTGTTGCACCGTTTGACGCTTGAATTCTTGGCTTTGTAGCTCTTTATGCCAGATTTCTTCTGCTTGATCGCCAAAAATATCATGGCGCTTTTGCCATATGGTGCCGTCTTTAGTAAGTGGGTCTAAATCATTTAAATCCAGTAAGTTGTCTGCATACCATGCGTCGTATTGATCCATATTGTTAATCATTGCCAATATACTACTAGCGTATTGTGGAAAAGCCTTTTGGATGATTGTATTAAAGATGGACTCACCATTATGAGGGAATTCTTCTAGCACAAAGTCACGAAAGTCTTGCAGGCTGACCTGTACGCTTGCTAGATGAATTTCATGTTGATGCCTTTCAACGAGCGCTTTCATCATGTGGTTAATGAAAGCTTCCTCTGTGGTGTGTTGGCTGTTGAAGATAAGGGGCTTTGTTGATTCTTGCGTATGAGTATTAGCTGCTTTTGAAACGCCGTTAGTGGAGAGGATCTTAGCTGGTTGTAAGTTACTTGCTAAGATACCTACTAATCCTAACCCTACAATGCACAGGCCTAAGCGAGAGAGATTCATTTATACGTCACCTTTTATTATTTTAAGTTCATGCTAAACCCTTAATGTGGTTTTTGCTTTATAAAATGCGAACAAAAAATTATGCTCGTACGCATTTGATCTCATCGTCTTATTCTGACCTAGAATATATTATGAAAAGTGCCATATTTAGTATGGTTAGTGTTTTGTGTGCTGACTATGTCAACAAATGCCAAGTATTTTTTTATGGCCATTAAAGACGATAATTAAAATAATAAATTTGAAATATCAAATGTTGAGTCAATCTCATGTTTAGTGATATTTATTTTAGGCTTTTACTTGAAGTAATGGGTAAAGACCCAGATATAAAAAAGATTCCAAGCTTAAGATTGGATAGTGAAAAAAACTCAAATTTAAACTCTGTTTTAAATTTTCACCGTCTAATAAAAAGCATTTATGAGCAATGTCCTGATTCTAGTATAGGGTTGGAATTCGGTCGGCAAATTAAGCCAATTAATGCTTGTGACTTTTCACGATTAATCGCTACTTCAAAAGATGTTGCAAGTGGGCTGGATGCTTTGGTTGAGTTTTACCCCCGTTTAAATTTAAAACCATTTCCTCTTTTACACAAAAATGAAAAACACATATCAATTGCTTTGTGTTTCCCTTATGAGAAAACCATTGGTATGGCCCATAAGCGCTTTTGCAGTGAAACGTTTTATAGCTTTTGTTTTAATTTATTTTCTGATGTAGTGAGTGAGCCCATTCGTCCTGTGAAGTTATATTTGGATTTCCCTAAGCCTAGTTATGCCAGTGAATACCAGACATTGTTTAAATGTGAAGTGGAGTTTAATGCACCGCTTTCTATGGTGATGTTTGATCGATCAATAGATAACTACCCACTTACCAGTGCCAATGAGTGTTTGCATGATGTGTATTTAACAAAAGCACACGAAGCTTGGCAGCAGGTAAAACGTCAACAGAATTTCCAGTATCGTACTTTGAGTCAATTAATGCGGGACTTTCCGGCCAGTTTTAATGGTCAGCATTTAGCGGATGCATTAAACATATCTCCGCGAGGCTTACAAAAACGCTTGAGTGCAGAAGGTTGTTCTTATTCGCTAATGTGTCAGGTAGTCAGAAAAGAACTGGTGAAGGTATGCTTGTATCAGCGCCATTATGAATTAGAGGATATAGCGGCTTGTTTGGGTTTCCAATCTCAAGCGAGCTTTCGAAAATTCTTTAGAACCCATTTTGGCTTAACGGCTAATATACGTGAAGCGCAGGAGGTAGAGCGGTTAGAGCAGGTGTAAAGTCAGCCGCTGTACGCTGACTTTACTGTTTGCGGGTAATTAAGCCCCACAGCACTTTTTGTATTTTTTACCGCTGCCACATGGGCATGGATCATTTCGGCTAGCTTGCTTAGTTGTAACAGCGCTGGCCGCTTCTTGTTTGCTTAATAAGATTTCAAGATCACGAATATTCTCTTCTTCTTCAGGCACGACATTAATAATGCTTGCCCAGCCATTGCTTTCAAAGACATTAATTAGCTCTAGTTTACGTTCTTCTGTTTGTACACTGATGTTCGCAGGAGCCTTATCGGTACCTAAGCGCACTACTTTATTGGTCTCAAAGGCCGGGCTGTTATGCGCGGGCTTCTTCATGGGTGTGCCTTTGTAGAAGAATTTGGACATGGATCACCATTTAAGTTGCAGGCCGAGATAAGGGTGGCCTAAATATGAGTTGGGGCAAAGCCCAATAATAAACGGTCTCTATTGTAGTGTATTTACCATCAAATATCCTAACTAGTTCGTGTATGGGGGGATAACGAGCGCGAATCAGTCAATGGGCTAAACTGACTTAATGGGTGTGGGTGTTTTAAATAACATTATGAATAGTGAATTTTGTTGTCAAACCCACATAACAGTGGTATCTAGCCAATTGTGGCCGTCGCCATAACACACTCAATTTAATGGATACGTTAATGACCAAACCTTTTGCGGGTAATAGCCTTCCCGATGGTTTCTTAGATCTTTTATCATCTTTGTTGCGCAACCCTAGTGTGGTGGGTGCTGAGCACTCTTTCTTTCGAATTCTTCAGCGTGAATTAGAAGAACGTGGTGCAAAGGTCACTTGGTATGAAGGCCTGTTAGTCGCGCAAGGTAATGATCCTGACAGCCTTATGTTTTCAGCTCACATTGATCGTCATGGCCTAATGTGTACCGGCCCTAATGAATTCCAATATGCGGCATTTGTTTCTGGTGCGCGTTCTGACCTGCTTGGTAATTCAGTGGGTGAGCAGCTGATGAAAAAAATTGTGTATCGTTTTCAGAATGAATCGGTTTATGCCTATGAGCCATGGTCGGGTACTTATCGTGGTCGTGGCGACATTAAAAATGCGTATATATGTGAATATCGCAATAACTTAATTTTTGAGCTAGAAGGGCTTGAGCATTTGGTTGCCGGTACGCCAGTTGCTTTTACTGACAAATTAAAAGTTCAGCCTGATACTATTTCAGGGCAACTCGATAACGTATTAACCGCCGCTGCATTGGTTTATTTATTTGAATTGGGTTTCCAAGGCACCGCGTTTTTCACCGCACAAGAAGAAGCCGGTAAAAGTTGGCGCTATTTGTTGGAATGGTTCCGTCGTTTTGGCGGCTCAACCAACCAGTTGATCGTTGTGGATACGAGTCCATTTCCTGATATTCAAGCGGCCAGCGCCCAGCATTTAGTATTGCGTCATCAAGATGCTAACGCGCCATTTAATGTGCCGCTGACTAAAAAATTACAAGATACATGCGCGGATCTTGGTATCAGTTATTTATTTAAGGATGCGTATGTAGAGCAATTGAATAAAGAACTGGTGGCTAAGGGCGAGATGCCTCATTCAATGGGGTCGACAGAATTAGGTCGTATCATTTCTGCGTCTAATGGCTTGGTCGATGGTACAACATTGCAAATACCAACCTCTGGCTACCACACTTTGTCAGAAACAGCGCCTAAAACATCGGTCGCCGCATTTTTATCATTGCTTAGCTCATTGTGCGAACTCGATAAATAAAAAGTGTTAAAAACTGCTACACTTGCCAACTTATTTTTGGCAAGTGTATTTAAACTCTGAGTGCTATATGAATAACACCATCCTACAATTAACTCGCATTGTTCAGCAGGTGGCACTTGCTGAGTCCCCAGCTGCACAGGTGACTTTAATTGTGGACTCAATCAGTAATGTTATTCAATGCGATGTTTGCAGCTTGTATCGCGCAAATACAGAGCAAGATATGGTGTTGCTGGCCAGTCATGGTTTAACCAACAAAGGTCCTGTAACGATCCCTCAAGGGCTTGGCTTGGTGGGCTTGGTCGCCAAAAGTCGTCATCCTGTGAATGTAAAAGATGCCGCTTCCCATGAACACTTTTTCTATGTGCCACAAACCCATGAAGAAAACTTTGTGAGTTTTTGTGGTGTGCCACTTGTTTTGTTTGGCAAAGTGATTGGTGTTCTGGTTGTCCAAAGCCGTCAGCCTGAACTACTTGATAAAGAAAGTGAAGGATTTCTTGTTGCACTGGCATCTCAACTAGCGCTGATTGTTTCTGATATTCCTATTGAAACCAAAATAGAAGATCAGAATGATCGTTATGTGGGTATCAAAGGCGCACCTGGTATTGGTATTGGTGATGTCCGCTTATGCTTAAGTGGTGAATTAAATGCGGTGCCGGATGCCGAGTGTGTGGATATCGATGCCACTATCGATAATTTGCACACATTATTATCAACAGTGAAACAAGAAATTCACAATGAACAAATAGCACTGGGCACTGAAATGCCTGATTCGGTTTCGGATATTTTTGATGCTTATCGAATGCTACTGGCAGATCAAGCGTTAATCGATAAAGTGATTCATGAAATTCGATTAGGGCACTGGTTGCCGTATGCACTTAAATTAGCGATCAACCATTATTATGAAATATTTCACGCCATGGACGATGCTTACTTTCGTGCTCGTGCTGAAGACATCATTCATTTGGGTAACAAGTTATACAACTCATGGCGCGGTGCAAAAGGGCTAGATGCAAGTCTTATAGATAGCCCTGTGATTTTAGTGGGTGTGCAGGTAAGTGTGTCTGATATGGCGGCTATTCCAGGGAATAAGCTGGCGGGTATCGTATGCTTTGAGGGCTCTAGTCTTTCTCATACCTCTGTGCTCGCTAATGCCATGGGTATTCCTGCCGTCATGGGTATTGGTGCGGTAAAGGGGCTGGCCAATGGTGATCATGCCATTATTGATGGCAACGAAGGGCAAGTCATTCTCTATCCAAGTGATGTGGTGGAAGCTGAATACAAAAAGCTTGTCCAAAAAGAAAAAAGTTTAAAAAAGCAGCTGTCCCTGCTTAAAGATTTACCCGCACAAACCACTGACGGCCATACATTAGAATTATTCACAAACACAGGTTTACTGGCAGATATCACCCCGGGCCTTAAAAGTGGTGCGGAGGGTGTGGGTTTATATCGCACCGAAATTCCCTTCATGGTGCGCGATAGTTTTCCCAGTGAAGACGAGCAAGTTCAAGTTTATGAACGTGTATTGCAAGCCTATGAAAACAAACCGGTTTATATGCGTACCTTGGATATAGGTGGTGACAAGCAGCTGCCTTATTTCCCAATACACTTTGAAGAAAATCCGGCCTTGGGTTGGCGTGGTATTCGCTTCACATTGGATAATATCCAACTATTGATGACTCAAGTGCGGGCTATGATTCGTGCGGCAAGCGGGCAGGATAACTTACATATTTTGCTGCCTATGGTGATCTCCACGTCAGAAGTGACTACATTTTTAGAGCTGCTTGATGATGCGTTGGCTCAATTGCAGGATGAAGGTGTCACGGTGACTCGCCCCAAGGTGGGTGTCATGATAGAGGTGCCAGCGGCTATTTCACAAATTCCACTATGGGCTAAATACATTGATTTTGTATCCATCGGCTCTAACGATTTAAGTCAGTATTTATTGGCGTTGGATCGTAATAATTCACAAGTGGCGGATCGTTATGATCATGTGCACCCAGCGGTTTTACATGAAGTAAAACGTATAGTGGACTTGGCCCGTGTACATAAACTACCGTTAAGCCTATGTGGCGAAATGGCGGCAGACCCTGTGGCACTTGTTTTGTTAATGGGCATGGGTATTAAACGTTTATCCATGAGTGCTGCCAAGCTTCCAAAAATGAAATACTTAATTCGCAGTATGTCCTTGACCCAAAGTCAGCAAGTATTAAATCAAGCGTTAATGCTTGAAAGTAATGATGCGATACGTAAATTAGTAAATGAACATTTAGAACAAATTGGTTTTCATGAATTTATGCGAAACCAACAGACGGCGGAGTCTTAAGGCTACATGGCATTCAGTGAGTATTTTTCAATCGCACCTTATAGTTGGCCTGCCATTGGCACAGCGATTTTTTGTGCCAGCATTATTGGCTTAGAAAGACAATTGCGAGGAAAACCAGTTGGTATAAGAACCTCGGCATTAATTATATTGGGCACCTATTTATTTTTATCTACCGCCTTTTTATTAGAAGGTTCAGTGGTGGACCCTTCTCGCGTAGTGGGGCAAGTGATAACGGGTATTGGATTTTTAGGTGCGGGCGTGATGTTGGCCAAAGATGGCGCTGTAGTTGGGGTTACGTCAGCCGCGACCATTTGGGTGCTGGCTGCCATTGGTGTCATGATTTCTACCGGACACTTAGCGGAGGCTATCAAATTATCTTTCGTGGTGGTGGCGATTTTGTGGGGTGTAGATTGGTTGGAAGAAAATACTCGCGCATTCAGTCGTGGAGTACACAGTAAAGTTCAAAATTATAAAGCCAAGCGTAAATAGATTTTATTATTTATATCAAGATGGCAATACGTAAAGTCTTTGCATTGTTTGAATATATGCTTCCGTTAAAAAATAATAATAGTGATGATTAATATGAATAGAGTTGTTCAAGGTACGGTGGTGAGTGCCTTATTGTTTAGCCTTTTAGCGTGTGAGAAAGGTCAAGCGCAAGATATGGCGAATAATTTCCCGCTAAAAAATGAGACTCGTCAATTATCCAGTCCTTGGTTTGTTAGCGCACAGCAGACCATTCAAAAATCTATTAAACAGCATCAGTCAATTAACAATAATAAAGGCAGCGCCAAAAATATTATTCTATTTGTAGGTGATGGAATGGGTATTTCAACGGTAACAGCTGCGCGTATTTTACAAGGGCAACGTAATGGTCATACCGGTGAAGAAAATCAATTGAGCTTTGAGCACTTTCCTTTTTCTGGCTTAGCCAAAACCTATAATGTTGATGCACAAACCCCAGATTCAGCTGGCACCATGACGGCGTTAGTGACCGGTGTTAAAACAGATGCTGGTGTCATTGGTGTGTCAGAAGACGTTGTATATGGCGACTGCAACTCCGTTGCGGGTAATGAATTAGTGACAGCACTTGAGCTGGCTGAAATGGCAGGCATGAGCACAGGCATTGTCACAACGGCGCGTATTACCCACGCAACACCTGCATCCACCTATGCAAAAAGTGCAAATCGCGACTGGGAAGATATTTCTGATATGCCCAAGTCAGCAATTAAAGCGGGTTGCAAAGACATTGCACAGCAGCTGGTTTACTTTGAAGATGATTTAGAATCCCGTTTTAAAGGGATTGATGTAAATGGTCTCGAAGTTGTGATGGGTGGTGGGCGTCGACACTTTTTAGCAAAAGATAAAACACAAAATACTCCTGATGCGGTTAGTGAAATTGAAGGGGATCGCACGGATGGTCGAAACTTAGTAAGTGAATGGCAGACCCGATACCCTGACGGTGTGTATATTACGGACCAAGCAGGCTTTAATAACATAAACCCAATGGATACAGCCCAGGTGTTTGCTTTGTTTAACGAAAGCCATATGCGTTATGAAGCGGATCGTAAAAATGACAAAACAGGTGAGCCCTCATTAAGTGAAATGACCCGAAGTGCAATTGAGTTATTAACCAAGAATGAAAATGGTTTTTTTCTAATGGTAGAAGCCGGTCGTATTGATCACGGACATCATGCGGGCAATGCACACAATGCCTTAACAGATGCTATTGAGCTATCTAATGCGGTGCAAGTAGCGGTTGATGCAACTAATGATGACGAGACATTAATTATTGTCACAGCGGATCATAGCCATGTGTTTACCATGGCGGGATACCCTAAGCGGGGAAATCCAATTTTAGGCAAAGTGATTAATGTTGGTGAATCGCAATACGCATTGGCTGATGACAACTTACCTTATACCACTTTGGGTTATATGAATGGGTTAGGCCATAGACATAACAAAAATGAAACCGATAGCGATAGTGTGTATTGGGATCAAAAAGGAGCCATGACAGGGCGCTATGATTTAACTAATGTTGATACTCAAACCGCTGGCTTTCATCAGGAGGCCTTGGTGCCGTTGGAGTCAGAAACCCACGGTGGTGAAGATGTGGGAATTTATGCCACAGGCCCTGGGGCTCATTTGATCACAGGCGTACATGAGCAGAATGTTATTTTTCATGTGATGAATCATGCAGGTGCCCTTATGGATCGAGCCAGTCAGGCGCAGCTTAAGCCGTAAAAGGTGCTGTTATTAAATACATATAAAAAGCCCTTTCGGGCTTTTTATATGTATTTATTTATCGTAAGCATCTACTTTTTCTGATGGGTTGCTCTGGCGATCTAGGATGCCAATGTCTAAAACAGGTGATGCATCAATATGCTGGGCATCCATCATTTGAGCCACACGTTGTAACGATGAAATGATCATGGTTTGCTCCCACTCCTGTAGATCGCCAAATTGACGCGCGAAGTGATCCTGCAGCGGCATAGGAGCATCTTTTAATACCTCAATCCCCGCATCTGTTAAATAGGTATGTACCTTGCGTTTATCGGTTGTGGAGCGCTCACGGTAGACCAGTTTACGCTTTTCAAGGCGGTCTAATATGGTGGTGACCGTGGCTTGGCTTAGGCTAATATCATTAGCCAGCTCGCCAATAGTGACATGGCCCTTATCGCGTACAGCTTGCAGTAATAAAATTTGCGGAGCAGTAAGGCCGGTGGTCTTCGCTAGGTGTTTAGAGTGTAAATCAGTTGCACGAATCACTCGACGCAAGGCAACCAAAACTTCATCTATATGGCTCAAAGGACTGTCCTGTTTGGGGCGCAAAGCGATCATTATATAGAGGCCGTACCATTTCGCTAGCGCTAGCCTTATATTGAGATGATCTAGGTTGTAATAGATGCATGCTCTTTGGTGTATAGGTCATGGCTCGACTCATGGGAGTGACGATCTAAATTACCAAGGTCCAGTACAGGTGCCGCATCAATTTCATGGGCGTCCATCATTTGAGCCACGCGCTGTAATGACGATATCAGCATGGTTTGTTCCCACTCTTTTAAATGCCCAAATTGACGAGTCAGTTGGTCTTGTAATGGAATAGGGGCATCCAGCAGCATTTCATCGGCAAACTTGGTCAAATGCGCATGAACCTTACGTTTATCTGTAAGTGAGCGCTCACGGTAGACAAGCTCACGCTTTTCAAGGCGATCTAAAATCGTCGTCACAGTGGCTTGAGATAAGCTCACCTCGGTGGCGATTTCACCAATGGTGACTTGTCCCATGTTACGAATACTTTGCAGTATCAGCATTTGTGGTGCTGTCAGTCCTGTGGTTTTTGCGAGGTGTTTAGAGTGCAAGTCCGTTGCTCGAATGACACGCCGCAATGCCACCAGTACTTCTTCAATACGATGTTCAAGTTGATTCACTTGAGTCTCACTGTTTGAGTGGGTGCTCATAGGTGTTTGTGCTTCACTTGTCTCATTCATAGGTATCTTTGTTGTTTGTGTAATTGGCTAAGTCAGCAACGATATATAGCTCACTTTCTATTTTTACGGTTCCTTTTATAAGGTCATGATCGGCATAACCATGTTCAATTTGATCACTGTTAAAGCCGACGATTTCACTGACACTATCCACGGTAAAGCCGATCAGGTTTTGCTCATGTTCAATAATTAGAATCCGACTATCGTCATTAGCCAAATAACTCGGGGCATCCATTAGATGGCGAGCGCTTATAACACTAATGACATCCCCGCGAATATTCACAATGCCTTCCACTTCTGCTGGTGCACCAGGAACAGGTGCCGGCTCGCGATAAGGCACGATCTCCCTAACTTGCTCAATAGGCTGCACATAAGTGGCTCCATTAATATGAAAGCTAATCCATTGTTCTTTAGATAGTGCATCGTTCATGGGGTGAATCTGCCAATTTTATCGTTCTAATTCATTATTAATACTTAGTGTACTATATTTATAGCACTAAATAAAATTGGGTGTGAAACCCCTTTTTTTGCCATTATTTTGTAATTTTATGTATATATTGTGATCATTTTGGCTTTATTTTGGCATTTGGGGTTTAAAAAATCTTTAGAGTAGTAAATAATAGAGTTCTTAAGGTAATACAGGATAAAGATTCATGTCGCTAGCGATCGAATTACAAGTTCCGACAGCACAAGATGGTATGTCGGTTTATGAGTTGGTGAAAAGCTGCCCGCCTCTGGATACCAATTCAGCTTATTGTAATCTCTTGCAGTGCTCTCACTTTGCAGACACTTCCGTTGCAGCCGTGCTTTATGGGGACGATGGTGAAGGCAAGTTAGTTGGTTTTATTTCTGGATATATATTGCCCGGTAAGCCAGACACTCTATTTATTTGGCAGGTAGCCGTTTCAGACCAAGCTCGAGGCCAAGGTTTAGCCTCACGCATGATTCAGCATATTTTACAGCGTGACAATTGTGCTCAAGTAAGATTTATCGAAACCACCATTACAGAATCTAATGGTGCGTCATGGGCGCTGTTTGAAAGCGCTGCTCAAAAACTAAATGCACCATTAACTCGCTCAGTGATGTTTGAAAAGCAACTTCACTTTAAAGGCGAGCACGACAGCGAAATGCTTGTGCGAATAGGCCCATTTGGTTAAGCCAGTTTACTCACTATTATATTTAACTATTTATTATTTAATTAATATAAAGGCAGAATTATGAAAATTTTTGACGAAATAGAATCAGAAGTACAATCATACGCACGTTCATTCCCGCGTTTATTTAATAAGGCGCAAGGTGAATACCTGTATGATGAGGATGGCAATCAATATTTAGACTTTCTTGCAGGTGCTGGTACGTTAAATTACGGCCACAACAACCCTGTATTTAAAGAGAAGCTACTTGAATACATTCAAAACGATGGTATCTGTCACGGTCTAGATTTACATACCAAGGCAAAAGGTGAATTCCTTGAAACCTTTAACGAAAAAATCTTAAAGCCTCGTGATCTAAACTATATGGTTCAGTTTACGGGCCCAACCGGTACCAATGCGGTTGAAGCTGCATTGAAGCTTGCGCGTAACATCAAGGGTCGTGAAAACATTATTTCTTTTACTAACGGTTTCCACGGTGTGAGCTTAGGTTCTCTGGCGACTACCGGTAATTCCCATCACCGTGGTGCGGCTGGTGTTAGCCTTGGTGGTTCATCGCGATTACCTTTTGACGGTTATATGGGTGATGAGTTGGATACGACCTTCTATCTTGATAAAGTATTGTCAGATTCAAGTAGTGGTGTTGACTTACCAGCAGCTGTTATCGTTGAAACGGTACAAGGTGAAGGCGGTATTAATGCAGCAAGCTTTGAGTGGTTACAAAATCTAGAAAAAGTATGTCGCAAGCATGATGTATTGTTAATTGTTGATGACATCCAGTCAGGTTGTGGTCGTACCGGCACCTTCTTTAGCTTTGAAGAAGCAGGTATTAAGCCTGATATTGTAACCCTATCTAAATCATTTAGTGGTTATGGTTTGCCATTTGCAGTGGTATTAATCAGCCCAGATTTAGATCTATGGAAGCCAGGTGAGCATAACGGTACTTTCCGTGGTAATAACCTTGCGTTCGTAACCGCTAAAGCGGCTATCGATACTTACTGGAGTGATGATAATTTCTCTAAAGAAATTAAACGTAAAGGTGATTATATTGCTCAGCGTTTAGAAGATATCGTAGAGAAGTATGGTGAAGGTAACTTCACGATCCGTGGTCGAGGCATGTTCCGTGGTATTAGTTGTGTAAATGGTGATATTGCCAATCAAATTACACGTGCTGCATTCAAGCAAAACTTGATTATCGAAACCAGTGGTGCAGATGATGAAGTGGTTAAATTCCTATGCCCACTAATCATCAGTGACGAGAACCTGAAAAAAGGTATCGATATTGTAGAAGCGGCTATTAAAGCCGTTTGTGCTAAAGAAGATATTCCTGAAGATAAGGATTACTTCGACGACGTTGAAATGGCCAGCTAATTAACAGCGAGTTGAGTCAATAAAGCACGGGCTAAGGCCTGTGCTTTTTTATAAATTATCGAATTCAAATTGGTTTTATTATGATTGTAAGAACACTAGAAGAAGCAGAGCAAACAAATCGTAAGGTCGTTGACCCGAATAATAACTGGGACAGTACTCGTCTGTTATTAAAAGATGACAATATGGGTTTCTCTTTTCATATTACAACAATTTATGCTGGTGCAGATTTCCAAATGCATTATCAAAATCATTTAGAATCTGTATTTTGTATGTCTGGCGAAGGCGAAGTTGAAACATTAGCCGATGGCAAAGTTTACCCAATCAAGCCTGGTACTATTTATATTCTTGATAAGAATGATAAGCACATATTGCGTGCAAGCAAAGAAATGAAAATGGCCTGTGTGTTTAACCCACCGGTTATTGGTAATGAAGTGCACAACAAAGATGGCGCATACGAGCTGCAAGCGGATGTGATTACAGACTGATTTTATTCGTTACGAAAATTTTTATTAAATTAACAGAATAAAGCGGAATATTTATGTCATTGGCAAATCATAGTGTAGAAAAAATTGGCGGCACATCAATGAGTGATTATATCTCGGTACGAGATAACATCATTTTGCAGCCAGCAAAAGGAAAAGATCTTTATCAGCGTGTGTTTGTAGTAAGCGCCTACGGTGGTCTTACAGACAAACTTTTAGAGCACAAGAAAAATGGTCAGCCTGGTGTTTATGCATTGTTTGCCAATGGTGTGAATGATGATAGCTGGGTGACGGCATTGCAAAGTTTAAGACAAGAAATGCTGGATATTAATGCTACCTTATTTAGTGGTGAGCTATTAGATAAAGCTAACGTTTTCATCACAGAGCGTATAGATAACGCACAACATGTACTAGCTGACCTTCAAAGTTTATGTAGTCATGGTCACTTTGCTATTGAAGATCACCTAGCTACTGTACGTGAAATGTTGGCTTGTTTAGGTGAAGCTCACAGTGCATGGAATATGGCTGAGTTGTTACAACGTGATGGTGTGAATGCTATTTTTGTGGATTTAACCGCATGGCAAAGTAATGAGCATACGACATTGGATGAACGCATTAATTTGGCGTTTGAAAAATTAGATCTAGCCACACAGCTTCCAATTGTGACAGGTTATGCTCACTCTCAAGACGGTTTAATGAGCACGTTTGATCGTGGTTATTCTGAAATGACTTTTAGTCGTATTGCGGTATTAAGCCATGCAAAAGAAGCGGTGATACATAAAGAATTCCACTTAAGCAGTGCAGACCCTCGTTTAGTGGGTGAAGAAAATGCCGTACCTATTGGTCGTACTAATTATGATGTAGCAGACCAGTTAGCCAACTTAGGGATGGAAGCCATTCATCCGAAAGCAGCCAAAGGCTTACGTCAAAATAACATTGCCCTGCGTGTGAAAAACACCTTCGAACCAGAACACACAGGTACCTTGATTACGGGTGATTATATTAGTGATAAACCGTGTGTTGAAATCATAGCAGGGTGTAAGGGTGTGTACGCGATTGAGGTCTTTGACCAAGACATGGCGGGTAACATACAACAGGTTGATCAAGATATCTTGCGTATCATTCAGCGTTTTAAGGCGCATATTGTGTCAAAAGATATTAACGCCAATACCATCACTCATTATTTATCGACTAACCTTAAGACTGTGAAGCGTATTCGCAACGCGTTAGAAGAGCATTTTGATGAAGCTGAAATTAAACAACAAAAAGTGGCCATCGTTTCAGCTATTGGCAGTGATATGCAAGTGCCGGGTATCTTAGCCAAAACCGTGAAAGCCCTTGCCGATCAAAATATCAGTGTATTAGCCATGCACCAATCTATGCGTCAAGTGGATATGCAGTTCTTAGTAAATGAGAGTGACTATGATCAAGCCATTAAGAGCTTACATGGTTGTCTTGTTGAAGTGCATGACCATGGAGATGCAATATGCCTAGCATCCTAAGCAAAGGATTGTTGTTATTAGTTTGTTTGAGTAGCCAGTGGCTTTATGCTGCTGGTGCTTCTGATGAACAACGTGATCAGAAACTAAAACAATCTAAAGAGGTTGTTGAAAATCTAACAGCGCCGCTCTACAACCCATTTGTAGAGCGTTATGTTTTGGATGACTTAAAACAATTACGTACTGAGCTTGCCGCACAAAAGGCAGAAATTATTCAGCAGATTGTCGATCGTGAACATACCAGTGTTGATAGAGCGGTAACCTATGCGACTAATACAGTGACCTATTTCTTTTATTTAATCGCTGCTGCTACCTCTATTTTGGTGGTAGTAGGTTGGACATCCATCCGAGATATTAAAGAGCGTGTCCATTCCCAAGCGGATGAAGAGATTTCACGCTTGGTTGGCGAATACGAACGTCGCCTACACGCTATTGAAAGTCAGCTAAATCAAAAAACTCAGGATATCGAAGATAACCGTGAAGAAATTGAAATGACTCAAGAGCGCCAGTCTTTATGGTTACGGGCAGCAAGGGAAAACAACTTTCACAACAAGATTGGTGTTTATGACCAAATCTTAAAACTGCGCAGCGATGACACAGAGGCGCTGACCTATAAAGCCGATGCCGTATTGGAGCTAAATGAGCCGCAGTGGGCCATCAACCTATGCTATCAAGCATTAGCCATTGATCCAGATAATAGCCATGCTTTTTATCAATTAGCTTGTGCATATACGGTGCTTGGTATGCAAGAAGAGGCGATTAATTGTTTATCTGAAGTATTAGAAAGAACGGATACTTATAAAGAAGACATTATTAATGACCCTGTTATGAAGCCGCTCCATGAAAACGAGCAATTTAAGGCATTACTAGCTTAATATATTATGTAAACCTAATCTTTAAGGCCAAATAATTCGTTATTTGGCCTTTTTGTTTTTTAAGGCTAAATAAGCACTGCGCTTGATTTGAACTAATATTATTAAAGGCATAATAGAGGTATTTATGAAAAGCGCCCCAGAGCATAAGCACGAGGCTAAACGACTTGCTGAGTTATTAGCCTTGGATATCCTTGATACTCAAGATGAGCTTGCGTTTGATGAGCTTACTGAGCTTGCAAGTACCATTTGTGGCGCCCCTATCTCTCTTATAAGCCTGATTGATTCTGATAGGCAGTGGTTCAAGTCTCGTGTGGGTTTGGACGCTAAGCAGACCCCTAGGGAGCTTGCCTTTTGTGCTCACGCGATTCTTCAGGATGATTTATTTGAAGTCTCAAACGCACTCAAAGATGATCGATTTTTTGATAATCCTCTGGTTACAGGTGATCCTAATATTCGATTTTATGCAGGTGCGCCTTTAGTAACTGAAAAAGGGTTGCCCATTGGCACTCTTTGCGTGATTGATCGTGAGCCAAAACAACTGACGGATGAACAAAAGCGAGCGTTAGTCATTCTTGCAAAGCAGGTAATGAGCCAGCTTGAATTACGTCTTAATTATAAAAAATTACAAAAAAACGATAAGGAGCGTGAAAAAATATTTTCAGTAATTGGTCATGATTTACGCTCACCTTTCAATGGTATTCTAGGTTTATCAAGAATGTTAAAAGAAAGCTCAGAGTCCATGGAGCGAGAAAGAATGCAATTTATAGCTGAAAAAATCCTTGATTCATCATTGCAAGTGTTTCAGGTGATCGATGAGTTAATGCAGTGGACACAGCAGCGCTTAGGGAGAACAAGAACTAATCCAAGTATTTGCAACCTTGCTTACATGGTTAATGAAACAAAAGACCTGCTAGTTGATGCACTTGAATTGAAAGACCTTACTTGTGAAATGAATGTAGATGAAATGATTAATGTCATGGCAGATGGTGCTATTGTTAAGACCATATTGCGCAATTTACTCGCTAACGCAATTAAATACTCAAGTGAAAATGATCAAATCGGCATTACTGCGAAAATAAAAGACAGTCAAGTTATTATAAGCATTTCAGATAACGGACAAGGTGTGTCCGCTGATGTTTTGACGACCCTATTTAAAGAATCAGTAGAAAGCCAAAACGATACCGAAGGATTAAAAGGTTCCGGTATCGGATTGAGCCTATGCGCAGAATTAATTGAAACCCAAAAAGGTAAAATTTGGGTGGATGAAAGTTACACTCAAGGGGCAAGAATTCAGTTTAGTTTACCTTTGGCACTACAAGCTTAAGCAAGAGGCTAAACTTACCTTACCCCTTATTTTTGAGGTAAGGGTGTGTACTCATCCTCTTTCTACTGTAAAAATGTCTTTACCTTCTACCATTCAAATTACATTGCTAGGCATAAGTTTAAGGTTTTTTACCCAACTTCCTCGACCAAAAGATAGCCTTTAAACATATGAGTTATTGGTGATTATGCAGTGTATCAAAAGGATATGGATTCAAATGTCACCATGGATAAATTGAAGCTTAGGCCATTACAGCCTTTTATCACTATTGACTGAAACTTTCATCAAACTGAAATGTAATGTCACATCTTTGTCATACGCCGCCCCTAATCTGAGCTCATAAATTGAACGAATGGCTTTAAACAGTCAGGGAGACAACATGAGTAAATATCAGTATGAACAACTAATGTTTCCGGGCAAAACGTTATCCCCAGATGCATTAAATTTGTTGGTGTTAGAGTTAAGAGAAGTAGCCGCCAGTTGCTTTAATAAGGTACCAACTTATCAAGCATTATCAGGTAAGCAAGCTGAATTAGATAAAGCGGTTATTTGTCTAGCCCGCGATGAAGACGGTCGATTAATGGGTTTTTGTTCGGCGTTATTATTGCCGGTTGAAGGTCGTGGTAATGTATTGCACCTAGGTTTAACGTGTGTGCATCCTGATTCTCGTGGACAAAACTTAACCCATCATTTAACCAGTAAATTATTGCTGAATTTTATTATTAAAAAATCTTTATTTAAGGAAACATGGATCAGTAATTGTGCTTGTGTATTATCAAGCTTAGGTAATGTGGCCATGTATTTTGAGAATTTATATCCGTCACCGTATGGTGTAAAATCCCCAAGTGCACGCCACATTGATATTGCTCGCACCATTGATCAAAACTATCGAGAGTCCATTGCCATAAACGATAGTGCAAAATTTAATGTTGAACGTTTTGTGTTTGAAGGCAGCGTGGGTGGCACTGTTTTTGAAAAAGATGCAGACGATGGTCGTTTTCATCATCGCGATCATGCATTAACACAATATTATCAGGCGCTACTGCGTTTTGATCGTGGTGATGAAGCATTACAAATTGGAAAAGTGAGTATCTTAACCTTCCCTAAATATTTAATGCGCAAGGCCGCGGTTAAAATGAAAGCCATGCTGCCAAAACCACGCAAACCCAATTACGCCAATTAATCTGGGTTAACTTGCGGCAGTGGTTAAGATGAAAGTCATGCCGCCAAAACCTCGCAAACCCGATTAGGTTAACTAATTTGGGTTAACTTGCGGCACCGGATCAGTGATACATAGCGCCACTAAATGATCCGGTTGCTGTATATATAAGTGATTATATTCTAGCTTTATCCAATCTGCGTGTGCCCATCCTAATAAAATTTTCGATACAGATTGTCGTGATACACCCATCATTTGTGCTAGCTCTTGCTGATTAATGTTTAGCTTGTTGCCATTAATTTTTGATAAATCTAATAAGCGCCTTGCTAAACGCTCGTGTAATGTTTGAATACTCATTTGTTCCACTAGGTTTAAAACAAGGCGCAACCGTTGACAAATATGTTGAGTAATATGGCGTAATGATTTTGTATCTTGCAGTAAGTGCTTCTCGAAACTGGCTTTTGGGATAATTAAAATTTCACATGCTTCCAGTGCTTCACAATCGTGTGTGCGAGGTACACCATCCACTAATGAGATTTCACCAAACCAGTCACCTGTTTGCATAAAAGTAAGGGTGAGCGCTTTGCCTTCTCGATTTTCTGCGCTCACCCGTAAGCGCCCTGATACCACGCCATAATAACCAATAGGCTGATCACCGCGGCGGTGTAGAAACTGCCCCTTACTCATGGATTTAATATAAATAGATTGAGTAATAGCGCGCTGAACACTAGGGGTCACTTGAGTTAAGCAAGGGTTAGCAGAAACTAATGCCAACTGTTCTGCTGTTAGATTTTCCATAAAATGTCCAAAAGTTGACAGAGTTTTTCTGTATAACCCCGTATGCTAGTTTCACCATAAATACTAATAATATAAAGGTGCGCCATGAATACCACAGCTTGTAATTCAATCAAGGACTCAGTGAGCCAACAAGAATGGAAACTGCGCCAAGATCTAGCAGCCTGTTATAACTTAGTGGCCCACTATGGTTGGGATGATTTGATCTTTACCCATATATCTGCCCGTGTTCCTGGCCCTGAGCATCATTTTTTAATTAACCCGTATGGATTAATGTTTGATGAAATTACCGCCTCTAGCTTAGTTAAAGTGGACTTAAACGGTGAAAAGGTGATTGATAGTGAATATGAGATTAATCCAGCTGGTTTTACCATTCACAGTGCCATACATGACGCACGGGATGATGCAAAGGTTGTGCTGCATCTGCACACTAACGCTGGGGTTGCTGTATCCGCGCAAAAAGAGGGCTTGCAAGCCATATCTCAGCAATCGCTATTTCCGTTAACCAGTTTGTCTTATCACGAGTACGAAGGGGTAGCGTTACGTGAAGATGAAAAGGCACGCCTGCAAAAAGATTTAGGTGATACCTTTTTTATGATTCTGCGTAACCATGGTTTATTAACCTGCGCTGAAACCGTGGCGGATGCGTTTTTAAATATGTATATCTTACAGCGTGCCTGTGAGATCCAATTGTTAGCTCAATCAGGTGGCGGCGAGTTAACACCAGTACCTAATGGTATTGTCGAAGGCATGCAAGCAGCAGCCAAACAAGTGACTCGAAATGCAGGTGGAGCATTGGCATGGCCTGGGTTGTTGCGTAAGCTAGATCGCTTAAACGCCCCGTATAAAAAATAACACTAATAAATTAAACGGAACCACCATGACATCACTTATGCAATGGCAGCAACAAGGCCAAACATTTACCTTTAAAGGCCATGAAATTTTTTACCTTACACAGGGTGATAAACAAAAGCCGCCTTTGGTATTGATTCATGGTTTTCCTACATGCAGTTGGGATTGGGCCAAGATAACCCCTGCATTAAGCGAACATTTTTATATAATTACGTTGGATATGCTGGGTTTTGGTTTTAGCGATAAACCCAATAAAGATTATTCTATTTTTGAGCAGGCAGATATCTTTGATGCACTGTTGAATAAATTAGGCGTTAAACAATATCACTTATTAGCCCATGATTATGGCGACACCGTTGCGCAAGAATTATTAGCGCGCCATCATAAAACCGGTGCTATTTTATCAGTTGTATTCAGTAATGGTGGTTTATTTCCTGAGACCCATCACCCGGTATTATTGCAAAAATTATTATTGAGCCCCATCGGCTTTATCTTAAGTAAGCTGGTTCGTTATGAAAAATTTAAGAAAAACTTTGATGTGATTTGCGCTAAAAAGTTAAGCGAAGATGAGCTAAAAGCGTACTGGCAAATGCTTGAGTATAAAGGGGGCGTACTTATTATGCATAAGTTGATCGCCTACATGACCGAGCGTAAACAAAACCGTGAACGTTGGGTTGGTGTGATGCAGCAAACACAAGTTCCCATGATGCTAATAGATGGTTTGCTTGACCCTATTAGTGGGAAGCACATGGCTGAACGTTATGAAGAGTTAATACCTAATCCACAAGTGACTAAGTTAGCGGACACAGGCCATTATCCGCAAGTAGAAAGCCCAGATGCGTTTGCCAGTGCTGCTTTGGTGTTTTTACTGGCACATTAGTCACTTATTATTCGCTCGCAGGTGCGAGCTCGTACAGGTAATTGTTTAAATATAAAATTGTATGAACCCGCACCTGCGGGTGAATATATCATCGGGAAACATCCCTCGCGAGGCAAGCTCGCACAATTCAGCACTATCAAATTGTACGAACCCGCACCTGCGGGTGAACATATCAACGGGAAACATCCCTCGCGAGGCAAGCTCGCACAATTCAGCACTATAAAAATTGTACGAACCCGCACCTGTGGGTGAATATATCAGCGGGAAACATCCCTCGCGAGGCAAGCTCGCACAATTCAGCACTATACAAATTGTACGAACCCGCACCTGCGGGTGAATCATATTGGCGGAAAATATCCCTTACGAAAAAAGCTGCCCCGTAAGCCTAGTTACGCTAAAAATTCAGCTCGCGTATGCACGTTGCTTTTAAAGATACCACCAAGGGCTGTGGTGATTGTGTGAGAATGGGTATCCATCACACCGCGAGATTTCACACAAAAGTGGGTAGCATCAATAGACACCGCCACATTCTCAGTTTCAAGTAAGGTTTGTAAGCTGATTAATACCTGTTGCGTTAAACGTTCTTGCACTTGTGGGCGCTGAGCAAAAAAACGAACGAGGCGGTTAATTTTAGATAAACCAACGATCTTATCTTTAGGGATATAAGCCACTTTGGCGAAACCGTCGATGGTGACAAAGTGATGTTCACAGGTACTGGTGAGATGGATGCCACTCACTTTTACCATTTCATCTACTTGCATTTTGTTTTCGATAACTGACATTTTTGGGAAGTTTGCATAGTCCAAGCCGCCAAAAATTTCGTTCACGTACATTTTTGCAATACGGTGCGGGGTTTCTTGTAAGCTGTCGTCAGATAAATCTAAACCAAGTGTTTCAACCACAATGGTCATGGCATCTTTGATACGAGCGTATTTTTCATCATTTGAAAGACCTGTGTCTTTCATGGGGGTTTCTAGGCCACGGGCCACCAAGGTATCGCGAACTAATTGGGCGGTTTCACAGATCATGTTTAATCCTCGTATCCTATGCGTCTTTACGTTTGGCCAGTGTTAACGATACCGAATCGGCAAAGCGTAAGGCATGGGGTTTATCAATGGTGACTTTTGCGAACGTGACTGAGTCATGTTCGCAGCAGATGTCTAAAACGTCCGACACCAGTTTTTCTAATAGTTTAAAGCGGCCCCCTTCAACCAAGGCAATTATGTCTTTGGTGATGGTTTTATAATTGAGCGCCCCTTCTACATGATCGGTTAAACATAAGTGGCTTGCTGGATAATGAATCTCAGCGTTAATGATCACGTCTTGTTGTTTTTCTTGCTCTTCAGGGTTAAAGCCAATAAACGTACGTAAGCGTAAATTCTTGATATTAATGATGGCATTATTTTCAGGCATATTGGCTCTTCTTAAATTATTTTAAGCAGTTACGCTATGGTAATGGATTTGGATTCCTTTGCGCATTAGTTTGTGACACATTTATGTAAATACTGCCTTAATTCATCATAGTCGCTGCAAATACTATGGGCCAAATCTGCGTAATCGGGGACTTCTAAAGGAGCATATAGGCAACCGTGCATGCCCGCGTTGATAGCCGCTTGTAAGTCGTACTTATAATCCCCTACATACATAATTGTGCTAGGTGACTGCTGCCACTCTTTAGCAACCATTAATAAAGCGGTTGGGTCAGGCTTAGCAGGGGCATCTGCGCGGGTGAGAATATTGCTGATGGGGATCTGATTATTGCTCACTTTAATACGTGCCGCTTCTGGGCTGTTACGAGTCACGATGGCCATAGGTAAGCCTAGATCTGCTATGGCGGCCACTAATTCAAGAGCACCTGGTAGCCATTTAGCATGTTGGGCATCCTCTAACTCGTGTTGTTCAATAAAGGCATTAGCATGGGCTTTGGCTTGATCATCAAGACCGGCCACATGGGTGAGCAGATCCATGTCATCTGGGCAATTAAGTGACTGGCGTAAAAATGGAAAATCCAATAACGACTCCACCAAGGTGCCATCTAAATCAAAAATCACTCCAGTGAAGGTTTGCAGGTTTAGGGATTGCATGAAAAGCCTTATACAATGAATAAACATAACCAGTATACGCTAATGCTACCGAAGCAGATTTATTCATTCTATGATGATAAGCGCAATCGATTGATGTTAGCGTATGCAGATAACCTTGTCTTATTGTTGAGTTAAAAAGTGGCAGTGTTAATAGGTTGAGAGTATTTGCAATATGTTCAATCGGGTGAACGTTTAATAGGGCACGATAATGAAAGATTATTCAAAACTGTTCATTAATGGACAATGGATCAGCTCCACAGGTAAACAAACTTTTGAGGTAATTAATCCTGCGACGGAGGAGCCGTGTGCCAATGTTGTCATGGGCACAAAAGAGGATGTTGATAAAGCGGTAATAGCCGCAGCCACTGCATTTAAAACATGGTCAAAAACCAGCAGTGAATACCGTGCTGATATGATACAAAAACTGGTGAATAAATTACGGGAATACCGTGATGAGTTAGCACCGGTTATAAGTATCTCAATGGGTATGCCATTACACCTTGCAGGGGAAGTGCAGGTGGATGATCAAATCGATATTTTAGAAACCTACGTGCAGCGCACAAAATTAATGGATGAAATTAAAATCATAGGAAATGCGCAAATTTTAAAACAGCCAATTGGTGTTTGTGCATTAATTAGCCCGTGGAATTATCCCTTAAATCAACTGGTGGGCAAAATGGCCCCAGCACTCGCCGCCGGTTGCACTATGATTGTAAAGCCATCAGAACAAACTTCCTTACAAGATTTTATAGTCGCTAAAGCATGTGATGAAATCGGTTTACCAAAGGGGGTGTTTAATCTTGTAACAGGTACAGGCCCTGAAGTGGGAGCGACTTTATCTGCACACCCAGATATTCAATTAATATCATTTACAGGATCAACCCGAGCCGGTATTCATATCGCTCAAAGCGCCGCACAAAATGTAAAGCGTGTGGTGCAAGAACTCGGTGGAAAATCACCGCTCATAATAGATGAAGGCTGTGACGTAGAGGCAGCCGTGCAATACGGTATTGATGACGTATTGATTAATACAGGACAAACCTGCACTGCTTACAGTCGCTGGCTAGTGCATACCAATATCGAACAAGAGGTTATGGCGCTGGCAAAACAAAAAGCAGAATCAATAGTAATAGGTAGTGGCCCAAATGCGTTTATGGGGCCCATGGCCAGCCAAGCACAACAGCAACGAGTATTAAATTATATAGAACGCGGCATAAAAGAAGGGGCCATGTTGGTGACTGGCGGATTAGAAAAACCAGCCGGTATTGATAAAGGCTTTTATGTATCGCCAACAATATTTGCAAAAGTTACAAATGATATGGTTATTGCTCGTGAAGAAATCTTTGGCCCCGTTATTTGTATGATTGAATACCAAACCATTGAGCAAGCCATCGAGATTGCCAATGACACCCCATATGGTTTAGCGGCCGCTGTTTACGCTAAAGACAAAACATTGGGGTTTGATATTGCCAAACACATTGATGCCGGCATGGTGTATGTGAATGGTGGCAGTTACAATATAGAGGCCCCTTTTGGTGGCATGAAACAAAGTGGCAATGGTCGTGAATTTGGTGATGAAGGTTTGCATGAATATGTAGAATTAAAAGCCATTCACATAGATTAAGATTATTGATAAGTGCATCATGGATTTTTCGATTACGTTTTTTCAGTTGTTTTTTTGGGGCATGCTCCTAGGTGCCCCTATATTATCGGTTTTATGTGTGCTGATTTCAGGGCTTGGTTTAATTGTCGGGCGAATGGAAAAATGGAACACATTTGATTCATTATACTGGGCTTATATAACAGCTCTTACGGTGGGTTATGGGGATATACGCCCCACTAAAAAATCATCGAAGAGCATTTCAATTATGATTGCTTGGTGCGGTATCATGTTCACTGGGCTGTTGGTTGCCATAGCCGTTAAGTCCGCGTCTTCTGCTTTTGAGATACATATGGACCCTGTATTCATTCAGCATATTGAGCAACGTATTTATAACGGTTAGCCGCTATTTAAGTTATTGAATATAGTGATGGTGAACAGTTTGTCAAAAAACATCGCCAGCAACGTCAAGCATGTCGAGCTTGTGAAAGTGATTGCGGGTAATAACAGAAATAATGCAATAACAGTACAACCCAGAAATCTAGATAATTTATTGGTGTATAGTTAGGAAACCTAAAATCTTATCAGTTAGCCAGTCTGGGCATTCAACCGCTGTCATATGGCCACAACTTGGGTGGTGGGCATGAGTGACCTGATGGATATTCGCTATAAAATGCTTGCTGGTTTTGGTGAATATATGATCGAGCTCAGCGGTAATCACCAAGGTTGGACAACTTATTTTCTTCAGGTCTTCAATGTGAGGGTTTTTATCTTGATAAAAGCTTCTAACAAAAGCCCCAATGCTTTTGCCGTTACCGTCTTCCATTAATTTTAATGTTTGTTCATACAGCTCATCTGAATTTTTAGCCGCTGATAATCCTGCGAACAATGGTCCAGAGTTAATTTTTAATCCTTGAATAATCAGTGGCCAGCTAAAGTTTTCGAAGCTGTTGGCCATAAAGGTAATAGCAGCTTGATTGGCCACATCCGGTAAATTACTAAATTGCGTTGACGAACTGGTATTACATAAAATAAGTGATAACAAACGATTGTTAGCATCATCGCTTTTATCAACGGCGTATTGCATGGCGTAACGCACTGCGATCATACCGCCAGTACTGTGACCCATTAAATGGAATTGTTTTAACCCTAGATGCTCAGCCAATACATTCACATCTTCTACACAGGTTTCAATGTCATAACCCTTTGGCTCGCCTTCAATGGTGGTGAAGCCGTGACCTCTAACATCTAACGCGATGATGCGATAATGTTTAGCAAGCTGCTCTGCTACACCAGTTTTCATCCAGTAGGCGCTGTGCTGTGCTAAGCCGTGTAGGGCAATAATGGGCTGACCTGAACCTATTTCTTCGTAGTGAAAATGAACGTTTTGATGTTGAAAACTGGGCATAAGAGGTTTCACTTTTTATTGTATATACAGACTATTGCTGAGTTTTTAGTATAGGTCAAATAACAGCAGTGAAGAGCCGTTTATCAATTTAGAGCGCTTGATGTGGATTACGATTAATGCACTGAGTGCTATGGGCGTGACGGTGTAGCTGGTGTTTTACCCACGGAGCTTCACGGCAGCGAATCGTACCTAGGAATGCGAGTATTCATGTCTCAAATAGACAAAACAGATTCGCGCGCACGCGCCCTCCCACAAATTGAGAGAATATTGTGGGAGGGCGCTTGCGCGCGATAAATTAAAAAATATGTAAATGATGCTTGATAGCCGTTTAACGCAATTTCTCTAACATTAAGTAATACCACATACCCAATGCTAAAAATTGATTACCAATCCATTCACTACCGAGTAGACGAATATGTTTGCAGTTAGCAAAGGTGTCGTAATCTTTCATTTTCCCTGTTATGGCGTTGGCCATAATTTCACTGACAATATGAGTAAGTGCGATGCCATGACCTGAATAACCTTGTGCATAAAACACGTTATCTGAAATCTTACCCAATTGTGGAATGCGGTTTATCACAATGCCCATCATGCCTGACCATTGAAAATCCACCTTCACACCTTTTAAGCGTGGAAACGTTTTTTCAATGGCAGGGCGCAACTCAGCATCAATGTCACGACTTTCGCGGCCAGAGTAATTAGCACCGCCACCAAACAATAAACGTTTATCAGCGGTTAAGCGGTAATAATCCAATACAAAGCGACAATCATAAACCGCCACATCTTTTGGATTAATGAGGTTGGCCACGTCATCTCCTAATGGTTCGGTGACCACTAAACCACCGGCTGCAGGGAAGATTTTACCGCTCATTTTTAAACGCTCTAAACGGTGGTACGCATTACCTGCAAGCATTACTGTGTTAGCGGTAACACTGCCTTTTTGAGTGAATACTTTTGCAGGCTTACCGGTTTTGTTATCGCCGTGATCAATGTCGATCACTTCACTATTTTCAAAAATTAAAGTGCCTAATGATTCAGCTGCGCGCGCTTCACCTAAACATAGGTTTAAGCTATGCAGGTGCATGTTCTTTTTGTTGTAGATGCCACCGTGGTAAATATCAGTCTCTAAGAATTCATTCATGCGATGGCGCTCAACAAACTCCACGTCGTCTTCCATGCCGTGGTCTAAACATTCTTGATAATTCGCCCGCAATTCTGGCAAGTGGCTTGGCTTGTAAGCGGTATGCAAATGACCGAACTTTAGGTCGCAGTGGATATTATATTTTTCGATGCGCTTTTTAATGATGTCATGTCCATGAAAGCGCAGGTGCCAAATGAAATCATCCACATCACTACCAAGGGTTTTGCGCATTTGTTTCCGCATAGCCTCGTCACCAGATAAGCTGCCCGTGACTTGTCCGCCGTTTCGACCGGTTGCCCCCCATGCTACTTTTTTAGCTTCAATAACCGCTACCTTTAAACCCCGTTCGGCTAGCTCAAGGGCGGTATTAATACCGGTAAAGCCGCCACCCACAATGGCCACATCCACGCGGATGTCACCTTCTAGCTCTGGGTAGTCACTGTCTTGATTGACGGTGGCGCTGTAATACGCTTCACATCGCTGGACTGTCATGCTCGACCTTTTAAATCATTTATATGGTTGCGGTTTATTCTGAGCAACATCTGCTTGATGCGCTATCGGGTCGAGTGGGTATTGATTTTTGTAAATAATCCCTGCTTAAGCCCATTACTTGTATGTTTAACGTTTTTGTTTGGCTTGCTGCTCGCGATCTTTCGCGTCTTCTTTTAATACCTGTTGAAGTTCTTGCAAGCCTTTTTGTACAGCGATGCCATATTGTTTGTCATCCCCCCAGACTTCAGCCAGTTTTCGCATGTTCTCTTCATCATGTTGTGCGAATAACTTACCCGCTTGCTGAGCATCTTCTTCGGCCACGCCCAATATTTGTAGTGCATCTACACCAAGGTGTAGGGCTGAATCAAACGTTTCACGGCGTAAACCTTCGATTTTAGTTCGCATGATGGCGTAAGCGTGACTGCGATCTATGGCGCGGGCCAGTATTTTTAAATGGGGAAAGTGTTGCTGTGCCATGTGAATGATGTCGAGGGTTTTGTCCGCTTCATCCACGGCGATGATCAGTAACTTAGCGTCATTGGCCCCAGCGGCTTCAAGTAGATCTCGACGGGCGGCATCGCCGTAATAAACCTTGGTACCAAAGCGTCGTACCAAGTCTACTTGCCCTGGGCTGTGATCAAGAATAGTAAGGTTATAACCTTGTGCCACAAGTAAGCGGCCGATGATTTGGCCAAAGCGCCCATAGCCAGCCAAGATCACATGCTCGGTGCTTTCGATATTCGTGTCTTGCTCTGGTTGAGCTTGCTGGCCTTTACGGCTGAAATAAAGCTCATAGGCCACCAGTAATAAGGGGGATATCAGCATAGATAGAGCCACTACCACGGTGATCATATTTACCAAGGCGTCATCAAATACATTAAATTGACGGGCACTGCTGGCCAATACAAATGCAAATTCGCCGCCCTGAGCAAGGGCCAGCGTAAACAGCATTCCTTGTGAGCGGCTCATGCTAGAAATAGCCGCCACTGAGGCCAGCACAATGACTTTCACTAATATTAACGACACCACGGACAAACCAATCAACAATGGTTGATCAAACAACAATTGAAAATCAATGCTGGCTCCTACTGTGATAAAAAACAGGCCCAGCAACAGCCCTTTAAAGGGCTCAATATCCACTTCTAATTCATGGCGGAATTCGTTATCGGCCAATACCACACCGGCTAAAAATGAGCCCAAAGCAGGGGATAAACCAATGGCTTGCATCAACACCGTAATGGCCACCACGATTAATAATGCAAAGGCGGTGAATACTTCGCGCATACGGGTTTCAGCAATAAAACGAAAGAAGGGTGCGGCTAAAAATTTACCACCTAAAATAATCGCTAAAATGGTGGCGGTGGTAATGACTACTTGAATCCAAATTGGTAAGCGACTTATTAAGCTGTCGTGCACATCGGCATTATTCACCACTTCACCCACTGCCAATAGCGGCAGTAATGCCAAGATTGGAATCACCGCAATATCTTGAAACAACAAAACAGAAAAACTATTGGCACCGGCTTGGGTTTTTAATAAACCGCGCTCTGTAAGTGACTGCAACACAATGGCGGTTGATGACAGGGCTAAGGTTAAGCCGATGGCCAGACTCACTTGCCAAACAAAATCGCTGGCTACCATCACCAGTGCGCTAATCATGGTGGCGGTAAGAATCACCTGCAAACCACCCAAACCTAAAATAGGGCGACGCATTTGCCATAAGCGCGAAGGGCGTAGCTCTAAACCCACTAAAAATAACATCATCACCACGCCAAACTCGGCAAAGTGCATAACATGGGTTTGATCGCCAACCAGGTGAAACACAAACGGGCCAATGAGCACGCCAGCGATCAGATAGCCCAGCACTGAGCCCAAGCCTAGACGCTTAGCAATGGGAACGGATACTACGGCGGCAAATAAATAGATGAGGGCGCTTACGAGCATGGGATGCCTTAAATCATATGAATGGTTTAAGTGTAGCGAATAAACGATACGTTTGGATACGCAATTAATATTATGCCAGTAGGACAGAGTATTCAGTGGACTTTCATTAACGGACTACGTCCTATGGGAGTGACGATTGTTAAACTTGGTTACATTCGCCATAGTCGAATTAATTTTAATAGTCATGCCCGCGAAGGCGGACATCCATTTTGATATGTTTTTCGGTTTAGTTTGAGTGTGTTTAGAAGTTATTCGCGCGCAGGTGCGCGCTCGTACATTATGTTTTTATCTTTATCGTAGGATGGGTTAGCTGCGAGTATCACGAGCAACGTAACCCGTCATTAATTAAGTCGGGCAGTGCCCGACCTACATTGCATTACTTAGCCTTCTTTTTTCTTCTGGGCTTTACCATGCACCCAGCCATACAAAATTGGTAAAACAAATAACGTTAATAACGTTGATGAAATAATCCCGCCAATTACTACTGTTGCCAGTGGCCTTTGTACTTCTGCGCCTGTGCCTGTGTTTAATGCCATGGGCACAAACCCTAAACTTGCTACTAATGCGGTCATGAGTACGGGGCGTAACCGAATTACCGCGCCTTCTATAATGGCTTTAGATAAATCACCAATTTCTAAAAAGCGCTGACGTATAAACGATAACATGACCAAGCCGTTTAATACGGCGATGCCGCTTAATGCGATAAATCCGACAGCCGCTGTAATAGATAATGACATGTCCGTTAACCACAGGGAAAGAATGCCGCCAGTTAATGCAAACGGTATGGCACTAAATATAATTAACGCGTCTTTTATCGAATTAAATGCCATGACTAATAATCCTAAAATTAATAACAAGGTTAACGGCACCACAATGCTTAAGCGTTTGCTGGCGGATTGTAATTGCTCAAACGTACCTGCGTATTCTAGCCAATAGCCAGCGGGTATATTTACATTTTGTGAAATGGTTTGTTTGGCGTTTTGCACAAACGAGCCTAAATCCACACCACGAATATTGCTGCTCACAATAATTCGACGTTTACCTTGCTCACGGCTGATTTGATTGGGTTGTGGGCTGATCTCAATGTTTGCTACTTGATTCAGTGGCACATAGTCACCGTTGGTTAAAATAATAGGCAGTGCCCGTAACTCATTAATATTGGTGCGTAAAGTTTCGGGTAAACGCATGACAATATTAAATCGTCTATCCCCTTCAAATATCAAACCCGCCTGTTCACCCGCGATCGCTGTGGCCAGTACCGTTTGAATATCCGTAAGGGTTAAACCATATTCAGCCAAGGCCAGTTTATCTGGCACAATGCTTAACATAGGTAGGCCCGTTACCTGTTCGATACGAGCATCCGCTGCACCGGGTAACGATTGTATTTGGCTTAACACCGCTTGCGCTTGTGTCAGTAATACATCTAAATCATCGCCATAAATTTTAATGGCAAGGTCAGAGCGTACCCCTGAAATTAATTCGTTAAAACGCATTTGAATGGGTTGAGTAAATTCATAATTATTGCCAGGTAAGTGTGCAATGGCGTGTTGAATTTTTTCGCTCACATCATTTTGAGTGATTGAAGAATCAGGCCACTCATCTTGCGGCTTTAACATTACAAAAGTATCAGCTACATTGGGTGGCATAGGGTCGGTGGCCACTTCTGCGGTGCCTATTTTTGAGAAGACGGTTTCCACTTCATCAATTTTTAAAATCTCTTTTTCCAGTAAGGTTTGCATAGCAACCGCTTGTTCGATTCCCGTACCCGGTGTGCGCATGGCATGCAGTGCAATATCCCCTTCTTGTAACTGTGGGATAAACTGTGTGCCTAATGTGGTGGCAAGATACACACAAGTAAACACCAAGGCAGTAGCAAGGCTGATGACTAAACGTGGAAATCTAAGGGCCCATTGCAATGCTGTTTGATAACCCTGTTTGGTTTTTTTAATCACAAGGCTTTCTTTTTCTGTGATGGGGCCGGTCATAAACAATGCCACCATGGCAGGTACTAGGGTTAGCGATAAAATCAGGGCAATGAGTAATGCCATGACCACCGTAGCAGCCATGGGGTGGAACATTTTCCCTTCAACACCTGTTAGAGAAAACAGCGGAATGTAAACTAAGGTAATGATTAGTACACCAAATAAGCTGGGACGGATCACTTCGTTGGTGGCATCAAACACTATGCTTAAGCGTTCTTGTTTGGTTAAATTTTGGTTGTTAACTTGACCTAAACGCCGAATAGCATTTTCTACAATGATCACAGCACCATCGACGATTAAACCAAAATCCAATGCCCCAAGGCTCATTAAATTGGCGGACACCCCAGTGCGCACCATACCGGTAATGGTGCCTAACATGGCCAGAGGGATTACCGCAGCTGTGATCAATGCCGCACGAATATTACCTAGTAATAAAAACAAAACGGCAATGACCAGTAGTGCCCCTTCTATTAAGTTTTTTTGTACGGTGGCGATGGCTTTTTCAACTAATGTGGTGCGGTTATACACCACATTTAATGTGATACCATGGGGTAAACTTTTTTGAATCTCTTTTAATCGTGCGGTTGCATTGAGCGCCACTTCACGGGAGTTTTCTCCGGCGAGCATCATGGCGGTGGCGATTACGGTTTCTTGTGCGTTTTGGGTGGCGGCACCTGTGCGCAGTTCTTTGCCGATTGCCACATCGGCCACGTCTTTAATAAACACAGGATTTGAATCAAAGGTTTTGATAATGACATTACCAATGTCTTGTATGGTTTGTAATTGCCCAGGAATACGAACCAGTAATTGTTGGCCGTTGGTTTCAATAAAACCCGCCCCTTGGTTTTGATTACTACGGGTTAACGCATGATGAATATCGGCCATGTTAACTTGTAGGCTGAGCATTTTCTCCGGCCATGGGGTGACGTGATATTGTTTTTCATACCCGCCAATGGCGTTTACTTCAATAATGCCTTTGACTAACGCCAGTTGCGGTTTGATGATCCAATCTTGAATTTCACGCAGATCGGTAATGTCATAGGGTAACCCGTCTTTTTTCACGGCGCCTTGTTCAGCCTGTACGCTGTACATAAAAATTTCACCAAGACCGGTGGCAATTGGTCCCATGGTGGCTTCAATACCAGCCGGTAACTGTTGGTTTACCGAGCTTAAACGTTGGTCTATGAGATTACGGGCAAAATAAATATCCGTACCTTCTTCAAATATCAATGTCACTTGGGACAAACCATAACGAGAAAGAGAACGGCTATAGGCAAGTTTGGGTAAACCGGCAAACGCGGTTTCCACATTAAAGGTAATGCGTTGCTCAACTTCTAATGGTGAATAACCATCTGCTTGGGTATTGATTTGTACCTGCACATTGGTGATGTCAGGTACAGCATCAATGGGTAGCTTTTGATAATGATAAAAACCAGTCGCCATGATGAACAAGGCAAGCATTACCATAAGTATGCGTCGCTCAATGGAGAAACGTAAAATCCATTCGATCATGTGTTTCTCCTAGTGAACGTGTTCTGCGCCAGATTTTTCTAAATCGGCTTTTATTAAATAGCTATTTGTGACAACGTATTCATCACCCTTGTTTAAGCCGCTTAATACTTCACTGTATAAATTATCGCGCAGGCCAATCGTGACAGGAGAGGGTTCATAGGTGTCTCCTTGTTTGATGAATACCACGGTTTTATTTTCGAACTGCTGCAGAGCTTCATTAGGCACACGAATTTGAGCCGTTGTGCTTTGTGTGATCACATCTCCTTTTAATGTGACACCCGCGCGCCAGCCATGATCATGGTTATCTAAGCGAACGCGGGCCAGCTCAAAAGGCTGGTTATTTTGATTGGGAATAATATGCGCAATGTTAAACACTTCATTATCAATGATGACCTTTTGCCCTTTTTTAATAATGCGCATTTGGTTGGGGAATATTTTAAATTCAGCCCATAAAATATTGTCATTAAACAGGGTGAATAACGGTTGGTCTTGAGTGAGTTCACCTGGATTGGCATGGCGCTCGATAATCATGCCGTTGAAAGGGGCCTCTACATAATAAGGGTGTAGGCTTTGATTGGATTCAATGCGAGCTAACTTGTCACCCTTTTTAACGGTTTGCCCTACGCTTACGTTGACTTGAATAATGGTGCCATCAAAGCGCGCGCCGATGTGACTGGTTTGGCTAGCATCATTAACCACTTTGCCAAACACGCGTTGTGTTGACATAACAAATCCCGAACTAGCCTGGGCGATTTTGATATTGGATTGTTGTGCGGTGACGCCATCAATGGTGACGCTTTCAGTGTGGTGGTGCTCATCGTCGTGATGATCGTCATGTTCAAGGTGTTGATCTTTTGCATGCTGAGGTTGTGTGGTATTTGATTGATGATCATGATCACCACTTGCTAATGCATGAATACTGAGCAAACTTAAACTGATTGAAACAAATACTGTGCGCATGGCGCGCATAAAAACGCCATTTTGTAAAAATGTAAACATGGATACTTCCTACCAAATTCGAGATTAAACAAATAAAAATAAAACGAAGGTAGAGTTACGCTCTAGGAGGGCGATAAAAAACGTTAGGCTGCTGGGCTAATTCAAGTTGATTGGTAAATGAATGTTGTGGACTTTGCCCAAATATTGCGTTGGAAGAATACAATGAGGTGATAAAACTAGAGTGGGCGCCATGACAGTGACAGCAATGATGACAGTCAAAACTTGTTTGGTTACTTGAGCTGGCTTTGTCTTGTGCTGTTATTTGAGTGTGATCATCGTGCCGATGCTCAAGTTCTACATGATCAAATTCTAAATGCTCAAAACCTGACTGGTGATTGCTATGGACATCCGCCATAGACCATACCGATTGCGTTGCAATCAATATAATCATGAGCCATTGGATACCACGTTTAAACATTGTCTTACACCAACTGGTTTTGAATAAAGGATGTTAGCCTACAATCCAGCGTGTTTCAGCTGTTTTGTAGGCTGCGGCTTAATCTTGCTGCTTTTGAGCCGCAAGTTGACGATTAAGTTCCGTCTCAATGGCCAAAGGTGATTGTGTGTTTCTGGCCAGCAATTTGTACATAACCGGCACAATCACTAAGGTAAATACCGTTGAGGCAATGATACCCGTTAACACCACAATACCGATCACCGTACGGGTCTCGGCACCTGCACCAAATGATAAAATCAAAGGTACCGCGCCAAATGCTGTGGTGATAGCAGTCATTAAAATTGGGCGCAGTCTTATGGTAGCGGCTTCAATAATGGCTTGTTCAAACGCCACCCCTTCGTCGCGTAATTGATTACAAAACTCCACAATCAAAATGCCGTTTTTAGCGGTGAGTCCCACCAACATGATTAATCCGATTTGCGAATAAATATTGAGGGATTGACCAAATACATATAAACCGGCCAATGCACCGATCATGGCCATAGGGACCGTGAGCATGATCACTAAGGGGTGAATGTAACTTTCAAATTGGGCCGCCAGCACTAAAAACACAACCACTAGGGCAAGGGCAAAAATAAAGTAAATAGACTGGCCACTGCTTTGCAAGTCTTGAGATTGACCTTTATAGCTAATCACGGCTTCTGCCGGTAAATGTGTTTTAGCTAAATCGTTTAGATACTCAAGGGCTTCACCTAGGGTGTAACCATCTGCAAGGTTGGCTTCAAGGGTTATGGCGCGAATACGATTGTAACGGTTTAACGTGTTAGCATCGGCCCGCTCTGTAATCGTGACCAAGTTAGCCAGTGGAATTAACGCATCATTATTACGACTGCGCACATAGATGTTTTTCATATCTAAAGGCGTGTTTTGTAATTCACGCTCACCTTCTAAAATAACATCGTACTCTTCACCAC
This sequence comes from Bermanella sp., assembly GCA_049115935.1. Classification (GTDB taxonomy): domain Bacteria; phylum Pseudomonadota; class Gammaproteobacteria; order Pseudomonadales; family Oceanobacteraceae; genus Bermanella. The sequence continues at coordinate 30,297 of JAGDZK010000037.1, read as the reverse complement.
GATCTAAAAAAGTAGTAACACGACGAGAGCCTTGTAGTGCTGCTAAGGTGTTACCAATTTCTTCAGCGCTTACGCCTAAGTCGGCAGCCCGTTGTGTATTAATATTAATTAATACTTGCGGTTTGGTTTCTTTATAGTCGTGATCAAGGCCAATCAAGTTAGGGTTTTGTGCTGCCTGTGTTAATAAAATATCACGCCATTGGGCCAGTTGTTCATAGTTACTGCCACCAATGACAAACTGTAGTGGTTTACCAAGGCCACGCCCTAACGCTTGACGCATGATAGCAAACGCACGTACACCGGCTAAATCGCTGAGGTTTTTATTGATGCGTCCTATCACTTCATTAGCAGGTGGTCGTTCGCTCCAGTCTTCTAATACCACAATGACAAAGCCACCAGAGAAATCAGAAGAGTCACCAAAGCCGCGAGGGGTTCTAACTAATAATCGTTTTACAATGCCTTCGTCTACCAGTGGCATTAAGCGTGTTTCGATTTCATCCATATAGGCTTTGGAATAATCATAGCTTGAGCCTTCAGGGGCTGAGACTAAAACAAAAAATGCGCCGCGGTCTTCTTTCGGTGTGAATTCTGTGGGTGTCTGATTAAACAGCCAAGCGCAACTCAGTAGTGCCACCACTAATAAAATGATTGTTCGTTTGGGCGCGTTTAATGCGTGACTTAAATAATCCCTATACTGCTCGCGTAGTTTATCTAGTAGTCCGTTTGTTTTTTGCGTGAGAATATTGGGTTGATCGTTGGCGTGTAATAAGCGTGAACACATCATGGGCGAAAGTGATAACGCCACCAACGATGAAAAGCCCACCGCCGCAGACATGGCAATGGCAAATTCTGTAAAGAGCTTACCTAGATCCCCCTCTAAAAATATAATCGGTAAAAACACGGATATTAAAACCGCCGTGGTGGCCAGCACCGCAAATGAAACTTGTCGCGCACCCAAGTATGCCGCCACCAAAGGTGACTCTCCTTCATCAATGCGTCTGTGAATATTTTCTAGCATCACAATGGCATCATCCACCACCATGCCGATGGCAAGAATCAGTGCCAAAAGGGTCAGCAGGTTTATGGTAAAACCCAGCATATATAAAATAACAAAGGTGCCCATCAAAGAAACAGGCACGGTAATCGCCGGCACTAATGTGGCCCGCACATTACCTAAAAAGATGTAAATCACCAATATCACCAATGCCATGGCGATGAAAAGGGTTTGGTATACCTCTTCGATGGAGCGCTCGATAAATACCGAGCTGTCATAGCTCGATAGCAGTTCCATACCGGCAGGTAAGCTTGGGTTAATCTCGGCAAGCAGGGCGCGCGCTTTGCGAGCCACATCCAAGGTATTAGCGGTGCTTTGTTTGGTAATACCCACGCCCACCATGGGCACGCCATTGCCGCGGAATGATTTACGGTGCTCTTCTGCGGCCAGTTCCACTCTTGCCACATCTTTTAGGCGAACTTGGTAATCCTCATTAGCGCGTATGACCAGCTGACCAATTTGCTCAGGGCTTGGGTAGGCACGCTCTAAACGTACTGTAAATTGGCGTTGGTCAGATTCGATACTACCGGCGGGCAGTTCGACATTTTCGCGGCGCAGGGCATCTTCAATGTCACTTATGGTGAGTTCACGGGCGGCCAGCGCTTTACGGTCAATCCACACTCTTAATGCGTAATCTAAACCACCACCCACACGCACACGGGCGACACCATCGATCACACTAAAGCGGTCAACTAAATAGCGGTTTGCGTAATCGGTGAGCTCTAATAATCCCATGCGATCGCTGACAAGGTTGAACCACATGATGGTGTCATCGTCAGCGCCGGCTTTTGATACCTCTGGAGGATCAGCATCGTCCGGTAAGTTATTGAGAACTCTTGAAACACGATCTCGCACATCGTTTGCAGCGGCATCAATGTCGCGGCTTACATTAAATTCAATGGAAATATCAGAGCGACCATCTTTGCTTGAAGAAACAATATTCTTAATGCCTTCAATGCCAGAAATACGATCTTCAATTACCTGTGTGATACGTTGCTCAACTATGGCCGCAGCGGCACCTTTGTAGTTGGTGCTAATGCTCACCACAGGGGCATCAATGTCTGGATATTCTCGCAATGGCAGTTTATCAAATGCCAATAAACCAAACGCTAAGATGAGTAAGCTGATAACCGAAGCAAGAACCGGACGCTTAACCGAAAGATCCGTAATGATCATACGTCACCTTGATCTTTGTTTGCTTTGGGCTTGCGCCATGTTTCGGTTTGTTCGATAACGGTACTGCCGGGTTTTACTTTTAATAAACCCTGCCATACGATTTTATCCCCTAGTTCTAGGCCGCTTAATACTTCGACCAAGCCGTTTTGGCGAATGCCGATCTCAATGGCTTGCTCTTGCACGGTCATGTCAGGATTTACTTTGTAGACTAATTGCTGATTGGCGCGCATGAAAACACTTTCTTCGGGCAGCATTTTAGTGACCCGTTGTTGGTGGATTAAATCCAAGGTTAATAACATGCCGGGTCTTAATAGGGCTTGTTTGTTATCTATTTGGGCTCGCACTTTAATACTGCGTGTATCAGAGTTTACCCGTGAGTCTAGTGTGATGATTTTGCCGTTAAAGGTTTGCTCAGGATAAGCTGCACTATGGGCTTTTATGTTTTGACCCACCTTTATGTGCGGTAGATAAATCTCCGCTAAATTAAAATCCATTTGTAATTGAGTAACAGAATCAAGGGTGGTGATTTCATCGCCCGGTTTTAAGAGTGTGCCCACACTGACATTGCGTAAGCCCAATAAACCATCAAACGGGGCCTTAATTACACGATCTTTTAACGTGGCCTGTACTTGGGCAATGCGAGCTTGGGCGGTATCAATGGACGTCTGCAAGCGATCAAGTTCAGAGCCGGATACAGATTTCTGTTTAACTAGATTTTCGATCCGGCGATATTCACGCTGCTGGTTAGCTAATTCGATTTTAGCGGCATTCAGTTGTGCCAGCTCTTCATCGTTGGCAAGGGTCAGCAGAATCTCCCCTTGTTTGACAAACTGCCCTTGCTCAAAGGCTATTTTGCTGACTTTTTCTGTCACGCTAGAGGTGAGAATGACAGACTCAGACGCTCGCGCATTGCCAAGGGCCTCAATGGACTGGGTGATTTCACTTTCTGTTACTTCAAATAATACGACCTGGGTGGCTGAACGCGGGCGTTGGCTTGACTGGGTGTCTGTGTAATAACGCCAAGCAATAGCAGCAATAATGATAATGAGGGAGCCATAAGCAAGCTTGCGCAGCATGGGGTCGTCCTGATTTAGGTTAAAATTAAGTGAGCACTATGATGCCAATAATGAGAATTAGTTTCATTAAATCATTGTGTATGCGCTACTTTTCTTTTTGTAAGTGAATGTGTACTTGGTTGCGACCATTACTTTTTGCTTTATACAAAGCATGATCGGCAAACGTCATAAGTTGTGTACGAGCAAGAGAGGAGGTTGGATGCCAGTGGATAACGCCGGCACTGATCGTAATACGCTGTTCTGCATCCGAGTAAGCATGGGGAATATTGAGATCATAAATGGTATTGATGATCTTTTGTCCCCACAAAGGGGTTTCTTCAAATGAAATGCCATAGCGAATTAAAATGAACTCTTCTCCGCCAAAGCGAATACAGGTATCGACAGGATGACGTTTTAAGGTCAGTAGTGCCTGTGCAACTTTGATTAAGCACTCGTCACCTGCGAAATGCCCGTAATGATCGTTATATTGTTTGAAGTAATCGATATCAACAATGGCAATGGCGATGCCCTGGTTTTCAATTCTACCTTGCTCTAATAACTCAACAAAACGCTCATCAAATTTATGACGATTTTCTGTGCCGGTGAGTTGATCGGTACGCGCCATGGTTTCTAAAAATTGAGTTTTATCATAATTAGCCCTACGTTCTTTATCAAAGCTTAAGCTGTGAATCAGGCCTGCAATATTAATGCTTAATAAATAGATACCGCTATGGATAAAAGCGTTGATAGCTTGTTGTGTGATGAAAAGGTAAGTGAAGTATGCGGCTAATATACAGATGCCTATCACGAGTTTTTGCCAAGAAAAAATATTGGGTAAAAAGTAAGTGGCAACTAAACACAGCAATATACTATCTATGGCTAAAACTTGATCAAGTTGGAAGTATTTCCAATGCATCACAACAATACTGAGGCAAGCAGTAAGAATAGAAATCGTCATCAATATGTCCAGCCGCACCATAGGCGCTGTTAAGCAACTAGAGTAATACGTGAAGATAAATAAGGGCGTAGTGATTAAAAAGCGAATTAAGAGTAACTCAGCAATAGCAGGGTGATCAGCTCCCATAGCGTGAACATCCCAAAATGCAAACAGGGTTAAAACAAACATGCTAGCCACACAAATGATGCGAGCATTTCGGCGATGTTGTTTATTGAAATCTCTCAAGAAAGGCAACGGTGAGTGCTGCACGTTCTGATCCCTGCTCATTTGAAGGAATCCCTGCATTACTAGAAAGTTGAATTAAGTGTAGAACAAACTTGGTTTATGAGGGCAATTTCTCACTTAAATTGAGGGTTGCGCGATTGCCTCTTTACTCTTACCTATCTTTCTTCTTAAATACCCCTGATTTTAACGATTCGGAGCCAACATGGCGTTATTAAACACAGTAGACCCAGATGGCCTATTAGAATATTCAGTAGTATTTACAGACCGTTCACTAAACCACATGTCACAAGCCTTTCAGGGCGCTATGCGTGATATATCAAGTACTTTAAAAGACGTATATAACGCAGATGGTGTAGTGGTTGTGCCAGGTGGCGGTACCTACGGTATGGAGTCAGTTGCCCGCCAATTTGCTCAGAACAAAAAGTGTCTAGTAATTCGTAATGGCTTTTTCAGCTTTCGTTGGAGCCAGATCTTTGAAATGGCGGCTTTGCCAAGTGAAGAGATCGTACTAAAAGCACGCCGTGCCACAGATAGTGATACAGCACCGTTTGCTCCTGCACCTATTGAAGACGTGGTTGCCACAATTAAAGCTGAAAAGCCGGAAATGGTATTTGCCCCTCATGTTGAAACAGCATCCGGTATGATTTTACCAGATGACTACATCAAGCAAGTGGGTGAAGCCGCCCGTGAAGTGGGTGCATTATTTGTTTTAGACTGCATCGCATCCGGTACGGTTTGGGTAGATATGAAAGCAGTGGGTGTTGATATCTTAATCAGTGCGCCGCAAAAAGGCTGGAGCGCATCACCCTGTGCCGCATTGGTTATGTTAAATGAGCGTGCTCTAAACGTATTAGAAAACACCACCAGTAACAGCTTTGCTTGTGACCTTAAAAAGTGGCAGTCAATTATGCAGGCCTATGAAAACGGTGGTCATGCTTACCATGCAACTATGCCAACCGATGCCTTGCTTAAATTCCGCGATACCATGCTAGAAACCAAAGAGTACGGTTTCGAAAAAGTAAAAGCCGAACAGCTTGAGCTTGGGCAAAAAGTACGTGCCATGTTAGAAGCTCGCGGTATTGAGTCAGTGGCGGCTGAAGGCTTTAAGGCACCGGGTGTGGTGGTGAATTACACCGACGATGCTGATATGCAAAATACCAAGAAGTTTGCAGCACTTGGCATGCAGGCAGCCGGTGGCGTGCCACTAATGTGTGATGAAGGTGAAGGCTTTAAGTCTTTCCGTCTAGGTTTGTTTGGTTTAGATAAACTGCACAATATTGACCGTACCGTGGCGAACTTGGAAGCGGTATTGGATAAAATGCAGTAATAGCGACAACACAAACACAGCGTATTTATTCGCCTCTCCCGCGCAAGCGGGAGTCCAGCTAACGTTCATTTATCACCAATGAATGATCGTTACACCTGATAAAACGCTATAAAAAAGGCCCTAACTTTAATAAGTTTAGGGCCTTTTTTTATGTGTAAGATAAATGAATTATCGTGGCTGTAAATGGGCTAACAATCGATTCTCTAACTTTTTAAAGATAAAAATTATTGTAAAGGTGATACATAAATAAATGGCCGCTACAAACAAAAAGCTTTCAAACGGCGCATAGTAACGCGCGTAAATATCACGAGCAGCGCCGGTTAAATCGATAATGGTCACAGTGGATGCAATGGCACTGGCATGCAGCATGAAGATGACTTCATTACTATAAGCCGGTATGGCGCGACGAAAGGCGCTGGGTAAAACAATGCGTGTGGTGCGCTTAAACCAGTTCATACCATAGGCTTTTGCGGCTTCTATTTCACCTTTGGGGGTGGCTTCGATCGCTCCACGGAAAATCTCAGTGGTGTAAGCGGCGGTGTTTAAAACAAAGGCGATTAAACACGGGTAATAAGCACGCTCAAAGATCACCCAGAATACCGAATCTTGAATACCGTTTATTAATGTCACGCCATAGTAAATCATGTACAGCTGAATCAATAATGGAGTGCCGCGAAACACATAGGTAAATAACCACACAGGGTAATTAATAAACGGGTTTTTACTGTTGCGCATGATGGCAAGCGGCACAGAAATGATTAAACCAATCAGCAGTGACATAAACACGAGCTGTACCGTCATCAATAAACCATCCCAATAATGAGCAAGGGTGGTTAAGTTAAAGATTTTGTTGGCATCAATAAGGGCAAGTAATGATTCCATGATTAAGCCTCCACCGTGCCAGCGTTATAACGTTTTTTCAAAATGGCAAAACCCCATTCTGTGACAGCGGTTAACGCTAAATACACACCCGCAACAGGGATAAAAAATAAAAATGGCTCCCCTGTGGATTTTGCCGCTTCGGTGGCTAAGCGCACCATATCAGCTAAACCAATGACACTAACCAGCGCCGTGGTTTTAAGTAGTACTTGCCAGTTATTACCGATGCCGGGTAATGCATGGCGCATCATTTGTGGAAACATAATGCGTTTGAATACTTGCAGGTTAGTCATGCCGTAAGCTTTACCTGCTTCAATTTGTCCATGGTCAACCGCAATAAATGCCCCGCGGAAGGTTTCGGTCATGTAAGCACCGAAGATAAACCCAATGGTGATGACACCGGCTACAAATTCATTGATGTTAATGAAGATATCGATTTTTTCATCGCTTGCGAAATATAACCACTCGGTAAAGGCATTAAATGCAATCTGACCACCAAAGAAAATTAGCATCATTAATACAAGGTCAGGTACACCACGAATGATGGTTGTGTATAAGGTGGCGATGGTGCGCGCGGCACGATTATTTGATTGTTTTGCTATAGCGCCCAACAGGCCTAATATAAAGGCGATGGCCACTGAAAAAATGGCTAATTTTATGGTGACAATGGCGCCGCTAAAAATGCTTGGGCCATAGCCGTGTAAATCCAACATAACGTGTGCTCGTTTTAAATCTGGAATCAGTTTTTGCTTAATGTAACGAAGAATCACTTAAGAGTGCGAAAAACTGTACGCCTCCAAAATAACAAATGCCCAAGCAGCAAGCTGCTTGGGCATTTATGGCTAAAGGCTATTATACCTTAATGCTGTAGCTGAAGTACTTCTTCATGATCTTATCGTAAGTACCATTGGCTTTTAGTTTATCAAGCGCCACGGTTACTTTTTCGGCTAGAGTTTTGTCACGCTTACGAAATGCAGCGGCAATGCCTTCACCAAAAATGCTAACTGGCTGAGTGACCATTTCACCCGCTTGGGTGAACTTAGCTTTGCCTTTTAGCATGTCTTCGCCTACAGGGGCATCAACAAAGATGGCATCTAAGCGGCCGCCTTCAAGATCGATGACCATATCATCTGCTGTTGTGTAGCGTACGATCTCCGCGTCTTTTTTCATTTGCGTTAGGTAGTTATCTTGCACCGTTGCACGTTGTACACCAATACGAAGATCTTTAACTTTACTTGCATCAAACTTGCCTTTTACCGGAGCAAAGTAAGCAGAAGGTACTTGATAGTAAGGTTTAGAGAATAATACTTTTTCTTTACGCTCTTCGTTTACCGACATTGAAGAGAAGATCATGTCGTATTTACGCGCCAATAAACCTGGGATGATGCCGTCCCATGCTTGCACTACCCAGTCACAATCTTTTTTGGTGATCTCTTGGCAAACTGCGTTACCTAGGTCAACTTCGAAGCCTGTTAGTGTGCCGTCAGGTGCTTTGTATTCAAACGGTGGGTAAGGGGCATCAACGGCCACACGAATGCTATCGATTTCAGCGTGAGCGCTTAGGCTCAATACACCGGCTAATGCTAATAACGTCTTTTTCATTATGTTGCTCCAACGACTTTTTGTTTTTGGTTTGGTTTAATAAACAGAGGAAATAAATTGTTTAAAGCGCTCTGATTTGGGGTGCTCGAATACTTCTTTTGGATCACCGTATTCTTCAATCTTTCCTTGATGTAAAAACATTACCTTGTTGGAAACGTCTTTGGCAAATGCCATTTCGTGGGTCACCACTACCATGGTGCGGCCTTCTTCGGCGAGTTCACGCATCACTTTTAACACTTCACCCACTAACTCAGGGTCAAGGGCAGAAGTCGGTTCATCAAACAACATCACTTCTGGGTTCATGGCTAACGCGCGTGCGATAGCCGCACGCTGTTGTTGGCCACCTGACATATGAGCGGGGTAATAATCTTTGCGCTCATATAGCCCCACGCGGTTAAGGTGCTCTTCAGCGCGTTCAATGGCTTCTGCTTTGCTAATACCCAGCACCTGAATAGGCGCCTCAATGATGTTTTCAAGCACCGTCATATGAGACCAAAGGTTAAATCCTTGGAATACCATGGCTAACTGCGCACGCATGCGCTCTACTTGGCGGTTATCTGCAGGTACACGCTCACCTTTGCGATCTAGCTTGAACTTTACCTGCTCGCCATGTACTTGAATATCCCCTTTGGTGGGAACCTCAAGCATATTGATGCAGCGTAAAAAGGTACTTTTACCTGAGCCCGAAGAGCCAATCACAGAGATTACATCTCCTTTATTGGCTTCTAATGAGACCCCTTTTAGAACTTCATTGTCACCAAACTGCTTATAGATGTTGGTGGCAACCAGAGGGGCGATTTGTGGACCCATGTTGGTCTCCTGTGTATTGCTTACTTATGTTAATGAACTCTCGCCAATTGATAGTATGGCTGGGCATTAACATAACTATTGGTTATAGAAGGTCATTCTAAACCGGTAAAATGCTTATTAATCAGCTGCTTCTGTTTAAATCAGCCAGTGCAATCGCAAATTTTATACCAAAACAAAAGTTAATGCCTTATTAGAAGTAACTTGCACATTACAGTGACATTTATGGTGCAGATTGGGGCATACAGATACTAACAGCAGGGTAGTCACACATTATTGGGAGTTTCTTTTTGGTGCGTACTGCGAAATATGCATTATTTTGGTGATGAGCTGGTTATCGGGCCTTGTGCGCTATGTGGCGAGATCTAGGTCTTGTATCTACTCTTATATGGGTGTGGTTGGTGAAGAGGACCGTGCCGACTCAAATGACACCTTCAGAGCATGTTTATGAGTAATGATGAGTTAAACCAAGCTTTTGCATTATCGATTCGACTGCTCGAGCATAAGACTTATCACGACCTTACCCATCAATTTATCAGTATTTTAATGGAATTTGAGGGGGTTAAAGATGCGGCCTCCTATGAGATATTCAGTTTATCGCGTAAGCATAAAGATGATAAAGCCTCTAATGTTGAGTACCTGGTAAGGCGCTTTCCCTTATCGTTAGATGATAATGTTCAAGATGAGTACAGCCACCTTATTGATCGAATAGTCCAGCAACACCAGGGGGGGATTATTCACTTAAGTGATGATCACGAAACCTATGTTGCAATGGATGTGTTTGAAAACGTGAAACCTAGACGAGTTGTCTTAGTTAAAGGTTCGCTCAACAAAGAAAATTACGAGCAGCTAGTTGGGTTATTTAAAGTATATGAGCGGCTTGTTATCTTATTGGACTCCAAAGAGCGAGATAACCTTACCCATTTACATAACCGGCAAACCATGGATCTGATATTAAATCAGGTCTTTGAATACTATCAAAATACAGGTGCTGACTGTGAAGACAAGCGCTCATGGGTGGCCATTTTAGATATTGATCATTTTAAAGCCGTTAACGATAGTTTTGGTCACTTATATGGTGATGAGGTATTAATACTATTTTCGGGTTTAATGGAAAAAACATTTCGGCATACCGATTTTCTATTTCGCTTTGGTGGTGAAGAGTTTTTGGTGATTATTAATCGAGTATCAAAAGAGGGGGTGTCTCTAGCGTTAGAGCGTTTCCGGCAGGAAGTCGAAAACTGTAATTTTCCTTTTGGTAAAATCACTGTCAGTATCGGGTACACGTTTGTGAACCCAAATGTTGATCAGCGTAGCTTACTTGAATATGCGGATGCTGCCTTGTATGCGGCAAAGTCCAATGGACGAAATCGTATCGAATATGAAGACCAAAAAAAATCCTCTCAAAGTGATGCGAACGATATAGAATTTTTTTAGAATAGTATTCGTTACATTACCCTTTATACTCCTGCGTCACTTTATATTTAGGCTCCCTATGTCAGATACTTTACGTGCCCATGTGTCATTGCTGGTTGCTATGACGTTATGGGGCAGCTCCTTTATTGCGTTAAAGATAGCCGTCACCGATATGCCACCTATGATTGTGGTGTTTTTACGTATGCTGGTGGCTTCAGTTACTTTCATCGTGCTGGCTATTTGGTTACGCCCCCGCATTCAATACCAACAAGGTGATTGGAAGTACTTACTAGGCATGGCATTTTTCGAGCCCTGTTTATACTTTTTATTTGAAGCAAAAGCCTTGCAATACACCAGTGCAGGTCAGGCGGGTATGGTCACTTCGTTACTGCCGTTAATGGTAGCGATTGCTGCTTTTGTTATCTTTAAAGAACGCAATACCATGAAACAATGGTTAGGATTTTTAGTCGCATTAGGTGGCGTATTATGGATGAGCCTATCAACGCAAGAGTCTGATCAAGCAAGTAACGCATTATTAGGAAATTTCTTAGAGTTTATGGCAATGGCCACTGCCGTGGGATATACCTTGCTTGTTAAACACCTTGTTCAGCGCTATAACGCGTTTGTATTAACGGCTTTGCAAAGTTTTATGGGGGCGATCTTCTTTTTACCTTGGGCGTTAATGTCTGACTGGCCCACTCAGGTTGCTTTATCAACAGTGGGAATGATTGTCTATTTGGGTTTAGTGGTGACCTTAGGGGCATACGGTTTATATAATTATTCTTTACAGTTTGTTAAAACGGCTACCGCAGCGGGTTATGTAAACTTATTGCCAGTCACGACATTACTATTTTCAATGTTACTATTAGGCGAACGCTTAGTTGTACAACAATGGCTAGCCATTATTATTATATTTATTGGTGTTTACTTTAGCCGTGAGCCTAAAGTGTTGAAAGACAAAGATATACCACCAGCCATTACTGGCTGACATGAATGTTTAAAATATTAGGGACTATTTGTGAAATCAGGATTCAATCGTTTATCGTTATGCTTAGGGCATGTATTGCAATTAAGTTTACTAGTGCTTAGTGCCATGCCATTGCATTCAAATGCTCAAGAAATTGTTTTCCCTAATAGTGCAGTGGTACCTGAAGATGACCCGTACTTTATACAAGACAATAATAATACTCGCTTAATTTATACACAGCAGACCAAGCCTCAAGCAGAACATGCTGCGGCTTTGGGAGATAAGTTACACCCTTTATATGAAGCCACATTTGGTTATCAACTGGATACGCCATTGTCAGTGGGGTTAATCTCTTCGAATAACCAAATCGCCAATGGTTTTTCTACCCAGTATCCATCTAATCGTCAAATTAACTACATGGGCGGTGCACAGGTGCCGGATTACTTTGCATCAAGTTCTTGGTTAGATACCTTGTTATTGCATGAAACAGCCCATAACTATCAAACCAATGCGAAAAACAATCCGGTTTCCCGTGGTGTTTATAATGTATTTCGTAATGGTAATATCTTTTTGCCGTTTTTCCCCGCGGTTACCCCCAATGTATTTGAATCCAGTTTTATTTTAGAGGGCAACGCTGTCCTTAATGAGTCCTGGCATGGTCGAGGTGGCAGACTTTACAGTGGTCGTTATCGTGCGATGACCAATGTACAAGCCAATGCCGGTAATTTAAAAAAAGAGCGTTTATATAACCAATCTCTGAATTTCCCGTATCGTGAAGGGCATTATATTTTTGGCGGGCATTATCAATACTTTTTAGCTCAAAAGTACGGTCTAGATAAAACAAATGAATACTTTAAAAACCGTTCAAAATACTGGTATTTTCCGTTTAGTGTGAATAAACCAAGCAAGCGAACCTTCTTAAAAAGTTTTGATAGAAACTTTGATGAGTGGGTGGCAGCCACACAGAAAGAGTCAGCGTCAATGGTGCTGACAAAAGGCGAAGTATTAGCGCGTTCAAAATATTATTCTGATATGAATACACAACAGAACAAAGTTTTGATGCTCGCATCAGAAGACGGAGTAACAGCGCCGCAGCTTTATCAGTTTGATATGGCCTCACAATCCATTAAGCAAGCAGCATCATCGTTAGCCTATGGTCGTGTTTTTTTGCAAGATGATGAATTTTATACGGTCAATGGTCGTGCAACATCTCCTTGGAAAATAACCCAAGGCTTATTTGATGAGAGCGCACAAATTAAAGACGGTACACAAGGTAAGATAATACAAGGTTATATGAACGATGGCCGTGCGGTTTATTTTGATGTGCCTTCGTCGTTTGTTAATCCTCAGTTATATGTTGGTGATGAATTTTATCAGTCGGTTAACTCGTCAGTAGTAGTGAAAGATGACCATCTTTACTATTTTAAACAAGAAGGTAACAAACGAACCTTATACCGCGACCAACAACCGCTTTATAGTTTAACGGGCTTTTACAGTATTGTGGCCGATGTTGATGCTGCAGGCGCTGTTTATTTTATTGCCAATAGCCCATTAGGCAGTTCGGTTTATAAAGTGAAAGATAACAAGGTGAGCCGTGTGGCACAGGGCGACAACATTGTCGCGGCTAAACTAGCTGGCAATAATCAGCTGATTGTTGAGGCCATCTCACCTGATGATTATTACTATTCATTAATTACAATGGATGACATACCAGAGTCACCCTATGTTGTTAAATTGATGTGGGATGATGCTGCCCACCCACTACATTCACAAACGACACATTTTGATGATTTAGAAAATCAAACCCTTGATAATGAAGCGTCCTATGGTTTTTTTAATACCCTAAGCTACAGCGCGGGCAATCTTTTATTTGGCAAAAATGAAGATGGAGATTCGGTATATGATATTTCTGCGGTTTTTTCTGACCCGCTTACTTACCATGAGTTGACCTTAAGAGCGCAAAGAGATGAAGAAAAAAGTGTCTTGCTTGGTGCGCGTTATAGTAATAATCAACATTTTTTATTGTATGGCTTAGAGAGTTATTACGTTGCAAAAGATGGTCTTGAAGAGTACGAAAATTTAAATGTCCGTGATTATGGTATTGCGGTCGATTTAAAACTGCCCTTTCTAAGATCCGGCTATTGGAGCGGGGCGCTGGATGCCGGTTTTTATCAAGATTATAAAAATATAGATAGGGAACCATTATCTCTGAATGTTTCCATTAATCGCGCTCAAGCATTTGGGTATAGTTTTTATTATAACGAGCTGTTTTCAATGAATGCTTATGCTACTGAAGATCGTGGTGATCAAATATCAGGAGCAGCATTGCGAGTGGGTACTTCCTTTCCTTATGAAACCTTTGCTGGGATTAAAGCAAAATATTCAGAGAGCAATGCAGACGTTTCTCAAGGTGAACGAAGAGGGGTTGAGATAAACGATGCGGTTTCATTACTGGGTAAAGATCCTAGTGCATTTATAATGACATCCCTAAAAGGGGATGTGTATGCCAGTCGTGTCAGCTTTACTGAAATTAATGCATCAAAAGTATTTAATGGCTCGGCGTATTATTTTAAATTTCCATTGTCATTGCAACGTGAGGCGCTCAGTCTTGCTTATCGCCATTACGAAATTGAGGGTGTGCTTGCAAGTGAAACCATAAAGATTAATCAAGCGTCTGTTAAATTGAGTTTTGATACTGTACTGATGAATATTATTCCTGTGCGTTTTGTTCTTGAATCTGTTCACAATGATAGTGATATCATTACAGATGAAACACAAACCACCTTTGGCCTAGAGCTGTCCTTATAGTAAGTACTAACAGCCTAATGACCTTTGTGATTAGGCTGTTATTGGTAGCGCAGTAATGCTTTGCCAATCAGATAATACTTGGTACTAGCGTATTTTTGTTTTGCCTATTCAAGTGGTTTTTCCTTGTGTACTATCTTTGCACAATTTCAAACACCTAAGGAAAGGCCATGTCTCACATAATAAAAATAACAACACTCGCACTAACACTTTTAGGTATGTCATTTTTTGCTTGTGCGACGGATGAACAAATTTACCTAGGAATGGGGTTTGCCACAGGATCGGGCTCGCAAGAAGCTAAAGGTAATTTTGGTACATCAGAAGATGACCTTGATCAAACTCAAGGAGACATCGAAGTGGGTTATGTATTTGCAAGTGGCAAGCGTTTAGAAGTGAGCTTTACCAGTATCGATATTGAAAATGCAGGTGAAAAAGGTGAATACGCGGGTATCGACTTTGATTGGCATTTTCCATTAAGTAAAGGCAAATTTCAGCCGTTTTTAGGGCTGGGTTTTGGTCTATATGAATTTAAAGACTCGGCTAAAAACTTTGATCAAAGTGATGACCTAGGTGGGTTAGCACTTAACTTTTTAGGTGGTGTTTTTATTCCCGCTAGCGAAGAGTTAGAATTTGAAATCTCGTATAAAATTAAAGGCATTGGTTGGGAAGAGGCTGAGCAAAATGGCAGTGAGGTAGAATTGAGCTCAGGTTTAAGCGCCATTGCATTCTCAGGACGCTTTAAATTTTAAACGTTCAATTTCAAGATGTAAGTTTAAAAATGAACAAAAAAAATCGCTCACATGAGCGATTTTTTTGTTTTTACTAGATAACAAATAAATAACTTAAGTGTTATGTTTGATCACCGTTGATTTATCCATGGCAAACGCATCAAATGCAAAGTCATCTACGGTTAGCATTTCTAGTACATTGGCCTCGTATTTCATCATGAACTCGGCTTCCCCTTCACTGAATATTTTTACTTTTAATGCTTCACTAAAACGTTGTTCAGGGTGCAGAGCCTCCATAGGGATATCTCCCTTGTTGTACGCTTTATTGGCGCGACGATATAACTCTTCTGCTTTTTCATAATCTTTTAACAAGTCGTTATAGCGTGCAATTGGGTTATCCACGGTATCGGTACCTGGGGTTATCCATAGGCCTTGTAACATCTTGTTGCGTATGTCGGTATCCGTTGAACAGCTTAGGGCGATTTCACGGGTTAAGTCATCGTGGGGTTTATCCCAGCGACGACCCATTGGCATAGTGATAATGCGCAATGTTTTAGCCACCATGCGATTAGGAAGGTTTTGTAAAAACTCATCTAATGCGTTTTCCATGCGATACATTAATGTGTTTAAACTGTATTCCATAAGGGCTTTTTCGCCTTTTACTTTGTCACTCTCATGCCAGTTTTTTAACACCATGGACGCAAGATACATATTCGAAAGTACGTCCCCCAGGCGCGCCGAAATCAGTTCGCGCATTTTCAGTTCGGCACCCAGTGTGCTCATGGCGGCATCGGCACACAAACCAAATGCGGCACTAAAACGAGCAACCCCTTGTGCATAGGGTTTAGCGGCATCATCAAACGGTACCTGTGCTTTAGCAATGCGTAAACCAAGGGTAAATGCACGGGCGGCATTGCCAAAAATCAAACCTGCATGCTTAAAGAAAGCAGTATCAAACGCTTTAATATCATTATTATTTTTCGCTGCTAATTCATCCAAAACATATGGGTGGCAACGAATGGCACCTTGACCAAATATCATGAGTGAACGGGTCATAATGTTGGCCCCTTCCACCGTAATCGAAACAGGGTTGCTGCTGTAACCAATGCCAAGGTAGTTACGTGGCCCAAGGGTGACGGCTTTACCGCCATGCACATCCATGGCGTCACTTAAAATGGCGCGCTGCATTTCTGTTAGGTGGTATTTCAAAATGGCAGATGGCACGGATGGCTTCTCGCCGTTATCCACCATGTTGGCGGTATGTTTGACCGCGCATTGGGCAATATAGGTATTGGCCATAATGCGCGCCAACGGTTCTTGTACCCCTTCCATATCAGCAACCGGTGTATTGAATTGGCGACGCACACGGGTAAAGCCACCGCTGGTGCCCACCGCATAAGCCCCTGCGCCAGCGGCACCAGATGGCAAGGTGATACAGCGCCCAACCGATAGGCATTCTACTAACATGCGCCAGCCTTCACCGGCCATTTCTTCCCCACCAATGATGTAATCAAGGGGAATGAACATGTCTTTACCTTTTATTGGGCCATTTAAAAATGGACCACCAATAGGGCAGTGGCGACGACCAATTTCCATGCCTTTAGTATCGCGGGGTATAAGAGCACAGGTAATACCACGGTCGTGGCCTTTGCCTAATAAGTTATCTGGGTCGAGCATGCGAAACGCTAAGCCCACTACTGTGGCAATGGGGGCAAGGGTAATCCAACGTTTTTCAAAATTCAGTTTTAAACCCAGTACTTCTTTGCCTTCAAATTCCCCTTTGCATACCACACCTGTATCCGGCAATGAGGTGGCGTCAGAGCCTGCCCGCGGGCCGGTTAAGCCGAAACAGGGAATCTCTCGGCCATCGGCAAGTCGTGGTAAATAATGGTCTTTTTGTTTTTGTGTGCCGTATTTTAATAAAAGCTCACCAGGGCCTAATGAGTTAGGCACCCCAACCGAAACCATCAAACTTTCGTTAGCCGATAGTTTTTGTAAAACCGCGGACTGTGCTTTTGCAGAAAACTCTAAGCCACCGTATGACTTAGGAATAATCATG
The DNA here is from genome assembly GCA_049115935.1 of Bermanella sp. Taxonomy (GTDB): domain Bacteria; phylum Pseudomonadota; class Gammaproteobacteria; order Pseudomonadales; family Oceanobacteraceae; genus Bermanella. Next base: position 13,239 of record JAGDZK010000037.1, on the reverse strand, counting down.
CCTAAAAAGCCTTCTTTTTTGATGTAATCCCAGACCTCTTTTGGCAAGTCAGCCCGCTCGACCGCCACATCCCAGCTATTACATTTAGACACGGCTTCTGTGCATTGTTTATCTACAAAAGATTGTTCTTGTTCAGTTAAGCCAGAATAAGGGTTTTCAAGTAGCTTGTTCCAGTTGGGTTTGCCGGTAAATAATTCACCGTCCCAACTAACGGTACCGGCATCAAGTGCCACTTGTTCGGTTGCGGATACCTTTGGAGCAATTCGCTTGAACATGGCAAACAAAGGGGGGGTCAGCCAGAGTCTTCTTAAAGGCATTAAACCCGTTAATGCGGTAACGATGGCACCGGCATATAGGATGAATCCTAAGAATTTGTAACCGACCGCTGTGCTTGCTAAGCCCATAGCCGCAAACACGGCTACAGCTGCAATCGCACCTGCCTCTTTGCGCATGACGACAATCAACGCAATGAAGGTAATAAGTAATAAAAGCCAAAACATGGTAGTGCACCTACTAAAATGAACGTATTCATAAGCCTAGTGGACAAAGACGTATCTGGGTAATCGGTGGATAAAAACGGTTGTGATCTGTGCTTAGTAATAATAATTGGATATGTTGGAATTTACTGATACTTCTAATGGGCATAAGAACAGATAAATGGCCTAACCAGGAGTTATCCATCTGATCGTAAATCAAGTTGTTTAAATTGTTTAGGTAGCGCAGGTGAGTAAGCTGGTTTTTATTGGTCTGATTATTAAAGTAAATACACAACCCCTTAGTTGATGGTCTGCTACTATTTCTAATTTTGGACAGATCATTACATTTTAAAAAGATGAGAATATGAGTAATAAGAAACCTCCTTTTTGCGTTTTCCCCACTGCGGCAGAAGATTTAAAACATGCATGTCAATCCGAATCAACGGCGGATTCTTATCGCCTAGCTTATAGTGATGAAAACTTTCTACTAAGGGATGATTTAAGAGCAATTCGCTTGCAACTAGAATGGCTTAAACCAGACTTGGTTCAGCAAGAGCAAGGCATTGAGTCTACCGTGGTTGTGTTTGGGGGGGCTCGATTTTTAGAGCGTGAAAAAGCCCTTGAAAAACTTCGGTTAGCAAAAGATGCATTAGCGCACACACCTAATGATGCAGAATTACTAAAAAATTATAAAAAAGCTGAGACGTTATTAAATAATAGTCGCTTCTATGACGATGCTCGACGTTTATCAGCAATGATCACCCAAAAATCCCTTGCCAATGGTGGCAATGAATATGTGGTGGTAACCGGTGGTGGACCAGGCGTAATGGAAGCGGCTAATCGTGGAGCATTTGAAATAGGGGGTAAAACCATCGGCTTAAATATTGTGTTGCCGTTTGAGCAAAAAGCCAATCCTTACATAACGCCAGAATTATGTTTTCAGTTTCATTATTTTGCTTTACGTAAAATGCATTTTTTAAAACGCGCAGTGGCGCTAATTGCATACCCAGGTGGCTTTGGCACCTTAGATGAACTATTCGAGACATTAACACTTATTCAAACTAAAAAAATAAAACCCCTGCCAGTTGTGTTAATGGGTAAAGATTATTGGAAGCGAGTGATTGATTTTGAATTCTTAGTTGAGCAAGGTGCCATCACCGAAGCGGATACCCAGTTGTTTAAAATTGTCGACAATGCTGAAGAAGCATGGACGGTATTGGAAAAAGGTTGGGGATAACTTCTGCTAGGAATGAGTCGCAGATTTATATATTTAAAACGCTCCGTGGGTTCAGCCCTTGCACTATTAAATTAATACCAATGCCTTATTTAAGATCACTTGGTATGCTGCTATTTTGCGTGGTTACTTAAAAGGAGCTTAAATAAATGAAATTTAATTTATTATTAATCCTATCAATCTTACTTCTAGCGGGTTGTGGATCAGGATCATCAGACAGCGAAAAAGAATTAGAGCCAAATATTCAACTGCCGCTTGACCCTGAGCCACCAGTAGACCCCATACAACCATTCACGCCGAGCAATAAAGCACTTAGCAATTTAACGTTAGTTGATGCATCAGGTCGTCCTTTGACCAATGCCAATGTTGAGATTACTGCACAGACTGAGCTAAGTAATGAAGAGGCATCAGCGGATAGCTTCAAATCGTTTTTAACCACAACCCTATTAACCGATGAAAACGGTAATGTGGTTTTAAATGATTTAGCACCCGGTACTTATATGCTTACGGTGACGATTGGTGATGTAACGGTTACCAGTACCATTGTTATCAATGCAAATAATGCAAGTGATTCCACCACGATTGCCGCTCCTATCATTGTTAATGGTGATGATGTACAGGCATTGCAGGGTGAGAATGGTGAAGATTTGGCTATTTTCGCATCTATTAGTGGCGTGATTTATGATGGTGATGGCCCTGTGTCAGGGGTTCAAGTTGAATTGTCTGGTGGTGAAGCTACCAATGGATCTGTGGCGATTGATATAACCAATGAAAAAGGCGAATACCTACTTATAGTCAATGTTTCATTAGAAAAACTGTCTGCTATGACGCAGGCAACATTCAGAATCAGCAAAGATGGTTACCTTTTACAGAACCTCTCTTTCAATCCTACGCAGCGACTTGCATTTGTTGGTGAAAATTTTGAGCTGACGCCCGCAGAATCAAATAATAATCTTGTTTTTTACACTGAAAATTTTGAACAGCAAGCAGAAGGTGCGGTTTGTGGTTTTTGGACAGCACAGTCAGTAGAAGATGAATTTGATGGCCCAGGTCCCATTCCAGAAATGGCGCTTAGTGAAGAAGTAGAAGAGCCTGCACTTCTGAATCTTTGGCATACTCACTCTCAAGATTTAAATATCATTAACGCGGCACTGGATGCGAATTTAGTATTACTTGCACCTGATGATTTAAGTGAAGGTGCGATACCTAATCCTTTTGATCAAAAAGCTTGTTGGTATGGCCAAGCAGAGGGTGGAAATGTTGGTCAAGGTAATTTCTTGGGAGAGGTGCAAGAAGAAAATGAAGATGAACTGGATGGCGGTACTTCAGCGCAATCAAATGGCGGCGCTATCGTATCACCGGTTCAAGACTTCACAGCGGAAACAGGACCATTAGCCCTTACCTTTAAAACTTGGTGGGAAATTGAATCTGTTAACCCTAATGAAAATGGATTTGATTTGTTAATTATCGAATATAGCCAAGACGGTGGTGATACTTGGAACGACTTAGCGCGATTAAACCCATTAAGTGATCCTCAAACCGGTAGTGAGGGTGAAAATGGTGAAGAGGAAGGTTTTGATCGAGCACCGATTCCATTTTCAAATCGTGGTTTCAACCGAGCGCCGGCTTGGACGACACAAGAGCCTATCGATATTTCATTGCTAGCAGGTGAGAGTAATGTGAAGTTTCGTTTTGTATTCAAAACTAATGACGAATTATTTAATGGCTTTCGTGGCTGGTTATTAGATGATGTTAAGATCATTCGTGAAGCGGGCACATTCCCTCATTTTGTCCCTAATTTGGAAGAAGATGAAGACGTTGACTGCGAAGAGCTTGAATGTGAAGAAATGCCACAATAAGCACTATACACATCTCTAGCAAACCGACTAAAACCCAGACCTAATTTAGGTCTGGGTTTTTTATGGCCTGGGGTAAACCCTGAACGTTTGTGAGTGCCAACACTGGTTGCTATAGACACAAAAAAGCCCAGAACTTTTTCAAGTCTGGGCTTTTCTGCTGGCTTTCGATCTATTGAAAGCCTGATCTTGGATATGAGTTAAACAATCTAACTCTGTATCAAACTGTGCTAACGCGTTAGCAAAATTTGGTGGAGACGGCGGGGTTCGAACCCGCGTCCGTCAACACTCCCCTCTCGGTTCTACATGTTTATTCTTTCTACTAGTTTAGCCCATCACCGCCCGAAAGACAGGGTGCTTAGGGTGAGCCTAATACTATTTAGCAGTTTGGCCTTAGGCGAGCCTCCCGTGCGAGCTTATTCTGCGATGCTCTCATTGTCTGTTTATAAGCATCCAGACGCCGAGATTAGCGGCAATTAAGCCGCTAGTGCGTAGTTTTCGTCGTTTGCGACTATTAAAATGTACAACGGGGATTTAGGTGATCGTTATACCCTCACCACATGCACCTAAAGCTTCATCATCGACGTCGAATCCAAAATCGTCCCCAAAAGCTTTTTGGTTAACAGGAATTGTATGCCTGTATACGGGGGAATACAAGGTAACAGCTTGATGTGTAGAGGGTTTTTATGACAATGACGGCTGCGGTGGATGGATATGGGCTGTGTTTAGTACAAGTCAGGTTATAAATAAGGCAACGGGATAGGGAAAGTTGACTAATTAAGCAAAGTTTACAAAAAGATTGCTGATTTACACTTAGAGCTTCTATAGAATGCCGAGCTTTTATTTGACCTTGTGGTCAGGTAGTTCTATTTCAACATGAACTTTGGTGAATATATGCAATTTACTCACGCTTTAGGGCGCACCTTGCCTTTGGTAATTGCTGCGGCAATGACGTCTGGCGTTTCTTATGCGGCAGATCAAACAGATTTAGAAAACCGGGTTGAAGCGTTAGAGAAAGTCCAAATCACGGGTAGTTATCGCATGAACTACACGGTTCAAGATTGGAACGAGCGCCAAGAAGACCGTGGCGGTGATTTCCGCTTTAACCAGTTAAATCTTGGTGTTGAAACTGAGAAAAACGGTGTGCGTTTGTCTGCTCAGTATCGTATGTACGACAACAGTAATCCTTCTATGATTCACCATTTGTACTTTGCCACTGACATTGATGATCAGTCTGAAGTACAGGTAGGTATCACTAAAGTGCCTTTTGGTATTCAGCCGTATGAGTCACATAATGATTGGGGCGACAATGCGTTGTTCATGGGCTTTAACGATGACTATGATGCGGGTATTAAATACATTACTCAGCGTGATGCGTTAAATGTGCAAGTGGCTTATTTTTCAAACGGCGATACTAAGCCGACAGATGCAGAGCGTTTTTCTGCAGATGTTGTTTCTAGCAAAGTGACAGACCCGTCTGAGAGTAATTATACTGGCCAGTTTAATGAAGAAGCTCATCAGTTAAATGTACACACCAGCTATAAAGTAGGTGGTAGTGAATTTGGTGGTTCAGTTCAGCTAACGGGTTTATACAACTCAGAAACCAAGCAAATGGGTGATGCTTGGGCGGCGGCTGTTTTCTTAAATGGTAAGTACGATGCGCTGGGTGTTCAGTTACAAGCGGGTCGTTATGAATATAACCCTGAAAACCCAGCTGGCGTAAGTGAAGATTCCATTCAAATGGGTGCATTTGGTGCTACCTATCAAGTAGCTGCAAAAGCAAACATGTATGTAGCCAACTTTCATTATGATTTGCCTTACAAAGGCGGAATCGTTGATCTAGTTCGTGTATACAGTGATTACAACTTGATCGATAAAGACGAGTCTAGCTTTAAAGATTCTCAAATCCATACTGTGGGTATGATGATTGCGACGGGTGACTTATATACCTTTGTAGATTTGACCTCAGGTAAGAACGCATTATTTGTAGGCGGTGGCGATTATCAAAATGCCCTTGCTGCTGGCGATGGCGAAGATAAATGGAATCGTTTCCTAAACATTCAGTTTGGTTACTACTTCTAAGAAATAAAAAAGCCCAAGTATTGTTTGATACTTGGGCTTTTTGTTAACTGATGAAACGATTTAGGCAAGGGTAAAAAGATTCAATGAATTAATGCACATTGTGTTTCATAATGCGTTCTTTCTGTTTGTTCCAATCTTTTTGTTTATCAGATTCACGTTTGTCGTGGGCCTGCTTACCTTTACCTAGTGCAATTTTGCATTTTACATAAGGGCCTTTCCAGTACATTTCTAAGGCAACCAGTGTGTAGCCTTTTGCATTTGCAGCCATTTCGAACTTGTCGATTTCTTTGCGTTTAAGCAAAAGTTTACGATGTCGTCTTGGATCACAAATGACATGTGTGCTGGCAGTATTAAGTGGCGTGATGTTCGCACCGTGAAGCCAAGCTTCACCTTGATGGATCACCACGAAAGCATCTACAAGCTGGGCTTTGCCCGCACGGATGCTTTTCACTTCCCAACCTAATAATGCAACGCCGCATTCGGTTTTATCATCAAGCATATAGTCGTGACGCGCACGTCTGTTTTCACAAATGCTTGAACCGCTGTTTTTGGATTTTTTATTACTCTTAGCCATGGCAGCGATTATAGGGGCGAATTCGCCAAAAAGATACGCGATAAATTAGGGATTGAATGGGTTTTTTAAGGTTATTTGAGCCAATTAAATTCATGATGACGGATTCCCTTGAGATAGATCTCATAATTACAGACAATAACATCGACATTTTTATAAACAGGAAGACACATGGCTGAGCAAAAGAGCATTCATGGTTTATGGCGTAGCCGTTGGCTATTTATTTTAGCGGCGACGGGTTCTGCAGTTGGCTTGGGTAATATTTGGAAATTCCCCTATATCACTGGTGAAAACGGTGGTGGTGCATTTGTATTGGTATACCTTGCCTGTATCTGTGTGATTGGTATTCCGGTCATGATTGCGGAGGTGACGCTGGGTCGCCTTGGTCGTCAAAGCCCCATTAATACCATGCATGCATTGGTGAAAGACCAGAAGACCGCTAAATTCTGGGGTGGTATAGGTTGGATGGGTGCTGTTTCAGGCTTTTTGATTCTATCCTTTTACTCTGTCATTGCAGGCTGGTCTCTGGCATATATTTTCCGCATGGCTGGTGGTGCGTTTGATGGTGCAACCGCTGAAAGTGTGGGCACTATTTTTGGTGATTTATTAAGTAACCCAGAAGCGCTACTTGGCTGGCATACGATTTTTATGGTGCTAACCATTGGTATTGTGGCCCGTGGTGTAAATAAAGGTCTAGAGCGTTCAATCAGTATTTTAATGCCAATGTTGTTTTTAATTTTGGTGGTATTGCTGGGTTACTCTATGAGTACCGAAGGTTTTGGTGCTGGTTTTGACTTCTTATTTAGTTTTGATTTTTCTAAGATTACCCCTGAAAGCATCGTGGTTGCACTAGGTCATGCATTCTTTACCTTAAGTTTGGGTATGGGCGCAATCATGGCTTATGGTGCATATATGCCTAAAAGCGCATCGGTTGGTAAAACCGTTTTAACCGTCGCATTCCTTGATACGCTTATTGCGCTGGTAGCGGGTTTGGTTATCTTCCCAATTGTATTTAGTAATGGCCTAGAAGCGGGTGCGGGTCCTGGTTTGTTATTCCAAACCTTACCTTTAGCTTTCTCTCAGATGCCAGCGGGCACTTTGTTTGGTACGTTGTTCTTTATCCTAGTGGCGTTTGCGGCATTAAGTTCTGCAATTTCACTGGGTGAGCCTGTGGTGGCCTGGGCCGTAGAAAGTAAAGGTATGAGCCGTGTTACAGCCGCTACTTGGATTGGTATTGTTATTTGGCTGCTTGGTGTGGGGACAATTCTGTCTTTCAACTTATGGGCTGACTTTAAAATCTTTGGGCGCACTATCTTTGATAACCTTGATTTCTTAACTGCCAATATCATGTTGCCGTTAGGCGGCTTATTGATCGCCATCTTTGTGGGTTGGGTGATGCACAAACAAGACGTGGCAGATGAAGTGAAAATGGAGACGCCGATTATGTATAATGTTTGGCGTTTCTTGTTGAAGTTTATTGCACCAGTGGCAGTGGCCATCGTGTTAATAAACGGATTGATCTAGTTTTAAGGTAACTTATGGCTCACATTGAACGCTCAGCGCTGGTTATGCACAGCGCTGAGCGCATGTTCGCATTAGTGTGTGATGTGCAATCTTATCCACAGTTTTTGCCTTGGTGCGTGGGTAGTCACTTAATCTCTGAAACTGAGACTGAGCTAGTGGCTGGCATGACCATTAAAAAAGGTGGGATAGAGCAAACATTTACTACTCGTAATCAAAAACGAGCGCCACAGTGGATGACGATGGAGCTGGTGGATGGGCCATTTACTCAGTTGAACGGTAAATTTACCTTCAAGCCTTTAAGCGAAGAAGCTTGCAAGGTGATATTAGAATTGGACTTTGAGGTGGCAGGTAAAATATTATCTCTCACCTTAAGCCCAATCTTTAAACAAGCCGCGAATACCATGGTTGATGCATTCGTTCAGCGCGCCGATGAAGTATACGGAGTGTAATATGTCACAAATACGAGTTGAGGTTGCTTATGCAACCCCAGAAAAGCAACGCATTATTGCCCTTGATGTTGAGCAAGGTTGCACCGTGTTCCAAGCGGCACAGCAATCAGGTATTTGTGATGTATTCCCTGAAATTGTGCTGGATGACGCAAAGATGGGTATTTTTGGTAAAGCGGTGCGTAGCCCTAAAGATGAGTTACTAAAAGAAGCGGATCGTGTTGAGATATACCGCCCTTTAATTATTGACCCTAAAGTGGCACGAGCGAATCGTGCGGCTAAAGCGGCCAAAAAAGCATAGCTACTCAAATTTAGACAATAAAAAAGGCCCAACGGGCCTTTTTTATTGTCTGCTTTATATTGGTTGATGCTTAATCACCAAATACTTTTACAGGTTTGTCTTCTGCTTTTTGTAGTTCAGGGGCTGTGGAATCTGGCAATTGCCCTTCGAAATGGCTGTATTTTTGCGCTTTATCGAAGTGCACACGAATATGATATTGCTTTATTTCATCTTCGCGGCGCTCAGTTCGATAGGTGTAATCCCAAAAACGAGTGCTGAAGGTATCTTTTAACACTGGATTACCCATAATATAAGCGACTTGGCCTTTATCCATGCCGGGTTTAAGCTTGTCGAGCATGTCCTGTGTGACAATGTTACCTTGCTGAACATTCAGCTTGTAAACCTGCATAGAGCAAGCGCTTAAGAATAATAAAACTGTGGCTGTGATAATAAATCGAAACATGTAGAATAACCGTCACTTAAAAGTTGAATGCATAATACCTGAAGTTGCGTTGCTCGCAACGACCAAAGAGTTTATCCCATGGCAGATGAAAACATAGAATTACGCAAAGCAGGTCTTAAAGTGACACTGCCTCGAGTAAAAATACTGCAAATACTTGAAGCAGCGTCCGAACCTCACATGAGCGCAGAAGATGTATACAAGGCATTAATGGACGCAGATGAAGAAGTGGGCTTAGCCACGGTTTACCGTGTATTAACCCAGTTTGAAAGTGCAGGCCTTGTGGAGCGTCATAACTTTGATGGCGGCCACAGTGTATTTGAGCTTGACCGTGGCGATCACCATGATCACATGGTGTGCGTCAAAACCGGCCAAGTGATTGAATTTATGAATGAAGAAATCGAAAAGCTTCAGCATCAAATTGCAGAAGAATACGGTTATGACTTGGTCGAGCACAATCTTGTATTGTACGTACGACCAAAAGGCGAAAAGTAAGCCTAGCGCAAACTTTAAGCACAAAAAAAGCCAGCATTAGCTGGCTTTTTTATACCTGTTTATCAGGCGGGTCTGGCTTAATGCCACCCATTAATAATGCCCGCCTTACTCTATCCTTTGAGTATTGGCAGGCTACGGCAAGTCCTAGCTGGGGTTGCCGTTTTCCCGTCCTTGGGTTCTCCGTCCACACAGAGTCGGTTGTGCAGCTTAAGCTTGTGCTGCCATTAACATGTCTTTAGCGTGAGCAAGGGTGAGATCACTGATCTCTAAGCCGCCCATCATTCGCGCTAATTCTTGTTGTCGTTGATCATTATCTAATTTACGGATTTGAGTCCGTGTTTGCTGCTTACCGCTGAGTTTATTTACCAGCAAGTGTTGGTGCGCTAACGCCGCCACTTGAGGTTGGTGAGTGACACTGATCACCTGCTTTTTACTGCCGAGCTGTTTAAGTAGTCGGCCCATGCGCTCAGCGGTAGCACCGCCAACGCCCACATCAATTTCATCAAAAATAAGAGTATCCGGCCCTTGTTGAATCAAAATCTGTAACGCTAAGCTAATACGTGATAGCTCACCACCAGATGCTACTTTTTGCAGTGGCTGCAGAGATTGCCCAGGGTTAAAGCTGACCAATAGCTGTATTTGATCAGCGCCATGTTTACTGGCCTTGTGTATAGGCTGGGGGTCCACTTCAAATTGGATTTGCGCCTTATCTAGCGCCAATTGTTTTAATAGCTTGAGTAATTCAATGCGCAGCTTCTCGGCGGTTTTTTTGCGAGCGCTACTTAAGCTGTTGCTGTGGCCGCTGAATATTTGTTCAGCTTTATCAAGGGCAATAATCAGCTCATCCAGTGATTGATCTTGGCCCTTTAGTTGAGCTAAATCTTCAGCCAGTGTCATATGTAGCTGGCTAAGCTCTTCTGGGCGTACCTTGTGTTTACGAGCCAGTTCATAAATGGCGTTTAGGCGCTCTTCAACGTGCAGTAATTGCTCAGGGTTTACTTCGAAGTTATCAATGTAATTAGACAGTTCATGGGTGGCTTCGCCCATAACTAGGTAAGCTTGGTTAAGTAACTCATGGGCACTGGCGAGTGCTGGGCTGCTATCAATTAATGGATCAAGCTTTTGCAGCGCTTGTTGCACGGCTTGATAAGCATCCCCATGATCATCGTCGTTTTGGCACAGGTGCAATGCCTGTTGTGCACTTAACAAGTGAGTCTCAGCATTGGCTAAACGTTTTTGCTCAACCTCAAGGCTTTCTACTTCGTCTGGCTGTAGATCCAGTGCATCAAGCTCTTGTACTTGGTATTCAAGTAGTTGGATACGCGCCAAAGATTCATCACTTTGATTTTGTAGCTGATCAACGCGCTGCTTTAAATCTTGCCAGTGTTGATAGCTTGTTTTTACATCACTTAGTAGTTCACTGTACTGGCCATAGTTATCCAGTAGCTGGCGAGGGGCGTCTTTATGCAGCAGCATTTGGTGAGCATGCTGGCCATGAATATCAAGCAGTTGCTCACCTAACTCTTTTAATTGCTGTAATGGTGCTGGTCGGCCATTAATGTAGCCACGACTGCGCCCTTCATTGGTAATGATGCGTGACAAAATTAGCTGGTCATTATCACCGGCCATGTCGTTATCGGTTAACCATGTTTGTAATTTTGGTTTATTTCTTAATTCAAAGCAGGCGTAAATCTCAGCTTTGCTGGCACCAGGGCGCACATGTGTGCCTTCCGCTTTGCTACCTGTGGCCAGTGATAATGCATCCAGCATAATGGATTTACCCGCACCGGTTTCGCCCGTCACGGCGCTAAAGCCTGATTTAAGATCAAGCTCAAGGGTGTCGACGATGGTGAAGTCTTTAATTGAGATATGTGCCAGCATGGTTAAATTTACCTGTATACTCATACATGTGTTTATTTATACAGTAAAATTTGTGTTTGTAAAGTTCTTGAAACTGTTTTTTCCATCCCCATATAGGGCATACATTATTTTTTATAGATCTGTGTTTTGGAGAGACGAATGTCTGATCAGGAAAACATCACTCCCGAGGTGGAAAACGAAGAGCAACTGGCTCAAGAGCAAGTTGACGCCCAAGCAACAGCAGAAGAAGAAGCCGCTGATGACCTGGTGGCTCAGTTACAAGCTGAAGTGGCTCAGTTAAAAGAAGAGGTGCTACGCGCCCAAGCTGAAACCCAAAACGTACGTCGCCGTGCTGAAGCTGACGTTGAAAAAGCCCACAAGTTCAGTACCGAGAAGTTTGCACGTGAATTACTAAGCGTTGTGGATAACCTTGATCGCGCCATGGCCATGAGCCCAGATGATGAAGTAGTGAAGCCTTTCCTTGAAGGCATCGAAATGACCCACAAAAGCTTTACCGATACGTTAGCCAAATTCAGCGTTGAAGCCATTAACCCAGAAGGTCACCCGTTTGACCCTGAGTTGCACCAAGCCATTTCAATGGTTGATGCGCCAGATGCAGAGCCAAACACCGTGCTTAACGTGGTGCAAAAAGGTTATACCAACCATGGTCGTTTATTGCGCCCAGCCATGGTGGTGGTATCTAAAGCGGCACCTAAAGTAGATGAACAAGCTTAATATTTTTTAACCTTTAAGCCTTGAAATAAAAATAGCCATACCCACATTAGGGTTAAGCAAACGATTAACGCTCACTGAGCAACGAATAGAGCCAGCGCTCTTACGAATTAAGATTGGAGAAATATTATGGGTAAAATCATTGGTATCGACTTAGGCACCACAAACTCTTGTGTGTCTGTATTAGACGGCGACAAAACTCGCGTTATCGAAAACGCAGAGGGCGATCGCACAACCCCTTCTATCATCGCTTATGCTGAAGACGGTGAAATCCTAGTAGGTCAGCCTGCAAAACGTCAGGCAGTTACTAACCCTACAAATACATTATTTGCCATTAAGCGTCTTATCGGTCGTCGTTTCGAAGACGACGTTGTACAAAAAGACATTAAAATGGTGCCTTACAAAATTACTAAAGCCGACAACGGCGATGCATGGGTTGAAGTGAAGGGCGAAAAATACGCGCCACCACAAATCTCTGCTGAAGTTTTGAAAAAAATGAAAAAGACCGCCGAAGATTTCCTAGGCGAAAAAGTAACAGAAGCGGTTATCACGGTTCCTGCATACTTTAACGATGCACAGCGTCAAGCAACGAAAGATGCGGGTAAAATTGCCGGTCTAGACGTTAAGCGTATTATCAACGAACCAACAGCTGCTGCTCTTGCTTACGGCATGGACAAAGCGGGTGGCGATCGCACTATCGCGGTTTATGACTTAGGTGGTGGTACGTTCGATATCTCTATTATTGAAGTGGCTGATGTTGATGGCGAAAAACAATTTGAAGTATTAGCCACTAACGGTGATACCTTCCTTGGTGGTGAAGACTTCGATATGCGTTTGATCGAATTCTTAGCGGCTGAGTTCAAGAAAGATTCTGGTATGGACCTAACAGGTGACCCACTTGCTATGCAGCGTCTAAAAGAAGCCGCTGAAAAAGCAAAAGTGGAACTGTCTTCAGCATCACAAACAGATGTTAACCTACCTTACATCACGGCTGATGCCACTGGCCCTAAACACTTAAATGTGAAAGTGACGCGCTCTAAACTTGAGTCTTTAGTTGAAGATCTAGTTAAGAACTCACTTAAGCCTTGTGAAATGGCCCTTAAAGATTCTGGCTTAAGCGCGTCTGAAATCGACGAAGTGATTTTGGTGGGTGGTCAAACTCGTATGCCACTTGTACAAAAATCAGTGACTGATTTCTTTGGTAAAGAGCCACGTAAAGACGT
>JAGDZK010000036.1:0-9412 GCA_049115935.1 Bermanella sp. | reverse complement strand
GTTGATAAAGCCGGTGCTTGGTACGCTTACAAAGGCGATAAGATTGGCCAAGGTAAGGCGAATGCTTGTGTGTTCTTGCAAGAGAACCCTGCCATTCAAGAAGAAATTGAAGCGCAAATTCGTGCTCAATTACTAGTAGTAGCCGATGCTAAAAAGCCAGAAGAAAAAGAAGTAAAAGAGCCGAAAGCGGCTAAAGAAAGTAAAGCTGCTGCAGCGAAACCAGAAGAAGCCTAATTCAGGGGTTTTCTACCAACTAAAAGGTCAGCTATGCTGGCCTTTTTTATTTGTGCGAATAGATAATAAAACGGAATCACCATGTTTCAGCATGCACAAAAAAAAGCCGCGCAACAGCTTGATGAAAAAGGGCTGCGCCATAAAGTGATCGAACTGTTGGCAAGACGAGAATACAGCTATGGTGAGCTTGAGCAAAAATTACAACCGTTAACCGAAGACGAAGCTGCCATGTATAGGGCGCTAGATTGGGTGGTGGAAATGGGGTTGCAAAGCGATATTCGGTTTACTGAGATGTTTATTCGCAGTAAAGCGATTTCCGGATATGGCCCAGTTCGTATTCGCATGGAGCTAAGGCAAAAATACATTGGCGCAGATTTGATCGAGTTTGGCTTTGAAAATATTCAAGATGAGATTAACTGGTCAGAAGAAGTGGACCGTTTAATTGAGAAAAAAGCCAACGGCTTAGACTTGAGTGACATGAAAAGTAAAAACAAAGTCATGGGGTTCTTACAACGACGTGGTTTTAACCTTGATCAAATCTATGCAGGCTTTGACCGCTTCACATCATCAGATACTTGATGACCCGCTTTTTTAAACATATTCCCTTCTAAACCATGTCAGGCCATTGCTTATTTTTAAATGGCATAGGTCAAGCGTAATGAAAGGTAAAGATAGGGAAATGTACTTGAAAATACCCTGAATCAGCTCAATTATAGGAATACGATAAAGAGTTGAAGTTGGTATGAAACGTTTCATTTTCACCCTGTTAAGTGCGTTAACCAGTTTGGTATTAGCTGTCGATCACTCGCCATCTGGTGCCAGTGGTGTGGATTTATCCCAGGCGGCTTACGCATGTTCAGCATTTGTCGTCCAATCGGAGCACTCAGGTTCTGATGATGTTGACTATGACGTCAATGAATATCATTTACCCTCATTACATTTTACGTACCCAGCGCACCAATATGATGTTCATGAAAAAGCGTTAATTGAAGCGCTTTATGGCTATCATACACGGGCCCCACCTGTTTCAGCATAAAGTTTAATCGCAATAAAACACTCTGAAAACTATGACGTTTGCTATTGGCGAACAGCTTAGACTGCTAAATGAATACGCGAGATTTATGATGAAAAACATACAACAAAATGAAATTGATAATATTAGCTATTTACCTAAGTTTGTAGACGCGCATGCTGAGACCATGGCGTCATCGGCAACTTTATTCTATACAGACTTTGACCTATACGACCCCTTAACTTTAGACATGACAACGAGTGCAGACGTTGCTCGGCTACTGATGCTAAAAGCTCATAATAATATCTGTTTAGTGGTGGATGGTGATGAAAAAGTGCTGGGTTTAGTGGGCCTTGATGAAGTCTCTGATCAAACCATTACCGCATGCTTGGATAAAAATATTAGACGTGATGCCATAACTTTAGGCGATGTGATGGTGATAAAAAAATCGATACAAGGGCTGGATATAAAAGACGTAGAACATGCTGATATTAAAACGGTGATTGAACACTTGGTGAGTCATGGCCAGCAATATTGCTTGGTTGTTGACCCCGTAAAAAATATCATAAGAGGTGTGTTTTCAGCAAAGGAGATTTCAAAAAAACTAGGAGTGGATATCAATATCCAAGACCCTTCAAGTTTTTATAAAGTGTTTGCTTCTTAATTTAAAAAAGGCATAGCGAACGCTATGCCTTTTTTTGATTAATGCAGCTTCAAACGAGGGCGAATAATTTTATTAATGCGGCCTGATAAGCTCATTAACGCGGTTTTAAAATAACCATGAAGTGCCACTTGATGTAGACGATAAAGCGACACATAAACAATACGTGCGATCTTCCCTTCAACCATCATACTGCCACTACTTAGATTCCCCATTAAACTACCGACCGTGCTGTAGCGGCTAAGGTTTACAAGTGACCCCTTATCTTTATATACATAGTCTTTAGTTGTACGAGCTTCACTCAAGCGAACTAGGTTTTTGTACACATGATAAGCCTGCTGATGGGCAGCTTGGGCACGAGGAGGGACAGGAGAGCCGTCTTTTTGCAGCATAAATGAGCAATCGCCAATGGCAAAAATATCATCGTCTAGGGTGGTTTGCAGTGAGGGTTTCACAACGATTTGATTGGCGCGATTTGTTTCAAGGCCGGCCAATTCTTTCATCCAATCAGGCGCTTTTACGCCAGCGGCCCAAATTTTCAGTTCCGCTTGAATATGATGGTCGTCGTTAGTAATGAAGCCTTCTTCAGTCACTTCTTTAACAAAGGTATTGGTTTTAACCTGAATATTTAATTTTTCTAATTCTCGGTGAGCAGCCATTGAAATACGAGGAGGCAGTGCCGGTAATATGCGATCACCGGCCTCAATAATGATTACTTGCAATTGGTCTGCGGTTAATTGATCAAGCCCATAAGCGGATAATTCAGATGCAGTATTGTGTAACTCTGCAGCCAATTCAACACCTGTAGCGCCAGCACCCACAATAGCAATGTTCAGTTTGTAATTACCTTTTTTGCTAGCAGTGTTATTTGCTTTTAAGTAGGTATTGAGTAATTTTTGATGAAATTTATCCGCTTGCGAACGGCTGTCTAAAAATGAACAAAATTCTTTTGCACCTTTAGTACCGAAGTCATTGGTTTGACTGCCAATGGCTAATACCAGTGTGTCATATTGAAGGCGACGCTCGGGCAGTACTTCAATTTGATTATCATCATAAATTGGAGCGAGAATAATTTCTTTTTTCTTTCGATCAAGGTTGTTCATTCGACCGATATGGAACTGGAAATTGTGATTATAGGCTTGAGCGCGATAACTGAGTTCATCAATGCCGCTGTCTAGGGAGCCAGTAGCCACTTCGTGTAATAGAGGCTTCCATAAATGCGTGTTATTCGCATCCACTAGATGAATGTGAGCGTGATTACGTTTGCCGAAGGTGTCGCCGAGCTTGGTGGCAAGCTCAAGACCGCCTGCGCCACCGCCGACAATGACAATGTTTTTCATGGGAGTGTCCAAATAAAATAGTTCTAGAATAAACCCTTAAGTGTAGGCGTATTCTAGAAATATTTTTTTATGTGATTCAATTATAGAACAATTAAGCAGCGCATTATAAACATTGCCCAATATTTCACAAATATGACAAATGGAGTAATTACTTAAAAAGCTCGTAAGTAATAAAAATAACTAAAAATAAGAGGATCGCTTTGATCCAGCTCTGATCATTTTTAATGTAAGCGGGTGCGCTTTCATTGCATGACACCATTGCGTCTAAAAGAGTTAAATCAGCTGGTGGGATCATGGCACGACAATATCGATCGCCAGTAAAATTGATTTTAACTAAAGTCGCTTTTGCTTCTTCTTTTTCAATTTCGTAATTAATAACTTGATCAGAGCCGATACGAAATTCTGATTCTTTATTTAATGGCTGCATATGAGCAAGTATGGGTGTCGTGTTGGTATTTTTAAAGCACCATTCACCACTGCCCAGGTGCCCAGAAAGCACCTTAATCATGCAAACACTCCAATAATCCATAAACTTGCGATTAGGCTTATCAAAGCTGCACATATTAATAAAAAACGCTGAGTGACGGGTTTTAATTTTTTGAAGCTCAAATGTGCTTTGAAGAAAGGCTCATTGGCAAATGGTCCTACTGCGAAATTGATCATTAAAATCAAAACGCAAGCCACGAGGATAACGCAAGCAAGGATTGTCATATCTACATATCCGTTGGGATGGCAAGTTGTACTTCTGCGCCGATGATTTTATCTTCTTCGTCAGTAAAAATCTGACCTTTAACAGATGTGCCATTTGCTGTGCGCTTCACGTCAAATAAATTGGGTAGAAGTGCACTTGGGGCAATGCTCTTAGGCTGGGTTTCCACTATGTCAGGGTTGTTATCAATATCGGGTGCGTATTTTAAGTCAAGTGTTTCACTTGGCAGCAAACTTTGCAGTTGCTCATCTAATGTATCGTCAGACAGTATCTCATCAGTCTTGAACGATGAAAAAAAATGAGCGGTATCTTGAAATAACTGCACCGATTGCTTTGCCCAGTCATCAAGCTGATCTTCGCGATGAGAAGGGCTGAAAAGCATAAACAATGCGGTAAGCGTGATAATGACGGCAGAGACTAATAATACTTTCACTGTGACCCATAATGCTTATTTCGAGAAGAGGCATTATGGGCGTTGAGATACACTGTTTCAATAGAATAAGTGTCAGGAAATGTAAGGTTTACTTGGATTTTAGTTAAAAGCTTGGCCTGGCTTCACGCCAATAGCCTTTAATATTTTGGCCAAAGGGCAAAAACCCGTAAATGCAGCCTGAAACATATTTGCCCCCACAAATGCGGTAAACCATAGCCAGTTTTCGCTGTGTATATTCGTCAGCACAAGGCTTAATAAAATAAACGCACCCGCAATGGCGAAAATGAGACGATCAATAGACATGTTGACACCTATATTTATTTAAGTTTAACCTAAATTAGTATTATCTAATATATATTGCAAGCAGATTTATGTAACAAAACGAAAAGCCTGGCCTCAATTTGATCAGTATTCGCTGTCAGCTCTCGTCTGGCGTGAGGATTGCCGTTATACTAGCGTCCTTTTTTTTATAACAATAAGCGCTAAACACAGGTTAGCGCCGCCTGATGGATGAAGTATGAAAACCGCAGAAATAAGACAATCGTTTCTTGATTACTTTGCAAGCAAGCAACACGAAGTGGTTGCCAGTAGTTCTCTAATTCCAGGTAATGACCCTACATTGATGTTCACCAATGCGGGTATGAACCAATTTAAAGATGTATTTTTAGGCCAAGATAAACGCGCCTATACTCGTGCAACGAGCTCTCAGCGCTGTGTACGTGCAGGTGGTAAACATAATGATTTAGAAAACGTCGGTTATACCGCCCGTCACCATACCTTTTTTGAAATGCTGGGTAATTTCAGTTTTGGTGATTACTTTAAGCAAGATGCCATCAAATACGCTTGGGAGTTCTTAACCAGCAAAGACTGGTTAGGTTTGCCTGAAGAAAAGCTACTGGTAACGGTTTACGCCGATGACGATGAAGCTTATGACATCTGGCACAAAGAAATGGGCTTATCAGCAGATAAAATCATTCGTATTGGCGACAATAAGGGTGAAAAGTTTGCCTCAGATAACTTTTGGCAAATGGGTGATACCGGCCCTTGTGGCCCGTGTACTGAGATTTTTTATGATCACGGTGAGCACATATGGGGTGGTAAGCCAGGTACGCCAGAAGAAGATGGTGACCGCTTCATTGAAATCTGGAATAACGTATTCATGCAGTTTAACCGTCAAGCAGACGGCACCATGGAGCCTTTACCTAAGCCATCGGTTGATACCGGTATGGGTCTTGAGCGTATTTCAGCCATCATGCAGGGCGTACACGCCAACTACGAAATTGATTTATTCCAAGGTTTAATTAAAGCCGCTGCGGATGTGACCGGCACCAAAGATTTAGACAGCAAATCTTTATTGGTGATTGCTGACCACATTCGTTCGTGCAGCTTTTTAATCAGCGATGGTGTGATGCCATCCAACGAAGGCCGTGGCTACGTACTGCGTCGTATTATTCGACGTGCATTACGTCATGGCCATATTTTAGGCGCGACTGATTTATTCTTTTATAAGCTTGTTTCTGCACTAGTGAAAGAAATGGGCGAAGCCTATCCTGAGCTTACAAAAAACCAAGCTCACATTGAAAAAATTCTTAAGCTTGAAGAAGAGCAGTTTGCTAAAACCCTTGATCACGGTATGAAGCTTTTAGAAAGCGCCATTGCTGATTTAAAAGGGGATACCATCGCCGGCGAAACGGTTTTCAAACTGTATGATACCTACGGATTCCCAGTAGACCTTACCGCGGACATTGCCCGTGAACGAGACCTAAAAGTAGACGAAGCCGGTTTTGATGCCTGCATGGCTGAGCAAAAAAACAAAGCCCGTGCCGCTTCTAACTTTAAAGTGGATTACACCGATACCCTAAACCTTGAAGGTGAAACAGATTTCACTGGTTATGACAGCCTACTAAACCAAGGCAAAATCATCGCTTTATTTAAAGATGGTGCACAAGTTGAAACCCTAACCGCGGGCGACGAGGGCATGGTTGTTTTGGATAGCACGCCGTTTTATGGCGAGTCCGGTGGCCAAGTCGGTGATAAAGGTTTACTAACAGGCAATGGCATCGAGTTCATTGTTACTGACACCACAAAAGAACAGAAAAACCACTTACATCACGGTGAAGTAAAAGCCGGTACGTTAAAAGTAGGTGACAACTTGAGCGCGTGTGTTGATGAACATAAACGTCAACAAACCGCGTTGCACCACTCAGCCACTCACCTTTTACATGCCGCTTTACGTGAAGCCCTTGGCGAACACGTGCAGCAAAAAGGTTCGTTATGTACCTATGACCGTTTACGTTTTGACTTTGCGCACTTTGAAGCCATGACCGCAGATGAGCTGTCAGCGGTTGAGAAAAAAGTAAATGCCCAGATTCGTGTGAACACACCAGTGACCACTGAACTTATGGACATTGAAGCGGCTAAAGCCAATGGCGCCATGGCGTTATTCGGTGAAAAGTACGATGACGAAGTGCGTGTATTAAGCATGGGCAGTGATAATTTCTCGGTTGAATTGTGTGGTGGTACTCACGCTAAGCGCACCGGTGACATTGGTTTCTTAAAGATTGTGAGTGAAAGCGGTATTGCAGCGGGTGTACGCCGTGTTGAGGCGGTAGTAGCAGAAGCTGCTTATGATTACATCGCCAACATGGAAAACACCATTAGCTCAATTGCATCGCAAGTGAAGGCAAACCGCGAAACGGTACTGGATAAAGTAGAAGCGGCGATTACAAAAAACCGTCAGCTTGAAAAAGACGTACAGCAGTTAAAAGCCAAATTGGCTTCAGGTGCAGGTACGGACTTAGCAGCCGGTGCGAAACAAATTAACGGTGTGAATGTCTTAGCTGCACAATTGGACGGTGCTGATGTGCCTGCCATGCGTGGCGCCATGGATCAGCTTAAAAATAAACTGGGCAGTGCGGTTATCTTACTTGCCAGTAATGAAGGTGAAAAGGTGACCTTAATTGCCGGTGTGACCAAAGATTTACTTGGCAAAGCAAAAGCCGGTGACATTGTAAAAGAGCTAGCCCCTTATGTTGATGGTCGCGGTGGCGGTAAGCCGGATCTTGCTCAAGCGGGTGGTAAAAAACCAGAAGGGATACCGGCTGCATTAGCCGCCTTTGAGCAATGGGCACAAGCAAATTTGTGATATAAACACTCGCTCCAGCCTTAGCGTGCAAAAATAGTCGTTAAGCTGAATGTTTAACCTAATTTGTATAGTTCCAATACGGCGTTAATTAGTGTCTAATTAGCGCCCAAATTTTGTACCCTTTATGAAGAGCCTGAAACCATGGCATTGTATGTACACAAATATGGCGGCACCTCGGTAGGAAGCGTTGAGCGAATCGAAGGCGTTGCTGAAAAAATTAAGAAATTCAAAGACGAAGGTCACGATGTTGTGGTTGCAGTAAGCGCCATGAGTGGTGAAACCAATCGTTTGATCGAACTGGCTAATGCGATTACCGATCAGCCAACACCTCGTGAAATGGATGTGTTGGTGAGTACTGGCGAACAGGTGACTATTGCACTTTTGAGCATGGCTTTAAACAAATTAGGTGTACCGGCTCGATCTTATACAGGCTCTCAGGTAAAAATCTTGACCGACAGCGCTCATATGAAAGCGCGCATTCAAGATATAGATACACAAAAAATTCGCGGTGATTTATCCGAAGGTCGTGTAGTGATCGTGGCTGGATTTCAAGGCGTAGATGAACAGGGCAACATTACCACACTTGGTCGTGGTGGTTCAGATACAACAGGTGTTGCGCTGGCCGCTGCTCTTAATGCGGATGAGTGTCACATCTATACCGATGTAGATGGCGTATATACCACTGACCCACGTGTGGTGGAAAAAGCCCGTCGCATGGACAAGATTACTTTCGAAGAAATGCTTGAAATGGCCAGTCTTGGGTCAAAAGTATTGCAAATTCGTTCTGTGGAATTTGCTGGTAAATATAAAGTGCCTCTGCGTGTCTTGCACAGCAGTAAAGAAGGCAATGGCACCCTTATTACAATAGAGGATGATGAATCAGTGGAACAGCCAGTTATTTCCGGAATTGCATTTAACCGTGACGAAGCCAAATTAACCGTTTTGGGTGTGCCAGATATTCCTGGTGTGGCTTCTAAAATCTTAGGCCCAGTGAGTGCGGCAAATATCGAAGTCGATATGATCGTACAAAACGTAGCAGCCGATAAAACCACTGATTTTACCTTTACCGTTCACCGTAATGATTTTGTTAAAGCCGAATCCATTTTACGTGAAGTGGCTCAAAGCTTAGGTGCTCGTGAAGTATCAGGTGCTAAAGACATCACTAAAGTGTCTTTAGTGGGTGTGGGTATGCGTAGCCATGCTGGTGTTGCCAGCAAGATGTTTGACGTACTAGCCCAAGAAAACATTAATATTCAAATCATCTCCACCTCAGAGATTAAAATCTCAGTCGTGATCGCGGAGAAATATCTAGAATTGGCAGTACGCGCATTGCATACCGCCTTCGATTTAGATGACAATGATAAGTAATTAAGAAGAACGTCAAGGATTAGACACCTTCTAGTAAGAACGCGTTGGAAACCCATCGCACCCTAGGTCGTCGGCCAGTAAGCCTCTAATTTGGCACTTTCCATAACTAAATATTCTGGAAAGGTTGAATATGAGGCTTTTAATTTTCCAAAGCTGGTCAATAATAAATCTTATGGATGCCCGTTTTATAAGCTAAGCGGGGATTAAAGTGGTTTGCTAAAGCAGTGCAAATCATATGTTCAGGAGAATGAAATGCTCATTTTAACGCGTCGTGTTGGTGAAACTCTTATGGTTGGTGACGAAGTTACCGTTACTGTTCTAGGAGTGAAAGGCAATCAGGTTCGAATCGGTGTGAATGCGCCAAAAGAAGTAGCGGTACACCGTGAAGAGATTTACCAACGTATCCAAAAAGAAAAAGATCATCCGTCAGAAGACTGATTTTGCGCTAATGTGTTAATTTCATTGAAATTTTTCTTTTAATTTCTCTGTGAAGTGGTAACATACGCCGCG
>JAGDZK010000035.1:0-5760 GCA_049115935.1 Bermanella sp. | reverse complement strand
CAAGAAACCAGAATTTGATTGGCTTGATAGTTTAAGCCATTGTCACGTTTGAATTTGTTAATGATGGCTTTTTTAAGGTCAGGCGTGCCGTCAACGGCGGTGTACTTGGTAAAGCCTGAGTTAATAGCATTAATCGCCGCCGTTTTAATGTGTTCTGGCGTATCGAAATCTGGCTCGCCGGCGCCGAGGCCGATGATATCCTGGCCGGCAGCACGCAATTCCGCAGCGCGATTGGTTACGGCTAGGGTAGGTGAGGGCTTAATGCTTTGAACACGATCAGAAAGTTGCAGGTTCAAGGCCACATCCTTAACAAAAGAGGGTTTTCTAATTCATTAGAATCAACCCTGTGGGTTTAATATAGTGCTTACCCTGAGGGTTTAAGCGGGCATATTCTAGCGGATCTTGCTGGCCATTGCGAGAATATGTTGTGGGTGCTGTTGTTGAGTGGGCTTGTGCATTAGCCTCATGTTGCTCTGGAGAAGAAAATTGTATTTGTCTTGATGCGCTCGTAAACTGGCTGACTTGTGGTTTGGTAGGAGCGAGGTGGCATGCCCCATGAACGTAGTGAATGTTTTGGGTACTGCTCGCGATGAATTATGTCAAAAGCGTTTGAAGTAAAAAGTAAATACGCCCCAGCGGGTGATCAACCAAAAGCCATTAAGCAATTAATGGATGGTTTGAATTCAGGTCTTGCTCGGCAAACGCTTTTGGGTGTAACCGGCTCAGGTAAAACGTTTACCATGGCCAATGTGATTGCCCAGTCTCAGCGCCCTGCAATTGTGCTTGCTCATAATAAAACCTTGGCGGCGCAACTTTATGGCGAGTTTAAAGAGTTTTTTCCGAATAACTCGGTTGAGTATTTTGTCTCTTATTATGATTACTATCAGCCTGAAGCTTATGTGCCTTCGAGTGATACCTTTATTGAAAAAGACGCATCAGTAAACGAACATATCGAGCAGATGCGCTTATCGGCTACTAAATCCCTGCTAGAGCGCCGAGATACAATCATAGTAGCCACTGTATCGGCTATTTATGGTTTGGGTGATCCAGAATCCTATTTAAAAATGGTGTTACACCTTGATAAGGGTGATGTGATTGATCAGCGTGGTTTATTGCGCCGATTGGCGGAACTGCAATACAAGCGCAATGATGTGGATTTTTATCGAGCCACTTACCGTGTGCGTGGGGATGTGATTGATATTTTTCCAGCAGAATCTGAAAAAGAAGCCGTACGCGTTGAACTTTTTGATGATGAGATTGAGCAATTAAGTGTGTTTGACCCGCTTACTGGTGAGGTTTTACGCAAGCTGCCTCGCGTGACTATTTTCCCTAAAAGCCATTATGTGACGCCAAGGGACACCTTGGTGGATATGATTGATGAAGTAAAGGCAGAGCTTAGGCCGCGTTTAGAGCAGCTGCGTAGTAATAATAAGTTAGTAGAGGCGCAGCGCCTTGAGCAGCGTACCGTTTACGATTTAGAGATGATTCAGCAGCTTGGTTATTGCAACGGTATTGAAAACTACTCTCGCTATTTATCTGGCCGTGAACCTGGATTGCCGCCGCCAACTTTGTTTGATTACCTGCCCGATGACGCCTTAATGTTTATTGATGAGAGTCACGTCACCATTCCGCAATTTGGTGCCATGTACAAAGGGGATCGCTCCCGTAAAGAAACGCTAGTTGAGTTTGGCTTTCGTTTGCCTTCAGCATTAGATAACCGCCCTATGAAGTTTGAAGAATGGGAGGCGATCTCGCCGCAAACGATTTTTGTTTCGGCCACACCGGGTAAATATGAAGCCGCCCATCAAGATGCGGTTATCGAGCAGTTGGTGCGGCCCACAGGTTTGGTTGATCCGGTAATTGAAATTCGCCCAGCGACCACGCAAGTAGATGATGTGCTTGGTGAGATTCGTACTCGCACCGCGCAAGGTGAGCGTATTCTAATTACAGTACTCACAAAGCGAATGGCTGAAGATTTAACTGACTTTTTAGCAGAGCATGATGTGCGCGTGCGTTATTTGCACAGTGATATCGATACCGTTGAGCGAATCGAGATTATTCGTGATTTACGCTTGGGTGAGTTTGATGTTTTGGTTGGCATTAACTTATTGCGTGAAGGTTTGGATATACCTGAAGTGGCATTGGTCGCCATTTTTGATGCAGACAAAGAAGGTTTTTTACGATCTGATCGCTCGCTTATTCAGACCATTGGTCGTGCGGCCCGTAATGAAAACGGCAAGGCTATTTTATATGCAGAGAAAATAACCGACTCCATGCGACGGGCCATTGACGAGACGGATCGTCGCCGTGCAACTCAGGTTGCGTTTAACCTTGAGCATGGCATTACCCCTAAATCTGTGCGTAAGAGTGTCGAAGATATTCTTGAGGGTGCGGTGACACCTGGCAAAAAAGTGGGCAGTAAAAAACGCAGTAAAGCGTCTATGGAGTCAGTTGATGATGCTATTGAATTTATGTCGGCAACAGAGATAGATAAACGCATAACAAAAGTTGAAGACGCCATGCTGGCCTCTGCTCGTGATCTTAAATTTGAAGAGGCGGCACGCTATCGTGATGAGCTGGAGCGCCTTAAATTGCAGTTGATTAAGAATAGTTAAACTAACTGTGCATTGTGTCATGTTGGAGGGTGCTTGCACGCGACAATTTGAATGGTCACAAAAAAGCCCAGCTTGCATCCAGGCTGGGCTTTTGAATTTTGGTAGTCGCGACTAGATTCGAACTAGCGACCCCCACCATGTCAAGGTGGTGCTCTAACCAACTGAGCTACGCGACTAAAGGCAGTGCTTATATCTTAAATTGCGATGCGCGCTGAATTCTACGTATTTTTTATGCCTTTGCAAGCTAAGTGTTTCTTAATATTGCCTTTTTTAAGGCGTGTGTGGTCTCAAATATTCCCCTGAATGGTGAAATCTGCTTTAATGTCGCGCTTAAATTATTCATAAGCTCGGATGTTTTCGCTGGGCGATGTAGTTAGCGGTACTTGGTAGGTACAACAGCTGCTGCATAAGCAAGCGAAGTCGGCATCTTGTCGAGCTAACACCATGTGTGGCTTTGTAGGCCCCACCACTGAACATAGGACATATCATGCCTGTTATTACTCTGCCAGATGGCTCAAAACGCGAATTTGATTCCGCTGTATCCGTAATGGATGTAGCTGCTGATATTGGTACGGGCTTAGCAAAAGCCACCATCGCAGGTGCCGTTAACGGCAAGTTAGTGGATGCATGTGACATTATTGAGCAAGATTCAGACTTGCGCATCATCACCGCTAAAGACAGCGAAGGCCTTGAGATTTTACGTCACTCATGTGCTCACCTTTTAGGTCATGCCATCAAACAATTGTGGCCAAATGTAAAAATGGCCATCGGTCCAACCATAGATAACGGCTTTTATTACGATATTGATGCTGACTTCCCAATTAATGAAGAAGAATTGCAGCAGCTCGAAAAGCGCATGATGCAATTGGCTAAAACCAACTATCAAGTGGTTAAAAAAGTCGGCTCATGGCAAACCGCTCGCGATACATTTGAAGAGCGTGGCGAGTCTTACAAAATTGAAATCCTAGACGAAAACATTGCTAAAGATGATCAGCCTGCGCTTTATCATCACGAAGAATACATTGATATGTGTCGTGGCCCGCACGTACCGAACATGAAGTTTTGCCAAAACTTCAAGTTAATGAAGGTGGCGGGTGCCTACTGGCGCGGCAACTCTGATAATAAAATGCTGCAGCGTGTATACGGTACGGCTTGGGCGGACAAAAAGGCTTTAAAAGCGTATCTAACGCTATTAGAAGAAGCTGAAAAGCGTGATCACCGTAAACTAGGTAAAACGCTAGACTTATTCCATTGGCAAGAAGAAGCGCCTGGTATGGTGTTTTGGCATGGTAAGGGTTGGACGATTTACACCGAGCTTGAAAAGTTTGTTCGCCAAAAGCTATCAGAATACAGCTATGACGAAGTGAAAGCGCCTATGGTCATGGATCGCACATTATGGGAGCGCTCCGGTCACTGGGATAAATTCTCAGATGCCATGTTTACCACTGAATCTGAAAAGCGCGAATACGCCATTAAGCCCATGAACTGCCCAGGTCACATTCAAATCTTTAATCAAGGCTTGAAGTCCTACCGTGACCTACCACTGCGCTTGGCTGAATTTGGCTGCTGTCACCGTAATGAGCCATCAGGTGCGCTGCATGGTTTGATGCGCGTGCGCTCGTTTACACAGGACGATGCTCATATTTTCTGTATGACTGAGCAGATTCTAGATGAAGTAAATAGCTGTATTGCCATGATCTTGGAAACGTACAAGACATTTGGCTTTAACGATGTGGCAGTTAAGCTATCTACTCGTCCTGAGCAGCGTATTGGTAGTGAAGAAGTTTGGGATAATGCAGAGCAAGCGCTGGCGGATGCGCTTAAATCAAGCGACTTAGAATTCGTATATCAGCCGGGTGAAGGTGCGTTTTATGGTCCTAAGATCGAATTTGCCCTAACTGACTGTCTTGGTCGTGAGTGGCAGTGCGGCACCATCCAGCTAGACTTCTCAATGCCAGGTCGTTTGGGTGCGCAATATGTCGATAAAAACGGCGATCGCCAAACCCCTGTGATGATTCACCGTGCGATTTTGGGTTCGTTGGAGCGATTCATTGGTATTTTGATTGAGCAGTACGCAGGCAGTTTGCCAACTTGGTTAAGCCCTGTTCAGGCTGTTTTGCTTAATATTACCGATAATCAGGCCGAATATATCAAAGAAGTTGCAAAAATATTGGCTCAAAAGGGCATTAGAGTGCAATCGGACTTGAGAAACGAGAAGATCGGCTTTAAAATCCGCGAGCACACTTTACAGAAAGTCCCTTATCTATTAGTTGCAGGGGACAAAGAAGTGGCTTCTAATGCTGTCGCCGTACGAACTCGTACAGGGGAAGACCTTGGGTCCATGAGTATCGAAGACTTTGCCCAGCTACTACAAGACGATGTAGCTAAGCGCGGACAGTAGATTTTAATAAAACGGAGTAATAACAATTAGACGCGATAATAGAAATAGCCGAGCTCGTCCTGAAAAGGCATCAATCAACGAAAACATTAAAGCTCGGGAATGCCGACTAATTAGTGCTGACGGGGAACAATTAGGCGTTAAGCCTATGAATGAAGCCCTGCAGCTAGCTCAAGAAGCCGAACTCGATTTAGTACAAATTGCAGATGGCGATCCGATCGTATGTAAGATCATGGATTTTGGCAAAAAGCTCTACGAAGAGAAAAAGCAAAAAGCCGCTGCAAAGAAGAAGCAAGTTCAAACCCAGGTTAAGGAAATCAAATTCCGTCCTGGTACTGAAGAGGGAGACTATCAGGTAAAACTTCGCAACCTGACCAAGTTTCTTGAACATGGGGACAAGACCAAGATTACATTGCGTTTTCGTGGTCGTGAGATGGCTCACCAAGAGTTGGGAATGCAACTACTTAAGCGTGTTGAGGATGACCTTAGCGAAATCGCCAATGTAGAACTGCGCCCTAAAATGGAAGGTCGTCAGCTAACCATGGTGTTAGCACCCATTAAGAAGAAGTAGTTAGGTCTGTAACGAGCGTCGTTGTGACGGGCAACCAAAACAACGACCACCTGCTGCTGTTATTAACCAATGCGAATGAGATTTTATTAGCATGTCTAACAAAATTAAAAGTCATAGTGGTGCTGCAAAGCGCTTCAAAAAGACTGGTAACGGTTTCAAACACCGTCAAGCACACC
>JAGDZK010000034.1:0-75720 GCA_049115935.1 Bermanella sp. | reverse complement strand
ATAGGCGAGCTATGCGCCTCACCTAAAAGAAATTTTGCCTTGTCTGACAGGCGCTCGCTACGGGCTTTAGTTTTCCAGAAGCCAACTCTAAAGTAGGTAGGTATAAGCGAAGCGCCATCCGGTGATTGAAATGTTGGAAGGCGCTCGTTCCACTCTTTTCCAACCTACGGGCTATAACGTCGGCTTTATTGTAGTAATTGGGTGGGCACTTATGGTCATAAGGGTTTCAAAAGTTTCTGTATATGTTTTATTGGATATCTCAAACAGCGAGCCAAATACTTTTGGATCTGGGGAATCAAAATATATTTTAATGTCCGGTGAGTATTCTAACTTTTTCAGGTTTTTCGACATCACAGTCTGGATATTACTATTTGCGAGACGGGCTACCGGGATTTTTTTGCCATTTAACATAAATCCAAATTCAGTAAGTTCATCTAGATTTTTCACCGCTTTATGATTAATGCTCCACACGGTGTACTCATCAGTAATAAATACACTAATTTCTAACCCGCCTCGCATAGCAGTACGAGCTAGCACGAACGAAAGGGCCTTGTCATGCTCACCAATGTCCAGACTTGTTGTTTTGAAACTAGGGTTGTTCCTAACAATAAAATCAAATAACTTTGGCTTATCATTCAAGCTCTCGCTAAGTATTTTAATTTTTTGCAATGGTATTCTTTTAGTGCCGTTATCGAGATATTCATCATCAGCTGTCAAACCTGCCGCTACCGAGTGCTTGGGAATGTATTTCTTTACTTGACGCTCTCCATATTCACGTATTATTCGGTGCCTGGTAGAGGTGGTGTATTCTTTATAGCCTTCCTTGGTGATAATCGCTACATCATTGATAAAGTCGCTATAGTCCCCGTATTCTGTTTCTAAATACACAGCTCCATCGGTAATGCTCTTCACGATTCCTTGGCGGGACTCTAACGGGTATTCTTTACGACTATAAACAACCACCGTTGAATTAATTAAATCGTTTGCAGGTATTGTACGCTCTTCCTTGGTCCCTTCATTTACTTTGACATACATGGCCGTACTTCCTTGGGCAAAAGAACCCAGCGTGACTAAAGCAAAGGCAATCGCGGATGTGATGAGTCGGCTCACATGATTATGTTTCTTTTCCATGATATCTCTCATTAATTTCCATATGGTCTACATTCTGGACTTTACATCAAGTCATCGAATGTTTCTTTAAGTAGGTCAATCTGGCTAATAGCTCGCCGGTAATATCAGGATTTCAAGGCTGGAAAAATAGCGGAACTAATAGGATAGTCACGTTTTAAAAATGAGTGCCTTGATTTTCCGTTTACCCTATTACGGCCTATTGACATACTCTGATGTATATACCAATATTTGGTATATATTGGTATTATCGGGGCAGGACTATGGCCAAAAACACAAGCATTACCCTTGGTGAGCATTTTGAAGGCTTCATTGCTCAGCAGATCACAGAAGGTCGATACACCTCCACCAGCGAAGTAGTGCGGGCAGCGCTGCGCTTGTTAGAAGATAACGAGCAGAAGATAGCTACTTTACGGAAGTTGCTTGAAGACGGTGAAAATAGCGGCACGGCTGAGTATAGTTATGAAGCGCTGATGAACGAACTGGATGACGAAGTGGGTTAATGGGCCAATTCACATTAACCAATAAGGCCAAAGCCGATTTAAAATCCATCGCCATTTATACACAGCGTAAATGGGGCAAAAGTCAGCGCGCTCTTTATCTTAAACAATTTGATGATGCTTTCCACTTGTTGGCAGATAGTCCTGATGCAGGTGTCAATTGCGACTTTATTAAACAGGGTTATCGCAAATTTCCAAACACCAGCCATGTGATTTTTTATCGAGTTGTGGAGGGTTCTCAAATTGAAATTGTCCGCATTTTGCACAAACGAATGGATGTTCAGATGAATTTGAGCACTTGATCCGATCAATTAATCACAACTTCCCACAATCCAATTTATTCTGCCCCGGCACCACGCCCACCATCACGGTTTTTTGATAGCTTGTGCCATTAAAGTCTTGTTCAAACACCGCTTGTTGATAACTGCATAAACCATCGTTGCGCTCCATGGTGATGATGCCATTGATACGGCGGCCCGTTTGAATGCCGGTGAGTGGATGGCGCAGAATGCTCCAGTCTTGGCTGGTGAGGTAGGTGTACTTGAGGGTTTCTTGCCATTGATAATTACGTGCCCAAATTTGCGCGGCGGCGAAGGTATCTTGTTCCAGTTGTGAATCAGTTAAGCCTTTTTTAGGTAATTGATTATTGGCTGTGCGCTGCTGGTCTTGCAGTTTTATTCGCGCATCCACGGCGGCTTTGGCTTGTTGGGCGTATTGTTTGAATGTGCTATCGATTTTGGTTTGAGCGGGTTTGTCGATGGTGAGTTTACGGGCAAAGTTTTTATCTTGGGTGATCACATTAAAATGATTGTTATCGCCCCAAGTTGTTTTACCTAAGTTGGCATTGGTCCACCATAGCTCGCCTTTTTTGTATTCGATTATATAGCGATCTAAATGCCCAAGTTTGTAAACGGGTTGGCTAATGGCTTGGCTCAATTCGCTTTCATAGTGGTAACTGTCGGTGCGGCAGCTGCGGCAATTCATGCCAGTGAGTACGATTTTTTGTTGTGGGTAAATTAATACCTCCATCTGATCATAGGCTTCACTGCCGATGCCGTGTTTCATAGCCGCGTAATAGGTGCCGTTGCCACCTGTCACCACGGATTGCGCAATGCCTTCGCCGGTCATTAAGCGCTTGGATTCATTAATGACAAACTGCTTTGCGGCTTCAAGGTCAATAGTCGCTGTTCCCTGCTTGCTGTAAACATTGGCATACACTAGCTTTTGCCAAATCTTTTTTCCCAGCTGGCCGTCAGCCATCACGCTAACAAAGGTATTGTTGTCGTAGGCGATGATGTAAATACCTGAAGAATTAAAAAATACAGGTCGCCCCAGTTCTTTGGATTCAGTCTCTAATAGACGATAACCCGCTGCAGGGCACTTAGGGCAACTGGCTGTCACCAAAACCGTTTGGCCGTTCATTTCACCATATTCAATGGTTAATTTTTGGGTTGGCCCAGCGGCACTGCGCTCAGGCTGAGCCAATTGATATACGCCGTTCACTTGCTCTGGGGTCAACTCAAAGCTATGGGCGGAATATGAAGCGCAAGCGAGCAATAAATAGGTAAGGTAAGGTGTGAGGCGGGTGGTCATGAATCGTCCTAGGGGTATATCAGTTTGATGCAACTCTAACTGGCCATGGCATCAGCCGCAATAAAGGGTTTGATAATGGCGAGCAGCGACGTGAACAGATGGTGAATTCAGGTATACTCGGATCTTTCTATTGTTAGTTACAGAGCGTCATGAGCCAGCCTAAACACATTGCCTTTTTCCGCCTCTCTGCCCTTGGTGACGTGGTGCTTGCCATTCCTATGATTCGCGCCCTGCAAACAGCATGGCCTGACTGCAAGATCACCTGGATCACAAGCTCTGCTGTGTATCCGTTACTTGAAGGTTTAGACGGCATTGAGTTTTTGGTGATTAAAAAGCCACAAAAAATCAAAGATTACTTGTCACTACGTAAACTGTTTAAACAATACGAGTTTGATATTTTAATTGCCGCCCAAGCCAGCTTCCGTACCAATTTGATTTATCCACACATCAACGCCAAGCGTAAAATTGGGTTTGATAATGGCCGCGCTAAAGATTTACATTCGTGGTTTGTAAAAGAACAAATCCCTGCTTCCAATGAACATCTAGCCGAAGGTTTTATGGGTTTTGCTAAATATTTAGGTGTGGCTACCCCGCAAGCCAAGCAAAATTTTGATTGGCAAATTTGTACCAGCGAAGAAGATCAAGCTTGGGCAAAACAAACGCGCAATAAAGCAAAATATATCGCTATCAATGCCGCGGCCAGTAAGGCTGAGCGCACATGGAAAGCGAAACATTATGCTGAGTTAATTGATGCCGCGGTTGAAAAATACGATTGCCAAGTGGTGCTCACGGGTGGCCCTGCGCAAAATGAAATTCAACTGGCCCAAGACATTCAAGCACTAGCCAAATCTGAAGTGGATAATCGAGTAGGCAAAACCAAACACAAACAAATTGCGGCATTGTTAGGTGAAGTGGATTGTTTGATCGCACCGGATACCGGCCCTACCCATATTGCTGTGGCGATGAATACGCCGGTTATTGGGCTATATGCGGTAGCGCGCTCAGGTTTATCAGGGCCTTATCAAAACCCAGATTATACGGTAGATGTTTATCCAGATGCGGTTGAGAGATATTTAGGCAAACCATATAACGAGGCTGGCTGGCATGAGCGGGTGCATCATGCAGAAGCTATGGACTTGATCAGTGTGGATGCTGTGATAGGGCAGTTGGATAAAGTATTGAAGGACTAAACAGACATGTGGGAGGGCGCTTGCGCGCGAAAAGCTTTTTGAGCTTTGAATAATCATCGCGCGCAAGCGCCCTCCCACAGTTTGAATTTTTTTTAATGCTTAGTTTTACTGCTAGGCATGGCATCAAAGATCTTAATGGCTTGCTCACCTTCATCACGAATGGCTTTGCCTTCTGGGGTCACGCGGGTTTGTAGCTCAGCAGCTTTGGCATCGGTGACCATTCCTTCTTCGCTTTTCATCACATCACGATAATCACAGGCCACGCACTCGCGCACATCGCGACCTTCTTCGTTTTTGTACATCACCAGCTTATCCATTGCTGAACATTTTGGGCAAACGGCTCCGGCGATAAAACGCTTGGTTGCTTTGAACATGGCGATCTCAATGGTCATGGAAATTACCCGCCATTATAGCGGATTGAAAATGGGGTGTCAGATGTTAAGCATGGCTATAAATTGTAGGAGTCGAGCCCTGCTCGCGATAACAAAAGCTTAATTAATCGCCCAAAGAAAAGAGGGTGAATGCATAAATTAGTGTATTCACCATCTAAACCCGAAGCATAAAAACTAGGGTATTATTATAACGAGCAGGGCTCGACTCCTACATTTGAACATTAAGCCGCTTTAATCCCAGAATGGCGCAGTAAAGGCTCCACACTTGGCTTGCGTCCACGGAAGTTTTCAAACAACACAGCAGCATCGTCTTCACCGCCACGGCTTAGAATTTCATTAAAGAAAGACTGGCCCGTTTCTTTGTTGAAAATCCCCTCTTCTTCAAAACGGCTAAAGGCATCGGCGCTTAATACTTCTGCCCATTTGTAGCTGTAATAACCAGCCGCGTAGCCGCCGGCAAAGATGTGACTAAAGCTGTGCTGGAAGCGGTTAAATTCAGGGGCTTTCACCACAGCAACTTTTTCACGTACGTTGTTTAATACAGCCTGAATGGGTTGTGGGTTTTCTGGGGTGTATTCAAGGTGCATTTTAAAATCAAACAAAGAAAACTCTAACTGGCGCATCATCATCATGGCGTTTTGAAAGTGTTTAGCCGCGAGCATCTTATCTAATAAGTCTTTTGGTAATGGCTCACCGGTTTCAACATGGCCGGTAATAAACGCTAAAGCTTCAGGCTCCCAGCACCAGTTTTCTAAGAACTGACTTGGCAGCTCAACCGCATCCCAAGCCACACCGTTAATGCCACTGACAGCAGCTGTGTTTACCTTGGTGAGCATGTGATGAATGCCATGACCAAATTCATGGAATAAGGTGGTCAGTTCATCATGGGTTAATAATGCTGGTTGGTCGCCCACTGGGGCGGTGAAATTACACACAAGGTAAGCCACCGGGATTTGCTGTTCGCCATTGGCCTTGGTGCGACGCACTCGGCATTCGTCCATCCACGCGCCGCCACGTTTTTTTGCCCGCGCGTATAAATCAAAATAAAATTGCGCCACTAACTGGCCATCTTTTTTGATGCTGAATAATTGTGCGTCAGGGTGGTAAAGGTCGCCATTTTCAACGCAGGCTTCAGTGTCTTCTTCAATGGTCACATCAAATAATCGTTGAGCCACTTCGAACAAACCCGCCAGTACCTTGGGGGCAGGTAGGTACGGGCGGATTTCTTCTTGGCTGACACTGTAGCGAGCTTGTTTAAGCTTTTCGCCGTAATAGGTCACATCCCATGGATGTAATTCATCATTAGGGTTTTGCTCTTTTGCAAAGGCGGTGAGTTCTGCGTATTCGGCTTCAGCTTGTGCTTTTGATTTCACCGCAAGGTCTTCTAAAAAGCCCACCACTTGCTCAGGTGTTTCGGCCATTTTGCTGGCCAGTGAATAATGGGCATAACTTTCAAAACCTAATAAGTTAGCCAGTTCATGACGTAATTTTAAAATCTCAGCCATATTGTCAGAGTTATCAAATTCACCGGCATTGGGGCCTTGGTCTGATGCACGAGTGGCAAAGGCCGTGTACATTTCTTCGCGCAACTCACGGTTATCGCAGTATGTCATAACCGGCAAATAACACGGGAAATCTAGGGTTAATAAATAGCCCTCTTGCTCATGGGCTTTTGCGGTTTGTGCAAAGCCTGCCAATGAGCTTTCAGGTACGCCTGCAAGCTCATCTTTGTTGCTAATTAATTTTTTCCATTTGTTGGTGGCGTCTAATACGTTTTCACCAAATTTGCTTGAAAGCTCACTTAGGCGCGATTTAATTTCACCGTAACGTTTTTTCTTGTCGTCAGCCAAATCGACACCTGCTAAATGAAAGTCACGCAGCGCATTGTTAATGGCTTTTTGTTGGGCTTTATTGAGAGTGCTGAATTCAGGGCTATCTTTAATGGCTTGATAAGCTTGTTGTAAATCTTTGTTTTGGCCTACTTCAGTGCCGTAAGCCGATAACTTAGGCAAACAGGCATTGTAAGCGGCGCGCAGCTCATCGCTATTCATGACACTGTTCAAATGACTTACTGGGCTCCACGCTTTACTTAATGTGTCGTCGAGCTCTTCCAGTATTTCAACTAAGCTTGTCCAGCTGGGGTTCGCCTGCTGGCTTAAGGTTTTGATGGCCTCAAGGTTTGCGTCTAAGTGTTTGCTGATGGCGGCTTCAATTTCATCCACTGGGATGTCATTAAATTTAGGTAACGCTTGGGGATTGTTAAGTGTCTGTGTCATGGTTGCCATCGGTGATTGATTCATTAAAGTGTCTAACTTAACAAGGTTGGGTCGCTTAGCGCTATTTCAAGGTATGCACAGTGAAATGGCGTTAAAAGGGTAATAGATTTAAGGGAAACCTCATGAGTGCAATTCGCAGTTTTAAAGGCATGCAGCCCAAGCTTGGGCAAAAGGTATTCATCGATAATAGTGCGGTTGTCATCGGGGATGTGGTTTTGGGTGATGATGCATCGGTATGGCCTAATACCGTGATTCGTGGCGACATGCACAGCATCAAAATTGGCGCGCGCTGCAGTATTCAAGATGGCTCAATTTTACACATCACTCACGCCAGTAGTTACAACCCTGGGGGCTATCCGCTCATTTTGGGGGATGATGTCACGGTTGGCCACATGGCTATGTTGCATGGCTGTCGTATTGGTAATCAGGTGTTAATCGGCATGCAAGCCATGGTGATGGATGGCGTGATTATTGAAGATCAAGTGGTGCTCGGTGCTGGCTCGTTAGTGCCTCCTGGTAAAACCCTAAAAAGCGGCCACCTTTATGTAGGGCGACCAGCAAAAGCGGTAAGGGAGCTTAACGAAAAAGAGTTAAGTTACTTTAAATACACCGCAGCCAATTATATGAAATTAAAGGATGAATATTTAGCTGAGCAGCAAATAGGCTAAGGGTTTGGCATTTTCCATGTGAACCAGTGTTGATAACGGCCAGCTAATGCCATCAACCTATTTCAATCTGTAGTGTGTTTGTTAAGGTGTGCGTTTAGGAAATCCCCTTAGTGTTCAGGATGAACCATGTCACAAGCAATGATTATATTTTGCTTGGTAATGTGTCTTTTATTACCAAGTCTACTTTACGCAAAAGATCAGCTCTCCCCCCTTGTTTTAGCCAAGCATTTTAATGGTGCCATGCAGAGCCCGTCATATTGGACTAGTGAAAAATTAGATGGCATTCGCTGTTATTGGGATGGTAAAAATCTACTGACGCGTAATGGTAATATGATTCAAGCCCCTACTTGGTTTACACAAGCGCTACCCAAGCAAGCATTAGATGGTGAATTATGGGCTGGGCGTAATGGCTATCAAACCGTCACTAAAATAGTATTAGATGCCACACCTGATGATGCCCAGTGGCGTAAAATCAGTTATCAAGTATTTGATCTGCCGCAAAGTACCGAGCCATTTGAATCACGCCAACAATCACTTAAATTATTATTAGAAAAAAATGCGGCCCCTCACGTGCAATGGGTTAAACAAACCAAGCTTGAAAGTTTAGTTGCAATAGAAAAAACCTTAGCATCAATTGTTGATCAAGGTGGCGAAGGGTTAATGCTGCGCACACCTGGTAGTTTATATGAAACCGGTCGTAGCGAGCACTTATTGAAGCTTAAAATTCGACAAGACAGCGAAGCTCGTGTCATTGCTTATCAAGCAGGTCGAGGAAAATATGAAAATATGCTGGGTGCGGTTTGGGTGGAATTAGAAAATGGTAAAATGTTCAAAATTGGCACGGGTTTTAGTGACAAAGAAAGAAAAAATCCACCACCCATTGGCAGTGATATTACGTTTTCCCATCAAGGTTTTACTGAAAAAGGTTTGCCTAGGTTTGCAAGTTTTGAGCGAGTTAGAGATAAAGAATAATTTTATAATATTATAAATATAAAAAAGCGGCTTAATAATAGCCGCTTTTTTTATGGAATAAATTTTTAGACACTAGCCTAATGCCCATTCAATGCCAGAGGCTTTCCCCATGCAAGGCCACTCTTGCCAAATAGATGTGGTATTGCCCTTTTCTTGTTTTACAAAATCTTTAAATTCAACACTTTCATAGTGACGCTCAGCAGGCATCATTTTATTTACCGTGTTATACACTAGTGCATCTAAGCGATTAGCGAGATCTTCTCCTACTAGTTGATGGGCAACCACATTGGCTAATGTCATATCCCATGGGATAAGTGGCATACCTACGCGGCTGATATAACGGTCATTTACTTCTTCGAATAAGCGATGCGCTAGATAAGCTTCATCCATCATGGCCATTAAGCCCACGTGATGGTTAGGCAAACTTGGCGGTGAAATAAAATATCTTTCAGCAATGCGTAAAAATGGAAAAACATGTTCTTCAATGCCGGCTTTTTGTGATGCCTCTTTTAGGGCGTCTAAGAATTCCGGTACATGATGAATGTAATCCATGGCAAACTTTTTTAGAGATTCTAGTTCGTTATCTTTTTCGATTTTTAAACGATCAGGTAAAGTTTCAATGTGAAACTTTAAGTGGCGTTCTAAGCAGTGTGTCCGTTCTTCGTGATAAAAGGCGTTGCTAATAATGGAGCGTAATGTGCCTACTCGCATTTTTGTCTCCTTGCAAACAAATGGCTTAGGTAAGGGCCTAATTTGCTAATGCTTTTTTAGTTTTTATGATCGAGATTTTTTGCTTTTGTTGTTCTCGATTGGCGCGTTTAAAGTACGAAATATGAGGGATTTTAACAACGGCAATTGCGCCTATTTTTAGAAGATAAATCCATAAGAATTCAGCTTTCATTCTTTTTTATTGTTAGCACCGAGTTGATGCATTAAAGACTAGTACAGGATTAAAGGAATGCGAGAAAAAAGGGCGTGTAAGTATTATTTTGTGAGCAGGTTGGCATTGCGCTGCATGATTTTAGGCAATATGGCTAATTGCCAAATTGCACGGCCAAGCAAGAAGGCAAAGAGCGATAACCACAAACCATGAATTGGCCACTGATCAAGGAGGTATTGCAGCGGTAAGAATAAAACAAACAAAGCAAACAATACGCTGTCACGCATGGCTTTGCCTGCCGCTAAGCCAATGAAAATACCATCTAACCAATAGCAGGCGAATCCAGCTAGCGGTAAAAAGATTAACCAATAATGCAGTTGATCTAAAATAGTCAGTACATCTTCTTGGCTGGTCAACAAATTAACAATAGGTCCGTTGGCTATCCATAATGCGAACGAAAACCCTAAAGCAAACATAAATGACCAAATGCCACTGGCTTTAATCACACGTTTTATTCGATGTATATTTTTGTCAGCCAGTGCTTTACCCACTAATGATTCTGATGCAATAGCAAAGCCATCAAGGGCGTTACTAATAAACATGAGTAAGTTAATTAAAATAGCGTTGGCACTTAGCAGCGCGGTGCTGTGTTGTGCTCCCTTGCTCATAAAAAATGCAAAGGCAAACAACAAGAAAAAAGTACGAATAAACAATTGAATATTCAGTTGTAA
This sequence comes from Bermanella sp., assembly GCA_049115935.1. GTDB lineage: Bacteria > Pseudomonadota > Gammaproteobacteria > Pseudomonadales > Oceanobacteraceae > Bermanella. The sequence continues at coordinate 65,390 of JAGDZK010000034.1, read as the reverse complement.
AAAACCATTAAAAAATGTTTTGGCGAAAGCAAATGAATGGGCATCCAATAATTTAGGTTTAATAAAATATAACGCCAACAAAAGCTGTGTGCTTTCGGCGATGTTACTGGCGTAAGCAACTCCCTCACTATTTAAACTAAGGCTATAAACAAAAATGTAATTTAATATTCCGTTAAGAATATTGGTAAAAACCAATATGACCAGAGTGGCTTGGGTTCGCCCTAAACCAATGAGATAACCCAGTGCCACGTAATTAAGTAGCGTCACCGGTGCGAAATAAAATCGAATACTAAGATAGCGTTCGCTTAATGGGGTGATGTCAGCAACCGCATCAACTAAGTTGAGCATCAGGCTAATGAGTGGTTGAGCAAGGATTATCAATCCTATGCCAATGGCCACCGCTAAGATCACAGCACTTTGCAACACACCATTGAGTTGTAACGGCTGCTGGTAGTGTTTGGCCACCATGGCGGTTGTGCCCATGCGCAAAAAGGCAAAACTCCAAAATACAAACGTGAATAAACTGGTGCCCATGGCCACGGCGGCAAGGTATCGGCTGTCATCCAAGTGCCCAAGAATGGCCGTATCGACTAACCCTAATAGCGGCACTGAAACATTCGACAGCATCACAGGAATAGCAAGCTGCCAAAGTTGTTTGTGTATCTGAGAAGAGGCGTTCACAGGGACCTTGTTTTATATTTAAAGGCTTGAGCAATAACCGATTAAAAAAGGGCTACATATCTGCAGCGGTTATTGGCATCATGGCGTAACAAATTGGAGAGCATTATGCGTCAGCACTTATTGATTGTCTTGTGTACATTTTTGTTGGTATTGGCCGGTTGTAGTGAGCCGCTACCTGAAAGTTATCAACCATTGCCCCAGAGCATTAAGCTTTCTGGTATCAACTTGTACGATCAAAACGGGCAAATTATTCATGAGCAAAACTTAGCAGGTAAATGGAGCTTAGTATTCTTTGGTTATACCTATTGCCCAGATGTGTGCCCAACCACATTGGCTGAACTTAACCGAGTAGCAAGCAAGGTAACCAGCGAACAGCTACAGGTGGTACTGGTATCGGTGGATCCAGAACGTGATAACCCAGAGCAGCTTAAAAACTACATTGAGTATTTTAACCCTAAGTTTCAGGCATGGAGCGGTGAAATTAACAACATTGAAATGCTCGCCCGCCAACTGCATATCTTTTTTCAAAAGCAGCCCCATGGCAAAAGCTACTTAATGGATCACAGCTCTCAAGTGGTGTTAGTGAACCCACAGGGTGAATACGAAGGCTTTTTTACCGCACCACTTAAGCCGCAAGAAATGAGTGATTACTTAAACAGTAAAATTTAAGCAAACATGATTATCAAAGCCGTCTAGGCAGACGGCTTTAATAATCGATAGCCACTTTGGCTCAGTAAAAAGAAAAATGCGCTGGTCAGCACAATACTCGGCCCAGCCGGGGTATCAAAGAAGTAAGACAAACCAAGCCCCATGGCCACAGCCAGCATACTAATAATGGTGGCTAAGGCGGCCATTTGTTTTGGCCCCTGGCTTAACGGTCGAGCCGCTGCCGCCGGAATAATCAGTAGCGCAGTAATGAGCAAAACCCCCACTAGCTTCATGGCTCCAGCAATTACCACTGCCAGTAATACCATGAACAGTAAACGCAAACGGGCCACCTGATAACCTTCAACTTGGGCGAGCTCTTCTGACACACTGGCCGCTAATAAACCTTTCCACATGCGCGATAAAACTAACAAGACCAAGGCGCTGCCGATGGCCAAGGTGATTAAGTCTTGGCGGTTAACCGCTAATAAGTCACCAAATAAATAAGCGTTAATATCGATGCGCACATTGTCCACAAGACTTAAAGTTACAAGCCCTGCGGCCAATGTGGTGTGGGCCACTAAGCCTAGCAAGGTATCACTGGGAATAAAGTGCTGGCGTTGCAAACTGGCTAAGATCAATGCCACAAATACCGCGCACAACACGATGGCGATATTTAATTGCACATCAAACATAAAGCCCAAGGTAATACCCAATAGTGCGCTGTGGGCTAGGGTGTCACCAAAGTAAGCCATGCGACGCCAAACGATAAAACTGCCAAGCGGCCCGCTCATTAAGCTAAGCAACCAACCTGCTAATAACGAATCTAATAGCCACATCATGTTAGTGCTCTCCCTTGTGTGAATCTGTATGGGTATGATCATGGGAGTGATCGTGCTGGCAGTGTTCATCATGGGTGTGATCATGATGATGGGTGTAAGGTACTAAGTGGGCAGGCATAGAGCGACCAAATAGCTCTAAATAGCTTGGGTCATTTTGCACGGTCTGAGGATGCCCTTCACAGCAAATATGGCCGTTTAGACAAATCACCTTATTGGTGGCGGCCATCACTAAGTGCAGGTCATGGCTGACCATCAGCACACCGCAGTTTAGCTCGTCTTTTAAATCGCTGATTAGGTGATACAGCTCCGCTTGGCCGCTTACATCTAGGCCTTGCACGGGCTCGTCCAGTACCAGTAATTCAGGGTTAGATAACAATGCTCGCGCCAACAGTACCCGTTGTAATTCACCACCTGATAACTTTTGCATAGGGCGCTTGAGTAAATCGGTAATAGACAAACGCTCACTGACATTCATTAGCTGGCTTTTATGGTAGCCCTTAGCTAATTGTAAAAAGTGTTTTACGCTTAACGGTAAGGTATCGGGTAAGCTCATTTTTTGAGGCATGTAGCCAATACGCAGGTTAGGCAAGCTGATGCGTTGACCGCTTGAAATACGCTCAAGGCCTAGCGCTAACTTAAGTAATGAGCTTTTACCTGCGCCATTGGGGCCAATGAGGGTGACGATTTCGCCACGGTGAATCTCAAGATTCACATCGTTTAAAATGGCGCGGCCTTGGCGAACAAAACTGACATTGCGCAGTTTAATTAAATAATCATTCATGCCAGAGGCTTTCCTTCACACTTTTTACGCCAAATAAACGGCCCATAGGGTATCATACCGCCCCTCTAAACGCGGTATAAATTATAGGTTGAGGCCAATGCAAAGGTTAAAAAATGGTGTCTTGCTACTGGTATGTTTGCTGGCTTCGAATACATGGGCGCAATCAAGCCAGGTATTAGTATCCATACATCCAGTGGCTCTGTTGATTAAAAGCGCATGGCCCCAGTTGCAAGTGGATACTTTAATGCAGGCTAACCAGTCCCCCCATGACTTTGCCCTAAAGCCAAGCCATCGCAGGATTATTTACCAAGCACAACATGTGATCTGGCTGGGCAGAGATATGGAGCCCTACCTGAGCAAGTCACTTAAGCGTCATGATCAAGTACTTGATCTTTCTATCTTATTTGATGAGCGCGTAGAGTTTGCTCAAGACGAGCATGAAGATCATGACGGTCATAACCACGGGGGGCAAGACCCCCACATTTGGTTAAATCCTAACATGATCAAAAACATATTGGCTTTGGTGCAAACCCAAATGGGATTATCTGAGCCTAAAGCGTTTTTAGCCAACTTAGATACTTGGCAGCAGCAAGCAAGCAAGGCGTTAACGGGTCAAACAAAAGGTTTTATTAGTTTTCATGATGCGTTTCATTATTGGGTTGAACATTTTGAGCTTAACCAAACAGCGGTATTAGCAGTGCATCCTGAGCAGCCAATTGGTACACGCCACTTATTGCAGGTACGCCAACTACTCGAACAAGGTAATGTAGCGTGTTTATTTGTGGAGCCTCAATTTAAAGCCAGTATCGTTGATAAATTACAACAAGGTACAAATGTGCCTGTGGTTTTAATTGATCCGTTGGCGTCATCCTATGCCGTCAAAGATGGCCAATTTTTAGAATTTTATGCTTACTTACAACAGAAGTTTATAACCTGCTTTAATTCTAAGTAATTGATTAAAAAGAATTTATAGAACTTTGATGGGATAACGTTCGATTATCCCATGTCATTTGTGTGTCATACCCGCTTGTCAGACTGTTTCGCAGGTCTTAGTCTGAGTACTTTAGAGTAATAAGCGATCAATATGTCCGTAGCATGTGATGCAACCCCTACCCTAGATTCCCCCATGAATTTGTTGGCAAAGTATCAACAGGTTCGCCAATACAGTGAGCATTTAATCTCGCCGTTATCGGCAGAAGATTGTGCTTTGCAAGGGGCTAACTTTGTCAGCCCTGTTAAATGGCACCTAGCCCATACCACCTGGTTCTTTGAAACATTTTTATTACGGGAACACGTTGAAGGTTATCAAGGGTTTCATCCCCAGTATCAGCATTTGTTTAACAGTTATTACAATGGCATCGGCGAGCAGTTTGCTCGCCCAAAACGCCATTTGTTATCCCGCCCCAGTTTGCAAGATGTGTTGGCTTACCGTGAGCATGTGGATGATCACATCATAAGATTTTTACAGACGGATCAAACACAGTATCACGCACTAATTGAGCTAGGGCTAAACCACGAGCAACAGCATCAAGAATTAATATTAATGGATTTGAAATATAACTTTTTTCAAAACCCGTTATATCCGGTTTATGGCTTACCAAAAACCGATGCCCCTGCCCCGCTGATTCGTCATACCGGATTTGAAAACTTTGCTGGTGGATTATTTGAAATCGGTAACAGTGCAACCTCATTTTGTTTTGATAACGAAACTCCTTGCCATCAAACATTTTTAAAACCATTCCAATTAAGCCGGTCATTAGTCAGTAATGAAGAGTACCTTGAATTTGTAAACGCCGGTGGATATGAACAAGCCATGTTGTGGTTAAGTGATGGCTGGGCATGGTTGCAAACAACCCAGATTTCCCATCCTTTGTATTGGGTAAAACAAGGCGATGATTGGTTCGAATACAGTTTACAAGGGCTAAAACCGTTAAATAAAAACCAAGCGGTGAATCATATTAGTTTTTATGAAGCCCATGCTTTTGCACAGTGGAAGGGTAGTCGTTTACCAACGGAAGCTGAATGGGAAGTGGCCGCGCAGCAATCTTTATTTGGCCCCCACCAAACCAGTCTAGCGCACATGTTCGACCATAACTGGCAATGGACACAAAGTGCGTATCAGCCCTACCCAGGTTTTAAAGCACCAGAGGGTGCCGTGGGCGAATATAACGGGAAATTTATGTGCAACCAAATGGTATTACGTGGCGGTTGTGATTTAACCCCTGCCCATCATAGTCGCATAACCTATCGTAATTTTTTCTATCCGCAAGACCGCTGGCCAAAAACAGGTATTCGTTTAGCGAAAGATATTAACGAATAGCATATTTAAAGGAGATACCCATGAAGAGCCAAGGTGACACTCAAGAAGGTGTGTATTTTTATGATTACAACCTGCATGAAAACGACCAGAAAAAAGAGATTCTTCAAGGGTTAACGCAATCACCTAAACGGATATCGGCTAAATATTTTTACGATCAAACGGGTTCTGAATTATTCGAAGCCATTACTCAACTAGACGAGTACTACCCCACACGTACTGAAATCCAGTTATTAAAAGATTATCGTCAGAATATTATCGAGCAAGCAGGCGAGAATGCGGTACTGATTGAATACGGCAGTGGCGCCAGCACTAAAATCCGTTTGCTGCTGGATGCATTAAAACCAAAAGCCTATGTTCCATTGGATATCAGCAAAGACTTTTTATTTGATAGTGCCATTGAATTACGCCAACAGTTTCCATGGTTAGAAATTCATGCAACCTGTTTGGACTATCGCCAGCCAGCTACCTTGCCTAGAGGTCTACCGCCTAGAGCAAAAAAAGTGGCCTTTTTTCCAGGTTCAAGCTTAGGTAATTTTGCGCCCGAAGATGCATTGTCATTTTTAAAAGGTGTGCGCAGTACCGTGGGTAACAATGGCGCGTTGCTGATTGGTGTGGATTTAGTGAAGTCTACGGATACTCTAAATGCCGCGTACAATGATGTAAAAGGCGTGACCGCGCAGTTTAATTTAAATATTTTGAACCATCTTAACCAGCTGGGTAAAGGTAACTTCAATCTTGATCATTTTAAACATCATGCATTTTTTAATAAAGATAAAAGCCGTATCGAAATGCATCTCATCAGTAAGTATGATCAAGTGGTGTCATTATTTGGTGAGCGCTTAACATTTAAGCAAGATGAGGCAATCGTAACGGAATATAGCTACAAATTTGAACCTGAGTCTTTTGCAAAATTTGTGCAGCAAGCGGGTTTTGAAAGCGAGCATTGTTGGAGTGATGATAACAAGAATTTTGCTTTATTCTGGCTACAAGCCAAGTAATCATCATTTTTAAATACCCATAAAAAAAGCCATCAGCTAAATTAGCTGATGGCTTTTAATATATAAATCATGAAAAACTATTTTAAATTAACCAATAACGCTTTCATGTCATCGGGGTTTTTAACCGTGGTTAACGCGGCACCTTGCTGCTGAGTTTTAGCAATTAAGCGTGAAACCCAAAAACGCAGCACCGCTAAACGTAAAAAGTCAGGCAAATAGTGCTTTTCATCACGGGTTAACGCCCTAACACTTTCATACCCTGCCACAATCGCATCTGCAATAGCCGGATTAATCGTAGCATTATCGGTTTTACCCCAAGCCATGATGCAAATGGCAATGTCGTAAACACAATAATCAAAACCACCGGCATAAAAGTCAATTACGCCGCTTAAATTGCCATTGTCTAAGAACAAGCAATTATCCAAAAATAAGTCGCCATGAATAAAACTTTTTGTAAGCTGAGGATGGCCATTCCATTGTTGCCACAAGAGCTGCATGGTTTTTAAGTGTGATTGCAGTAAGCTGCGATCGGTGTCTGAAATCTCAAGTGTGTCGCAACTGGCTTGTTTTTGTAGCCAATAAAAACCACGGGGATTAGCAGGGGCTTGCGCAAAACTTTGAGCACTTTGATGAATACGAGCCAGTTCCTTTCCAATGGTACGGGCGTGGCTGGTATTAATGGCATCAAGATGATGGCCACTTAAACATTCAAAAATAACGCCCCACTTTTCACCTACTTGAAATAAAAACTCGCCATTAATATTGGCTTTAGGGGCGGGTAAGGCGCATCCCTTGGTTTTTAAGTGGGATAAAAAGGGAATAAAAAAATTGAGCTCTTGTTTATGCAGTTGCTCGAAAATCGTTAAAAAATAAACGGCGGTGCCATTTGAGGTATTTAAAGTGATTTTATAATTGGTGTTTTCTATGCCAGCTGCAATGCCTTCAAAAGCATGCAGGCGGCCCAAATTGTATTGGCTTAAGATAGAATCAAACTGCTTGCTATCAAGCTGGGTGTAGACGGACATGATGTCACTTCATAAATTAAAAAGAAAAAATTACCAGCGGAAAATAACCCACTTAGGCACCACAAGTTTCGACTGAGTTTGACGTTTAAAGTCTTCGTTGTCTTGACCCACAGGTACCAAATAATACGTTTTCCCTTCTTTTGGTACGACCTTAATTTCTTGAACCTCGCCATTGACCGTGTATTCGTAATAGGTTTTATCTTCACTGTGACGAATCACAATCGAAGGCTCAATGGCGTCAGCAGCAAAGCTAACAGGGCTAGACAATAACAGGCTCATTAATAGCCAAGATAGAAGAGGTTTCATGATAAACTCACCGACAAATTGAACATTAATAGCCATTGTACGGCTACCGCCTCATAAAAGAATAGCCCCATGACAGAATCCAACATACAAAAAGTCGTCTTGGTCGACGGATCATCCTATTTATTCCGCGCATTTCATGCCATTCGTGAAATGAATACATCCAGCGGGTTCCCTACCAACGCTATTCGTGGCGTGATCAGCATGATCCGTAAACTGCAAAAAGATTATGCCGATTCTAAAATCGTGGTGGTGTTTGATGCCAAGGGTAAAACCTTCCGTAACGACCTATACAGTGAATACAAGGCTAATCGCCCGCCTATGCCCGATGACCTGCGTGTTCAAATCCAGCCCATTCACGACATTATTAAAGCCATGGGTTTGCCACTATTGGTGATCGAAGGTGTTGAGGCTGATGATGTGATCGGCACATTTGCTCGAGAAGCCAGTGAAAAAGGCATTGAGACCATCATCTCCACCGGTGATAAAGATATGGCCCAGTTGGTTACCGACCATGTAACACTGATGAATACCATGACAGACACCTTTATGGATGTACCCGGTGTTTCAGAGAAGTTTGGCGTGCGCCCAGACCAAATCATCGATTACCTAGCCTTGATGGGCGATAAGGTGGATAACATTCCAGGTGTTGAAAAATGCGGCCCTAAAACCGCTGTTAAATGGCTAGATGCCTATGGCACCTTAAAAGGAGTGATGGAAAACGCCGATCAAGTAAAAGGCAAAGTAGGTGAAAATCTACGTTCTGCCTTAGATCAGCTACCGCTTTCTTATGAGCTGGCCACTATTAAGTGTGATGTTGAGCTTGAGTTTAGTTTGGAAGACATACAGGTAAAACCTGCAGATAATGCTGCGTTACTGAATTACTTCACCGAGTATGAATTCAAGACGTGGTCAAAAGAATTATCCACAGGTAAAACAGAGGCGATCAAACCCGTAAAAGCCTCTGTGGATAGAAGTTTGTACACCATTTTATCCACAGAAACTGAGCTGGAAAATTACATCAAAATACTGACAGCTGCGCCGTATTTTGCCTTTGATACCGAGACCACCAGCTTAAACTACATGCAAGCCAGTATTGTGGGGGTGAGTTTTTCCACGGGCCCAAATGAAGCGGTTTATATTCCGCTTGCCCATGATTATTTAGATGCACCACAGCAGCTGGATCGCAACTGGGCCCTTGAGCAACTCAAGCCACTTTTGGAAGATGAGTCGGTTTTAAAAGTAGGCCAAAACCTAAAATACGATGCCCATGTATTGGCCAATCACGGTATCCAATTACGCGGCATTGCCCATGACACCATGTTAGAAAGTTACGTGCTTAACAGCGTCAGCAGCAAGCACAACATGGATGCGTTAGCAAAAGAGCATTTAGAGCACGACTGCATTTCGTTTGAGTCTTTAGCGGGCAAGGGTGCCAAGCAGCTGACCTTTAACCAAATTGAGGTTGAACAAGCTGCACAATACGCCGCCGAAGATGCCGACATCACATTACGTCTGCACGAAGTATTAAATCAAAAGCTAAAAGAAAGTGAGTCATTACTATCGTTATACGAAGAAATTGAGCTTCCTCTTGTGCAAGTACTTACTTACATGGAGCAGCAAGGCGCGTATGTGAACGCCACTAAGCTGCACCAACAAAGCGAAGAGATCAAAACTCGCCTAACAGAGCTTGAAAAACAAGCCTTTGAATTAGCCGGTGAAGAGTTCAACTTGAATTCACCTAAGCAGTTACAAACCATCTTTTTTGAAAAACTTGAACTGCCAATCATCAAAAAAACCCCCAAAGGTCAGCCATCAACCGCTGAAGAAGTACTGGTGGAATTAAGCCTTACCTACGAACTGCCAAAAGTGATTTTAGAACACCGTGGTCTGGCGAAACTGAAGAATACCTACACCGATAAACTGCCGTTAATGATTCACCCCGCAACCGGTCGAGTACATACTTCTTACCAACAAGCGGTGACCGCCACAGGGCGTTTGTCGTCTACGGATCCTAACCTGCAAAACATTCCAATTCGTAACGAGCAAGGCCGTAAAATCCGCCAAGCCTTTGAAGCGCCGAAGGGCTCAATCATGGTGGCAGCGGATTATAGCCAGATTGAATTGCGCATTATGGCGCACTTATCTGGGGACAAAGGATTGCTCGATGCCTTTGCCAAAGGAAAAGATATCCACAGGGCCACTGCGGCAGAAATCATGGGTGTGGATGAATCCGATGTGAGCAGTGAACAGCGCCGTCATGCTAAAGCCGTTAACTTCGGTTTGATCTATGGCATGAGTGCATTTGGCCTAGCAAGACAGATCGGTGTGGGGCGTAAAGAAGCACAGGAATACATCGATATTTATTTCGAACGTTACCCTGGTGTGCGTGATTACATGGAGCGCACTCGCGATGTGGCCGCCAAACAAGGTTATGTTGAAACCTTATTTGGCCGTCGTCTGCATTTACCTGAAATCAACTCAAGTAACGGCATGCGTCGCCAGGCAGCTGAGCGCACCGCTATTAACGCCCCTATGCAAGGCACCGCAGCTGATATTATCAAACGTGCCATGGTAAAAATGCATCAATGGGTGAGCGAATCAACCGATGTGAAAATGATCCTACAGGTCCACGATGAACTGATCTTTGAAGTGCCTGAAGATCAGCTTGAACAAAGCTGCGCCCAGATTAAATCCATTATGGAAGCGGCCGCCGACCTAGATGTACCATTGGTGGTGGATATGGGGCATGGGGCTAACTGGGACGAAGCCCATTAAATAAACAGTCATCATTAGTTTAGGGGACGCATAACACTGTCCCCTAAAACCTTTTTGCTTGTATGGTTAATAGTGGATATTCTGCGCCACTTTTTTATCTAGCTGCATTAAGGAATATTCGTGGGTAACGCAGATTTAGTCTTTCAAAGTTACGGTCGTAGCTGCAACCATCCGGCTTTTTTTGATGATTTTTATGACACCTTCATGGGCAAGTCCCAAGATATTCGTAACATGTTTGTTGATACCAATATGTCGGCGCAGCAAGGCTTGCTTCGCGGCGGCATTCTTTGGTTAGTGATGCACGCCAGAGGCATGTCAGATACTAAAATTCGCGCCCTTGGTGAAAGTCATAGCCGAAAACACATGAACATTGACCCTAATCACTATGCTATGTGGCTAGATGCTTTGATGGAAACCCTGCACAAACATGACCCTGAATTTGATGGCTATTTAGAGCAGATATGGCGCAGCACGATTCAACCGGGCATCGACTTGATTAAGAGTATGTACGACGAATAGGCAAAAAAAAGCCTGATCGCCATTGGGGGAGAACGATCAGGCTGGAATACCTTCGGGTTCTTGGGGAGATACCGAAGGATTTGTAAAACATTTCGGAGAACTAAAACTAAGACACAACAAAACTTAGTAAGTTCATATGTGAGATTAGAAGAGCTCGGCCATTTTGCCAGCCCTGTTACAAAAAACTTATCCACATGTTAAACGCCCGTTAGCTTATGGGGTTAGTGACTGCTAATAAAAATGGGATGAAACATCACTTAAATCAGTGATTAATTCAAGTAGTACAGCACTTATGTACCAATACCGAATATTGACAAACCCCCCCGTAGACCGCAGTCTTCGCACCCTAGCCCAATACAATAATAATGATCAGGCCTCACCATGTGGTTACGCGCTTCTACAGTTCTTTCAATGGCTTTACTTAGCCAATTTGCCCTTTCTCAGCCATTAAACTTCCCTGGGGATATGTTAGCGGCAGGTCAACAACAAGCCAGCACCAAAATCGCTATGACAGATCGCTATTCTGGTGGCACCTACATTCATGATGCAACGATTGCGGATATCGAATCCTTAGACCGTGGCATTACAGATGCCCGCGGTAAGGGTTATGGTTTTGTTACCGAACTTACCTATATGATGGGTTTAAGCTCTGACTTAAATCTTGGTATTCGTTATGGCTATATTTACGAAAAATCGGAAAGCGAAATTGCCTCTGCCGATGGTGATAACATTGAAGGGGATTGGATCAACGAAGGTGGCACTGAATTGAGTCTGTTGGGCAATATGCGCATCAACCATATTGCTACTTGGGAAAATGAAATACAGCTACCTATCTGTGATAGCGCTTCTTCTGTTTGTAAAACCCGTTTAGCGGCCCCTGAAAACAGCCAGCAAGGTGGACGTTCAGGTGGTCAGGCACAAGGTTTCTTTGCCCTAAAAAGCGGTATCGCGGCAAACTGGAAAACTGAAATGGATACCCACTGGTTAGGTCGTGCTTATGCTTCAGCGGCCTTATCCGACAAGGTGAATGGCGAAAAAGTATCAGCCCCTATTACTTTAGGTGCTAGCTTTGGCGCTGTGATGCCGCTGCAGTTGCATCATCAATTAGTAGGCACCCTGTCCCTTGATTATATGATGGGTTATTCAGCGTACTCGACCCAGGTTCAAACGAAAGTGGATTATTCCAAGCAGTCTAGAGTGAGCTTTGAGCTTGAATACCTATGGGATGTGATGAACCAAATACAGGTGCGTCCATTTGCAGAATTTGCCATTGCGCAACGCCCAAGCGAGACATTCACACTTAATGGCCAGCGCTCGCGCTTAGAATACACAGGAGGCACCCAGGTGACCTTGGGTGCCCAATTGAGCGCTGCGTTTTAATCTTCGTTTTCGTCGTATTCATCGGCTAATGACAAAAAGGCGCTGACTTGTTTTTGTAGCACATCAACGCCTTCTTTTTTCAAAGACGAGAATGTCTGCACGCTCAGCAAGTCACCCATATGTTGTAAAGACTTTTGCACCTGTAAGCGGGTACTTTGTGCAGGGCCTCTTTTAAGCTTGTCTGATTTAGTCAGTAAGATATGCACAGGCATCTGCACGTCATGGGCCCAGTCACACATCATGATATCGAATTCAGAAAGTGGGTGACGAATATCCATGACTAATACCAGTGCTTTAAGGCTCTGGCGTTCTTCTAGGTATTCTGACATGTTCTTTTGCCACTCGCGTTTCATGCGATCAGGCACCTTGGCAAAGCCATAACCCGGTAAATCCACAATACGGACACCCGCTTGGATTTCGAAAAAGTTAATTAACTGGGTGCGACCAGGGGTTTTACTGGTACGTGCCAATTTGTTTTGTTGAGCTAAAGTATTAAGAGCGCTGGATTTACCCGCGTTGGAGCGGCCAGCGAAAGCCACTTCAGCCCCTGTGTCATCAGGACATTGCTTTAAACTGGGGGCGCTTGTGATGAAATGCGCCTTTTGAAAGTTGATCTGAACTGGGTTCATGAGGCCTTTACTGCTATGGGTCAAGTTGTAAGTGGGTTAACTTTGGTTATAATGCCACAAATTTTATGTGGACCTGTAAGCCAAACTTAATATTGGCACGGAGAGAGAGAGCCATGAAAAAGGTACTAGGACTGACGGCTGCACTTATTTTGTCAGCATCTACCCAAGCGTTTGACGTTGAGGCTAAGTATAACCAAGCTTGCGCCGCTTGCCACGCAGTAGGTGTTGCTGGAGCGCCAAAAGCGTTTGATTCAGCTGCTTGGGCCCCTAGAATGGCCACAGGTATCGATGTAATGGTCGCAAGCGTAACCCAAGGTAAAGGTGCTATGCCACCAAAGGGTCTATGTATGGATTGCTCATCTGAACAATTTAAAGCTTTAATCAAATATATGAGCAAAGCGAAATAAACTAATTTCATTCGTATTTAAGGTAGTGATTCATGAAAAACTTGGCAATTGGTTTGATGTTGTCTTTAGGTTTGGTAGCAGGTGCGCAAGCAGGTGATGCCCAAGCAGGTAAAAAAATTGCGGCTCCTTGTGCGGCTTGCCACGGTCAAGACGGTAACAGTGCAGCAGCAAGCTTCCCAAAAATTGCAGGCCTGGGTGAAAAATACATCCTTAAGCAATTAAAAGAATTCAAAAGTGGTGCCCGTGATAACGCCATCATGAAAGGCCAAGTGGCAGCACTTAGCGATACTCAAATGGCCGATCTAGCGGCATACTTTGCCGGTAACAAGCGTACCGTTGGTTATGCGAAGAAAGATCAAGTTGCGTTAGGTGAGAAAATCTACCGCGCAGGTAACCTAGCCACTGGCGTACCAGCTTGTCTTGCGTGTCATGGCGCTGATGGTTCTGGTATCGAAGCAGCCGGTTTTCCAGCGCTTGGTGGCCAGCACAGCGATTACATCAAATCACAGTTAGTGATGTTCCAAGAAGATAAACGTGATAATGACGCAAGTGCGGTTATGCGTGACATCGCAGGTCGCATGTCTAACAAAGAAGTAGCGGCGGTTGCTGCATACATCCAAGGTCTTCACTAGTCCTAAGATGTTTGAAAAAGGTGGCTTAGGCCGCCTTTTTTTGTGCTCAAAAAAAGTTTTAGCGGAACTTAAGCCTAATCACTTGTTCAAATCCCCCTCTGCCTTTAGGCTACGGTCAAACCAATATTTAGACACGTTAATTACCAAGGATTAGTTATGAAATTGCGTAACCTTGCTCTTACAGCATTGCTGATGGCTAGCGCTGTATTTAGCCAAGCTGAACAATATGTCGCAGGTCAGCATTATAAAGTGCTAGCGAATGCCACCATGCCTCGCAACCCAGAAAAAATCGAAGTGGTTGAAGTATTTTGGTATGGCTGTGGTCACTGTAACCATTTTGAGCCTACTGTTCAGGCTTGGAAGAAGTTCTTACAAGCCGATGTGGATTTCTATCAAGTACCTGCGCAATTTAGTCGTCAGTGGAAAATTCATGCAGAATTGTTTTATTTAACCCATGCATTAAAAATAAACGAAAAAGTGCACCAGCCAATTTTTGATGCTATTCATAAACACCGTAACCCGTTACTTGATAAAGATGATCAAAAAGAGTTCTTAGCGCAATATGGTGTAAGTGAAGCGGATTTTGACAAATACGACGATTCATTCAGCGTACGTCGTCAATTAAAAATGGCGGATCAAATGGTGCGCTCTTGGGCCATAAGTGGTGTACCGGCTGTTATCGTAAACGGTAAGTACATGGTTAACGCAAGCTCAGCTGGCGGCGAAGAAAGAGTGTTCGATGTGGTGAACTACTTAATCGAACAAGAACGTCAGTCACTAAAAAAGTAATATGAAGAAACTGGGCGCAACGGCTGAACCTTTATGTTGTTTACAGCTGACAGATTTTGAGTCGAGCCGCCCAGATAGCTTAAAATTGCTGAGTTTTAATATTCAAGTGGGTATTGAAACCGGTAGTTATCATCACTACCTCACCAAAAGTTGGCAGCACTTCTTACCTGCTAACAAGCGAAAGCTGGCACTTATGCGCATGGCTCAAACCATGTCATATTTTGACTTAGTGGCCATCCAAGAAGCGGATGGTGGCAGTTTTCGTTCTGGCTTTATCAATCAAATTGAATTTCTTGCGCGCAAAGCCGGTTTTCCGTTTTGGTTTCAGCAGCTTAATCGTGATTTTGGACCCGTGGCTCAACACAGTAATGGGGTGTTGTGTCGTAATAAACCTACTAAGGTGACACGGCATAAGCTGCCTGGCATTTTACCAGGGCGCGGTGCGATCTTTTTATATTTTGGTGAAGGCCCTGATAGCCTGCTGGTGGTTGTGATGCATCTTGCGTTAAGCAAGGGCGCACAAAATCGACAGTTAACCCATATATGCAAACTGATTGGCAATCATAAGCGTGTGGTATTAATGGGTGACATGAATACACATGCTGAGCGCCTCTTGAGTCTTAGTCCATTGAAAGATCTCGCGTTGCAGCCGGTAGTTGAAGGTTTACAAACCTTTCCTAGCTGGCGACCCCTTAGGGGCCTTGATCATATATTGGTCAGTGATTGCGTTAAGGTGAAGCAAGTTGGGGTCTTGGATATCGCGGTTTCTGATCACTTACCGATCGCCATGGAAATCGAATTTCCACAAGTTGGCTCTAAAGTGTGAGACTGGTTTTCTTATCTTTAAAAAACGCCTACTAATCCCCCGCATCCATATGCAGCAAGCTTGGAATCCTGCCCTATACTAATCAAAGAAAGGGGGAGGGATATGAGCTCAGAAAGCGATCGTTGGAAGCATAAATACCTTAATCTCATTGATGAAAATGAGAAGCTCGAAAAGCGTTTCGAAGACAATATTGGTCAGTTACGCCGTGCCATTATTCGACTATCGATAACCGCAGAAGGTCGAGATGCGGACATGGATAGCCAGCTAGAGTCCATCAGAGACTTATTACGTACCGATCAGCTCACCGGCCTATCGCGCATACTAGAACAAATTGAATCGGGCTTTGAGCGCTGGCAGTCGCGCCAGACCAGCTTTCAAGGGCAGATAGTACAAACCTTAGTGGATATCGAAACCAGCCATCAATTGCCTAAGCCCTTATTAGCTGAGCTTACCAAGGTGCGTAAGCAAGTACGCCAAGCCGATAAAGTGGATTTGTTGTTAGCCTTTACCAGTGTGATTGCTCAGTGGGCAGAAGCATTGGCAACCAGTGCCGACGGTGAATCGCAAGATATGAGTCAAGCCAGTGGCTTTTTCAGTCGTTTGTTTAATAAAGAACAGAGTCGGCCAGCGGCTAGTTCTGATGGCACTCAAGATGGCAGCGAAGAGGAACCCTCTTTTCAAATACCAGAGACGGCCGAAAAAGGCCTGCTCAGTATTACCTCGGAAACCAGCAAAGTTTTAGAAGACTTAATCCCCAAATTAACATTACCCAACACAGAGCAACCTCGAGCATTACATTTGTTGGGCAAGGTGCAAGATGGTTTAAATTTATATGAAATCGTTCCTGCATTAGAGGTATTAGCGGAGCTGGTCATCAGTGCACTGGGTACTGAACAAGAAGAATTTGAGGCCTTCTTAAAAAGTTTAAATGAGCGTTTAAACGAATTACAAAACTGGCTAAGCCAAGGTCAAGATCTAGAGCAAAACTTCAAAACCGCATCAAAAGATTTTGATGACAAAATGCGAGGTCACCTCGATGACCTAAAACAGGTGTTAAAAGACGGCAGTGACAGCCCACAAAATTTAAAGGGCTCGGTTAGTCATCAGCTAGATCGTGTTTTTGCCACGCTGGACATTTTTAAACTCGAACAACAAAATCGCGAAAAAACCTTTGAACAACACATTAATGAATTAAGCGAACGCTTAAAAACCATGGAAACAGAGCTTGAATCAGCAAAAGAGCAGCTCAGTAAAAGCCAAGCCAAAGCCATGGTGGATAGCCTCACAAAATTACCCAATCGCGGTGCTTATGATGCCTATATTGTTAAAGAACATCAGCGTTATGTGCGTTACGGCGGTGAGCTAAGTCTGATCGTATGTGATGTGGATAAGTTTAAAAACATCAATGATAGTTATGGTCATCAAGCTGGGGACAAAGTACTGCAATTGATCAGTCGCCAAGTTAAAAAAGGCACACGTCAAACGGATTTGTTAGCCCGTTATGGTGGTGAAGAGTTTGTTGTGATCCTACCCAATACAGGGGCTCAAGCAGCGTTACAGGTAGCCGAAAAAATCCGTCAAGAAGTGGCTAAATGCCCATTTCATTTTAAAGGAGTCAGGGTGCAAATTACATTGTCGTGTGGGGTGGCCAGCTTCGCAGAAGGCATGAGCCATGAACAAGTTTTCGAGCTTGCGGATAAGGCCCTTTATCAAGCAAAAGAAAATGGCCGTAATCAATGTGTAGTAGCTGAGCAATAATTAGATTATGAGAAGTAAAAAAGGCGATGCAATGCATCGCCTTTCTTGTTTAAGTACTACAGGCTTTAGCCAGCGTAACGTTGTTTCAATGCGGCAATACGTTTATCTAATGGTGGGTGGCTCATGAACAAACCGCCCAACGCATTTTTTAATTCACCGCTGATACCAAACGCTACCATCTCATCTGGCATATCACTTGGCTGGTCGTATTCTGCTTGCAAGCGAGCTAGGGCACTCACCATGGCCGCAGGGCTAACTAATTCTGCACCGGCGATATCTGCACGGTATTCACGGCGACGGCTAAACCAAAATACAATGGTGCTGGCCAAAATACCTAAAATCATCTCAGCCACAAAGGTTGAGATATAAAAACCCAGACCATGGCCGTTTTCGTTTTTCAAAATAGCCTTATCAACAAAGTTACCAATAATTCGAGCAAAAAACATAACAAAGGCGTTCACCACACCCTGGATCAAGGTCAAGGTAATCATATCGCCGTTGGCCACGTGACCAATCTCATGACCAAGTACCGCTTTCACTTCTTCTCGGCTCATTTTGTTTAATAGGCCAGTACTCACGGCAACTAAAGCGTTATTGCGGTTCCAGCCCGTGGCAAACGCGTTGGCTTGTGGGCTAGCAAACACTCCTACCTCTGGCATACCAATGCGCGCTTTTTGTGACAGCTCTTTTACCGTGCTTAATAACCACTGCTCATCCGCATTGCTGGCTTGCTCAATGATATGCACGCCCATGCTGCGTTTTGCCATCCACTTAGACAGAAGCAAAGACACCACAGAGCCTGCCATACCAAACACTAAGCAGAAGATAAGAAGATTACTGTAATCCAGCCCTTGGCTGGTCATGTAGCTGCCAACGCCAAGCAAGCTAAGGGTAACGCTTGCCACCAACACCACTGCAAGGTTGGTGGCGAGAAATAAAAGTATGCGCATCATGGTTAATTTGTCCTATGTTGTCTTGCAAGCAATATGCGGTCGATTGGCCATAACTTCAATGGCAAATAGATGAAATATCGGCGGATAAGTTCCAGATCACACCTTGATAGAAATAAGAGTAATTTCTATTTGTATTGCTAGTCTAAGACTAATTGATTATGATTCTCTTTACAGTTCTTAACGGTATTAAGCAGGAATACATATGAAGTTGATGAAAGGCGCAGCACTTGTAACAGCCATGGGTATGTTGGCGGCATGTGGAAGTGATAGTGACTCTAAGGGTACTGAGCTTACAACGTATACCTTTCCTAGCAAGCTAGTTGAAGGTGAATCATCAGTAAGTTATACCGGTCAAACGGCGCGTCATCTTTTGATTAACGAAATTTCTACTTTCATTAAGTCTGATGCATTTCAGAACAGCGCAGATTCAGCAACAGCATTGGCAAACCTAAATCTAATTTATGCAACTGGCGTTAACCCAGATGCAGTTAGCAATCTTTATGATATAGATGTATATGGTGGCACTGGAACCACATCAACGCCTGTATCCATTAGTGCGCCTGAAGGTACTGATTTAACACAAGAGAATTTCCGTGACGTAGGTGATGTTGCTGGCAGTAAAAATCTTAAAGGTAAGCTTGCTGGTCAAGACAATGACCTATCTCAAGCGTTCATTGGTTGGGATATTACTCTTTCAGGTGAGCAAACAGATGACGATCGCCCACACTTATTATTACAAGAGTGGTTCCAGATTCTTGCTGATAACGCAGGTGATGGTAATGCAGACACAACTTATGTTGATACAAGCATAGGTGTAGATTACCAACAGCTGGTACAAAAATTCTTATTAGGCGCGGTAACGTATTCGCAAGCGGCGGATGATTACTTAAAAGCATCTAAGGGCTTAGCTAAAAACAATATCGACGAAGGCGGTAACTACACCTCTCTAGAGCATCAGTGGGATGAAGGTTTTGGTTACTTCGGTGCTGCCCGTGATTACCTTGCTTATAGCGATGATGTAAATAAATCGAACCCAGCTAATGACACGAATGGTGATGGTGAAATTGATTTATTAGGCGGTGAATACAGCTTTGGTCACGCAATCAATGCAAATAAACGTGATTCTGGTAGCAATGGCGTGACAGACTTTAGTGCTCAAGCAATGGAAGCTTTCATTGCAGGTCGTCAGTTAATTCAAAAAAATATTGGTAGCAATCCTGTAGAAGGTCAAGGCTATCAAGCTGAGTTGGTTGATCATGCTAAAACCGCATTAGGCGCATGGGAAAAAGCCATTGCAGCGACAGTGGCGCATTATGTGAATGACACCATTGCCGATCTTGATAACGTAGGAACAGACGCTCAGAACCTAAAAGACCTAGCCAAGCATTGGTCTGAACTAAAAGGCTTTGCGTTAAGTCTTCAGTTCAGTGGTGTATCAATTATTTCTCGTGATGATTTGATCGCTATCCATAACAAAATTGGTGAAGCACCTGAGTTAGAAATTGCTGATATACCAACATATGTAGAAGGCTTAAAAGATATTTTAGATATCCTGCAAGATGCGTATGACTTTGATGCGGATGTGGTAGCGAACTGGTAAAATCGTAGAAGCTAAAAAATTTAAAGGCTGCCTTAGGCAGCCTTTTGCGTATCTAGGAAAAACGATGAATCTTAAAAATATACTTGGTTTGATAATCAGTAGTTCGGTATTGATTGGTTGTGGTGGAAGTAGCGGCTCAAGTGACGTTGCAGATGCTTGTAGCGAATTAGAAAGCAATACTTTTAGCTGTAATACCATGTTGAATGATTTAGTAGACTTTGGTGTTAAGCCGGTGGTTGCAGAGCTCAATACGGACATGCTAGCTCTTGACAGTAACCTAACGGCATATTGTGCTGCTATTGCGGATGGCTCTAAAAAAGACTCAGCAAAAGCGGCTTGGGAAGATGTCGTAGCAAATATACAACAACTTCAAACAATGCAGTTTGGCCCCCTTGGTAATGGTGAACTAGCTGAGTTGTATTCTTGGCCTTCTTATGGTGCAAGTTTATATGATGCTGAAATTGTAAGGCAGGATAATGATCCAGATATCTTCACGTTAAGTGCAGGTAACAGTCGTAAAGGCTTAATTGCTCTTGAATACATCCTATTTACTGGTGATGGTTACACAGAGTCTGGAGACAATACTGTAACTAATTGGGAAAACGGCAAGTCGACAACAGAAATACAACAAGCCCGTTGTGACTATGCATTACTGGTTAGTGATGAATTAGTTGTGCAAACTGAACAGTTACAAAATAATTGGAATAATTTTAATCTAACCGAATCGGCCAGTTCGCAACAGGCAGCAGCTAACCAAGTAACTCAAGCTTTCTTCTATGCAGACAAGCAAATAAAAGATGCAAAAGTAAAAGCGGCTCTTCCGCAAACAAGCGAAGGCGTATTTGATTCAACAAAATTAGAGTCACAATTTGCAAACGTTTCTAAAGAGCACTTAATCAATAATCTTGAAGGCTTAAAGCGCATTTTTACCGCAAACGGCGAAGGTGTGGGAATTGATGATTATTTAGTGGCAGCGGGTCAAAGTGATGTTGCCACCACTATGATCAATCAACTAAATACAGCGATTGAGAACCTTAATGATATTGACGGTACTTTGATAGCAGCGGTTGATAGTGGGAACAGCTTTGAGACTTGCAGTGCTTTAGCAAATAACGAAAGTTCTGCAACTGACCTTTCAGATATTGATGAGTTATGTAAATTCCAATACACCATTAAGCAGCTGACTGACACGCTAAAAGGTGATTTTGTACTAACGACTAGCTTCACTATACCACCTTCAGCAAGTGGCGATAATGATTAATCATTAATGCTTATCTAGTGAAATAAAAAATCGGCTTTGGCCGATTTTTTATTTTTTACTGCTCCAATTAAGTGGCTTTAACAATAGTTGCTTACTTAAAGCTTGTGGTTTGTTTGGCAGTGTATTTTTATGTTTGCCATTGAGCCAGCTCCCTCCTAATTGATCCCAAATGGCTAGGAATGAGCCGTAATTATGATTCATGGTCTTAAAGCCATGATGCAGTTGATGTTGCGCAGGGCTAATGAAAACCTTTTCAAGCCAGCCGTATTGCAATGGTATATGGCTATGACGCAAGTTTGCGCCTAGGGCGTTAAATACGATCACCCAAATACTGGCTCCCCAAACCTCTAAACTGTTCAGTTGAAAGCCTAAGCCATAAAACGCAGCCCCTGCGCATATGCCATGCAACAGGCTTGCACGTAATTGATAAAGCAAGGATTCAATTGGGTGTAAGCGGTAGGTGGTGAAGGGAGTCAGGGTTGTGGCACTGTGATGAACTTGATGTATGCGCCATAACGCATCAAATTTGTGCATGGTTTTGTGCAATAAGAATCGCGAGCCATCATCTAATACAAACAAAATGACGGTATAACCGGCTAATAATGCAATGGAGTTTGAAACCGCTTGTGGCTCGGTTGCAGGTCCAAATAACGTCAAGCCATGAAAAGTGGTTTGAGCCACATCAATGGTAAAACCAAGCCAAGCAATGCCAAGGGCTAAAAAGAGTAAGCGATTAAAGAACAGGAAAAAGTAATCTTGGCGAGTTGAGTGGTTCCACCAATACGTGGCAGTTAACCATTCTTTCACGTGGCTTGCACGCTGTGACCACTGAAAGCTGGCCCACAATAATATAATCACTATTGTGCTTAGCCAGTACCCATAATAGGTACGCATGGCTGGGTCGAATAACCAGTCAAAAATGCTGTCCATTTTAACTGCCTTTCATAAAATAGAGTGCCCAAATTTTAACCTAAAACCAATTTAGATTCATTCGTGTTTGTGTTTAAATTGCGCCCTGTCTTCGTTGTAGCAAGTGGTAGAATGAATGAATAAATGGGCCGCGGTTTTATTGTGTTATCCCTTATGTGTATCCGCTGAAGATGCCGTTAAATTAGATCAAGTATTTATCACCGGTGGTGCCAATGAAATTAAAACTCAACCGGGCAGTGCCACGCTGATTGATGATGTGGCCCTTGAGCAATTTGAATATACCGATATTCACCGTATTTTAAATGAAGTACCAGGGGTAAATATCCAAGAAGAAGATGGTTATGGCCTGCGCCCGAATATCGGCATGCGTGGCAGCAGTGCTGAGCGCAGCAAAAAAATCACCATCATGGAAGACGGCGTATTAACCGGCCCTGCACCCTATTCAGCCCCAGCGGCTTACTATTTTCCCAATGTGTCGCGTATGAGCGCGGTCGAAGTATTTAAAGGCCCATCTGCTATTCAATACGGCCCAGCTACTGTTGCGGGCGCTCTAAATATGGTGAGCCGTCCTATCCCCTATATGAGTAGTGGCGAAGTGGATGCCCAGCTTGGCAGTTTTGGGTTTCAGCGACTTAATGCTTTTTATGGTGGGCAAAGTGGCGATTTGGGTTACCTGATTGAAGGTTTGACCTTATCAGCTGATGGCTTTAAAGATTTAGATACACAAGGCACGAGTAAAGGCCCATTTGGTGGAGACACGGGTTTTGAAAAAAATGATATTAACGTTAAAACAAGTTACGACATTAATGGCAAGTATCGTCAGCGTTTAACCTTAAAGCTCGGTTATGCTGATGAAACCAGCCACGAAACCTATGTGGGATTAAGCCGTGATGACTTTGATGCAGACCCTTATCGCAGATACGCCGCCAGTGCGTTAGATAACATGCAGTGGGAACATACTCAGTTGCAATTAACCCATGTAATTGAGCCAACCATTACTAGCCAAATCACCACAGATCTTTACCGCAACGAATTCAGCCGCGATTGGTTTAAATTAAATGCGATCAATGACCCGAATGCTGCAAGCATTGAAGAAATTTTAAGTGACCCAAGTTCAAACCAATTTTTATATGAAATTATATCTGGTCAGGCGATTTCAGGTACTCAGTTTGAGCAACTACTAATCGGTAACAATGGCCGTGATTTTGTCTCTCAAGGGATTCAAACACGCTACAACTTAGATTCGCAACTTTTTGGTATTCCTCAAAATATCGAAATTGGACTGCGCATTCATCAAGATGAGATCAAACGTAATCACACGCAGCAAGCATATGAAATGACGACCAATGGTTTGGTGACCGCAAGTGGCTCTAGTTTACAAACCAGCACCCAAAATATTGGCGAAGCAACAGCTATTGCGGTTTATATCAAAGACGACATGACATTTGGTAACACCACGGTGAGCTTGGGTTTGCGTAGTGAAACAATTGAAACGAGTTTACATACAACGAAAAAAAATGACGTGGATGTTAATAACAAATCAGAAGCCACGGAAAGCGTATTAGTACCAGGGGCGGGCTTATTTACTCAATTAAGTGACAACTTTGGTGTGCTGGCGGGTGTGCACAAAGGTTATGTGGCAACCGCACCGGGTCAAGAAGGGGACGTTGACCCTGAAGAAAGTATTAACTATGAACTGGGTTTTCGTTTAAGTGGCCAACACAATGTCGAAGTGGTGGGTTTTATTAACGACTACAGCAATTTAAAAGAGTCGTGTAATGCTAGTAATGGTTGTGAAGCAGCGCTGACAGACAGCGAATATAATGGCGGCGAAGTATTGGTATACGGTATTGAAAGCCATTGGAAAACGGCCTTTCAATTAAACGCTGCCATGCGTACCCCATTCATGCTGACGTACACGTTTACACAAACAGAGTTTAAAAACCGTTTTCAAGATGTGTCCGGTGTGTTTAAACAAAAAAATGCATTCGTAGAAGAGGGTGATGAACTGGCTTATGTGCCTGCCCATCGCTTAAATATTAAAACAGGTATCGAGGCAGAAACTTGGCAGCTATTAATTTCAGCTCTGTATCAAGGTGACATGCGTGCAAACGCAGGCCAGGGCAGTATTTCAGTAGAAGATAAAATCGAAGCACACACCGTATTTGATTTAGCGGCTAATTATAAATTGCGCCCTGAGCTTACCTTGTACGGCACGATTGATAACGTCTTTGATGAAGAGTATGTGGTTGCTGCGCAGCCTATGGGTTACCGCCCAGGCAAACCCCGCGCTGCTCATGTGGGTGTGAAGTATCAATTTTAATTTCTTAATACACTAAGCTATCTTGCTTGATAGCTTATAACGCACATATGCCTTAGGCGTATGTGCGCCTAGTAATGCCTTTCATAACTTCTTAGAATGCTCTGTATTCCTTCAATAATTCAGGAGCATCTATGCCTCCCTTAATGACTTGATTGCTGAGTATTTTATTACTCACTGAAATGCATCTTACTGACCAGTGCGGACGATTCACTGAGCCCAGATCAATTGCTTCAAGAAGTCGACCCGACATTTACAATAAAAATATCGACAGCTTTTACATGAAATGGCGCTCATATTTGAGCGTCATAAATTTAAGACAGAAATAAAATTCACTTAAAAAAATTTTAGTTCTAAAGTTTTGAGCAAGCGAATTTCTTTCGTAGACATATACAAACGCCCTATCATTTCTTTAAACCATAAGTTATCGGCCGAACTTTTTTCGCCACATCGAATACTGATTTTAAATTCTTTTCGTATAAAAAATGACAATTAACGTGCTAAGGGTAGTAGGTAATTAATTGTTTATTTGTAATCGTTTTGTGATGGTTAGCACATCTGGTACGACATACCTTTTCGAATACTTTGACAAAAATGGGGAGAAATAAGCATGTGAAAGGGGTCACGGAATGCTGTTTCTTTTCTATATTCCCATGTGAGTTACATCTAAACTGCAGCCGCACAAACAATTACGGTGAATGAATCGCTTCAGATGTCTACTCCTCGCACATAATATTCAATCGCAGGCGTTGACAATTTAGTAAACGGTTATTTTCACTAAATCACTTAGTTTTCGGTATGGATTTATGAAGTCGAATAGATTTATTGTTACATTGTTGTTGCCTTTGATTCTCATTGGTTGTGGAGGTGAGGATTCATCTGCAGGAGAAACATCTGCGGTGAAAACACCAGCACCAGAAACACCAACGCCAGAAACACCAACGCCAGAAACACCAACGCCAGAAACACCAACACCAGAAACACCTGCACCGGAAACACCTGCACCAGAAACATCCGGAAAAACCACGGCGGTTCGCAGTGGCGGCTGGGGACAAGAGTCCACTTGGAGTAATGGCATTCCTGACGAAAGTAAGCGAGTGATCGTGCCGCAAGGCATTACTGTGACTTTGTGGGGCGCGAATCGAAAAGCCAATGGGGTGGTCGTACATGGTGTGTTAAAAGTTGCAGAGCAGGAGAATGCTAATTTTTCGCTGGAAACGGATTGGGTTCACGTTAATTCTGGTGGCAAATTTGAAATCGGTAACCAAGCGAATCCTTATGATCAAGGGAAGTTTACCTTGACGCTTACGGGTGTTGACCCAATAGCTGACTGGGAGATAGAAACGGCGATGGGTGTTGTTTCTATTAAGGACAATAATAGCTTTATTATGGCCGCTGGTGGCGGTGGTTTAGAGTTTTATGGTAAACGTAAACTCTCTTTCACGCGCTTGGCTGAATCTGCTTTAGTCTCTGCGAGTTCAATAAAAGTAAAAAATATTATTGAACGAAACTATGATGGTACAACTTCAACCAACTCTGATGGTCGTTTGGATTGGGAAGTGGGTGATCAGATTGTCATTGCCAGTTCTTCTGCGGACTACCGCCATGAAGAAGTCAGAAGTATTGAGAGTATTCGTAATCTGGGAGATGGCACTAGCGAGATTAGTTTCAATTTACCATTAAATCATTTTCATTACGGTGAGGTAGAGACATATGGCTCCGGTTCAAATCAGCGCTCCATTAATATGCGTGCCGAAGTAGCATTGCTCACCAGAAACGTAAAAATTCAAGGCTTGGCTTCACAGGATACGGATCACGCCTTTGGTGATAGGGCGTTGATTGAAGCAGGGATGAGTCAGGGCGTCGGTGGTAACATTATGGTGATGGCTACCGCTTCGACTGTCGTGTTAGATAGCGTTCAGCTAAATGGAATGGGGCAAACTGGGCGTTTGGGACGTTACCCTATTCATTGGCATGTGGCTGGCGATAGAGCCGGAGATCAGTTGCGCGGTGTATCAATTACCAATTCTAATAATCGTGGGGTAACTGTCCATGGAACCCATAACCTACTAATCCAAGATGTGGTGTTGCATGATATTCATGGTCACGGCTTTTTTATGGAAGATGCGGTTGAGACGGGCAATCAATTCATTTCCAATATCACATTCGGGATTCATAAAGTGGGCGGGGATTCTGCTGACGATATACTAGACCCGTTCTTAGTCGATACTCATGATCATGTGGGGCAGAATCCAGTGCGCTTTTTAAGTTCGGCGGGTTTTTGGATGACTAATCCAGATAATACTTGGGTTGGTAATGTGTCGGCTGGCTCAGAGGGCACGGGTTATTGGTTTTTGTTTCCAAAGACACCTATCGGTCTTGCAGCGGCAGACTCAAAATATCAGGGCGTAAAACCAGATCGAATCAACTTTGGTGAGTTCCGTGACAACGCTTCGCATTCTTCACCTATTGGTCTGAACTTTGATAGGGGGAGCGATATCGAAGTTCCTGTGGGTAGCCGATTGAAAGATAATTTTGCCGGTGATCTGTATCGCCCTAATGTCGAACCGTTAGTTAATGGCTATACGGCTTACAAGCACACCACGGGTATATATCACCGAGCTAGGACCGGGCGCTTTGATCAATTGCGGTTAGCCGATAATTTTGCGAGTACCTTTATCACTTTTACTCAGCGTATCACCAATTCTTTGTATGTGGGGTATAGCCGCGGCAACGCCGATAAATCCGAACCCGTAACAGGGCATACCTTTTACGACGGAGCAAATACTTTAGATGGAACGCATTTCGCCGGTTTTACTGATGCCAAGGCATTTACCTACCGCACTCAACCCATTGCGATCCGACACACACACTTTGTTATGCGTAACACATCTTTTGAGAATGACGGTAGTGAGGCAAAATTCAGTATATCTGATCCCAATGGCAAGCTGAGCGGTTACAACCCTGTTGGGAAAACTATGCCATCAGTTATTTATGACGAAGACGGAACATTAACTGGTAATGTCGGTGGTGGAACGGGTAGCACGGTAATAGGAGATCATCCATTCTTATATGACGCCGGTGATTTCAAACCACAGGGCTGGAGAAATGCGCGAATTTCAGACGACCTGTATGCTGTATTTCGATTCAGAGCGACTCAAGACCCTGTTTTCAGTATTACGACACCAGATGGTGATGTTGCCCAGGGGCGTCCCGGAACCAGTCAGTTTGCTGGCGCCAATGCATTAATGAAAATGGACGCTGGTGACTACAGCCTTTCACTACGCGATGGTTTGGCGTCTGCATCGGAAGGATTTGATATTCTATACTTTGCCGTGAATGGACCTAGAACAGGATCGACTGTTGTTAAGTTTACAAATATGGCACCGGCCTTTAATGTGGCCAACCGTACAAAGGTAAATAGTTTATCTGATTTGAGAAATGCATCTGAAACTGTTTGGACCAATAGTGGCGGCCACATCTACATAAAGTTTTTTAGTGTGGAAAAAGAAACACAACGCGTAGAATTTTCTCCCCGTTGATCGTTACTAAATTTGCAAGTGCCATGAGCTTTAACGTATTCGGGTTCATGGCGCGTGACATATTTACTGAGTGCAAAACATTAAAAGTACGGCCAATTAATAAATATCAGTTAGCCACGATGTTATTGAGGATAAAACCATAAAAAGTAATTCAAAGGGTAAGCCGTCAGGCATATTTTGTTTTGACTGAGAATGGCCCGCCCTAGAGGACTCGAACCTACAGGATGCTTGAAGGTGCTACTTTGACCAGCTCTGATGACTCGCTTGAACTTGCTTGGCATAGCCCAGATCAACTCGTTCAAGGCGTTGGTGTAACATCACTGAGTTTTGCTTCGATGAAAAATGACTTTTATATCGTCTGTTGCGATGAAGAACATACGTTTTATATGAGCGTTAAAAATGCCACATCAGCTGAGATTAATTACTCGCTGGCAATCAGCTAGTTAAGAGTTAATGCAGTAAAATTTGACTTAAATAGTCTAAATTATTAAAAGAATTTTTCCTTAGCTCTATATGACGCTTACAAAGTGAATGTCATCTGCCATGAGAGCAAACATAAAAAAAAATGCCTGCTACACTGAAAATAAAGGAATTATCGTGTAGTTAGCTATGATAACGTCACCAACTCAGCGTTCAATTGTGCTTGGGATAGCTCTCATTGCGGGGCTATCGTGCATAACGGCAATGGGTGTCTTAAATAGCTCCAACCTAGCCATGATAGATCGCCTATTTCACTGGTTTCCTAACCAGCAGGCGACTCCTCCTATCTTATTGATTAGTACAACAGAAATTGAGCGCAATACGCCTGATTTATTGCCCAACTTAATCAAGACGCTCACACAAGATAATCCACACTCTATATACCTGTTAGGTCAAAGCGTCATACAAACGCAAGCATCGGATACATTACAACCTTGGCTTGAAAATCTAACATTGGTTGATTCTGTTACTCGCCTTAAACAAGCCGAGGAAAGACCCCGTGTGGCTAACAATGTCTATATGACAGCCGTTACCATGCAAGCGAGTTATTTTAGACAGTGGCATAAAGAGATCTTAATTGAAGAGACACCATATCCTGCATTCCAGTCTAAACTTGCTGGCTTAGACGATCCGGTGGAACTTGGCTTTTTAAGCAATACGAGCGACATCATTGATTTTTCAATGGAAGACGGCTTCATTCCTATTGTGACGGCAAAACGGGTACTGAAGCATGGGCTAGCCACGAGCATGGTGAAAGACAAAGTCATTTTAATTGGGGATGCACTGGAGCCTGGTGAACCCGGTTTTACCGTTCCAATACGAACAGATATTGGAATATCGCAGTTAGAGTTACAAGGATACGCACTGCATAGCGCGTTAGCGCAGCGATTCTTGAGTTCGCCTAGTTATTTAATGACCTTGCTGGGGACATTAATAATAGCCTCGATTTCGATCCTATTATTTCAATGGTTTCCACCTCATATATCTGCACTGTATTCAATTTTTATATGTGTGGGCATAGCGGTCACACAATGGTTTTCAGTCAAATTTAATACTGTCATATTACCTGCAAGTGAATGGATAATAGCGCAAATATTTATTTTATTAGCCGTGTATCAATTGCGTCGAAATAAAGAAGAACAAGCATTAAATAGAATCATAGCTGAAACCAATAGCCGCCTTTCAGAAAGAGTACAGCCGCTAAATTTTAATAGATCCGATGATCCTTGGAAAAAAATTCTTAGCTTAGTTAATCAGCAATTGAATTTACGGCGCTCTATATTTTTAGAAAAAATAAATGGTGAGCATAGGGTAAAAGAAATTGAAGCACTGGGTTGTAGCATCAATGATATATCAGAGTTCCGTCGAGATTATCAAAGATCACCTTATAGTGATGCATTAAAAGTTAACCGGCCCATTATTCCGTTCAGAGATTACTTTAATGAAGTGAAAGAAAATGAAATTCAGTACCTTATACCTTTAATTTTTGTAAATGATCTTCTAGGGTTTTGGGCGCTGACCCTGATACCTGATGAAAGATTTGATAAAGACTTATTTGAAAATAATTTAATTAATTTTTCAAATCAAATATCAGAGCTTCTTTATCATAGAAAACAGTGGAAGCTACATGATGAAAAATCGAAAAATCCTTGGCGTAAACTCATCTCACTTGAGATTGGACAATCTTTACATGTACAGCTTTCTCAGTCAGTCACTTTATTACAAAATCGTTTAAATACACTAGAGCATGTATTCAATGGATTAAGCACAGCCGCCATTGTATATGACGTATTCGGTCAGGTTTTACATACAAATAGTATGATTGAATATTTATCGCGTATTAATGATATAGCGATATATAACTTAACAGCTATGGAGTTGCTGGCTAGAGCAGGTGATATGAGCCTTGATGATGCCCGAAAGAAATTACGATATGTCACATTGAAAAATCAAACAATCGCGATCGTTTCAAGTACATTTTCTAGCCATACATCGCACCTGCTTAGAATACGTCCTTTACTCAGTAGTACGAAAGCTAACTCCGACCAGGTACATCCATTCCAAATACTGGGCATATTATTTGAATTCATTGATATTTCTCAAATACAACAGAACATTGAAATACGCCAAGACATTACTCATAAATATTTAAATGAAATAAGGAACTATTTAAGTGCTATGACGTTAGCAAGCAGACAGTTACAGAAAAAAAGTAATGCAGATCACAATCAATGGTTAATTATTATTAAAGAAAAAATTGAAGAATCAAGCAAATTGACTCGTCAAATCGAAGACGAATTGAATAAACAAGTATATATGAGTGATCAGCAAGTGGTTCCTGTGAATATTGCTCCCGCGATTTCTAGAGCCCTAGAGGCTGTAGAAGAGCGCGCTGAAAGTAAAGATATAAAAATAAATTATCGTGAACCTGAACTAAATACTCTTTCATACATAGAGATTAAGACATTTGAAAAATTGATTTCATCTATCCTTAATATGTTAATTCAAGATTCAAATCATGAGTCTGTAATTAGTGTTTTTATTTTAGATGTATCTGAAGAAAATAATAATAAAATAAATATAAATTTCTCTAACATGGGGAATGGCATTCCAAAAGAACAACTTGATAAAGCATTGTTATCGCCACAAGTTCATGTTGATGATGACGATGATTATCTTACTCAAGTGACCAGTTTATCTCGGCAGATGAAGTCGTGGGGTGGAAGTATTTCCATACAAACTGATATAGGTTCTGGTTTTTCGATTGATATAACGTTAAAGATATTTTCTTTTTCATCAACTATACAAAAATAATCAGGTGAAATTTTTATGAAGAAAAAAATACTGGTTGCGGAAGACGATAAAGTTATTGCCAGACTGCTTTTAATGGAATTAGCAGAAGCTGGTTTTGATACTGTGCATGCAAAAGATGGTGCCAGTGCATTGGAAATGTTAAGTACGCAAAAATTTGATGGCTTACTCTCCGATTTATTTATGCCCAATATGGATGGTTTACAATTAGTAGATGCCACTTTGGGTATGTCTTTAAATATTCCAATAGTGGTGTTAAGTGGGTCCATTAATTCAGATATAGAAACACAATTAATGAAAAAAGGGATCAAACATATATTCCTTAAGCCAATGAAAGATGAGCAATACGAACAATTATTTTCTATATTTCGATTTGACTAAGCGCTGACTATGGATGGTTTTTTCCCTTTAGATATCTTTCCTGTTGGCGCTCTTAGCAGCTCTGTTATCACTACCGTGTGGGTTGGTGTTCTAGTTGTTGCAGTGTTAAATTTAAGGTTGGGGACGACACTTTCAGGTTTAGTCGTGCCTGGATATTTAGTGCCATTAATTTTATTAAGGCCTATGAGCGCAGGTGTGATTCTTTTAGAGGGCGTTATTACATTTACAATAGCGCACTTGTTGGCTGAAAGACTGCCGAAATTATTTTCACATTCCGAGGTTTTTGGACGAGATAGATTTTTCGCGTTAATACTAATTAGCATCATAGTCAGATTAATCTTTGATGGGATGCTGTTACCAGAATTAGGTGAGTATTTATTGAACCAAGGCTTTGATTATGATTATCGTAATAATTTGCATAGTTTTGGTTTAATTATTGTAGCGCTTATTGCGAACCAAATGTGGAACGGTGGTATACGCATTGGTGCTGTTTCTATCGCGTTATATATTGGCATAACATACATCATCGTACGTTTTGTTTTAATGGAATTCACTAACTTCAATATTAGCACTATGAGCTATATGTATGAAGATTTAGCCAGTTCTATTTTAGCGTCTCCCAAGGCTTATATTATTCTATTGACCTCTGCTTATATTGCTTCACGCATGAATTTAAAATATGGCTGGGAATTTAATGGGATATTGATTCCTTCTTTATTAGCTTTGCAGTGGTATCAACCGGATAAATTAATTATTACGTTTGTTGAGGCAATGATCGTTTATAGCTTGTCTGCTTCACTGCTCAAGACAAAATTTTTCAAGCAAATGAATATTGAAGGTGCTAGAGAAATACTATTTTTCTTCAATGTTAGCTTTTTATATAAAATGATATTGGGGTTTTTCTTAATAGAGTTTTTCCCAAATCAAAAAGTCAGTGACTTTTATGCATTTGGCTATCTGTTATCTACGCTTATTGCGATTAAGATGTACCAAAAAGGTATAGCAATTAGAATGGCAAGAGCCACCTTACAAACATCGTTGAGTGCCGTGATTCTTGCGAGTATTATTGGCTTTTCATTAACCTTAATACCCGAAGAAATAATAGATGAAGGCGAATATATCGCCGAAAGTAATCAAAATATTGAGAAAATAGAAGGTAATTTTGAGCAATACCTAGGTAAATTGCGATCATCTCTTTACACATCAGAGCAAACTACACAAAGCGGTCAAGCAAATCCTATTGAGTTAAATAAAGTAAATAAATTATTTCAACTAACTCAAAACTATTTACAGAATCCAAGCGAAACATTAACGGTAAAAATGCTCACCTTAAGCAGCCAGCTTAATTTAAAAATATCTGAATTAAATAAAAAATACCTAATAATTGAGGATATGCAGCCAGCTCGTGGTTGGGGTGTTTATATCTTTAATTTAGAGACAGATAGTAAATTGAGCATTGAAGTACCCGCATCACTAGATGAGCCATTAGCTATTGATGCCGCATTGATCTTGTATGTAAATCTTGCTGCGAAAGGCTTTGCTTTAGCCGGTACTAAGCGAAAACATTCAGCTGATGGTACGAGTGATACATTGCAAAATTCACAGACACCATTTCAGCTTTTTCACCGAAACTTCGGTTTGCAAGACACACTTCAAGTTCGTAATTTTACGCCTGAAAGTGGCCGGCGACTATTAGGTGTAAAAACTCAAAATATATCTCAAACCATTAACCTGGATCGAAGTCAGTTGTGGGTTAAAAAAACGCTCCCAGAGAACTTAAATATTAACATGCTCGATAACATGATGAGCAAATTTGAGATTCATTGGAAATCAGCGCCTTTAGAAAATAGACAGCAGGACGCTAGCCCTAAGGGCTTTGCAGAATTATTTTTAACCCCCGCTGGTGTAAAAAGTATATTGTCATTTTCATCAACGGGTACCGTATTTAATGAGCAACGGCAAACCCAGAGAATAGACGGGTATTTACTTAATTGGCTTAAGGATAATAAAAAATTAATAGCAGCTAAGGGCAGTAATGATTACAAACCTGCTGAAGTATACGAGATGCTATTTTTAGATCAAAATGTGATTACACCTATTATGAGTTTGTTAGCTCAAGAGCTTGCAAGTGGATGGCGAGATGATATTTCATTGGAAATGCGGCGAATCAATAACCTTGCACGCGCATTGGATTATGAATTAATTCGTTATCATCATCAAAGTTCAGGTGATGATTTTTTAATTCTACAAGAGTATCCATCAAAAAGCTTACGTCACTGGGGGACGTTTATATTCCGTGTAGGGCAGGCGCAACCTTATGTAATAGAAGTACCTAGGCCTCTCTCTGAAATAAACACCTTAGAGTTTGGTGCTGGTTTATTTGAAAAATTAAATGCAAGGGCTCTATTAATAGCTGGCACGCACCCATTTTCAAACTTTGATGGCAGTGCCAATTTACTTCATAGTGCCAATAAAATTAATTTATTTAATTTAGTTCACCAGGTTATTTTACGACAAACGGAAGATAGCCCAATGATGGTTACGCAGTTACGTGCATTTTCTAGCGAAGATAATACGCCATCATTATCGACAGACATATTATTAGCTAAGTTAGGTACGGTAAACGAGTCTTCAACGGTATTGACGCAACCCATTGATAAAGCATTAAAGGAATACGGGTTAAATGTACAATATGTAACGGGTACGTCAGAGGCAAGAGGCTACGAGGTATCATGGAACGCGCAAGCACGCTACAGCCCGTTTACTCAGAATAAGTCATTTTATGTACTTTGGGTATCACCAAAAACACGAAGTAGTTTTCTTGATCAAGAAGATAATCGTCAGCAACAAACTAAATTTTTAACCTTGGGTGTCACAACCAAAGAAGTGGATATCCCAAGTTGGTCAAGTGAAAATCGTCATGCTGTTCATCAAATATCGCCAATCTATTTTTCGCCGTTAAAGACATTCTTTTTAAGTGAGAATGTTGTCCTGCTTAAGCACTTTTTTGATAAAAATAAAGACTATATATTTGAGCGCTTAATCGACATTAATACTCGGCAAGCATATTTGGCGATTAGTCTTCCAAAAGGGGGGTTATTAGCGTTAGTGAATTTACAAACGCATAATGAAAAAAAGCACTACTTACCTCGAACAGGCCCACCCTCTTTGGTCAATACTCAGACATTCGTAGATGAGCGAGCCCGTTGGCTATTACGAGGTAAAGATAAATGAGGCGCATCACCCAGCTATTAATTTATATAGCCATTATTTTTAGCTTGTATGTTTGGCTGGCTCCAATAGTGAGAGATTTATGGTTGCAACCTAAGGCTGTTCAGCACAGTTCAGAAAAAGCACGGTCGAGTAGTTTTTTCCCATTGGAAGACAACCAATGGCTAACATTTGATATCGCTAATCAATCCCGGTTATTTCGCTTTTATTTCCATGCGGCGTTGTTGCCGGCTAATGAAATAAAAAGTCTAAGCTATGAAATCCAATATCAGTGGCTTGGTGATAACGGAAATGTATTATCTGAAAATATTTACCACATAAATACGCGGCAAAGTCCTTATATACCCGTCATTAAAGAAGCTGAGCCATTAATTGATAAGACAGCAGCTGGAGAGCCTAAAAAGACTGAAGAGACAATGACTATGCTGCCTAGTCGCTTTTATAACCATAATCGTAGTGAGCCAAGTTTAGATCAATCTCTATATCTAGCGCCTTCTGAGCAGCCTTCAGCAAAACAATTACGCTTTCGTGTGCATGCACTGGGAGAGGGTATCGAAAAAATAGGATTACGTTCATATATACAATATCAACGTGACCAAAGGGACGTTGATATTGCTTGGCAAAGAATGAGTAATACACAGCGAGAGTCGATCACAAGTGCTTCGGTGTACCCCAGTTTTCTTTTATCTATGTATGAGCGCCAGAATATTATGAGTGCTTATTGGAAACCGATTGGCCCCCTAGGTGTACTTGATAAAGATTACAGGATAGAGACTCTGTATTTACGAGAGAATTCTGAGCCTACATTGCCTCAAGAGGCAATCGTTAATGAAGGTCTTTTTGCTAGTCCTAATCATTGGTTAACGGTTAAATTAGAAAAACCATTTTCTCGGTATCGTATCCAATGGCAAGGGGTGACGCCACTTCAGCTTAGTACACCAACGTCTATGAAATTGCATTGGCAAGGTGAAGACACTCAAAACCAGCGTTTTTGGAGCGAAGATGTAACGAAGCAAATATGGGAGGGTGAGTTAGCCAGTGGATTGCTGAAAATTATTCCTGATAGTAAAGGCATCTTTAAACTTTATCACTTTGAAGATGGAATATGGCAAGACATTACACCAGAAAAATTACGTAGCCGTGCCTACCTTTGTACCCCTAATTCTTCCTTGCAATATTCTTTGGCTTCCGGTGAAGAAGCACAGTCTATAAAAATAAATGCTAGGAATTTTTATCGCAGTGATCAGAGCCACTCTTTAACAAATAGTATAGTCAATTTTTATACTGTAAATAGTGAAGGCGCGGCCTTAATAAAAGACGCTATTGTGTTGGTTAACAACCCAAATCACTATCAACAATTTAATGATACGGCTTTGATAGATAGCCATGTTTTTGAATCGAGTTATCGTTATTTAACTGCAAAAAATAATAGTAAGCGCTTATATGTTAAGTGCTCTAGCCCCGCTTTAATTAGTGTTAGCACACGACCTTGGAAGCACCCAATTTACCAAGTATTACCGCGCGATAGAAATTATTGGCACGCTTATCCTGAACGAGAGCCTGCGTGGTTTTCGTTAGAACCAGAGCGTGCTCAACAGCTTAAAACCAATAAGCAATATCATAGTTTAATTTGGTATTTACAACCTATTGAAACCAACGCTGTCATTGCAAGTGGACAGTTTTCATGGGAAGCGCTCGAAAATCAAAACCCCACAGCTGTCGAAAAAGAACTGTTTACTAAAAATCAAAGTGACACAGCGACAAGATTGGAGGCAAGAGCGTCGTCCTTTGTTGAGATAAAAGCGATCCAAAAAATAAGTATTGCAGGGCGTAATGAACAGGAAAAATTACGAGTAAGTGTCGTATATCTACGCGATACAGACAGGCCTGAAGTAATAGAAGTATGGGTAGATAGTGAAATGGTGTTAAAAACCACCGTAGTAGGAAGAAACGGCAGATTACGTTTGCCTAGTTTAACATCTGCTGAACATAAAATTGAGTTCCGAAGCTCGGATAGCAATATTCGTTGGTTTATAAATAACACGATTCAATCAAATCGAAGTCATTTATTAAGATCAGCTTACCCGTTACTTGTAGATACGACATTGGTGAATAATAAGAAACTCTACAGTGTAACGTTACCATTTTATATTAATGGTGAGGGGCAGCAATTAGCATTGTGGTTATTTTCTCCGGTTTCCTCCGATCTGATAAATTGTGATTTAGTCCTGAGGGGTCAACGCCTAAAAGGCAGTCAAAAAGCACATAGCTTTCGTCGATATAAATATACAATCAGCAGTTCTGATTACCCTGTATCCCATGTACTTAAGCAAAAGAATAAGCAGGTGCAGGGCCCAATTTCCTTATTTGTACAGCTTAATCAAGATTTACCTAAACAGCAGGCCAGTGTAACGCTGACCTGTGATAAAGCCGGTTTATTATCCAGTGGCGGCATTATATCGTTTGATGAAAATTCATTTTATGATTTTAGGGAGAAAATAGATGCCCAGTAAATGCTTTAAGATTATCGTAGTTAATATTTTTATACTGAGCATCTTACCGTTATTTTCTTTTGCAGATAGCGAGAATAAACTTTTTTTTAAAGAGCCTCTTCCTACACAATTAATCAAGGCGGAACAACTATTTTCATGGCTTTTTACACAGCAGTCATTAGACAAAGCAAAAGAAATAGCAATTGATTTGGACCTCTCTTGGCAAGAAAGTGAGCATGATATTCGGTTAATTGATAATGCAAAAACAGGAGCAGGAGATTATCGATTCAGTAAGGCCATCACCAGCGGAATCGTAGTAATGGCGCCTCATCGCTACCATGATAAACATACAGGCGTAATTACTAAAATAGCATTTAATAAATTTAAATTAACCAGTGTTGCATTGAATAGCTTACCCAGATATTCGGGAAAACCGGTGGCGCAATCGGCGGATCTTGCACGTTCGTTTTCTAGTTTTCATTCGGCTTATGCACGTGCATTTGTCAAAGTTTACCCAATGGGAAAATTGATTCAATTACATGGATTTAGTGCAGAAAAACGCAAGACACGAGAGGCTCAGCAAGCTGACATTATTATAAGTAATGGGACAGCTTGGCCGGGTGCGTATTTATTAGACTTACAAACCTGTTTATCAAAACATAGCTGGAAAACGCTGCGCTATCCTAAAGAGGTTTCAGAGCTTGGTGCAACAAGTAACAGCATTGGAAAATTATTGCGACAATTAGGGCATGCAGGATTTATCCATATTGAATTGAGTGCGAATACTCGTGATGGCATATTAAATAAAAAAAAACTGCGATCGAATTTTGTTAATTGCATGTTAGAGGGGGAGCTATGAAATATATAATGCCCTTTATGTTTTATGTGCTATGCATAGCGAATGTATTCGCCAATGAAGCCTCACTACAAGGGGCGCAGCT
The DNA here is from genome assembly GCA_049115935.1 of Bermanella sp. Taxonomy (GTDB): domain Bacteria; phylum Pseudomonadota; class Gammaproteobacteria; order Pseudomonadales; family Oceanobacteraceae; genus Bermanella. The sequence goes on along the minus strand of JAGDZK010000034.1, from coordinate 27,135 downwards.
TCCTTCTTTTTCGGCTTGGTCATGGGAAGGAATAAATAATCTGCATCCTGCTTCTCAGAATTCGTCATTAGGTAAGCTATCAATATCGGGACAAGAGATAACGATACAGCCAAATGGCTCGGCATTTTTTAGCGTACCTAAGGGATATTGGCTGAGACTGATAAGTCATGTTTATTCTCCTAAAGCGGGAATACAGCCTGATAGTAAAATACTCAAGCCAGACTTATGGTATTCCACGGGTAATGGCTTATTTATTCCAGCTTTTGTGCAATCTTCTCGGTATGAAATAGACAATACAAAAAAAATCGATTTAGAAAAAAATAATTTTAATAAAAAAATAAGCCTAGAGCCAGCCAAGCAATGGACTATGACTTCGCCAGTCGATAAGGATCTCATTGTTATGCTAAAAAACCCTAGTGATCAGAAGGTGAATTGGTACATAAGTCGAGCATTTTTACAAAAAACTATTATAGATGAATCAATGATAGATATTATTTCGTCCAATAAAAATGATATGACATGGCACTTTGAAAGTCATCCGGGTAAGCATGTTCAGTTAAGTCAGCTTGAAAAACATCAGCGCTATGAAATTGAGTTGAACGGACCCGGGCAGTGGAAGCTAGAAACCCGTTTAATGCAAGACGCATGGCAACCCTGGCAACGATTTGTCAATATAAGCCTTAAGCTAAATGAAAATCATTGGAAGGATTGGCGTATACATCCAAATATTGATAACAGCAGAACACTAGAATCAAATCACTGTGAACGCTTAAGCAGCCACCCTGAAACGATAAAAATATATTTACCCAAAGGTAAGCATCGATTGAGCTTTGATGCACCGCAAATTATGGGGGTGCGAATAGCAAAAATTGGTGATGAATTATTATTTGAACATAATCAATCAAGTCAACTAAAAAAAAATGATTCTACAGGAATCCATTCTGCAAAAGTAGAATATGAATATGATGGTATATTATTGAAAGATTATTTATCAGGAAATATTAAGCATGATTATTTGAATTTTTTTCAGAAAGAAAATGAAGACCAGCAAGATAAAATAATTAAAACTATTGATCTTATACAGCAGCGATATCATGTTTGGCGTCCTTTAATCGTTAAAACTAATAAAATCGAACAAAAGAGCGCTTGGCTTATAGATGTTAAAAAAAGAAATGAACACGATGGAAGGGATCGATTTATTTTAAATGATGACGGCTTAGATAGAGCTCAAAAAATACTTCATCGTGTTAACCCTGCACAAGAGATAATATTACAATCTCCACTAAATCAACCTGATAGTTTACTAAAATTATCTTTTTCTCTTCAGGATAAGCCATTTGAAATCACATTAAAAAATCGACATGGTAAAAAGGAAACATGGTATTGGCACCCTGATTTAATGGACAAAAGCACACTCGATAGCGCATCGAATAATGATTTTTCTGCATTAGCGTTAGAGAAAGAAACTAAAAATATAAGAGCACTTGCAGTCGCTTCAGGCAGTATTAGCCTAACACAAGACGACTTTCCAATTACGGTGCGAAATAGTTCAAATCAAGCTGTGTGGCTGAGTCCATCTTATCGGGGAGCGTTATCATTTTCTTTGGATGAAGAAACATGGTTAAGAGCGTTAGAGCAGCTGGGTGTTAAGCAGATGTTAGCGTTGCTAAAACAGACTAAACGTCCGTTAGAGCAATCATTAAATCAAACATCATCGAAGCAGTGGAGCGATGCCCAGCACTTAGCTGATCTTGTGTGGCAAGATTGGCAGCCATTGCGCAGTTGGTTGTTAAGTTATCAAAAAATTTGGTCGCAAAGACTCATTCATGATGAATATGAAAAAAATCCAATTCGCTACGAATCGTTAGCCGCTCTTATTGAACGCTTAAATGAGAAAGGAGACTTTGCTTTATTGAGCCAAACATTAAAGGCGATAGCAGTTAAGGACAGTGATAAGAACAGGCAAGATGAAGCTATGAATTGGCTGCTTGATTATTATATGTCTAATGAAGATAGCAGTAATTTAAGTGCATACCATAGTTGGAAATTTTTGAAAAATCCAGAACAACACTTATCAGTATTTGCGAAGTGGTTATTAAGTCAAGGGCAATCAAAAATGGCTTTGCGGTTATTCAAACTTGATAATACCGTTAATGGTAATTTAGCTTATCAACAGGCCTTACTACAAGAATCGTGGCGGCAACATGATAACGAGCAATCCCCATTACTCAATGTATGGCACGCTTTGTGGTTTCAAGATTGGAAGCAAGCAAAAAATAAAAGTGATGAGCTAATTGAAGGTAGCCCTTGGAAAGATTTTTTAAAAAGCATACCAAGTAAATATAACCCTGCTGAATGGATGTCTTGGATAGCCACAAGCCCAAATACTTATATTCATAAAAATGAAAAAATAGGTGATGAGCTACATATACCTATTACATTATCAACTGATCACAACGCAGGCTTCGCACAGTTGTATCAGCCTCAGCGAAATCTCTACTTTCAAATGGCATTGTCGAATCCAATAACCTCTGCTGATTATTCAGTGATAGGACCTATTGAAATGTATATTTCTGTTCGTTTAAAACATAAAAATAATGATGAAAACTTAACAATAGATGATTGGATAGAAATCGAAAATAACGGTAACAAGAATTGGTTTCCACTTATTAATAGCCACTCTAATACAGACATAGAGCTATTATCAGACGATGAAAATTTAGTGGGTAACCGACATATAATAAAACTAAAATTGGGATCTGGCTTGCATAAACTAAAGATTCGACCACTAATATATTCTTCACTCGTTAGCGCTCAAGTATTAAGTCGGCCCCTTTTTAGTAATGTCGTTAAATCAATACAAAAATCTGCATCATCAGTGATGAGTGATTTTAAAAGCAATAATGATGAAGAAGGATTTGTTTCTACCTTTAGAGAATCGTTATTGGTTGCTGATTCGCTATTAAACGATATCAATATTACATACTTAAATGAATGCCGTGAAAGTAATGGCGGCTTTCTTTCCGAAAGCTATCAACGAAATAATGTTGCTTGGTCTCAATCCCGCTTGGCTTCAGATTGGGAAGTTAAGCATGGCCTTAAAAAAATAACCTCGATATCACATACAAAATCGGATAATCCGTTAAAAGATGTAAATGAAATAGAACAACATTTATTAAATGGATTATGGAAATTACCTAAATTGACACCTGAACAAAGCTTAAATTGGGTTACACAAGCGAACTCTATCGCTCATCCATATCAGCGCTATGCTAATATTAGATTGTTGAATAATAAAATAAATAGTAATTATTCCTTCCAACCTGTTGATATGATTATCGCTAGTGCAGGAACCCGTCGAACAAAAGGCAGAAATGAAAGTGAATTTATAGCCGAACGAGAAAAGCAGCTTTGGTTAGGTAAAAAACCAGTGGGAGAACGATTATATGGTTACAATCAATTAGGATTTATTACTCGTTTTAATCGTGAAACACCGGTTCGTTTAATACTTAATCAAGTTCGTTACCCATATCAGCAAGCGCCTTTTTCAGAAATTAGAATCAACCTAAATAATAAATTACTCAAAACCATTAATTTATCACCAACACAGAAAACGTTTGTAATCAATATTCCTGCTGGTCAACAAAGGGTGACGTTTGCATTGTTAAATCCAAGTAAAGAGCATTGGGTTTACGTACAAGCTCAAGCAAATTTTAACGGTAAATGGCAAGCTATCATCAATCCAGATTACAAGCGTTATGAGGTCGCGACCACTGCACAACCTTTAGAGTTATATCTAGACCGCCCTAGTTGGTTGCGTATAGATAAGTATGTAGGTGGTAAGGTCACTCATGAGTATCAGTATCAATCAGAATCAGGCTCTTTATTGTTGAAACCAATGGATGGTGAGCGACAATTAATGCTTCGTGTATTAAGCCTTCAAGAAAATACAGATAAAGAGAGACTTGAGACATACTCTTTTGAAACTCATAACACAGGCTTTCCTCATAATGCGACGTTAGCCTTGCAACCCCCTACTCGTGCTATAGATAAGTTTGTTTTATCCGGTAATCACTTAGAAAGTATAGGAAATGACACTGATGGCGTTTACGTGCAATACCAGTCACGAAGAGATTTCGATAGTGATGCAGAAAACTCTGTGCAAGAGAAATTTATAGAAGTCGGTTGGCGCCACCGAAAAAAACTGAATTGCTTAAGTTGCTATTGGCGAAGTGATTTATTTTCCCGCAAGCACACACAAAATAATATAGGTCTTGTTGGCACGCAGCAGTGGTTACAAGGGGCATGGGCGCAATCAAGTTGGAGCTGGCAAATAACGCATTCTTTATACCTGCAAACGACAGAAAGCGTACCGTTTAAGTGGAGTGCTTTAGGTAGCCTTAAATACAGTCATGGTATTAATAATTCATTACGACATGGGCATCAGGTGGATGTATTCACACGTTACTTTTCCGAAAATTCTCCTGATTTTTTTACCGATAATGATGTTTATAGTAGCTACCAAAACCAACATAAATGGGGTGTAAGAATAGAAGAAACAATTACTGGGCGGCCATGGTTTGATAGTTTTTGGCGAGGGCATTTACGCTTGGTAAGTAATGAATTAGATACATCTTCAAAGGCTGAATACGCGCAAGTGGGGTTTGGCATACGCCAGTACTTTAGACCGGTAGAGGTTGGTTTGGATTATCATCACAGAAGTTATTTAAAGGATGAAGATCGAAAAAATATAATTAATAAACCTATTTTAGGATTACAGATTAATTATTGGCAAGGTTTTACGACAGGAGAGATGCTGCAATGGAAACTGAGTGTAACAAATGACCTAGATCAAGGTGAATATGCTGTGTTACTTGAAGCCAGTTGGAATATGTCACGAGGACGTGGATTAAATGATTACCGACCAAGCGAAACGGCCTTTTACGATTTACACAGAAGTGATGTTCATGCCGCGTTTCAACCTGGGGTGAAAAATGAAGAATAAACAGACATTATTTAAAGCAATTTATGCACTATTGACACATGATACGCATGATTTTTGGCTGCGTATTAATCAGAAAGATTTAGCGCTAACCATTGATGGTTTCATTAATTGGTATCATTCTATAAAAACACCTAAAACGACCATTGATGAAGTAACAGCTCCACATTATTTGTGTCGATATATTAGCTCGGAAATAGAAAAAAAATACCAAGAGATTGAGAGCCTACATGATCGTTATGGTCTTTTCTTCAGTCAAACACAGAGAGCTTCTACAGAGGAAGAGTTTTGGCAGCATCAAATGACGTTTTTGGAATTTATGAAATACAGTAAGCGTCATATTCATAAAGATTATAAAGCTAAAAAACGTTGGTTTGGTAATGATGCTATAAAAGATCGATATCAAAATAAAATCGCAGAGTTAGAGAATAGTCTTTGCTTTTTATTACAGAAATTAGGTCGATTAATAAAAGGAATTGGTGTTGCTCAATCTAAAAGTGACACTCAAAATATATTATCTGCACTTAACTTAGAAGATAATCTCACACCCCTAATGAAGTATGAGGCGGATGAACGCGTAGCTTATGAAGCCACAAGTTGCTTGCGGGTTGCATATGGTTATTTGGATTCAGGGTTTATTGAACAGCTTGATCCTGCGCTAATACAATATGCCTATCGTATTGCTTCCGATCCGTATCAGCCAATATGGGTGCAAACAGAAGCGCTAGCATTGTTAGTGAGTTTTGGTCAAGAAAGCGCTATTCGATTGTTGAGCCATCGCTTGAATAAACCTTCAACTGCAGAGGGCGACTTATTCTTTAGAGCAAGGGCAATATCAATTATTTTGGAGTATCAACAAAAATTTAATAGTGAAGAGTTAGGCGCGTTAACTTATCTAGTGCTAGCAGACCCAAGTATTTATGTGCGTCAGAAGTTATGCCTACAGTTAATAAATATGCCAAATTATTTAGCATTGAGTTTATTTGAAAGACTCAGCAAATATGATTCTGCGCCACAAGTTCGAGCTAAAGCATGGTTGGTATTGACGCCTTTGATTCAATGCTTGGCAGATCAAAGTAAAAAAATAGTTAAGAATGAAAAAAAAGATAATGAATTATCAACCAGCATAAACATTAGCTTAACAAATTATCTAGATATGTACTTATATGCCCTTGAAAATCAAAAAGATGGAATGATGTTACGTCTATTGATGGAGGAATGTGTAGCAATTTTCAAAGTTTTAACAGAGTATTTTAGCGAGCAACAGTGTGTTTTTTATGAAAAAAGTCATCGTTATTTAACCGTGATTCATACAACACACAATGAAACTAAAGTACGTCGCTGGGCTGCAATTGCACGTGAACAATTGTGGCATTATCAGAATCGTATGCATAATATTGAAAATCTACAATCATTAAGTACATTGCCATTTGAGAAAGTAAAAAAAGTAGATTGTCCAGATTTATCAGAAAATGAATTAGGACGACATTTGTCTACAATGAATCAATATGGAATAGGACTTGATATAAGTAAGAAAAATAAAAAATTAATTGCTCGTGGTGGCTATAACCAAGGATTTCGATTGTGGCGTTTTTTTCATGAATGGCGAACGCCATCATCAAATAAGCGACAAAATCACAACCACACCGTTGGCCGCCTTTTTCATGGTCATTTACAAGTACCGCCACAAAAATTAGCTGAATCGAACGAAACCCAAGTTCCTGGTGAGCCGGTGCTCAATCAAAAAGAGCAAGGCTGGCGTCCTTATCTTCCGTTAGTCGATCAAGTTTTATCGAGTTTAGATCAAGGTTGGCCAACTAAACCTGTGAAACTATACACTAGTGAGGGTGTAACAGAAATCCATCCACCTAAGAATATATTTAAACGTATATGGGTTAAGCTTTATATTAGCTTTCATTTCAAGCGATTTTCTGATTTAAGAAATTGGATTGAGCAAGATGATGAACCTGCAACCAAATACCTTCAATCATTTAAGGAACTTGGTTTTACGTTTAAATTAACAGCATACGAAGAAGCGAATAATCCGTTGCCAGTTGACTCTCGAGTTTCTCGTTTTTTTCCTGCAATTTTCCCATTTTTTTCATTGTCTGAACTCTATCGTGAATTACAAAACTATTTTTATTCTGTTTATCAAAATACATTAGAACAATTGACGATATTTTTAATCGCAGCAGCCACAATATTTTTCGGTCATCATTTTTGGATTAACCAAGAATTTAGAAAAGCAAGGAAATCGATACCTTTTGTTATGGGAGGTTGGGGGACTCGCGGTAAATCAGGAACAGAAAGACTAAAGGCTGCCTTATTCAATTCCTATGGTATTTCTTTGATCTCTAAGTCCACGGGCTGCGAAGCACAATTTCTTTACGCTCCGTTAAATAGGCCATTAAAGGAGCTCTTTTTATTTCGTCCATATGATAAAGCCAGTATTTGGGAGCAGCTTCACCTCACTCGCTTGGCGGCTAAACTAAAGGTAAATATGCTTTTATGGGAGTGTATGGGCTTAACGCCTAGATACATTAATATCTTACAGCAGCAATGGATGCGTGACGACCTATCAACGATAACAAACTGTTATCCAGATCATGAGGATATTCAAGGACCTTCTGGTATTGATATTCCCAAAGTTATGATGAGATTTGTACCAAAAAATGCAACATTAATTACAAGCGAAGACACAATGAGCCCATTATTAGAAATTGCTGCTCGTGAAAATAAAAGTCATTGCTATCACGTAAACTGGCAGGATGGATACTTTTTAGCACCTGATATTCTTTCTCGTTTTCCATATGAAGAGCATCCAACCAATATTGCGTTGGTTACAAAAATGGCTGAAATATTAGGGATACCTGAAGATATAGCGTTAAAGTCAATGGCTGATAAAGTGATTCCTGATTTGGGTGTGTTAAAAGTATACCCTGAGTGCAAATTACAAAATAGAAGATTTATTTTTATTAACGGTATGTCTGCGAATGAAAGTTTAGCGGCACTTAATAATTGGCAAAGATTAGAATTGAATTCAGTTACACCCAGTAAAGCCCCTCAAACATGGCTAACAACAGTTGTGAACAATAGGGCTGATCGTATTTCTCGGTCTCAAGTGTTTGCTAAAATGCTGGCAAATGATTTAAGTGCAGACATGCATTTTTTAATTGGCTCAAATGTCAGTGGTTTGGTGAAGTATATTGAGGCTCAATGGCAGATTCGTATGGATCGCTTACCGTTTTATCCAAGTAATAAAATGGAACAAGATAAGTTACTACAAAAATTTCTCTCTATTTGTCAGTACTTACGCATAGTAATGGATGAATCATTAATACAAACCCGCATCCAGTCTATGCTTGAAGGTTTAACCTATAAAGATGCGATCGAAATATCTCAGAAATGGAAGTCAAGAGATCAATTTAAGCATCTTCTGGCTAAATTAAATGAAGATGTGCAATTGAGCTTGCTTAATTTTCGTGACCGAGCAGAGACAGAGCTAGAGGCTTTTCTCTCTTGGAGAAAGATGATTACGAGCCCAGAATTGGATGTGGATGCTCTACGGGAACAATTATGTAGTTGGTTTAATCAACGGTTTGTAATTGTTGATGATGAGCATATTTCTGGCAATGCTTTAATTCAATTAATGATGAATAACACGCCAATTGGGCTATGTAATAAAATGATAGGGTTGCAAAATATTAAAGGTACGGGTCTAGATTTTGTTTACCGCTGGCAAGGCTGGCAGAAAACACATGAACTTTGTCAGAAACTTAATGGAAGCAATACGATTCTTGCACAAAATGCCGCTAAAGCATTATCAGGTCTCAGTGATTTTGGATTGCTTGATCATGAATTAGTGGTATCGACTTGCCAATCCGTTCGCGAAAAAAAGGTGGCTCAAACTGAAATATTTCAGGCTGAATTAAATGCAATAGAAAGTCATGCGAAACAGCAAATAATAAAAATTAACGAGAATTTTAGAGTTCAAAGAAAAAGCAGATGGTTGGATAAATTAATTGATGGACTTGAATCCTTTTTAGATGCGGGGATGTCGGTTAAACGCAGAAGGCGAGCAGAACAAATCTACCAGGATATAGCAGAACAGCGTATTAGCCTTGAACGAGCCTCGGTTGAGTTACAAAAAATTAACCAAGAGCAAAAAGGAGGCTGGCTAAGTAAAAGGATGAAGGGAAAATTAGGTAATAATTTCATCTAATTAGGCGTGTAGTTGTACAGTGATTTCGGTCACGTAAGTAAGAGGTGCTAAAATGCCCTCGCATATACGGTGACATTATGGCCAAACAAACCAGACCACGCTTTAACCCAGAATTTAAAGTAGCAGCCGCGCAGTTAGTGCTTGACCAAGGCTATTCAGTAAACTTGCCTCTTAACTTGTGACCAGATTTAGTTGACCACTACAATTAATTGCTGTTTTGGGTTTTGTAGGGGGCATTCTCGTTCTTGTGGGGTAGGCGTTTAAAAACCTTTGGGCCCAATTTGGGCACAAAGCCAAAATCACTGCTTTTTGGACGTATAGGGTAGAGATCAAAAAAGGGAAAATGGCCCGCCCTAGAGGATTCGAACCTCCGGCCTGCGCCTCCGGAGGGCGCCGCTCTATCCAGCTGAGCTAAGGGCGGTTTGCGATCACTCGACTCTAAAATTTATGCAAAAATAGCAATTAAGGCTAGAGTTAGAGGGTAACAAGGGGCGCTATCATACGAATTCACATGATCTGAGTCTATGCAAGTCGTTGATTTTTTACAAAATCATGCACTTTGGTTTTTTATCCGGCCTCATTTGTGAGTATAATCCAGCAAATTTTAATAATTGGCGCCTAGAGAGAGGATGACCGTGACTAAGTTAATGACTTCCATGATGGTATTAGCACTGAGTGCTATGGTTTCTGTTGCAAATGCAAAGGCGACTGATTCAATCGAACAACGTATTGCACCAGTGGGTGCGGTGTGTGTTGAAGGCACTGAATGTGCAGCAGCAGGTAAAGCGGCAGCGGCTTCTAGTGGCCCTCGCTCTGGTGCAGATGTATACAACACTTATTGTGCAGCTTGCCATGGTACGGGCGCAATGGGCGCACCTAAACTAGGTGATAAAGGTGCTTGGAAAGACCGTTTAGCCAAAGGTTTTAATAAAACCTTGGCAAATGCGATCAACGGTTTAAATTTGATGCCACCTAAAGGTACTTGTGGCGACTGTTCTGATAAAGAAATTGGTAATGCTATTAAGCACATGAGTAATTAAACCGCTCTTGTGTATAAAAGACCCGCTTCGGCGGGTTTTTTTATGTCTGTTTGTCCTAATTTCCCTCAAGCCTTTCCGATTAAGACCTTGTCATACGTGTGTACCTGTTTGTATGGTAGGCACAATAAAAAGAGGTTGTATTTAATGAACGCTATATTCCGATGTTTCGCCCCACTAGCCTTGTGTTGCTCAGCCAATTTGTGGGCTTGGAGTAATCATACCTTGGTGAGTCATGAGCTCATTCAATCTATGCCTCAGGTGGCTACTCAAAGTCCGGTCAAAGTAGAAGCGTTATCTGAGTTTCTAATGGCTAATGAAGCAGCCGTGGCTGAGTTACTTGAGCGTGATGAGGCATGGATGGCGCAAAACCTATGGCATTACAACCCTCGCCCTGAAGCGCTGGCGTTTAAGGCGACAGGTAACCCTCAAGATATAGTTGTTCGGTTTGTTAACGCTATCAGGGTCAATCCAAATGCAAAATTTGCCCTGTATTTGCAGGGGATGCCTGGTAGTGCGTTAAAGGGCTCTGTAATGGCGCCAGCGGACATTAGCGTTTTCAAAGACCATGGGCACTTAAATCACTTACCCTTGCAAGCACTCACTTCTGGGGAGCTTGTATCCGCGATAGATGTGGTAGTGAGCGCTAACGACGAGCCGGATCATGGTCACGATATTGGTTTGTTCACCGATAGTGGTTCACCTCACGGGCAGATATACGGGTTTGGCAAACAACCCTTTGGTAACCCTAATTTGGAGTACGGGACTCAAGCCCCTTTTCACATGGGGTTCTATCATGAGTCATCTATTTTGTATGCCCTAGGCGGATTCTTAAAAGAGACTTATCCACAGATGCGTATTCATCAATATAAGCGATTAGCTGAGTTAGCGTTTGCTAATGGTCATGATTATTGGGGTTATCGCTTTATGGGTTGGGGTTTGCATTATATCGGTGATTTCTCCAACCCTTACCATGTGACACCTGTACCGGGTAACAGTACTTTGAGCACCATTTGGGTGGGGCTATTAAGCATGTTGGGGTTCCCTGAATCGCAAAAAGAAGCGGTGCAGCTAGTCAGTAATCGTCATACGGTACTTGAAGATTTTCAAAGTGTGATCATGACAAGAGCTTATGAAGAGCATAACTTTCAGCATCCGGCCATTAAGGCTCTTACTGTCAAACAGCCAGTGTCAGTTTATGCTGAGACGGATGTGATTAATAAATTCGCTCAAGCCTCACTTGATAAAGCGGATGAGGTCGGTGAGGTTTTGATTGCAAGTTTCCCGTATGAGTATGTTCAAGATGCCAATGTTGAATATTCAGAGCTAGGTGTGTTGGATACATTGGAGAAAACGGTGCATGAAAATGCAGGAGATGATGGTTATAACAAGCTTACTGCAACAATCAGCGGGTTATTGAGTGATTTTTCAGTACATGGCTCAGCTTATGTGGCGGATATTTTAAAAGCTAAGCCTTAATACTTATGATGAATCAAGGGTTGTTCGTCAGCTCTTGATTCGAATATTCTGGAAAATATATAGACTTTTGTGCGGCGTAAAGTTTAGGGTCAGTATTCCTTAGTTCCGCTAGCTCAGCCAGTAATTCCTGTCTCTTTTGTTCTTTTTCACGCTTGTTTTCACTTAATCGTTTTAAACGCTTCTCACGTTTAATGACAATGCGTTCTGCTTGTTGCTCTAGGTTTTCTCTTACCCTTTGTTCTAGATGTTGCATGCGAGTTAAGTACACAGGTTGAGCGCTGCTTGGCATGCTGCCATCTTTTATGTGAGTGGCTTCTTCAAGCGGGTCAACGGCTAAAACCATCTGGTTTGATTGAAAATGCCCTTTTGGTAAAATAGTAATGCTGGTTAATACATCTTGTTTCTTTTCAACGCTTTTTTTGTAAGTTAACAGTGTTGAAAATTCTTTTTCTAAAAAACGAATGATATGAGATTGTTTAGCATTGTTAGCATAATAATTAATGGGGTTAATCATTTGCTTATCAAATTTAATTTCGATGCCACTTTTTAAACTTAAGTATTTAAAAAATGCAGCAGGATGAACATTGTTAGCATTAATATAGTAGCTTTGGTTTGCATCGTTATATTGAAACCAGTGTTCATTATTTTGAGCTTGGCCCGTCAACGAGAAAGATAAACTTATAAGTAATATCAAGCTTCGCATGATTGTTTCCATATTTTTAAGGCTTAAATATAAATAAAGGGAAGGCAAGCCTTCCCTTTATTTAGTAACACATTAATTAATAAAAATTAAAGTGTTCACATATCGAGCTGACAGTTATTGCTTAAGCAATCGGCATCAACATAAATGATTTTTTCTTCACCCATGTTATCGCCAGTACCCGCGTTTGCAGTAATAACACTCGTCACTTGAGAGTCCATGCTTTCCGCTACTGCAGTAACGTAACCGGCGTTACCACCTTCTGTTTCAAAGCTATCTGCATCATTGGCGATGGTATTACCACCATTAAGGCTGATGGTACCGCTTAATTCAATGGCTAACTTAGAGTTCGCCATTACCATCCCAGCGTGGCCGCCAATTAAATCACCTTGACCACCATTAGCAGAAATATCAGTGTTAACCACGGTTTGTTCATATTGACTAAACAAAGTTAGAGCACCAGCGTTAGAGCCTGCATGTTCATCACTTTCACCAGTAGTCGCTATATGTAAATCGCTGCCACCATTCATGTTGATTGGCTGGGTTACGGTAACTTTATGTGCAGCAGATAAAAGCACATCACCACCATGGGCACTGTCTTCTGCGTCTCGTGAGCTGTTGTTATACGAATCGCCGCCGTTAACATTAATCAAACCTTCGTTGGTCACGTTAATGGCGCCAGACTGAAGATATGCAGAGTAGTTATTAGCATTAATGCTTACGATACCACCTTTAGCACCACTGCCATAAATAGGGTCTAAACCGGCTTCAAGTGCTTTAGCATTTGTACTTCCGCCGTTAGCGATAAGGTCAACGTTGTTGTAAATTGAAGCGCTAACAGTTGGCATATAAGTGCCGCCACCACGTTTGTCACGGAAGTCTTCAAATTCAATATCAATACTACCGGCTTTACCAGCGTAAACGCCGTTACCGCCACTTACATTGATTTCGTTGTAGCCAAGAATGAAAGTTTCAGCAGAAGAAGATGGATTATCGTAGTTGGCAATTTCAATTTGGCCACCAATACCAGCGTTGGAATCATCTTCAATAGAAGAACCGCCATTTGCGCTAAGGTTACCACTGATCTCGAAAACCATTGGCCCGTTTGCTTTTTCGTTTGGAAGTGCAGTCTTGATGCTGATGCTTCCGCCATTACCCGCGCTGCCATTTGATTCACCTGTGATTGAACCACCGTCTACGATTAAATCACCGGTATTAATAATGCTTTGGTTGTAAGCAATTTCTTCGTTTTCATGTAAGTAAAGTTGAATGTCGCCACCTTTACCTGCATTGCCGCTATCACTCGCGTCAGCGCCTTTGCTGCTGATGCTGCCAGTATTTAAAATTGAACGAGCGGCAAATAAATTAATCTCAGAGCTGTTAGAGTCATGATTTTGGCTGTTACCGCTGCCTGAGTTTGAGTTAATCAAACCTGTGTTTACAATTGCTGCTGCAGATAAGTTGATATCCGCACCGTTGGTGCCAGTATCTGTATCTGAATGACCACCGTTAGCACGTAATTCACCGGTTGTTTCAATAAACACTATTCCATTTAAGCTAATGCTACCGGCATTGCCGCCGCCATTACCTGTGTTATTTTCGCTACTTTTGTTTGCACCAGAGGTATTCATTAAACCTGAGTTGATAATGGTATAGGCATTTAAAGTAAGGTCGCCACCACTTTGGCGGTAGTAGTTACTGGTATCACCTTTAAGGATAATATCACCCGCGCCATAATAAGCAGCCCCTGTAAGGTTTAAGTCAACACGAGTTGAAATAGAGTCGTTTTCAGTGGTGATAACACCGTTATTTTGAACATCGTTATTAAAATATAGGTAGGTTCTGGTTGAACCAGAGTTTGCTGGAAGGATCAGAGTGCTGCCTTCATTTATTGTTAACCCTGTTACTTCATGGCTATCATCACCAACCAACTTTTCACCGGTTGACTTAAACAATCGGAACTTGCTTGGTAGCATATAAAGTGTGCCAGCCGCTGGTAGTTCACTATCTTCTACAAGCAGTATGGTTTGAGTGGCAGCGATAGTGACAGGGTTTGTGCCAAACTCTGGAGTCTGAGTAGGAACAACATAGCTAGTATCAATGTTGCCTTGTTTAACTACATTCAGGTCTGTGGCGCTATTAGTTTTGTAAATTTCGATGTTACCACCTGCACCACCTTCCCCTAAGGTAGATGAGCCGCCTTTTGCTGAAATAGTCAATCCGCTAAAAGGCGTACCGTCACGGCCAGCAGCTGGGCCTTCGACATCTTTATTATCAGACCCAGAAGATGAGCTACCACAACCGGTCAGCGCAATGGCGCTTGCTAATAAGCTAATTTGTAAAGCATGTTTGTTAATGATCACAATACGTCCTTTTATTTTTGGTGGGAATAAAATGCGGCGCAAGTGTAGATTAAGTAAGGCTAAAAAAAATTGTTGGCTTGTAGGAAATTGGCTATAGGGTTTGTGGGAAGTATGAGATAGGGCAATAAAACTGCGAATAAAGTATTGGTATTAGATTGAAGTAGTGTTTATTCGTTTAAAAAATCAACACACCTTACGAGTGTATTGATTTTTTATGTCAGAACTATGAATTAATTGTTCATTAAGTTTTTAAGTCCAGCCAGTGCAGACACGCCGCGGGCTTGTTTTTGCTCTGGGTTGTCTTCACCAAAGCCTTCTCGTTGAATGTCGTCTTTGGGCAGTTCTTCTAAAAAGCGGCTGGGAGTCGGCTCAAAACTTTCGCCATAACTTTTACGCTTGCCTGTAAGCGTAAGGGTTAAATTTTGCTTGGCTCGGGTGATACCCACATACATGAGACGACGCTCTTCTTCTACCGTATCTGCTTCTATACTGTTACGGTGAGGGAGAATTTCTTCTTCTAAGCCCATGATCCAAACGTATGGAAACTCTAAACCTTTAGATGCATGCAGCGTCATCAATTGCACTTGATCTAGTTCGTCTTCTTGCTCTTGCTGTTCAAGCATGTCCCGTAGAATTAATTTTGCCACGGCATCTTCAATGCTCATTTCATCGCCGTTTTCTTCGGCTTTTGTCAGCATGCGCTCAATATTATCAATTAAGAACCACACGTTTTTCATTCGTGCTTCGGCCATATTGGGCGTGTTACTGGTTTGATGTAACCATGCCTCGTAATCAAGATCGTGTACCATTTCTTTAATGGATTGCACTGGGTCATCGGTGAAGCAGCGTTTGGTGGTGTTTTGAATCCAATTACCAAAGCGTTGTAATTTATCTAACGCCAGTGGAGGCAAAATTTGCTCAAGACCAAGCTCGGTAGATGCGCTCATTAAACTTAGTTGGCGTCTACCTGCATATTCAGTGAGTTTTTCTAATGTGGAAGGACCGATTTGGCGGCGAGGAATATTAATAACACGCAAAAAGGCGGCATCGTCCGTTGGATTCACGATGAGTTTTAAATAACTCATGATGTCTTTGACTTCACTTTTTGCAAAAAACGATTGGCTGCCGCTGAGTTTGTAAGGCACTTGGTATTGCTGCAGTTTCATTTCCATTAAACGAGACTGATGATTGCCACGAAATAAAATGGCATAGTCACGGTATTTACTTTGGTGACGTAATCTGTGCTCGATAATTTCGGTGGCGATACGTTCGGCTTCGTTATCTTCGCTTTTACACTTTACAATTCGAATCGGGTCGCCGTAGCCTTTATCTGACCAAAGTTTTTTCACAAATTCGTGGGGGTTGTTTTCAATTACTTGGTTGGCTGCGTTTAATATTAAACCCGTTGAGCGGTAATTTTGCTCAAGCATCACAATTTTTAAATTTGGAAAATCAGTTTTTAATAGGCTCAGGTTTTCAGGCTTTGCCCCACGCCATGCATAGATGGATTGGTCGTCATCACCTACCACGGTAAATTTACAGTGATGGCCCACCAGAATTTTCACCAGTTCATACTGGCTGGTATTAGTGTCTTGATACTCATCCACCAACAGGTAGCGAGTATTCTTTTGCCATTTTTCACGTACCGCTTGGTTGTTCATAAACAGTAAGGTAGGCACGCGAATAAGATCATCAAAGTCCACAGCGTTATAGGCTTTTAGGCTGCGGTCATAGCTTGCGTAAGTTTGTGCCACTAGCATTTCTTGTGGTGTTTGCGCCATTTGAATGGCTTGCTCTGGGGTGAGCAGGTCATTTTTAAGTGTACCTATGGCTTGTTTGATCATGTCCACCATATCGCCATCGGCGTCATGCTCACGATGCATGATGTCTTTCAGTAACGATTTTGTATCGCCATCATCAAAAATAGAAAAACCAGGGCGAATGCCCAAATGTTTATGCTCTTTACGAATAATGTTCAAACCCAAGTTGTGGAAGGTTGAAACGGTAAGCCCGCTGGCGGCTTTACCCTGAACCAGCTTGGCCACACGCTCTTTCATTTCTTTTGCGGCTTTATTGGTAAAAGTAAGCGCGGTGATGTTACGGGCAGGCACGCCACATTGTTCGATGAGATACGCTATTTTGGTGGTGATTACACTGGTTTTACCAGACCCCGCCCCTGCTAAAACCAATAGCGGGCCATCAATGTGTAAAACAGACTCTTTTTGACGGGGGTTTAAGTGATTCACAATAGATAAGTACTGATATAAAACGGTCGAGTAGGTTACCAAAAAATAGATGAAATGATTAGCATTGACATGGCGTTATTATCAGATTGGTTAGAACTTTTGGTTTGCTCGATTATGGGGTTAAGAGCGGCAGGCTCGCCGCTATCGCTTTAAGGTTAAGCTGCGCAGGTTTTGGCATCAACGTAACTCAATAGGTCGTCATACCACAGGCCACTGTCGTACATCATGGTCAGGATATTATGGGAGGTTGTTTGGGCAAGATGGTTTGCGCCAGCGAGGCAGGCTGCAGATGTATTGCCAATCAAGTAACCGTGTTCAGCGGCGAAGGATTGTTGAGTGTTCAACATCTCAGCTTGAGTCACTTTGTAACGGGAATCAATGACATTCCAATCCAAAAAAGGTGGTGAAACCCCTACATTCATACCTTCAAAGCGATGCTCGTTGAAAATATTTTGCTGTGCATCATTACCCTCTGGTTCAACTAGGCAAGTATGCACGTTAAAGCCTTGATGAATTAAAGCTTGGCGAATACCCATCAGACTAGCACCCGTACCGGCACAACTGATAAATGTAATATTTGTATCGCTTGAAAATTGTTTTATTTGTTGTGCTATTTCAGGACCGGTTGAATGTAAATGCCCATAAAGGCTACCGCTGTGATTAAATTGATCGGTAAAATAATACTCTTTACCTAGGGCGCTCGCATTTTCTAAATGATATTGCACAATTTCCTTTGGGCTCCAGCCTGCTTGCAACTTATCTTTACCAATTAATGTTGCTCCCATTGACTCTAAGTATTGGCGTTTTTTCAGACTAAAGCCAAGCCCTACGGCAAGCTCCACATTAACACCAAATTCTTTGCAGGCGGCAAGTAAACCAAAGCCGAAATTACCGCCAGTTTTCTCTATAACGGTGGTTCGCCCTGGAATGATTTTTTTCTCTGCAATAGCATTTTGTATAATATAGCGAGCTGCTCTTACTTTGTGAGAACCCCCTGGGTTATTCAGTTCCATTTTGGCAAAAATATTATTGGGAAGTTGCAACAACGGAGTCATTAAATTTTGCATTGTTCAGAAACCTCACGGCGCGATGATAGTAAATAACCAGATAAAATAATGAGCATGAAAATGCATAAAGAAATAGATAGATAATTAGTGCTTTCCCAGCCGATGATGCCCATCAAAACAGATGGCGAAAAGGCACCTATAGTGGCCATAACTGCAATCCCTGTGTCGCTAATACCTTGCCACTTTTTACTGAATGGGTTGTTTTCAAGAGCAACGGCTAATAGCGCACTGCCACCTACATAGGTAAAGTTCCAGCCTAGGCCTAATAAAATGAGTGCCATATATAGATCGTGATAACTATTACCCGAAACGTTTAATAAAAATGAAGCAAGATACAAGACAAAGCCTGTCATGATGATGGGAATATGCCCAAATCGAGTGAGTAAATAACCAGAAAAAAGCGAGGGTAAAAACATAGCAACCACATGTATTTGAATAGCATCGGCAGCATCTTTAAAACTGATACCTATATGGTTCATATGCAAAGATGATTGAATCATGAGTAGATTCATTAAGCCGTAACCAATAGCAGCCGCTAACACACCAATAACCGTTTTATTGCGTAGATCATTCGAAATACTACCAGATGCAAGTGGTAGGCTAGTCGTACTGTTGCTGGTCGCTGTTGGTTTAAAGTGATTTCTTTTGGCAATAATGAAAATTAATACGAGATTTAACAAGGCAAGTAAAATAAACACGGCATAACATAACGAATAAAGAGCATGACCGTCTATGTCGTTCAAATAGGTTGCAATGATAGGCCCAATGATTCCAGCAAGCACACCACCAGCCACAACTAAAGAGAGTGCTCTTGATTTAAGATCGGACGATAGATTGTCTGTTACAGCGAAGCGATAATAATTAGCACAGGCTGTAAAGCCACCTAAAAAAGCATGGGCAATAACCAATAACATAAAATTGTTATTATTGATGGCTATGTAGCCAAACACCCCAGATAGGGCCAAGCAAATAGCGCCAAGAATAAAACCAAATTGGCGGCCCTTTTTATTCATAATTAATGCCACCGGATAGGTGCATAAAAGCAAAAATAAAAACTGAGCACCATAAGGAATGGTTGCATAATTTATATTTGGAGCAACTATGCTACCCACTGTGGCCGCAACTGCCACAGAGATAACAGCAGCGGTTAAATTAATCGATTGGCACAAAAAATATAAATATACGAATTTTGGTAAAGCTTTGAATGTAGGCATCAAATACCCTCTTTGTATTGATGAGTGTCGTATAAAGGATTATTTAATTGGCAGATTATTCTCTCTTTTCCTTTGCCTATATTTTTCCGTTTGATTTGCATGCTTCCAATGCTACCTGTTTTTTCTAAGTGCGTGCCACCGCAAGGAATGATGTGTTTATCACACTGCCAAAACCGTGCATCCGGATGATCCTTGCTAGCAAAAAGTGAGATATCTAAATTATGCTTAACAAGCTCATTACTGATTGACTCTATGGCGGTTAATTCATCGGCTGAAAATTTTGTATCGGTTCGAAAATCAAATCGTGCTTGCCCTTCTTTAATATGACAGCCAATAGTATCTTTAATTAAATCGGGTCGAACTTCACCTACCCCTATATAAAGTAAATGAGATGCACTATGTGAAGTAGATAATTTATGGCGAAGGGTATAATCAATTTCAATGATTACCTCATCACCTTCTTCAATTACATCTAATTTTTCAATGTCTGAATCTTCTACATAATGGAAAATAATCCCGCCTACATTTACCCAGTTATCATTGTCCGTTTTAACTGAGTGACCAAACATGCGTTTAACAAGTTTAAAAGAAAAAACATATCCAGTTTTAACATGTGTTATTGAGCCTTGATCTGAGTCTTGTCCACCGCCTTCAGGGTAGGCAATTGTTTGTGATAGCTCGATGGCTTTATTTTGAAAGACTTGCGACACGTTAGTTTTTATTTTGTACAGATAAGGATCGCTGTAGTATTTTTTTATGGTTGCAATCATGTGTGTTAGGCCATTTCAACGGAATGTGTTTCTACAATTTGTGCGGTGTAATCTTGATTAATTACACGACTATAAGGTGCGATTGATTCTACGACGGTGCAGTTAGGGCCAATAAAGCTATGATCCCCAATATGAATATTGCCTAATATCGATGAGAAGGCGCCAACCTGGACATAATTACCAATGGAGGGATGGCGTATACCAGTTGGATTGCCGCTTATACCACGGGCGCCCAAAACGACTGAGCCTAATATGTAGCTATCACTGCCAATAGTTGATGTTTCACCAATGACCGTGTTGTAGCCATGATCAAGCACAAATCTCGGGCCGATGTTAGCTCGGTAGTGAATATCCGCTCCTGACTTTAATTTTCCTCTTTGGGAAACTAATGCTGCATAGCGATCGGCTAGTTTTTTATCTAAAGAAATAGAATCCTGTGAAATGGCATGGGCTAATCGGTAATGTAGAACGGCAGAGAACGATGAGCTTGTGTCGGCAATATCATCAATATTTTGTAAGGATGAAGGGTCTTTTTTGCTATAAGCAATTAAGTCGTCATGGGCTAAATTAACAGCCAATTTAAACGCGGTAGAGTGCTCTATTATTTTTATAACATTTGGCGGCATGCACTCATATAGAGCTGCTTTCATTAAATAAATTATTTTCTGCATTGTCAGGCCTATTTGCATTCTTTTTCTGCGCTTTAATTTTCATTTTTAATATCGTTTGCTGTATTGATATTAGCGTACAGAATGTGACATTCTCATTAGAGACTACTGACAGGTCTAGCGTAGGTTGTTTGCGTTAGTCATTAATATTGAGCCTGAGGGTTAACCTTGCAGGCGCCGCTCCATTTGGCGATAACTAAGTGCTTCGAGGATGTGCGCTTTTTCAATCTCAAAAGCGCCTGCCAAATCGGCAATAGTACGCGCCACTTTAATAATGCGATGATAGGCCCTTGCGCTTAATCCTAGTTTATCTAAGGCGTCTTCAAGTAGGTTGCTAAGCTCGTTTGTTAAAGGACACAACTCAGTTAGTTGTTGCTGGTTGAGCTGCGCATTTGTGCAGTGTTGGCGCTGTATCTGTATAGCCCTTGCTTGCTCTACCCTATGTTTAACCTGCAGGCTGCTTTCGCCTTTTTCGTTACTAGAAAGCAAACCTTTGGTTAATGCGGGCACTTCAATTTGGATATCAATACGATCAAGTAATGGCCCAGAAACGGCGCTTTGATATTTAAGCGCTTTGGCTTCAGAGCAATCAGCACAACGTTTATTGGGTTGTTTTAGATAGCCGCAAGGGCAAGGGTTCATGGCGCTGATTAATTGAAAATTAGCCGGATAATCCACCTGTTGAGCTGCGCGACTAATGCTGATGTGCCCAGTCTCTAATGGCTCACGCAATACATCTAATACGTGTCGGCTAAACTCAGGGATTTCATCTAAAAATAATACCCCATGATGGGCCAAAGAAATCTCACCTGGTTTTGGGTGGGTGCCACCGCCAACCAGCGCCACACCAGATGATGTGTGATGAGGCTGGCGAAATGGGCGGGTAGTAAAATAAGGGCGCACAGGTTGGTTAGAAACACTATAAAGAGAGGCCACTTCTAACGCTTCTTGCTCATTAAGCGCAGGTAGAATACCTGGCAGGCAATGGGCCAACATGCTTTTACCTGTACCGGGTGGACCACTCATTAGTAGGTTATGTCCACCTGCTGCACAAATCTCTAAAGCCCGCTTAGCATGATGCTGGCCTTTTACTTGGGCAAGGTCTGGCCCGTGATATTGCTCTTGGGTGATGGGAATGATATTTAAGCCTTTAAGGCTTTGCTGTTTGATTAGGTGGCCGCAAATTTCTAGCAGGTGGTCACAGGTGAGGTGTTCTCCACGGCTTAGGCTGGCTTCTTGTGTATTGGCACTGGGTAGAATAAGAGTGCGCATGGCAGCGGTTGCATTAAGGGCAGCAGGGATGACGCCAGCAACACCTCTTACGGCCCCAGTTAAAGCAAGCTCACCAATGAACTCATAATCATTAAGTTTATCTTTGGGGACTTGGTCGCTGGCAGCTAATATGCCCAATGCAATGGCTAGATCAAAGCGGCCCCCTTCTTTAGGTAGATCGGCGGGTGCTAAATTGACGGTGATGCGGCTAGCAGGAAACTCAAAACCACTGTTAATGATGGCGCTGCGAACACGATCTTTGCTTTCTTTAACCGCCGCTTCTGGCAATCCCACAATCGAAAATGCAGGTAGGCCATTTGAGAGGTGGGTTTCAACATGTACTAAAGGTGCATTGATGCCGACTTTGGCTCGGGAATACACAACAGCTAACGACATGGGCATCCTTGCGGTCGTATTAATTTACGCTTGTTAGTGTAATGACTTGATGATTAGTCTCTATCAGAACTTAGTATGATTTATATATGTAGAAGTAAGATAAAGCGCTTAGTAAAAGGCATGAAATAAGTTGGTATTACGCGACTTTGCTCATGCAGGCATCACAAATGCAGTTTAGCTCTATTTGCGGACTAATGAGGTGAAAATGCGCGTCTGCTACATTTTTTTGTAGATCGTTGATAGTTGATTTGCTGATACTGATTTCTTTCACGAGCTGGCACTGGCCACAAATTAAAAACTGAGGCACCTCATGATCGTGATCGCAGGTGATATGAGCACATGCCACGTATTTGTTTGCTAGGTTCAGTTTATGCACCAAATGCTCTTCTTGTAGAAAGTCTAAAATGCGATACATAGATGTCGCAGGAATGGACTCATCAAATTCAGATTTGCAGTAATCTATTAATTCATAAGCAGAAAGGGCTTTTTGAGTATTCAGTAAGCCAGATAAAATGCGTTTGCGCTTTTCGGTTAAGCGAGCACCATGAGCGCGACAGTGTTGCTCTGCATGTTCAATAATTTGCTGTACGTTGCTCATGTTCGTGACCTTCAAGTTTGATTAGACACGTGGATCCAGTGGCTGCGCTATTAAGTATTGCTATGCGAGGATAACAATTGTGGAAAATCGAGTGCCTAGGTGCTCTTACTTATGCCGACTATTTTCCATATTTCAGAGCTATTACGCTATGTTTATCTTTTTCAAACGTTGCTGCGAATGACGGTATTTTGTTTGGTTGATGGGTGCAGGGGATCAAGCAGAACAATACAAGCCATTAATGGCTTGTATTGTTTAGGATGGAACTTAATAAATATTAGTGATCATCGTGCTCGTCATGGCCTGTTACACCAAGCCAGACAAGGCTTGTGGCGGTAAAATCTAAGTTGATGGTGCGTATTATTGAGCCTGTTTCACTATTCACCTCTATTACTTCTTGGCCATTAGTATTTAATATATACAGTGAGCCATTTGCGCTTGATAGTGTCACTGCCGGGGAGATACTGCTCTCCTCTAGCGCGTTAGTGACCTGAACAGGTTGCAAGGCATTCCAGTTAGATCTCACATCATAAAGATACAACTTCCCATCATTTCCAAGAATATAAAAAATGTCACCATCATGATTAAAGCCTTTTAGTACATTGTCTACGTCATCAGGTAGGGTTATTTCTTGGTATGGGTTTACTGCGTTATTAACATCAATGACATAAAATTGATTGCCGGCAACGCCAACAAATTCATTGCTATTATGATGCGCATACAATGAACCAATACGACTACCTTCAAGTAATGAACTAGGATTACTTAGTTTGGTGGCAGGGCGATGACTTTGTGATAAATCGATGGCCAACACACCATCACCACACCCAAAAGTAATAAATGCATCCGTTGCAGCACTGCCATGTAATCGGTCACAGGCTTCTGTGTAGCGATGCGCAAACGTTAATGTGTTATCAATGTAACTGTAACGATCAATGGCAGCCGGTAGTGTTGTTTCAGTGATCAGTGGGTCGCGGTAAGTAACAAAAAACTGATCATCAATTAATTTTGCAACACCATGCATGTTATTGCTGAGGGTTAATTCGTTTAAGGTATTGCCGGATTCAATGGACGCATCAGTGAGTAATGCCACCGATGATACGACGCCTTCTTGGCCATCAAAGAAAATAGCGGAGTGATCTTCATGGCTCGTAAAGTGGGTGGGGCGACTACTGTTTAAGGTAAAGTTTAGTATGCTAGGATCTTTTGCATAATCATGTAAATGATCACCGTGATCTTCTTGGTATAAGCCACTATCTAAAAATGAAACCATATTATCATTGCGTTGAATGATGACACCATAACGATTGCCCGGGCTTGCATAAAGTCGAGGGGCTTCACCTGATAGGGTGAAGCTATCTAGAATCATATTAGACTCAATATCCAGTACCTGTATGGCTTGGCTATCCTGATCGTAAAAAGCCAGTCTTCCATTATCTGTTTCATAATCGGCATTATGTTTGGCTTCATTGGATGTAGAGCTACCACTCCCACAGCCCGTTAAAAGGGCTCCAATTGTAAGGCTACTGACAATGAGCTTTCCCAGTGTCATATGCTTGCTTTTGGCAATTTGAATTTTATTTATATCCACAAATTTATCCTTTATAAAATGTTATGGTTAAACTGAACCTGTTAAGTAGGTTTATTGAAAAAGCAGTAAGATTGTTTTTTATTGAGGTCTTTCCCAGTTAGGAAATGGATCTGGTAATGCCTTCCAAAAATCTTCACCTTTAGCAATTTCTGCATCTGTTAAAAGGCAATCATCTAAAGCGCTGGTAATATTTTTTTGGCTTAAGTTTTGCCCGATGAATACCAGTTCTTGTCTCATATCGCCGAAAGGCTCAGTCCATGTTTTTTCAATGGATTTTAGATATTCAATATCATCCGGCCAGTCCTCTTTAGGGACCGCTTTCCAAAACATTCCGGCAAATCCATGGCGGGCTATTCCTCCTGCCTGACTCCATTGACCAGCAAAGTCAGGACGAGAAGCGAGCCAAAAATAACCTTTCGAGCGTAAGAGGTGCCCGAAGCGTTGGGTGTTATGTAGGAAATGATGGAACTTTTCTGGGTGAAAAGGACGTCGTGCAGTAAAGCTAAAACTTGAAATGCCATATTCTTCGGTTTCAGGTACGTGCTCGCCACGCATTTCTTTTAACCAGCCAGGGGCATTTTGTGCCGTTTCAAAATTAAATAAGCCTGTGTTTAAAACGCTGTCTAGATCCACTTCGCCCTGTTGTATTGGAATAATGCGAGCATTGGTATTAAGAGATTGAAGAATCGCAATCAGGCGATTTACATCTGCCTGTGAGGCAATGTCGGTTTTGCTAATCAGAATCACATCAGCAAATTCCACTTGGTCTACCAATAAGTCCGCAACACTTCTTCCATCTTCTTCGCCAAGTGACTCGCCGGTTTCCTGTAGGAACTGGGCATTGTCATAGTCTGTAAGAAAATTGACCGCATCTACGACTGTCACCATGGTATCCAGTGTTGCGATATCAGAAAGTGACGTGCCATTTTCATCTGCAAAGGTAAATGTTTCGGCAATCGGTAATGGCTCTGAAATGCCGGTTGACTCTATTACTAAATAATCGAAACGATTATCTTCAGCCAGTTTTCGCACCTCTAGTAACAAGTCCTCCCGTAAGGTGCAGCAGATACAGCCATTACTCATTTCAATGAGTTTTTCTTCGCTGCGATTGAGTGACACATCGTTCTGGATGATGGCCGCATCGATATTGATTTCGCTCATGTCATTCACAATGACAGCGACTTTCTTACCATGACGATTGTTTAAAATATGGCTAAGGACAGTTGTTTTCCCTGCGCCTAAAAAACCTGAAAGTACGGTGACGGGTAATTTATTGGGTGGCATCATGTTTATTTCTTAGCTGATTTAATGTTTGAGGTTGCGCATCATACGCTTAGTTTATGATATGTTACAATGTATCATTTTAGAAAAAGAGTAGATCTACGCAAAAATGCTTACTTGTACCCACTTATAAAGCTTGTTTTTGTCGTGAAATTCTCATGAAAAGAAATACAAGGAAATAATAGATATATAGATAGTTTGGCTCCACAAGCCCGCTATAAGGGCTTATGGGGAACAGGTTGTCTTATGGTTTGACGCTCTCTTCGAGTTTGG
Source organism: Bermanella sp. (assembly GCA_049115935.1). Lineage (GTDB taxonomy): Bacteria > Pseudomonadota > Gammaproteobacteria > Pseudomonadales > Oceanobacteraceae > Bermanella. The sequence continues at coordinate 959 of JAGDZK010000034.1, read as the reverse complement.
CCACTTGCTTCTCTAGTGCTTCAAGTTTCTCTCGGGTGCGCAGTAGTACTGCCTGCTGAGCATCAAACTCATCTCGGCTGACTACATCAAGTTTATTAAGTTGGCGAGCTAAAACCTGTTGAATGTTTTGCTTAATGTCTTGGCTGGCCTGTTCTGGCAGTAGCGCACTAATTTGTGACGTGATCTTTTCTAATAATTCGGCTTTCATAATGCTCTCCTTCTTGGAGGCAGTGTACCACAAGCCTAGGTATTATCCGGTCTACTCGATAGCTTCTAGGTAGTCTTTCTAAAGCGGGTGGTTACCACAAAATTGGGTATAAACGCGATTTTTGCTTGAAACATTACCCATGCACAACATAAATTATCGGTCACGGTGTAATTTAGTGCTAAATATTCTCTTCTGAATGCTATGTTTGCACTAATTTTGACCCATACTTGACTTGGCGCCATAAAATGGGGCGCTACAGTTGATTGTTTTATGAACAAGCTAGCCTTAAGCCCTTTATATATGGGGCTTTGGTAGAGTTGGTCTCAAGATTGCTAAAAGAGTGCATAGATGAAACATTATGTTTGTTATGTGCGCTAAATTTGAGCAGTTGATGAAACCCATTGGTTTTTATTCAGCTTAAGTAAAACAGTGTACCCTAAAGAAAACTTTGAAAATGTTATCTAAAGAGGCTGTGATGGCTTTTCTACTAACAGCGGGCGATAAACGCAAAAGTAGCAAAAGCTGAAACAGCTAATATGGTGACATTTTTTAGTGTTTTTAAAGAATTTTAATTTTTCAAAATAATAAAAAGCATTCAGAGGTCTGATTGTTTTTTAATAACTCAAGGAGTTTGATATGAAATTGGTTACGGCCGTTATCAAGCCATTTAAATTAGACGACGTGCGTGAAGCACTGTCTGAAATTGGCGTTCAAGGCATTACCGTTACTGAAGTGAAAGGCTTCGGTCGTC